>JAJDDT010000042.1 GCA_029260165.1 Phycisphaerae bacterium | reverse complement strand
CCAATCAGGTGTACACGATCGGACCTCCCCCGCCGCCTGTCCCAACGGTTTCGGAATGGGGAATCGCTGTTTTCTCGCTGATGTTGGTCACGGGTGGAACCCTTGTTTTCAGAAATCCCCGATTTCCGCCGGTTCGCGCGGAACAGCCTTAGCCACACGGGCGTGCTGGAACACTTCGCCGTGCAAACTGCCGACCCTGGATGAACGCCGCGGCTGGCTTGTTCGATCTACTCGCCCGGTCCGAATTTCACGACGGCGACGGAACTCTCAAGGAGTGCACCGTTGCGCCGGGGGCCAGGCTAGGGCTTGCGGACCTCAACTTTGGTTCTGGTCGAGGGGATCACGACCGAAGAACCCCCCACGCCGGGTTTTTGATTGACCGCCAACGTTGTGCCCGACTCGCCGATCAAATAGAGACGCATGAGCAACTTCGCGGTTTCGAGCTGGAAATCAACGTCGGGCAATTCATTCGGGTCCGGCGCGAGGTCCTCCAGCGTATCCGGATCGTCGTCTTCTTCCTCCTCGTCGTCTTCTTCGTCGTCGCCATCTTCGTCGTCGCCATCTTCGTCGTCGTCGCCCCTGGCGTCTTCTTTCGCGTCATCCTCGCCGGTTTTGCCATTTTCGGACTTGACGTCCGATTGCGAATCATCGCCGCTGTTCCTGATTTCATCCTTTGCCACATCGCCGTCGGACGTCGCGGACCCGGTTGCACTTGCGTCGTCCCCGCCCTCGATTTTCTCGTCGTCATCTTCATCGGTCGCGACCGTTTCGCTGTCCGACGAACCCGGCTGGCTGAGAACATCGCGCTGACGGCGCATGTCCAGCACTCTGCCGATCTCCTTGGGCGCCACCGCGATTTCAACATCGGGTTTCACACCCCAGACCATCGCCCCCTCCTCGTGGTGCAACGACTGCCCACTCGGGAGATAGTATCGCGCGGTGGTCAGTTTGAGATGTGCGATACTACGCCCAAGCTGCATCAGCTTTTGCACGCTGAACTTTCCAAAAGTATTCTCGCCAAGGATGACCGCGCGCTCGTGGTCCTTCAACGCACCCGAAACGATTTCCGAAGCACTGGCGCTGTATTCGTTGACCAGAACGATCAGCGGGAGGTCCACAAACGGACCGTCGTGTTCCGCTGACGGATTCTGCCATTGCGGATCCTTCGCGCCCTTCGTGTAGACGACCAGCGTATCGCGTGGCAGGAAAAGCTGAGCCATTTCGACGGCGGACTTCATCAACCCACCCGGATTGAATCGCAGGTCAAGGATCAAGCCATTGGCACCGTTGTCGACGGATTTGCGAATCGAGCGATACAGGTCGCGTACCGTGTTCTCCTGAAAAGAACCGACGCGGATGTAGGCCACCCCCAGCTCCTCATCGAGCAGATGCTTCCATTCCTCCGGGTCATCCGGATCGCGTTCGAGTCCCTTCACGGACGCGATCTTGACCAACGCTCGCTTGAGAGACACATCAAAGGTGCGATTCTCCGATTCGCGAAAAATCGTCAGGGTCACCTCGGTTCCCATCGGCCCGGTGATCATCCGGACGACCTTGTTCAACGAGCGATCGCCGATCTCCTCGCCGTTGACATGCGTAATCACATCGTCCGCCTTGATACCGGCTCTGTAGGCGGGTGTATCCTCCAGGGGCGACACCACGGTCACAGGCCTGTTGTTCCCGCCGGAAATACTGATACCCACACCAACGAAGTCGCCGCGGGTTTGCTTGTCGAACTCGCGAAATTCGATGGGCCAGATCATGGAGGTGAAATCATCCAACGAGTCCAACGCCCCGGTCATGAATTCGTAGACGACCAGCGCGTCCGGAAGGCGAACCGTCTGCTCGTTGATTTCAAGGACGCGGCGGTAGAACCGTTTCGCATCCCGATGCGAGAAGGATTTCTTTTTCTGCACCTGCTCAAGGCGCGCATCCAATCGTCGCTTGAAATCCTCGCGAACGAAGTCGTCTTTCAATCCCTCAAACGTATCGCGAATATCGATCGATTCGCAAAGGAGCAACAACTGCTCCAGACCCGCAGACGTGAACGACCGGAAGTCCGTTTTCTCGACATAATACTGATGCACGCGCTCGATGGCGTCCGTTCCATTCCTCGGATCGATGTCCTCGAGAAATTCCTTCCAGTTGCCGTCCTCGCTGTAGATGGCGTCGAGCCGGGCGATGTTCAGACATTCCTCGCGCCCGCGCTCATAGGCTTTGTCATCCTCAAAAAGCTGGGTCAGTTGATAGTAGACCGCGTGGGCTTTGTTCCACTCCGCTTTCGCTCGGTAGTCTTCCGCCTTCTCGACCGCGACCGTCGCCAACTCCTGTGCCACCGGAAGTTTCAGAAACGCTTCAGGATCCGCCGCCGAATTGTGCGCTCTGATCGCCCAATGCAGCGACTTGCGAACTCTTTTCTCTGCCAGGTTCGTCCCAGCCAATTCGACGTAGCGTTTGTAGTCCTCGTCCTTTGCTTCGTGCAGCGTCCGCGACAACTCGCGATATTCGCTGACCCATTTTGCGACGCGCGGATCGACAGTCTCATCAACAGGCAGACCACCCAGCGCGCTATCGTTCGCATCCTGAATCTCTTCCAACAGGGAGATGTTGCTTTTCCAAAGCTCCTTGCGCTCTGCCCGGTCCTTCGGCGGCGCACCGTCCCCGGCGTTCAGACCGGCTGCTCCAGCCGATAACAATACGCCCGCCGTCAGTACGAAAGCCCGAAAAGTTCTCATCCCCAGAATCATGTCGACTCCTTTTAACCCAAACGCCGGGTTCACTGGTGCTTTAATAACTGGCACGGAGGGGCCTGTGAAAGGCGCTTATCGTCACGATACCATCCACCGGACACGCTTCGGGATTATACGATCCACATTTCTCATGGTCCATCTAAACGCAACCCTTACACAATTCACGACAAATCAGCCCGCGGCGAGCATTATCGTCGCCCGCTCCTTTTCGATCGGCCATTGTCCCCAAATGGCTAAGCACACAATCGACGAATTCCAGTCTCAGTTCCGATAATCCGGAATGGGCTGTCCAGGATTGCCTCGATCGCATCCACCTGTTACGTTGACCGGTTTAACGCGAGTGCAAAAAGACAGTCATGGGGTTCGTACCGTGTGCAAGAGCAGCAGCAAGCCCAGCCACCTCCGCGTCGTTGGCGCTCGCCAGCACAATCTGAAAAACATCACCGTTTCATTTCCCCGGCACGCCCTCAGCGTTGTCACCGGGTTGAGCGGATCGGGCAAAAGCTCGCTCGCGTTTGACACGATCTACGCGGAGGGTGAACGCAAGTACGTTGAATCGCTCAGCACCTACGCACGGCAGTTTCTCCAACAAATGCCCAAACCGGAAGTCGACCGAATCGACAACCTCAGCCCAACCATCGCCATCGAGCAGCGTGGCGGTGTAGCCAGTCCACGATCCACCGTCGCGACCACGACCGAAATCTACGATTTTCTGCGCGTCCTCTTCGCACAGGTCGGCAGTCCACACTGCCACATTTGCGCCCAGCCGATCACGCAGGAGTCCGTCTCGCAGATGGTCGACATCGTCCTCGATCAACCCGAAGGCGCAAAGCTGCTCATCATCGCACCACTTCCCGATGAACCACCCGATACCCTGCTCGCGCGATTGGCCAGGCAGGGATTCGTGCGTATTCGCATCAACGGCGAGGTCCTTCCGATCGAGGAGGCAGAATCGTCGATCGATCAACACAACGCCCCGCGAATCGAAGCGGTCGTCGATCGTCTCGTCGTCAAGAGCCACATCGGCTCGCGATTGGCGGACAGTTTGGAAATCGCGTTGAAACTGGGTCGCGGTCGCGTCATCGCAACGATCGCGACAGACGGAACGACGTACGTCGATCATCCATTCAGCCTGCATTACGCGTGCCCGGCGCATCCCGACGTTTCACTGCCTGAATTGTCCCCGCGTGTTTTCAGTTTCAATTCACCCCATGGAGCCTGCCCCGATTGCAACGGACTGGGCACGGTGCTCGAATTCGACCCGGAACTTATCGTCCCGGACCGCGACCTGTCCCTCGAAGGCGGAGCCATCACCCCCTGGCAACAGAGCGCGAAACGCTCCGAAAACCAGTACACAAAATTCATCGACGCCTTCTGCAAACAACACGGTATTTCGCCCAGGGCACCGTTTCGCAACATCCCCGAAGACGTCACCCACCTCCTGCTTCATGGCCACAGCGAGGATTGCCAATCCGGTGATACGAACATCCATGCCGTCATCCCGGAATTGCACCGTCGATGGAAAAACACGGAATCCGAAACGGTCAAACAGCGGTTGCATCAGTACCAATCCGAAGCGCCATGTCATTCGTGCAACGGGGGGCGACTCTGCAAAAACGTGTTGGCTGTCACGATCGGCGGCAGCAATATTTCCGACCTCTGCAACATGAGCATCGCCAACGCACGAACATTTTTTGAAACGCTTTCCTTCGCGGGCGAGCAAGCCGTCATCGCCGAACAGCCTGTTCGCGAAATCCGCAATCGACTCACGTTTCTCGACGACGTTGGTGTCGGATATCTGTCGCTCAGTCGCAACTCCGCCACTCTGTCGGGCGGCGAGACCCAACGGATTCAACTGGCGACACAAATCGGAAGCGGGCTTGTGGGGATGTGTTACGTTCTCGACGAACCTACCATAGGCCTGCACCAGCGCGACAGTCGAAAACTCGTAACCACCCTGCGAAAGATGGCCGACGCGGAAAACACGCTGATCGTCGTCGAGCATGACGAGGACGTCATCGCGGCGGCGGATTACGTTGTCGATGTCGGTCCCGGCGCAGGAGTTGCCGGTGGCGAGGTCGTTTTTGAAGGCTCGCTGAAAGGGTTACTCGCCTGCGACGAATCAACCACCGGCCAATATCTATCGGGACATCTGACCATTCCCGTTCCGACCGAACGCCGTCGCGTACGCAACACAGGCATGATCGAAATCCGCGACGCCACCGAGCACAATCTGAAAAACATCACCGCGCGATTCCCAACGGGCTGCTTCGTTTGCGTCACGGGCGTCTCGGGCAGCGGCAAGAGCACCCTTGTCACCAACATCCTTCACCGCACCCTGCACCGCCGCCTTTTCGGCACAGGCCCCAAACCCGGTGCCCACAGACAGATCGTCGGAGCTAACCGCGTCGACAAGGTCATCCAGATCGACCAGTCGCCGATCGGCAGATCACCGCGAAGCAACCCCGCCACCTACGTCGGCGTGTTCGATCTCATCCGCAAATTGTACGCATCGACCCGGGAAGCCAAGCTCCGCGGTTACGGTCCCGGACGATTCAGCTTCAACGTCAAGGGCGGTCGATGCGAACAATGCCAGGGCCAGGGCACCAAACGAATTGAAATGCACTTCCTGCCCGACGTTTTTGTCGAATGCACCACCTGCCATGGCTCGCGATACAACCGCGAGACCCTCGAGGTCCGCTACCGGGGAAAAAGCATCGCCGACGTTCTGGAGCTGCGAGTCGATGAATCCGTCCTGTTTTTCAAAAATTTCCCCAAAATCAAACAGCAGATTCGCGCTCTGATCGACGTCGGATTGGGTTATGTCAGGCTGGGGCAGTCTTCAACAACGCTTTCCGGTGGCGAAGCCCAACGCGTCAAGCTGGCGTCCGAACTCGGAAAATCCGCCACCGGACACACCCTCTACATGCTCGACGAACCGACCACCGGGTTGCACTTCGCCGACATTCACCGCCTGCTCAACGTCCTCAACACACTCGTCGCACTGGGCAACACCGTCGTCGTCATCGAACACAATCTCGACGTCATCAAGGTGGCTGACTGGGTGATTGACATGGGACCTGAAGGTGGCGAGGCGGGTGGGCAAATCGTCGCAGAGGGACGCCCGGAAGACATCGTCAAAAACCGCAGGAGCTATACGGGCAAATATTTGAAGGGGCGCCTCGCCGGCCTGCCACCGCTCGACATCAGGGAGGCGAAAACGACGCGGTCCACTACCGCGAAGACGACGTCACCAAGGAAGGGGAAGGCCAAACCTTCTCACCGGCGTTCTGCAAAAAAGACTTGAACTCGTCTATTTTCAGGAAACCGGAGGCATCCGAAACCACCTCGCCCCTGGTCGACACGACATAAAACGCGGGAATCGCATCCACACCGAATCGACCGGAAAACCCGGGCTGCTCATTGACATCCACGCGAAGGGGCACATATCGCTCGACAAGCTCGGTCACCCCCGCGTCCGGAAAAACGCTCTGATTCATCATTCGGCAAAAGACGCAACTGTCCGTCGTAAACCAGATCAGCAGGCCTGTCCGTCGCTCACCAGCCTCACTCATCGCACCCTCCGCATCATTTCGCCATTCGATGGTCGACGACGACGGGCGCAGAACGAACATGTAGGCTGCCAACGCGACGACGCCGAACGCAAAAACCCAGTATCGCGTCATCTTATGGGACGACACCTTGTATTGTTGTTGGTCCATTGACATGCCTGCAGGTGTAGAACCACCTTCGTCGGCGGTTCATTCCTAAAATACAATACGATTCAACCCCCTGTATCGTCGAAAACGGCTTGAAACACGCCAAAATCCAACAGATCCGAATCACCGTCACCATCAAAATCAAACCCCGCAAGACAAACATCACCGCAAACGTCGATCAAATCACCCGCCTGGCAATCCGTCAGGGTCGAAAAATCCACCAGACTCGCGACACCGTCACCATCGATATCCCCCGGTTGAATACAGGCATCTCCCACGTCGTTCTCGTCACAATCCGTCTGATCCCCGTTCGCAGCGGCTTCGCAGTTGTCACACCCGTTCTGCACGCCGTCCCGGTCACCATCCAAACCCGCGATTCGATAGAAATAGGCTGACCCCGACTCCGTACCGGCTGGCTCGTCAAACCGCGACCCAACCAACACCCAATTCCCCGAAACCGCGACCGCCCGACCAAACTCCTCTTCCGGCTCGACATCCGACGCAGTCACCACGCTCCGCTCGTCCCAACGACGACCATCGTACGCATAGACATACACCGCCCCACCGTCTTCGACCGCCACATCGGAAAATCTCGAACCCACCGCGATCGTCGTCCCATCCACCGCCACCGCAACACCAAACCGGTCCAGCACATTCACCGTCGAAGCTTCGAGCCGTTGAACCTCGACCCACTCACCAACATTGTCTCGCTGGAAAACATGGGCTGCCCCCGCGTCGTCGAGCGTCACACTGCTCTGATGCGCCCCGACGACGACCACCTCGCCATCGATCGCCACCGAAACACCAAACCGCTGAAACGAAGCAGCCTCCATCGCCGTCAGTTTCCGCTCCTCAACCCATTCCCCCAACACATTTCGAAAAACATAGGCGGACCCCGAACTCACCCCCGCGTCATCGTCTCGCCACGCCCCAACGACCATCGCGTTTTCATCCACGGAAACCGACTGCCCGAACTCGTCAAACGCGACCGTGTCCGACCCGACCAGTTTCGCTTCCTCCATCCACTGACCCACGACGTCGTCGAATCGAAACACATAAACCGCACCTGAAAACTCACCGACGGCGTTGTGGTTCGGCGCGGTGACGGCTATCACGTCACCAAACGTCGCCACCGCATGACCAAACGCGTCGAAATCCGCTCCATCCGACGGCAGCAGCTTCTGCTCCTGCACCCACTCGTCTGCCGCCTCGTCAAACCTGAAAACGTACGCAGCCCCCCCGTCCGGACCGATTTCATCTTCCAGCGGCGCGCCGACCACGACCACGTCATCCATTCCGACAGATGAACCGAATTCGTCGAAAATACTCCCGTCTGATGCGAAAACGGGTTGCACCTCCTCCCATCGCTCGCCATCGAATTGCAGGACATACGCGCTACCGGACGCAGCAACTGCTCCGTTCCCGAACCGGGCACCGACGACAGCCAAACTCCCGCTTGCGTCGGCGGAATGACCGTACCGACTCAGCGCGGACGTATCAGACGCCATCGTCATCTGACGCTCGCACGCGCGCATCGACGATTCGCAATAATCCCCAACCCCATTCGCGTCCGCATCGGACTGATCCGCGTTGGACACCCACCTGCAATTGTCGCAAAGGTCGAATACCCCGTCGCCGTCAACATCGTCCGCCACCGCGAACGCAGCCACCATTCCGGACGCGGAACCGACACCACCATCCGCCAACGGTCCTCCCACAATCGCCACCGCGCCATCAACCGCGACGGCATGACCGAATCGGGCACCAGCCACTCCCTCGCTGGTTTGCACGACCGACCATAGGCCGCTGCCACCGTTTCTCCGAAACACATACGCCGCCCCACGATCGTCCGCCCCCGACAGCGACGCTCCGACTATCGCGAGGTCTCCGGAAATCGCCACACCGCCACCGACAAAATCAAACCCGTCAGCCTCAATCGCAACCAACTTCTGATCCAACCCCCAACCCGCCTCATCCCTCGCAAACACGAAGGCAGCCCCGGTCGGAACGCCCTGGTTCATCGCAAAAGGCGCACCTGCGATGACGCGTTCCCCGTCGATCGCCACCGACGCGCCAAGCCTTGCGAATGACGGGTCGGAAGCAGTCTTCAAAACATCGTTCTGAACCCACATCTGACTCGATTGGTCAAGCTCGTACACGACCGCGCAACCCGCATTCGGTCCCGCCGTCGAATCGTCCGGAACACCGACGACAAGCCAATCACCCGCCATCGCGACGGATACCCCAAACCCATCCCCAGCCACCCCCGTACCTAACCGTTGGACAAATCCCCATTGCCCCGCATCATCAAAATAGCGAAACAAATCCACCGCACCAACATCACCGTCATCACCCGGTGCACCGACCGCCACCCATTCACCGTCCACCGCAGTCGCAGCCCCGAATCGCGAAACACCCGGCAAATTCCCCGGCGGATGCAGAAAATCGTCCATCTCCCAAACACCGGTGAATTCGTCGCGACGAAACACCCCGACCCGACCACCACCCACCCATCCCGGCGCACCACCGATAATCAACGTTCCGTCCGTTGCGACGGCTGCTCCGAAAAGGTCTCCACTTTCACCGTCCGATAACCCCAGCGACGCGACGAATGAAATCCCCCCCTGCTCGACGCGAAAAACGTGAACCGCCCCCGCATCGCCACCGGTCACGTCACCCAGCAACGCCCCGACGACGACAACGTCCCCACGCACCGCCACACCGGAACCAAACTGATTCCCACCGCCCGGTGTCGGTTCTTCCAGGTCCGCCAACCCGCACGCCACCGACGCGCACGCCCACCAGCCAATGGCCCACAAAATCGACCATTGAAAAACAACCCATGATTTCCGACGTCCGGATTCCATCCCTACATCGTAGCGTCCACAAACACCAAACCGCCCGCATAATCACAAATGAATTCCAGCTTGATATCATCCAGTCCGTCTCTCCGTCTCACGAACCCATCCAGACGCCAGGCCCTGTTTTCAGACGCCACACCCATGGACTGCACGATCCACTTAAGCAACCCCGCCGCCGAGACGATGGTGGAATTGTAGATTGTCGAACAGGTCCGGACGGGAAAGCGAACCCGATACCACCGGATTCGATCGAATCAGAAACAGTGGTGGGGAACCGTACATCATGAGCGTCGCGGGGAAAAAATCCATTGATACACCAACTGACAGCCCTGTCGTTGCCATGTCCGATAATCCGTCGAAGCTGACGGGTGCCGACGTTGCAAGACAGGCTGAATCGGTCACCTGCCTTCCCGTTCCCGAGCAGGTCGCCAACCACTTTTTCCGTATCGCCCACGATCCGGAAACGTCTTTGGAAGACTTTCACAGTGCGATTGCGTCCGACGCGTCGTTAACGTCGATGTTTCTTTCACTGGCCAACCAACCGCCGTTCTGCACGGATCGTTCAACCACCAGGGTTTCCGCATTCACGGATCAACTGGGGCTTGAAACCACCAGCGCGCTCGCTGTCGCGTACGCACTGGCTGGAAGATTCAACGCCTCCACGGCCCCATCCGACCTGCACAATGCGCTGTGGACCGCGTCCCTTTTCAAGGCAGTCGTGGCCAGGCAGTTCAGCCTGGTTGCGAATCCGATCATGCGTGAACAGGCCTTCATCTGTGGACTGCTTCAGGATATTTTCGTCCCGTGGTTGGTGGCCCGAACACCCCTCGACAAGGCCCCCGTCGCATCCATTGCGGACATTTTCGAAAACGTCGAATCCCAAGACGATTTGTTCGGATGCAGCCACGCGGAACTCGGGGGAAAACACCTCAGCCGCCTCGGATTACCACAGCTCTACTGCAACGCTGTGACGTTTCATCACGATCTCGACGCCCTCACCGAACACGTCGGTGACGCGATACTCGCGGAGGCGATCCAGATCGCCTCCAGGCTGCCGCATGTGCTCGACGGCAGTCACTCCGAGGACCTTTCTTCGTTGCGCGAGGAAGTTGCCGCCAGGGTCGACCTTTACGGGCTAAGCTCCGATGAATTCTGGAAGAACGTTCGATTGGAATTCGACGCTCTCCGGTCCCCCATGTCACACCGGGCGGACGGGGTCACGACCGAAGAGCTGCTCCGAAAAACGAGCGTGGTTCACGCGGCGGGAGTGACCATTCTCGTTCGCAACATGTCTTCGGTTCTGACGCAGTCCGCCGATATCGCCGCCAAGGCCACGGGACTGCGATCGCAATGCGACCAACTCGAAACAAAGGCGACAGTTGATCAACTGACCGACATTCTAAACCGAGCCGGTTTCACCGAGATGGCTGAAAAGCGATTGCAGGACGCGGGGATTCTCAACGTTCCCGTTTCCCTCGTCTTCTGCGACTGCAACAAATTCAAACAAATCAACGACAACTTCGGTCACGACTACGGTGATCAGGCGCTGATTATCGCCGCCACCGCGATGAAGAGTATCAGCAGGAAATTCGACGTCGTCGGACGTCTGGGCGGTGATGAATTTGTGGCACTTCTTTTCGACCGCACGAAGGACCAGGCCATCGACATCGTCCGGCAGATTCTCGCCGATGTCGCGTCACAAACGATTAACGCCGGTGGCGAACAAATCCGATTCTCGCTCAGTGCGGGAATCGCCCACGTCCAACATGCCATCAGGACCACCGCGCTCGATGACCTGCTCCACCGGGGTGACCAACTGATGTACGAAGCCAAACGAGGCGAGGGTGAGAAAATACGCGCTGTCGAGATCGTGCCAAACGACAAGACTGAACAAACCCCATCGCCACAGGAGTGTTGATGACCAATGCGTTCAGCGTACTATAATCCAACAGTTTTGTGACCGTTCCGGTGGAACGAAACTGATCTCTGCAGCGTCACCCCTCGTGGGTGACGGGAATACGAAACAACGACCGCTTGCGATCGCGCCGCCCACAAGGGGCGACGCAACAAGAGACACAACAGGAATGGAAGTTGACCCAGGATGACACCAACCACATCTGTCGGGCATCAGCAGGGCGTTACGATTGTTGCGAATCCCGATAGCGCACAGGGTGACCTGTTGACGCCCAACACGGTCGCGTTTCTGGCGGACCTGCAACGCCAATTCAATCCCCGTCGAATCGAGCTGCTCGATAAACGTCGTCATCGCCAAACCGCGATCGATGCAGGCCTGTTGCCTGATTTTCTTCCGGAAACGAGGTCCATCCGCGAGGAGGACTGGAAGGTCGCGCCGATTCCACCCGATCTCCAGGACCGCAGGGTGGAGATCACCGGTCCGACCGATCGCAAGATGGTGATTAACGCACTCAACAGCGGTGCAAAATGTTTCATGGCGGATTTTGAAGATTCAAATTCGCCGACCTGGTCAAACCTGCTCGAAGGTCAACGCAACCTTCGCGACGCGGTGCGCCGGACGATCTCGTTCGTCAGTCCCGAGGGAAAGCCATACAAACTCAATAGTGCAGTTGCAACATTGCTCGTACGCCCACGAGGCTGGCATCTTCCCGAGCGTCACATGCTCGTCGACGGTGAACCGATGAGCGGCAGTCTGTTCGACTTCGGATTGTATTTCTTCCACAACGCCAAACATCTGCTCGACAACGGGTCGGGGCCTTACTTCTACCTGCCGAAGCTCGAAAACCATCTCGAAGCGCGACTCTGGAACGACGTTTTCAACTTCGCACAGGATGCGATCCATATCCCCCGCGGGTCGATCCGCGCGACAGTCCTGATCGAGCACATCCTGGCTGCGTTTGAGGCTGACGAAATCCTTTACGAACTTCGCGATCACTCCGCCGGTCTCAATTGTGGCAGATGGGACTATATTTTCAGCTTCATCAAGAAATTCGCAAAATACCCCGACCGCGTTCTGCCTGACCGCTCGCAGGTCACCATGACCTCGCCGTTCATGCGCGCCTACGCTCTGCATGTGATCAAAACCTGCCACCGTCGCGGCATCCACGCCATGGGCGGAATGGCTGCCCAGATTCCCATCAGGAACGACAACGACGCCAACGAATCCGCCATCGCGAAGGTTCGAGCCGACAAGCGTCGGGAGGTCGAAGACGGTCACGACGGGACATGGGTCGCCCATCCCGGACTGGTTCCCGTCGCCATGGATATTTTCGACGAGAAAATGCCGACGGCCAATCAGATCGATCGCCAGCGCGATGACGTCTGCGCCAGCGCCGACGAACTACTGTCCGTGCCCGACGGGTCGATCACCGAGCACGGACTGCGAACCAACATCAGCATTGGCGTGCAATACATGGAATCCTGGCTTGGGGGCAACGGTTGCGTGCCGTTGTACAACCTGATGGAGGACGCAGCCACTGCGGAAATCTCCCGCACGCAGGTTTGGCAATGGATCAGGCACGATAAGGGTGTCCTCGATGACGGGCGAAAAATAAGCGTTGAATTATTCCGTGCGCTTTTGGGTGAGGAACTCGCAAAAATCAGGAACACACTGGGCGACGAACGATTCATGTGTGGAAAATATCAGCAGGCGGCTGAGCTTTTTGACAAGATCAGCACCGCCGACGCATTGGAAGAATTTCTGACAATACCTGCCTATGACGTACTCGCAGGGTAAAAGACCAGGGAGCCGAAACACTATGTCCAACGATGATAAACAGTCCATGCAAAACAACTGGTCCAACGACGCGCGCTGGGCAGGGATCACACGACCCTACACTGTCGACGACGTGCTGAAACTGCGAGGCAGCGTCAAAATCGAACATACGCTCGCGACGCTTGGTGCGACACGTCTCTGGGGATTGCTCGGCAGCGAAGACTACATACATGCACTTGGCGCGATGTCGGGAAACCAGGCTGTTCAGATGATCAAGGGCGGTCTGAAAGCGATCTACATCAGCGGGTGGCAGGTCGCTGCCGACGCGAACCTCGCCGGTGAAATGTACCCGGACATGAGCCTGTATCCATGCGACAGCGTGCCCGCACTCGTCAAACGAATCAACAACGCCCTTCGTCGCGCAGATCAGGTCGACCATTGCGACGGCGTCAATGGTACGCATTGGTTTGCACCGATGGTGGCGGACGCCGAGGCTGGTTTCGGTGGTAATCTCAATGCTTACGAATTGATGTATCACCTGATCGAAGCGGGCGCTGCCGGCGTGCATTTTGAGGATCAACTTTCATCCGCCAAGAAGTGTGGCCACATGGGCGGGAAGGTGGCTGTCCCGACCGGCGAGTTCATCGAAAAGCTCGTGGCTGCCCGATTGGCCTCGGACGTCTGCGGCGTGCCGACGGTTCTGATCGCAAGAACCGACACGAACGGTGCGAAACTCCTGACCAATAATTCCGACGAGCGAGACGCGCCGTTCATCAATGGCGAACGCACGCCCGAGGGATTCTTCCGATTCAACGGCGGCATCGACGCTGCCATCGCCCGCGGACTCGCCTACGCTCCGTACTGCGACCTCATCTGGTGCGAAACCGCCCACCCCGACCTCGGTGAAGCCAGGAAATTCGCCGACGCCATCCACGCACAATATCCGGGCAAAATGCTCGCCTACAACTGCTCGCCGTCGTTCAACTGGAAGGCCCAACTCGACGACGCCACCATCGCGAAATTCCAACGTGAGCTCGGCGTTATGGGTTACAAATTCCAGTTCATTACGCTGGCTGGTTTCCACGCACTGAACCTCGGCATGTTCGACCTCGCCCGAAAATATCGCGACGAGGGCATGAGCGCCTACGCGGAATTGCAAGCCACCGAATTTGAACGCGACCGCGACCACGGATACCAGGCGACCACGCATCAGAAATTCGTCGGTACCGGTTATTTCGACACCATCACCAATCTCATCACGGGCGGGACCAGCGAAACATCCGCCCTGCACGGCTCGACCGAGGAGGAGCAGTTCTCCTCGTCGAAGAAATAGAAGGCCTTGAACCGCGATGAATGCGACCGGGTGCCGACGCTGCATGACGTTTGCGACGGGGTCCCGTTGGCGATAGTGTCTCTTGTGAGAGTTCGCGGTCAAATCGGATCCACAAGAGAAAGGTACCTGGATGATGCGCCAATTGATGTGCGTTGTTGTGCTGATGGCGACCCTGGTCGGCTGTAGTCCCACAACCATGACCGGTGGGGGTGGATCAGGCGACGGCGGTGGATCGGGCAATGGCGGCGGTGCCACGCCGAGCGGACCGGCGGTCGCACTCTATCCGGGCGAGAAGTTCAGTTCCGTTCTTGATCCACTATCCAGCGCGGTTTCAGATTTCAACGGGGACGGCATCATGGATCTGATCGTCGGCCAGGAGAATCTCAGCGATACCACTGTGAAGTTGTATTTGGGCCGCGGTGATGGAACCTTTGTGCAACAATCGAGTCTCCGTGCGGGGCGGCAGCCCGGTGCCATCGCTGCAGGCGACGTGAACGGTGACGGGAACCCCGATGTCGTTGTTGCCAATCGCGGCGACAGTGACGCATCGGTCCTGTTGGGCAATGGCGACGGATCATTTCAGGATCAGCAACGATTCGCTGTAGGATCTGTCCCCGTAGCCATCGCGGTTGGGAATCTGACCGGGGACGGTAACCCCGATCTGGTTGTCGCGAACAGAGTGGACAACAACGTATCGTTGCTGCAAGGAAACGGTGACGGAACATTCGCGGCGCAGCGGGTCCTGCCCATTGGTGGGATTCAACCGGTTTCTGTTGCGATCATTGATATGAACAATGACGGAACACCTGACGTGGTCACCGGTAATCGCGACTTCGAGGATCTGAACGTAACGATTCTGCTGAGCAATGGTAACGGCACGTTTCAGGGCGAACAGACCTTCGCCGCCGGAACAGACACCATTCATATGGCGGTCGCGGATCTGAACAACGACGGCAATATGGACGTCGTGACGGCAAACCTGGCTCCGGGCAACGTGTCTGTTCTGTCTGGCAACGGCGATGGAACGCTTCAAGCCCAACAGCTCTTCACGGTCGGACAATCACCCGGTTTCGTGGTGGTGGCGGACGCGGACGGCGACGGCAACCCGGATCTGGTTGTGGCCAACGAAGCGTCCGATGATGTGTCCGTGCTGTTGGGGAACGGCGATGGAACGTTTCAGGGGCAGCAGCGGTTTGATGCGGGAGATGGCCCCACTTCGGTGGCAGCATTGGACACGAACGGCGACGGTATCCCGGACATTGTTACGACGAATCTGAACGGAGATGACAATCCCGGTGACATCGATGACGGCGATTTGCTGACGCTTTTGGGCAATGGCGACGGGACTTTGCAAACGCGCCAAACATTGCCCCCGGTCGCGGTGAACGACATGGCCGTGGCGGATGTGGATCTCGACGGAAACGACGATATTCTCACCGTGAATCCCGGGGTCAGCGGCGTTGGCGGTATTCCGGGAGTCGTATCGGTATTTCGCGGGAACGGGGATGGGGCCTTTCTTGATCCAACGTCATTCAACGCCGTAGAGCGGCCTGTTTCGCTCACGGTGGCAGACGTCAACAGTGACGGCTTTCCAGATGTCATCACCAGCAACCAGGGCAGCGATGACGTGTCCGTGTTTCTCGGCGGGGGTGGCGGTGCATTTGGAGACCAACGGTCTTTCCCAGCAGGTGACGAACCCGCGGCTGTTGCGTCTGGAGATTTTGACACCGATGGGAATCTCGACATCGTCGTCGCCAACAGTCTCTCCGACGATGTTTCCGTTCTGCTCGGAAACGGTGACGGATCGTTTCAAGCCCAACAGACGTTCCCCGTTGGCGACCGTCCGACATCCGTCGCCAAGGGAGATGTCAATGCCGATGGGAATCTCGATTTGATTACAGCCAACCAGGGAGACGGCGATCTTTCGGTCCTGCTCGGCAACGGGAATGGCACCTTTCAAACGCAGCAAACGTTCGCCGGCGGGGTTGGCATGCCGACGCATGTGGCTGTCGCGGACCTGAACGGTGACGGAAGACTCGATCTCATCACCGCCAAAATCAACGGGTCCCAGGTCGGTGTGCTGTTGGGTAACGGCAACGGAACATTTGCCGCCGTGTCGGACCAACGGGCAGGCCTGGACCCGAATACGGTGGCCATCGCCGATGTGAACAGCGACGGAATTCTCGATATCGTCACGTCAAACGGCGTTGGTGGATCGGCCGGGGTTCTGCTCGGCATCGGTAACGGTTCATTTCAGCCCGTTCGCGAGTTCTACGCCGGACGTCGTCCCGTTTCGGTAGCCGTGGCGGATGTTAATGGCGATGGTTTGCCTGACGTGCTCGCGGCGGATTTCCGAGGTGGCACCGTTTCGATCCTGCTCCATCGCTAACATTTGCGACGACCGCTTCCCACGCACGTCGCCATCGACTATCAATCGGGCATCATGCTCGACATTCGCTCCGTCTCCAAACGATACGCGACCCGCGGCGACGATCTTGTCGTCCTTCGCGACGTCAATCTCACCGTCAACGCAGGCGAGTCCGTCGCGATCATGGGACCGTCCGGCTGTGGCAAATCAACCCTGCTCAACATCGCCGGCACCCTCGAACCACCGACCACCGGCGACGTCACCATCGACAACGAGAATCCCTACCAACTGGACGAAACCAGGCTGGCGGCCTTTCGCAACCGCAACATCGGTTTTGTCTTCCAGGAACACCACCTGCTCCCGCAATGCTCGGTACTGGAAAACGTCCTGATCCCCACGCTCGTCGCATCCGACGACAACGACGTCATCACGCGTGCGAAAACACTCATCGACCGCGTCGGCTTGTCCGACCGTCGTGACCACCGACCGGCTGAACTCTCCGGCGGCGAGCGTCAGCGATCCGCCATCGCACGCGCACTCATTTGTCAACCCAGGGTCATCCTGGCTGACGAACCCACGGGAAACCTCGACCGCAAATCCGCCGACACCGTGGCTGATCTACTTGTCCAGCTTCAGCGGGAATTCAACGCAGCCCTCGTCGTCGTCACCCACAGCCAATCCCTGGCTGACCGATTCGACAAGCAATTCGACCTGCTCGACGGCATGTTGAAACCACGATGACCACACGACCGTCGACATTCGGATTGGCGTTTGCGAGTTTGCGATACCATTGGCGGTCCAACCTCGCCGTCGCCGCCGGCGTCACCGTCGCGGTCATGACCCTGACCGGTGCGCTGGTCGTCGGGGATTCCATGCGTCACAGCCTCCGCGAAAACGCCACCGCTCACCTTGGCTGGGTCGACCATGCCCTCGTTGCATCGCGGTTTCTCGACGCATCTCCGCCCCAGCGGCTCGTTCACAACAGACTCGAAGAATGCGAACGCCTCGCAGGCATCCTGATGGTCACCGGCGGCGCTGTCCACGCAACCACGCGCGCCCGATCCGAATCCATTCAGGTCCTCGGCGTCGACGAATCATTCTGGACGAATACCCTCGGCGACGGCGATTGGAAAAACCCGGACAGCCGTCACATAGTCCTGAACGCCGCCCTCGCCGACGACATCGGTGCGAACATTGGTGACGACGTTCTCATCCGCATCGGTACCGCCGGCGATCTGCCCACCGAAACACTGATCGGTCGCCGCAATCAAAACACCATCACGCTCCGACTTCCGGTCAAATCCATCATCGCCAACGACGAAATGGCTTCGCTAGGACTCCATCCGACACAACGATCACCGCGCAACGCTTTCGTCCCGATCAAAACGCTACAAAAAGCCCTCGATCAGCCAGACAAAATCAACACCATTCTCGTCGGCGTCGGCACGACACCTGACGCGCTCCGGACCGCGCTCGACGAATCCATCCGACTCGCCGACGTCGGATTAACCCTCCGCGCGGACCCTCGGCACGGATACATCGCCCTCGAATCCAACCGCTTCCTGATAGAACCCGCCATCGAACGCGCCGCCCGCAACGCAGCCAACGACATCAACTCCCCGGTCCACAACGTCCTCTCCTACCTCGCAAACAGTCTCGCATCCGACACCCATTCAATCCCCTACTCCATCGTCTCCGCCATCGACTTCCCCATCGAAAACCACCAACCCCAACCGGGCCAGATCATCCTCAACCAATGGGCCACCGATGATCTACAACCCAAACCCGGCGCGAAAATCACGCTTGTCTATTACGTCACCGGACCACTGGGTCAACTCGAAACCGAAACCACCCAATTCACCCTCGCCGGCACGGTGCCACTCTCCGGCACCGCCGCCGACCCCGGTTTTACACCGACCTACCCCGGCGTCACCGACACCGACTCCATCGCCGATTGGGATCCGCCATTCCCCATCTCATTGGAAAACATCCGACCGAAAGACGACACCTATTGGAAAAACCACCGCACCACCCCGAAAGCATTCATCGCACTCCAGGATGGCCAACAACTCTGGTCCGAAGACGCCGACCGTTTTGGAAAACTCACCGCCATCAGAATTCCCCTTGACGATCCAACATCCGCAAAAACGACGGCCGCCGCCTTCGAAAACGCGCTGTTGAAACACCTCGACCCCGCCGACCTCGGACTATCTTTCCGACCCGTCCGGCAACTGGCCCTTCGATCCGCCACGGGCAGCACCGATTTCGGACAACTCTTTGTCGGATTCAGCTTTTTCCTCATCGCCTCCGCCGCACTGCTCGTCGCGCTTCTCTTCCGACTCGGGGTCGAACAACGCTCCGCTCAAACAGGCCTGCTCCTCGCCACAGGATACACACCGCGAAACATCTCCAGACTCCTCCTGACCGAATCCGCCCTCGTCGCCACCATCGGAACCATCCCCGGCATCCTCGCCTCTCAACTTTACGCCTCCATCATGCTCACGGGACTGCGAACATGGTGGTCCAAAGCAGCCAACGCACCATTCCTCGAACTCGATCTCCAACCCGTCAGTCTCATCATCGGAGGCGGCGGCGGATTCCTCGTCGCGATTCTCGCCACAACCCTCGCCGTCCGCAGCCTGACAAAAATGACGCCACGCGCCCTGTTCGCCGGGCAAACCCAACCCGATTCGCCCCCCCACAAAAATCAATCAACTCGATCACGCACCCTCGCCATCGCCTGCCTCATCCTCGCGGTCGCCACACTTCCACTCCCCGCGTTATCACCCGACATTCCCGCCGCCCTCATTTTCTTCGCAGCAGGCACACTCACACTCGCAGGCTTGCTCCTCATCACCGCCAATCAAATGCGCCGACCAACTCAACGACCACTCGCCCCAACCAACAACGCACTCATCAAGCTGGGACTTCGAAACGCCACCCGAAACCCCTCGCGAAGCCTCACCACCATCACCCTCATCGCCTCCGCCACCTTCCTCATCGTCGCCCTGCAAGCCTTCCAACTCACCACCGACACCGACCCCACCGAACGCGCAGGCCCCACCGGCGGATTCACGCTTTACGCCAACACATCCATACCCGTAGTCCACGACCTCAACACCGAAACAGGACGCGATGCCCTCGCCTTCACCATTCCAGAATCACCCATCCTCAACCACACCACCATCGTCCCCTTTCGCCTCCGCGACGGCGAATCCTCAAGCTGCCTCAACCTCTACAAACCAACCCAGCCACGCATCCTCGGCGCGACGCAAAACATAATCGAGCGCGGCGGATTCACCTTCAGCACAACACTCGCCAACACCGAATCCGAATCCGCCAATCCATGGTCTCTGCTCAACCAACATTTCGACGACGCCATCCCCGCCATCGGCGACGAAGCCGCCGTCAAATGGCAGCTCCATTCAGGCTTGGGACAAGACCTCACCATCACCAACGAACAGGGACAACCGGTCAAACTCCGTTTCGTCGCACTCCTCAAGGGCAGCGCATTGCAAGACGAACTCATCATCGCCGAACACGATTTCGTCAAACTCTTCCCCAGCGTCCAGGGCTACGGATTCTTCCTCATCGAAACCACCACTGAAAAATCCAAACCCGTCGCCACCTTCCTCGAAAACCAACTGGCCGACCACGGATTCGACGCCAACGAAACCCTTGACCGCATCCGACAATACCAGCAGGTCCAAAACACCTACCTCTCAACATTCCAATCACTCGGCAGCTTCGGCCTCATCCTGGGCTCACTCGGGTTGGGAGCCGTTCTCGCCCGCAACATCGTCGAACGCCGATCCGAACTCGCGCTCCTCGCCGCCGTCGGATACTCCCGAAAACACCTCGCCATCGCCCTCGCATCCGAAAACACGCTCCTCGTCACCCTCGGACTCGCCGTCGGCTTCATCCCCGCCTGCATCGCCGTCCTTCCCCACACCATCCAACAACCGACCTCCCTGCCATGGCTCAACATCGCCCTCACCCTCACCACGGTTTTCGTCATCGCGAACCTCGCCGGACTGTTCGCCATGACCACCCTCCTGCGTCGTCCCATTATTCCCAACCTGCGTTGCGAGTAATTCTCGCGATTGCCGTCAAAACTGATGCACCTACAATCCAGGCGAACCAATATCTGACTGGAAAGGTTTCCGATGCATCCGTCCCGTTCTGTTTTCGTCATCGCCGCAATATTCCTTGCCCAATCCGCCGTCGCCGACGATTGGCCTCAATGGCGAGGCCCCACCCGCGACGGCGTCTGGTGTGAAACAGGCATCGTCAGGAAATTCGACAAGCCCAAACTCGAACCCATCTGGACCGCAGACATCGGCGGCGGATACAGCGGACCCACCGTCGCCGACGGACGCGTCTACGTCACCGACCGACTTACCAAACCCAAACAAGTCGAGCGCGTCCACTGCTTCGACGCAAACACCGGAAAACCCATCTGGTCACACACCTACGACTGTCCCTACCGCAAGGTCAGTTACGACACAGGACCACGCGCTTCGGTCCTCATCGACGAAACCCGCGCCTACTCCCTCGGAACCATGGGCCATTTCTTCTGCTTCAACGCAGCCAACGGCAAAATCCACTGGCAAAAAGACCTGAACAAACAATACGACATCCGCATGCCCATCTGGGGCATTGCCGCCTCACCCGTCATCGAAGACAACCTCGTCATCGTCCACATCGGCGGTGAAAACAACGCCTCCGTCGTCGCATTCGACAAAATCACTGGCAAGGAAAAATGGAAATCCCTTCCCGACAACGCCTCGTATGTCGCACCACGCGTCATCGAACAGGCAGGCCAACGCGTCCTGATCGTCTGGACCGCCGAAAACGTCGTCGGTCTCAACCCCAAATCCGGCGACGTCCACTGGTCCGTACCGTTTGAACAACGCCGCATGACCATCAACATCGCCGACCCCGTCCTCAACGGCGACCATCTCTTCATGACCAATTTCTTCGACGGCTCGCAGCTCATCAAGCTCGACCAAACCAAACCGGCTGCCAAACAGGTCTGGCGACGCATGGGCGAAGACGAAAAAAACACCGTCGCCCTCCACGCCATCATCTCCACGCCATACATCAAGGATGGCTACGTCTACGGCGTCGACAGCTACGGCGAACTCCGCTGCCTCGACCTCACAAACGGCAACCGCATCTGGGAATCGCTCGACGCCGTCCCCAGGGCAAGATGGGCTACCATCCATTTCGTCGAACACGAAGACAACGTCTGGATGTTCAACGAACGAGGCGACCTCATCATCAGCAAACTTTCCCCCGCGGGCTACGCGGAAATCAGCCGAACCCACATCATCGACCCCACAAAAGGCCAACTAAATCGCCGCGAGGGTGTCGTCTGGACCCACCCCGCCTTCGCCGACAAACGCATCTACGTCCGCAACGACGAAAAACTCATCTGCACCGACCTCAGCGCAAAATAAAACGCGACAGTTCCTGTAAATGACGACCGGCTGCGAGCATGAAAACGATGCCCACAGCCGGCGTGGAGGTTGTGTAACTTTGTCGTCGGTCGGACTAGCCCTTAACGGGCTTGCCGTCGATGAACGAGACGTTGCAATGAGCACAACTGCTATTGCTTAGTTGGGCCTTGAGGCATCCCTTGCAGGGGGAGGCGTCCTTGGCGACGTGTGCGACGAGAGCGTGTGCCTTTTGGGCTGCGTCGTAGTCGGTCTTGTTCTTGAACATCCGGTTGGCGACGAAGCCGACGCTGCACCCGGTGCAATAGCCGTCGTGAGCGAGTTGCGACGTGCAGCTCTTGCAGGAGGCCATCCTGGTCTTCATTTCGGCGGTGACGGGTGTTCCCTTCGCAATGGCTTGTGCGGCGGCTGTCTTGAAAACCTTGCCATCGGCGACAAATACGTTGCAATGCCTGCATTGCCCGTTGTTTTTAGCGGCGGAAGCGCAGCCTGCGCATTTGGAATGTTGGGCTTTTTCAAATTTGGCGGAATCGCCCGCGAGGAGGTCGTAGACGGCTCTGTTCTTGAGCTTGACGCCAAAAATGGACCCTGCGTTGCAATGGTCGCAGAATCCTTCGCCGCTGGCTTTGATCTGGTCGCAACCCTTGCAGCCTGCGAGGGTGTCGACCGGCAGCACGAAGCCGGCGAAGGCCAACGTGCAGCAGAGTGTGAGTAATTTTCCTGACATGGGGGTCTCCTTGTCAAAATTTTCGGGATACAGGTTTCAAACGAATTTTCAGAACGGACAATGCATCTGCCCGTTTTACGACACGACATCGTAGGCGCGTCGCAGGGCGAGGCTACTGAAAAATGGCACGACCGGAGGCGGGGGCGTAATCCCGTACAGTGTGACGTTAACAGCCGTACCTCACGCCCATTGTCGGCCTGTTATTCATCCTGGCTTTACAGGATTTTTTTGTAACAACACGGTGGCGGTAACGGGTCTGTGGTCGGAGAGGCTGAGATTGGGAACGTCACAGGACCGGATCGAAAAATGTCCGGAGACGTAGAGGTAGTCGATGCGGATGGCGACGTTTCGGACAGTGTAGGTGGGTTTGGGGTTCCCGTCCTTTGCGGCGACGTCGGTGTAATGAGACGCGAGGGTGTTGGCGGAGGGGAAGAAGGGCATCGCATTACCGTCGCAGCCTATGATGACGGGTTTGGTTTCGTTCCTGAGTCGGTGGACGAGATGGGCAACTTCGTGAACCCGGTCGCTCTCGGTGGTCAGCGTACTGGAGATGGAAGCCCCGGCCGTGGAGTGAAAGTGGGCGGAAACGATGATCATCGGTTGGTTGTCGATTTCGACCTCAGCAAGGATTCCGTAGGCGCGTTCGGGTTTGATTTCGAGAGACTCGGTCCTGATGATCTTTCCGCGGACGACGATGGCGGGGCCTGACTGCGTGGGGTGGTTGTGGTTGACCGGTCGCGGCGCGGCTGCCCATGTGTAGTCCGGGCCCAGTCGTTTGGCGAGGTCAGCCGCGTGTCCCGTGCCATTGCGTGCGGCGGACCTTCGGTATCTGATTTCCTGGAGGCAGATGATATCGGGCCTGGTCCCGGCGAAATGGTCCTGAATCTCCCGTCCAGCCGTGCGGGTGTAGTGCCCCCCGAGGATGTTGTAGGTGACAATGTCAAGGGTGGAAGCAGGGGGCACGGGTTCGTCGGCGCTGAGGTTGGAGCAGTGAATCGCGATCGCTGAGACGGCGATGAGAATTTTGGATGGGGCCGACATATCCACAGTATAGGCGCGATGAGGGAACGGTGGGAGCCTGACAGTGCTGCACTTGTCGGTTTATCCGCACGCCCGCACAAAATGGACGTTTACACATGTCAAGCCTTCAAAATGGGCGGAAGTACAGTCAAATCGGCAGACCCTTCAGGCCCGGTTGACACGCAATCATCGTGTCGGTAGCTTCGACGACTCATTGGTGTGTTGGTCAGGATGGGAGGCGTTTTTCATGCGAGCGATGAGACGGAATCTCAAGCGATGCGTCCTTGGTTCTTGTGCGGGAATGATGGCGATGCAGTTTGGTGGATGCACGATTGATCTTGGTGATGTTGCGATCCCGTCGTCAGCAACCGTGAACATTCGTGATGTGCTGATTGGCCTGGTGCGGACGGCCATCCTGACACCAATCGATGACTTCGTGACCAATGGGATCAACACCGCTTTTGACGCTGTTGACAGCGACGGTAACTAAAGCGACGACCATATCTTTCAGTGGCGTTTCCCCGGTTTGGCGGGGGAGCGACAGGGTTGTGGGTGGAATGAAAATACCTCGAACGATTGCATTGATAAGTGCGCTTCTTGCCGCCGTTGCTGTTGAGGCTGATGTGGTCACAACGTCGGACGGAAGTCGGCTTGTCGGCAGGGTGATTCGTCTTCACGACGGCAGGCTGGTGATTGAGACGTCGATCGCCGGAACGATTGAACTGGACGCATCGCAAATCACGGCGATGGATGTTGATGGCAGTGTCAACGTTCAATTCGACAGCGGTGATCGTCTTGTCGGAAGGGTGACATCGTCTGAAAAGGCAAACACGTCAGTAGTGGAAACTGCCATCGGGCACATTGAAGTCGAGACCGCGAAGGTCGCGTCCATCTGGCCTGAAGGTGTGGACAGCCCGGAAGTTGTCATCGCCAAGAGGCAAGCCGAAGACGCGCGGACCGCCTACCACAAGGAGATGGAGGAACGCATCGCCGGGTTGACCCCGAAATGGACGGCTGCTCTGGAGGCGGGCATCCTGCGGACCGAAGGAAACACGGATCGCCTGGAGGCGCGCGGTCGGTTCGACCTCAGGCGACAGACTGACGAGGAGTTGCTGCACTTTTATCTGGCTGCGGATTTCGGTGAGCAGAATGAGGTCCGAACCGAGAATGAATACAAGGGTGGCATTCGTTACGATCGCAATCTAACGGAGCGGTTGGCGTGGTACACACGTTTCGAACTGGAGTTTGACGAGTTCGAGGATCTCGACCTGCGCGCGACGGCGGCGACCGGGCTGGCCTATTACTGGATCAAAAAAGAGAATCACGAGTTGAAGCCTCGCGCAGGTCTGGGCTATCGGCACGAGTCGTTTGACGATGGGCGGTCGCGCGACGATGCGATTCTGGAGCTTGGTTTTGACTATCGACTGGATATTTTCACCTGGGCGCAATTCACGCATTCAACGACGTGGAATCCGGCGTGGGACGATCTCGACGACTATCGCCTCTCGCTGGACACAGCCATGCTGATCCCGCTCAAGGACGATCGATTTAGCTTGAAGCTTGGTGTTCGCAACGAATACAACTCGCGACCCGTTCAGGGCAACGACAAGCTGGACAACACCTACTACGCCAACCTGGTATTCACGATTACAGAGTAAATCGTTTCGACAACTACGGCGTATTTTGAAACAGTGTGACGGTGTCGAACGTGGCGGCGTTGAACGTTGTCGTGATCAGATCGGGTCTCTGGTCCGGGGTGATGTTCGCCGCAGCGATGTCGAAAACACCGAACATCTGTATCGGCGCGGACGGGGTAAATCCGTTTCGGCTTGCGCTGTAGATTTTCAGTTGGCCCAGTTCGTTGCTGATGGCGGCGATATCGGTGACACCGTCCTGGTTGAAATCCGCGGCGGCGACGCGACTGTTCTGACCGAAACCAAACGCAGGATCAATCGTGCTTCGGGTCCAGTCTGCCTGCGGGTTGACGGGCGGATCAAACAGCAGAATCATTCCGCCGGATACGTCCGCCGTTGCCGCAAGCAATTCCAGGTCCGCGTCGTTGTCAAATTGTCCAAGGGCGATGTCGTTTGGTGCCGTGACCGGTGCGATGAGAAAACCGGCGAACGAGGGAACCGCTGTCTCTCCAGGGGTCCGAAAGTTCCTGTACCAGCGGATTTCGTTGGCGGATCGATCGACGGCGATGACATCCGTGACCGAGTCGTTGTCCACATCGTGGGTCGCGAGGGCGGTGATGTTTCCGGTGTTTGCGTCGATGCTGATGGGCTGGTCGAAAGTCGTACCGAGATTGAGCAGATAGAACAGTCCGGTGACCGCACCGGCCCCGGAGGCGGTTCCCACGATCAACTCATCGCGACCGTCGCCGGTGAGGTCCGCCGCGGCGATGACCGTTGGAGCAGCGATGTTCGACTCGGTCAGTGGTACAAACGACCATGTGCCCGACGGGTCGCCGGGGTTGCGAAAAAGGATGACGCTCCCCGGTGAGCCGGCACCCGCAGCGCGGTCGAATTGTGCAATGGCTGCGATGTCGCGATCCCCGTCGCCATCGACGTCGCTGATCGCGATGTCGGTCGCGACGAGTTGGCCATTACCGGAGACGTTGATACGCGTGAACGTCTGCCCATCGTCGTTGTTCAAATAAAGAATGACCGCGTCGAGCAACGAGGACGCCATGACAATATCGGTGTCGCCATCGTTGTCGATGTCGCCGGTCCGGACGGATTCGCCCTGGAGAATTGTGTCGTCGATGACACGCGGTGTGAAGTTGACAATCAACGGACCGGTGGTGTCGTCGCTTGTGTCATCGCCATTTGCGTCGTCGCCATTTGCGTCGTCGCCGTTGATGTCGTCGGTGTCGTCGGTGTCCCCGTCGTCGTTCGGTGGCATTACGGGTGTGTCATCGGCGGGATTATCGGGTTGACCGGAGATGACCGGGACGCATGAGGACAGGGCGAGCAACAGGATTCCCGCCGTTGCGATGACCGAAAGAGCCGTGCCGGCGTATGTCGTTTTTCTCATCCCCTGACGGTATGCCCAACGGGGGCGTTGATCAAGAATCTCCCGGGCAGGTCCGGGTTTTCGGCGTGCCGACGAGTCTGACGATTTGGACGATGACCAGCAGGACGGCGACGGCGGCGAACAGGTTGGTCGAGAGAGATGGGAGAAAAATGGCGATGACGCTCAGCACGAACATGGCCGTTGCGACAAGGGTAACAAGCGAGGCGATCGACGGGGAGCGCTGCACCATGGCGAGCAAACCCGTTGCGAGGATCGGTCCGCCGGCAGGGGACAGGATCATCATTCCGGTCAGCAACCCCTGCAACACCCGCCACCAGACGTGGGCACCGGATTGGTTGGACTGCAGAACAGGACCGAGGAGTTCCAACACCACGATCGGCACGCCCCACATGATCGCGATGACCAATGCCTGACGTCGTTGCCGACGTTCAACCGCGGGTGTATTGGGTGTTGGTTTGATCGTCTGTTGGGGCATCGAACCTCGCGTGCTCGCTTGTCTCAGGATTCTAACATCAAAGCCCCACCGCAACAGTCGGCGTGCGTGTTTGTGTAGACACGCCTATGATAACGACGATGAAGGTCGCACTCGCACAAATCAATCCGATCGTCGGTGATGTCGATGGAAACACCGCCAGGATTCTCGACTCGATGAGTCAGGCCGCGAACGCCGGGGCCGACATCGTCCTTGTCCCCGAGTTGGCGGTCGTTGGCTATCCCCCGAAAGACCTGCTTCTGAAACGCGGGTTGATCGAGCGAAACCTGATGGCTGTCGAGAAGATCGCAAAGGCGTCCAGGGATGTCGCTGTCGTGATCGGACACGTTGCCGTCAACGATGCGTCCCAGGGAAAGGGAATCTACAACGCAGCCTCAGTTGTCTGGCGGGGAAACGTTGTCCTGACCTACGCCAAGCGGCTTCTGCCGACGTACGACGTGTTTGACGAGTCCCGATATTTCGACCCCGGCACGACCCCGGGCGTGTGCGCGTTGGATTTGGCAGGCGGTCGGGTCAAAATCGGGCTGACGATCTGCGAGGATATCTGGACGGACGATCTGCATTTCTCACGCAGACTATACGGTGACGATCCCGTGTCTGACCTCGCGTCGGCAAACGTGGATGTCGTGTTCAATATCGGATCGTCGCCGTTCGCGATCGGCAAACCTCAACGACGCGTGGAACTGTTTCGCAAAAAGGCGACCCAGGCGAACAAACCGCTTGTGTATGTGAATCAGGTCGGCGGAAACGATGACCTCGTTTTCGACGGTGCCAGCGGTGCCATTGATTCGGAGGGTCGGGTTCTCGCGCGGTGTCGTTCGTTTGACGAGGATTTCGCCATCGTCGATCTGAAGTCGCAGGAAGGTCAGGTTGCCGGGTTACCAGACAAGGAGGAGGCGATTTACCGGGCGATCGTGCTGGGCACGCGCGACTATGTGTCCAAGTGCGGATTTGAACAGGTGGTCATCGGCGTGTCGGGCGGGATCGATTCCGCCGTCACCGCCGCCATCGCCGTCGCTGCTGTGGGTAAGGACCGCGTCCATTGTGTCGCCATGCCGTCGCGATTCAGCAGTCGTCACAGTCTGGAAGACGCCGAATCGCTCGCTGTCGCGCTGGGGACGGATTACCGCGTCATCGCGATCGAGGATATCCACGCCGCCACCGAGGGCGTCCTGCGATCGCATTTTGAAGGAACGCCCGCCGATGTGACCGAGGAAAACATCCAGGCCCGTGCTCGCGGATCGGTGTTGATGGCGTTGTCCAACAAATTTGGCTGGTTGCTGCTGACCACCGGCAACAAGAGCGAACTGGCCGTCGGGTATTGCACGATGTATGGCGACATGTGCGGTGGGTTGGCTGTCCTGAGCGACGTGCCCAAGACGATGGTCTATCGCGTGGCCAGGTACATCAACCAGCGCGCCGGTTCGGAACTGATCCCGAATCGAACCATCACCAAACCGCCGTCGGCTGAGCTTCGCGAAAATCAAACCGATCAGGACAGCCTGCCGTCGTATGACGTTTTGGATGCGATTCTGGAACGCTACGTCGAGCGTCAGCAATGTGCCACCGAAATCGCAGCAGCCGGTTTCGACGAGAGAACCGTTCGCGACGTGATCCGTAAGGTCGATCGCAACGAATACAAACGCCAACAAGCCGCCACCGGCATCAAGATAACGAGTCGAGCCTTCGGCAGCGGTTGGCGTATGCCCATCGCCGCCCGGTACGAATGATTTTCGATCCCCCGCGCCGAACGTCCTGCCAAACGGACAGTTGCGACACATCTCAAGTTTGTTTCACAAAGACGCCACCCCCTCCCCACATCGGTGAACACATTCCTTAAATACCGACGGATTGACCGCTTCTCAAGTTGAAGTACGATGCAAACGGTTCGTCCACAATAAAACAATCGTCGTCTGAATCGCAAGGTGGCAAGCCCCGTGTCTGATCTCTCCTACGTCCATCTCCACGTCCACACCCACTACAGCCTGCTCGACGGTGCGACGCGCATCAAACCGATGATCCAGAAGGCCAAAGACATGAACATGCCCGCGGTCGCCATCACCGACCACGGCAACATGTTCGGAGCCGTCGAGTTCTACTCCGCCGCCGTCAACGCAGGAATCAAACCGATCATCGGTTGCGAAACCTACATGGCTCCGGGCGACCGCCGCGCGAAACAAGCCTCGCGCATGAAGGAGGCGAGCTACCATCTGCTGCTTCTCGCGATGAATATCGAAGGTTATCACAACCTGCTCAAGCTCTGCAGCATCGGATACCTCGAAGGCTTCTACTACAAACCACGCATCGACAAGGAAACGCTCCGCGAACACTCCGCCGGTCTTATCTGCACCAGCACCTGCCTCGGTGCCGAAATCCCCCAGGCACTGATGAACCACAACCGCAAGGTCGCCAACCAGGCCGCCGAGACCTACCTCGACATCTTCGGTCCCGACCGATTCTTCATCGAACTGCAGGACCACGGCATCGAGGAGCAACGCGCCATCAACCCCGAACTCATCGACATGGCTGACCGATACGGCGTCGCCACCATCGCGACCAACGACATCCACTACCTCGAAAAAGACGACGCCACCGCCCACGACGTACTGTGCTGCATCAGCACGCGAAAATTGCAGTCCGACGAGGACCGACTCAAATTCCCCGCCGACGAATTCTACTTCAAATCGCCCGAGGAGATGGCCGGACTGTTTCCCGATCGCCTCGACGCATTGGCCAACACCGTCCGCATCGCCGATATGTGCGACCTCGAACTGGACTTCAAAACCCGCCACTCCCCGGTCTACAAACTCCCCAAACAGCGCACCGAAGACGAATATCTGCGCGAGCTGGTCTATCACGGGGCGGAACGAAAGTACGACAAAATCACCGACGATATCCGCGAACGCATCGACTACGAACTCGGCGTAATTTCCAGCAAGGGGTTCAGCGGCTACTTCCTGATCGTCTGGGATTTCATGAGCCACGCCCGCTCCAACGGTATCCCATGCGGCGCGAGAGGCAGCGGTTGCAGCTCCGTCGTCAGTTACTGTCTCGAAATCTCCGCGCCCGATCCGCTCCGTTATGGCCTGTATTTCGAGCGATTCATGGACCCCGACCGCGACGAAATGCCCGACATCGACGTTGACATCTGCCAGGCCCACCGAGGCGATGTCATCGACTATGTGCGACAAAAATACGGACACGTCGCGCAGATCATCACCTTTGGAACCCTCAAAGCGCGACAGGCTGTCAAGGATGTCTCCCGCGTCCTGGGCCTCGGTTTCGCCGACGCGACCGAGCTGACCAACCTCATCCCGAACGAACTGAACATGACCATCGATCGGGCGCTCGAAGCCGAGCCTGATCTCAAAGCAAGATACGAAAACGACCGGACCGCGGGAAAAATCATCGACATCGCCCGCAGGCTCGAAGGTCTCGCACGACACGCCGGTGTTCACGCAGCCGGCATCGTCGTCGCGGACTCCCCGCTCGATCACTTTCTCCCGCTCTACAAGCCAGCCAACGAAACGCAAATCGTCACGCAATACGACGGGCCTACCGTCGAACGCGTCGGTTTGCTCAAGTTTGATTTCCTCGGCCTGCGCACCCTGACCACCCTCGAACGCGCGAGACAGTTGGCCGAAAAATCAACGGGCAGGAAGATCAGTCTCGAAAACCTCGATCTCACCGACCAGAAGGTTTATTCCCTGTTCGCAAGGGGTGACACCAAAGGCGTCTTCCAGTTTGAATCCGGGGGCATGCGCGACGTCCTGCTGCGCATGAAACCCAACCGCATCGAAGACCTGATCGCCGCCAACGCGCTGTTCAGACCCGGACCCATGCAATACATCGATGCCTACGTCGCCCGAAAACACGGCGAACCATGGACCACCCCCCACCCGATCATGACCGAAGTCCTCGAAGAGACCTACGGCATCATGGTCTACCAGGAACAGGTCTCGCGCATGGTCAACCGCCTCGGCAAGATCGAACTCAAGCGCGCGTTCCGTCTCGCCAAGGTCATCAGCAAAAAGAAAACCGCCATGATCGAAGCCGAGCGCGAGCCCTTTCTCAAGGGCTGCGAGGAGAACGGCGTCGCGCGGAACGTCGGCAACGAGGTGTTCGAGGACATCCTCAAATTCGGTAGCTACGCCTTCAATAAAGCCCATTCCACCGGGTACGCCCTCGTCGCCTATCAGACCGCATGGATGAAGGTCTACCACCCTGTCGAATTCATGGCCGCCGTGATGACCTTCGAAATGTCCAGCAGCGACAAAATCGTCGAGTACATGGACGAGTGTCGCCGACTCGGGATTCAGGTGCTCCCGCCCGACGTCAACCGCTCCGGCAACGAATTCACCGTCGATTGTCTGGAGCGCGACGGCAGGAAACAGAGCGTCATTCGTTTCGGACTCGGCGCCATCAAAGGCGTCGGTGAAAAAGCGGTGACCGCCATCCGCAACGCCCGCGACGGTGGTGATTTTCAGCACATCTACGATTTCTGCGAACGCGTCGATCTCTCGCCCTGCAATCGCGCCGTCATCGAGGCACTCATCTGCTGCGGCGCTTTCGACACCACCGGCGCCATGCGCAAAGCGCTTTACACCGTCCTCGACGCTGCCATCGAGCATGGCTCCAAGAAACAACGCGACAGACACGCAGGCCAGATGGGCTTGTTCGACGGTGGCGATGAGCAGAACGACGCCATAGACCTGGGCCTGCCAAACGAGGAATGGACCGAATCCGAGATGCTCACCCGCGAAAAAGCCGCCCTCGGATTGTTCGTCACCAGGCACCCATTGGCGTTGGCTGCCGACGTCGTCGACGCCTGCGCCACCACCACGACAAAAGACCTCGCCGCAATGCCCGACGGCAACAAAATCATCCTTGGCGGAATGGTCTCATCCATGCGCACCGTCACCACCAGACAACAGAAAAAAATGGGCATCGTCACCTTCGAAGACACCAAAGGACGCGTCGAAGCCATCGTCTTCCCAAACGACCTCCCCAAATTCCGCCATCTGCTCACCCCCGACAGCATCGTCTTCGTCAAAGGCGAAGTCGATCGCCGTCGCGAGGAACCCTCCGTCCGCGTCGTCGACGTCATACCACTGGCCGACGCGCCGAGACTCCTCTGTCAGGACGTCGTTCTCACCATTTCATCCGTCGCCGACGATCTCCTGCCCGAACTCACCAAAATTCTCAAGACCCACCCCGGCGACACGACCGTCTACCTCCAACTCCACGCCGCCGGCGACCTGAACATCGCCCTCCGCTGCGGCCGCGGATTGAGCGTCAACTTCTCCGCACCCCTCGCAAGGGCAATCGCAGACCTCATAGGCCAGTCAAACGTCATCGTCCGCAGTCAATCCCAACGCGCGATCCCCTGGACCCAATGGGCCAGCCAGATCGATCCCCAACCCACCGAACCCCACGCCGCCGTCGCCTGATTCACCCATCGAACCCCGCCCCATGTCCGCGGATCTGCCTCATCTTTGTAGGTGCGTAAGGCTGGGTGGCCCATCGCTTTAGCGGTGGGGTAGTCGAATTGGGATATACCGTGGACTCGATCAATTCGAGCCGCTCGTGGATGGTGCGCGGACAATGATTCGACTCCCCCACGTCTAAAGACATGACATGGGCCACCCGGCTGGACCCAATGGGCCAGCCAAATCGATCCCCAACCCACCGAAACCCACGCCGCCGTCGCCTGATTGACGCTTCGGACCCCGCCTCTTATTCCTCCCTCGCCCAACGGCTTGATTTTGCCGAAACACTTTGGGTATAGTACGCGCGCCAAATGGGCGATGGTCCCATAATCAGGCACAATCCGCCGCCGGTCGGTCCGGCTGGCAGGCAGGCTGTCACCGCGAACACCGTTTTGTCAGAAAGCAACGCCATGACCACGCAAACACCCACACTCGAAATGTCAGGCCAACAGCACATCGACCTCGTCGAATCCTGCGCAGCCCACAACTACCATCCACTCCCCGTCGTCGTCAGCAGAGCAGAAGGCGTCTGGGTCGAGGACGCCGACGGCAACAAATTCATGGACATGCTCGCTGCCTACTCCGCCGTCAACTTCGGACACAGCAATCCCGACATTCTCAACGCCGCCAAACAGCAACTCGACAAGGTCACGCTCACCAGTCGCGCGTTCCATAACGATCAGCTAGGCCCCTTCGCCAGGGAACTCGCAGACCTCTGCGGCATGGAAACCATTCTCCCCATGAACACCGGCGCGGAAGGCGTCGAAACTGCGATCAAAACCGCCCGCCGCTGGGGATACACCAAAAAAGGCGTCCCCGCAGACCAGGCCAAAATCATCGTCTGCAACAACAACTTCCACGGCCGAACCACCACCATCATCAGCTTCAGCAACGACCCCGACTGTCGCGAAAACTTCGGACCCTTCACCCCCGGTTTTGAAGCCATACCATTCGGCGACCTCGACGCACTAAAGAACGCCATCGACGACAACACCGTCGCCTTCCTCATGGAACCCATCCAGGGCGAAGCGGGCATCCTCGTTCCGCCCGATGGATTCCTGACAAGCGTCCGCGAGGTTTGCACCGAGCACAACATTCTCTTCATTGCCGATGAAATCCAGTCAGGCCTCGGACGCACCGGATACACCTTCGCCTGCGATCACGAAAACGTGAAACCCGACGTCTACATTCTCGGCAAAGCCCTCGGTGGCGGCGTCATGCCCGTCTCCGCCGTCGTCTCAAGTCGCGAAATCCTCGGCGTCTTCACCCCGGGATCGCACGGCAGCACCTTCGGCGGAAACCCGCTCGCCTGCGCCATCGCCCGCAAGGTCGTCGAAATCCTTAAGACAGAAAAATACCAGAACCACTCGCGAGAGATGGGCAAACATATGTTCAATCGATTGAACGCCATCAAAAGCAAACACGTCGAAGACGTCCACGGCCGAGGATTGTGGATCGGCATCGACGTACCAAAGTCATCCGGCACCGCCCGCGACTTCTGCTACAAACTCCGCGAAGAGGGCATCCTCTGCAAAGACACCCACGAACAGTGCATCCGCATCGCCCCACCATTGTGCATCACCAAAGAAGAACTCGACTGGGCAATGGATCGCTTCGAAAAGGTATTGAGCGAGTAACACAGTCTTCGTTCCAATGTAGCGTCACCCCTCGTGGGTGGCGCGAAGGCATGACCAGTTTTCTAATACCGAAGGTTGGGTGGCCCATGGCTTTAACCTTGGGGGGAGTCGAATCCGGAAATCAAATCGACTCCCCCACCTCTAAAGAGGTGGGCCACCCATCCGATGAACGAATGAACAACTGCATCAAATAGACAAAACACCAAGGGAGCAACCACCATGTCCGACCTCAAAGACCGACACTTCCTGTCCATCCTCGATTTCACCGCCGAGGAAATCCGCACGGTCCTCAAGACCGCCGCCAACGTCAAGACAGACCCGAAGAAATACCGCGACACACTCGAAGGCAAAACCCTCGCGATGATCTTCCAGAAACCATCCCTCCGCACCCGCGTCTCATTCGAAACCGGAATGACACAACTCGGAGGCCACGCCATCTACCTCGCCCCAACCGACATCAGCCTCGGCAAACGCGAGACCACCGAAGACATCTCGATGGTCCTCTCACGATACGTCGACGTCGTGATGGCCCGCGTCTTCGGACACGACATCGTCGTCGATCTCGCCAAACACGCCGGCGTCCCCGTCATCAATGGCCTCTCCGACTACGAACACCCCTGCCAGATATTGGCCGACTTCCAGACCATCGTTGAGCGGAAGGAAAAACTCGAGGGCCTCACTCTTTGCTACATCGGTGACGGCAATAACGTCGCCAACTCCCTCATGTTCGGAGCAGCACGCGTCGGCATGAACGCTGTCATCCTCACACCCAATGGCTACGAACCCGACGAAAAAGTCCTGGCTGAATCCTCCAGAATTGCCGCCGCCAACGGTGCCACCATTACTGTCACAAACGATATCGAAGGCTCATCAGGCGCCGACGTCCTCTACACCGACGTCTGGGCATCCATGGGACAGGAATCCGAAGCCGCGGCACGAAAAGCCATCTTCGAAAAATACCGCATCGACGGCGACACCATGAAACGAGCCAAACCCGACGCCGTCATCCTTCACTGTCTCCCCGCCCACTACGACGACGAAATCGACTACGAAACATCAAGACTGCCCAACAGCGCCATCTTCGACCAGGCCGAAAACCGAATGCACGCCCAAAAAGCCCTGCTGATTTCGGTCGCGGGGTGACGCTACCGCCCGGACGCGTCTGTGCTATACTCTAATCCCGTCGTTGGCCTGCCTGCTTGCCGGGTAGGCCAACGTTCGTTTCACGGCAAACAACTGTTTGTTCCGTCGGTCAGACATCGAAGGAAACACCATGGACAACGGAAATCTCATCGTGGTCGCGTTGGGCGGAAATGCCATTTCCAACCCCGACGCGGAAGGCAACATCGAAGAGCAATTCGAAAGCTCCAAACGCACCGCCCACCACCTCGCGAACCTCATCGACATGGGTCACCGCCTCGTCATCACCCACGGCAACGGACCACAGGTCGGCAACGCACTCCTCCGCAACCAGGGAGCCACCGACATCGTTTACCCGCTTCCCATGCCCTCCGTCGTCGCAAGCGTTGAAGGCGGAATGGGCTACATGATTGCCCAGACATTGATGAACGAATTGCGCGATCGCGGAACAGAGCGCGCCGTGACCACCATCGTGACCACAATCCTCGTCGACCCAACCGACCCATCCTTTGAAATCCCCTCAAAACCCATAGGCCAATCCATGACCGCCGACCAGGCCAAAAAAGCCATGGGCAAAGAGGAATGGACCGTCGCCCAGGTCGAACCAGGGTTGTTCCGTCGCGTCGTCCCATCACCCACGCCAATCTCGATTGTCGAATTCGACGCCATCCGCACCCTCGTCGAATCAAACCAGCTCGTGATCGCATGTGGAGGCGGCGGGGTTCCGGTCATTCGCAACGCTCAATGCCAACTCGAAAGTGTCCACGCCGTCATCGACAAGGACCTCGCCAGCGCCCTTCTCGCCGCCGCGCTCGGTGCAGACAAACTCTTCATCTTCTCCAACATCGATCGCGTCGCCATCGACTTCAAAACCCCCAACGAGCGCGAAATCGACCACATGACCGTCACCCAGGCCCAACACTGGCTCGACGAAGGCCAATTCCCCCCAGGGTCCATGGGCCCCAAAATCCAGGGCGCGCTCAATTTCCTCAACAACACCCCACACGATGACCCCGAAGTCCGCATCGGACCACTCGAACGAGCCGCCGAAGTCTACGAAGGCACCATCGGAACGCGCATCACCAGGGGTTAGCCACACAAGCCAACAGGTGCGTTCCACCAACAAAAACGCTATACTCCCTCTGCGGGCCAGCCATCTGATACAATCGTCGATAATGGAGACAAATTTATGATCGCTGTGTTACTCGCGTGCACCATCTCAGCCGTCGCTGCCGTTCCGCAGGACGCACTCGAGGTGAAGGCAAGGCTCCGAACCAAAAAACTCGAATCCGGAAAGTCTTACGAATTCGTCGTCAAGACCAAACTCGCGAAGGGACTGAAAACCGATGGCGCGGGCATGCCAAGCCCCATTCTCCAACTCGACGTTCCAGACTGCGTCAAACTCGAAGGAGACGTTCTCACCGATCATCGCGACCTCGCCAGGAATGAATTCATGCACGCGCCGTTCGAATTCCTGATGAAAGAGAACATCGCCAACATCCCCTTCACGCTCGTCAGCGAACCCGGACCCAACGACGTCATCGGCATCTCCGTCGTTGCCTACATCAACGGCAAAGACGGAAACAGCAAGACCTTCGTCCGCCAACGCGTCAACCTGCCCGTCGCCCCCAAAGCAAAATCCAAACCCGCAGACCCCGCCATCTCGTCATGGGGCGGCGACCTCGGGTTTCTTCAAATCGGTGACCAGGCCACCGACTTCACCCTCCCGCGTTCCGACGGTTCCAAAGTCCACCTGGCGGATTTCAAGGGAAAACACGTTATCATCACGACCTATCGAGCGTTCTGGTGACCCTTCTGCGTCAGGCAACTGGTTCAGTTGCACGAGAATTACGACAAATTGAAAGAACGCGACATCCACGTCATCGCCGTCGCCCAGGAGGAAACCGATCTCAAAAAACACGGACGAATCCTGCGAAAACTGCCCGACGACATCGGTTTCGACGTGGTCGCTGACCTCAATCGCAAGGATACCAGCCCATATCACCGCACAAGCGCCTACTACATCGATCCGGACGGCATCGTGCGGCAGGTCTTTCCCATGATGATTCACGCACGCCCATCATGGGACGCGATCCTCGCAGAATTCGATCGGATCAACGCCGACTGATTTTGATCCAACAATGCCAATAAAAAAGGGCCGCCCGTCAAGGGGCCGCCCTTTTTTTGTTTAGGAATCTTCGTCGCGATCAGGCACTGACGTACGCCCGACTGCGGAACACCAACGTCCCCGCCGCCGCCAACGCCAGCATCATCACAATCGTGCCCCATTGCGATACCGTCGGAATCCCGGCTTCGCATGTATCCGGAACACCGTTCATCGGGTTCGTATCCAGCTCCGATCCATCCAGAATCTCACAGGCGTCCTCTATCGTATTGGTATTGCAGTCATTGAATGGCCCAGCCGCAGGCACAATCTTGAAAACCTCCCCCCCACGATCAACGATGTACACCTCGCCAAACGCATCAACACCAAAGCTCGTGATCTGTGTGATCGCAAGTGCCCCCGGTGGATCAAGCTCTGCCTGAATCTCCGTGAAGCTGGAAAGTCCGCCCCCGGGCAACTGCGTCCGCCAGATCCGACTCGAACACACATCCGCAAAAAAGTAGGTGCCCTCAAGTCCGGGAATCGCACAACCGCGATAAACCTCACCACCGGTAATCGAACAGCCAAACGTGTGCGTGTATTGCCTTAGCGGGTCCACCAGCGACGCGTCGACGCACGAGCATCCACCCGCACCACAACCGCTGATCGTGGCACAGCTCACACCCTCCTTGCAGTCCCAACCATAATTCTCCCCGCCCAGACTCCCCGCCGCCTGAAAGTTGATCTCCTCCCGCTCCCCCTGCCCGACATCCGCGATGTAAAGATCACTCGTGGCACGATCAAACGCACATCGCCAGGGATTCCGCAAACCATACGCCCAAATCTCGTCATCTCCCGTCACACCGACAAACGGATTATCCGCCGGAATCGTGAACCCGCCCCCCGCACCAACGTCGATCCGGAGCAGCTTGCCCAACAAATTGCCCGTGATGTCCTGGGAGTTTTCACCAGGACCACAGAAAGAACCACCGTCACCGACAGCAATATACAGAAACCCATCGCCTGGCCCGAACCCGATCCATCCACCGTTGTGGTTGGTGTTGGTCGGGTGCGGAATCGTCAACAGGATGTTCGCAGAACCCGCGTCGGCAATATTCGGATTCGCCGTCGTCGAATACTCCGCGACAACGATGTTGCCCGCATTGTTAATATAGTAAACGTAAAACAGGCCGTTCGAGCCATGGTCGGGATGAATCGCCAGCCCCAGCAGTCCCTCCTCGTTTCCGGTGTCACGAACGATGCCCGTGATGTCCAGAAACGACGTGCCCAGAAGCAAACCGTTCTCCAGAATCCGAATACGCCCAGGCTGCTCAACGATGAAGATGCGATCAAAATCGTCCGGAGCGTGCGTCACAAACAACGGCTCAACAAGCCCGTTCGCGACCCGAACCGTCGTCAACGCAGGCAACGGACCAGCAAGGATATCACCACCAACCGCAAACGACAACAACGCGACGTACAACGCAATTTTTAGTCTCATCATCAACCAGCTCCGTTCCTGTCCTGATATCGCCCGGGTAACCACACAGACAATGCGCCGCCGATTACCCCTGACCGCACCCTCGCAGTGTAACGATAATCCCCACGAATGACCATCCATTTTCACCGCTCAGTAACCCGCCCACCACGCCGAATGTGAAGTCGCACCGGAAACAATCGCTGAAAATCCCAGTCCTCGTACGCCAGTTCCAGCATCGTCCGCACGCTCGGTGTCACACGCCCGCCAAACACCTTCTCACCCTTCCATTCAACCACAACGTCCCTGTCCAAATCAACCAGACCGTCATGCAAAACAACGTCAATGCTCTTGCATTTTCGCGTCTCAACGCGAATGGTCTGACCATCAATCTCCCCCCCCACATACGCCAATCTCAGTTTCATCGTCCGCAATGCCCCCTCACTGTACACCTCCCCAGGCTTGAGTCGCACGACGAATCGCCTGCCCTTCCACGGAATACCCTGGTACTCCGCCAGCCTCAGCCAACACATCCGCCCCTGCGATGGATACCGAAACCAGTGGTCGAATTTCTTCACAACGTGAGGCCTGACACGCCGCAATATCTCCGAAAATCTCTCCGGCGGCGGCTTCACACCCGAATGCCCCACCCCGTCCAGCTCCACCATATCCAACCCGAGATCAAACCGCTTCGACACCCCGCGAACGTGCAGGTTCGCACCATGAATGCCCTTGCCCACCTTGTCCACGTTCCCGAACCGATCATGCACGTCGCCATTGCCCCACACAACCAGCATCGGCAGCGAACGCACGTTCGGCAGCATCAATTCCGCCGCCTCCCACCCAAGCTGCGTCATCAACGAACCCGCCAAAGGCACCACCCCGGCAAACTGATCCGTATGCAACACCGCCGCCAGAAACGATGAATGCCCGCCCATCGAGTAACCGTTGACATACACCCGGTCCGAATCAATGTGGTACATCCGCTTGAGTTTGCGGATAATCGCCATCGGGTCTTCAGACTCCTTCAGCGTCGACCCGACCCACCAGCCCTTGTATTGCGTCGGAGCCGCCACGATGTAGTCGTGCATCCGATCACCAAGCAGCGACAACGCAAAGCGGATATAACCCTCGCCGCGTCCACCCTGACCATGCAGCGCGATGAGCAACGGATACGCCTTCGCTGGATCATAGCCACGAGGCACATGAACATGAACACTTGTTGCATCACCACGCTCGGTTTGAAATCGAAAACTCGAGAACCCCGACGGCTTCGCGTCCCATAACGAAACATGGGCCAGAATGTCGCGAACCGCCAAAATCGTCGCATCCTTGCGCAATTCGATTTCATCGAGAAGCGTCGATCGCGTCACCGGGTCGCTGCTGCGAAAATAGGCTTCAACAAGGTCCGGTAGTTTCTGTTCCGCAAAGACGGTCGAATGCCACACCGCGACACCCAGGATGACAGAAACAAGCCCGACTCGTTTTTGGTACATCATGTTCGTGATCCATTCGCTCGCCGCACAGGTCGCCAGTGTAGACCGTGACGCGCCCATAACGCAATCATCTTTGGGGGTTTATCAGACCCCCATTTCATTCACACCGGGAAAAATAGTCGAATGTGAACAACGATCAACGTCCCGCAAGGTTATCGTTGGGCATTTTCGTAGAACCTGATATCCGACAGGCTACCATCTTTCACAGGCCACATGCAGGAGACAAAAAGTTTCGCGACATGGGCCAACTGTTGTTATGGGTCGCACGCATTTTGTGATATCAAATCATTTGACTTCGCAATTCGCGGGTGAACGATTCAACAGTGAAACGCTCATTACGGAGCACTCATTGGGGGTTGGGGCCAAACGTAACGGTCAATTCAAAGAGTTGGAAAAGTAGCTTGCAAAAGCCAGGATAGAAGTGGGAGGAAGAATGAAGATGTTCAACAAGCGTCATACCAGTTTACTGATTGCAGGGGTGTTGATGTTGGGAGGCGCGCAGTCCGTGCTGGCCGACATCGCGGTTATTTTCAACACCAATCCAACGTTGCAGGGCACCGTCACGAGCACGTCAGCCACCACCGCCGACTTGCTGATCGAAGACACGGGCCTGTCCACGGTCGAGATTCTGTCGCAGGAGGTCGGTGGCTCTATTCTCGATATTGCGACCATCAGCAATGCCAATCCGGACCAGATGAGTTTTGACGTTGCCCTTGATCTGGATCTTATTCGCAACACCTCGGGCACATGGACGGCGGCGGGGACGTTCATGCTCACCGATATCGACACCTCAACGCCTGCGTTCTCAGCGGCATTTACCAGCACGTCGGTCAGCATGGTCGCCGGCAGCACCACGCTGGAGGTTCAGGGTATTCTGGCGGGCAACAGTCCGATCCTCGTGAATCGTCCCGGTGGTGGACCTGACTGGACCTACAATGGTGAATTCTCCTCGGTAAACGTTGCAAACGCCGCACAGTACGAAGGCGGCTCGCTGTTCGCGATTCAGTTCAACACAGGTGCCTCCAACCTCGATCATCTTCTTGGTGAAACGGGTGTTTATTCGGGCGGAAAGATCGAGGGCACCGTGGTTCCCGAGCCGACGACCGCCATGCTCGGTCTGTTGGGTTTGAGCTTCACCGCCTACGCCCGTCGTCGTCGCGCCTAACGCGAATCAAATACCTGCCTGCGTTTCAAACCCCTCGCGATGTGCGAGGGGTTTTTTTGCGCGCCGATGTTTCAGGGTTGGCGAAGCAAGCCACTTCGCGTCTGCGAGAGATAGGTCAGAGCGCCGGCATCGATTCGGATTTCCAGGTCTTCCGCCCCGCCGGGATTGCGAAACACGATTTCGATCACCGTTCCGGCAGGGTTGGCCATCGAAAGAGCGATATCGCGATCCACGATCTCAATGCCGACCGGATCATCGCCGATGATTTCGTCGAACAGGTGAATGTCCGGTGCGCGTGCATCGCGAAGGATGACCTGGGTCCGTTCGCCGGGGACGGCTGCCACGGACAAATGGAATCCCGACTCGCCGGCGGGCACATGGGCGAACAACTGCGGTGCACCGTCGAATGCCGCCTTCCATGTATTAACACGCGTGTTGGTTCCCACGCGTTGATAGCTTCCCGGATGCGATGCATTGTTGATGCGAAAAGCATGGACGTGCGATGCGTTGATGGCCAGGGAATAGATACCGGGCATGGTCGCGGTCACCCTGACGAGTCCCAACTGCTCCTCGGACAATGCGCCCGAAGCCATCTGCTGACCGTCCGGTCCCAGCAATATCCACCATCCATCTCCCAGGTCGACGTTTCCAAAGCGCCTGAATTCGATATCCAGCGAGATATTTTCACCGGTCATGGCTTCAAAGAGGTAGGCGGTTTCCTTGCGAATCCACATTCCGGTCTGAACGGCGGGTCCGGGTTCCAACTGAACAAGTGTCTGGTCACCCTCGTAGGGATCCTGATCGAAACAGGACGGGGCGAACGGATCGGCGTTGTAGGGACTGACGTAATCGGGATTTATTTCGAGCCTGTCAAGCTCCGCGTTGGCGCGTTGGATGGCGTCGTAGTAATCGTTGACATCCTCGCACAGGGTATCGGGATGTTCGAAGTCGGTGGAACGGTTCAACCAGACGCCTCCTGCTCTTTCTGCCGAGACATAGTAGTGGTCCGTCAGCGCTTCGGGTGGGAAGAATTTGAACCAGATTCCGACGACAAATTCTGCGAAGATGTTTTCGTCCGCCATGAATTGTTGCATTGCGGGAACCAGGTCGTTGTAACCATCGAGATACAGTTGCTGGGTCATTTCGATGAACGGTTTTCTCGGGGTTCCAAATCCCTGCGAAATGCCGCGGTAGTGCGTCAGGTTTCGCACCACGGCTGTTCCACCGATGGTGATGCACGGATCGACGGCATGGACGGCTTCGCGAGTGCCTGCGGCGAGTTCACGAATGGCAGCCTGCTGGAAATCGTCATAATCATCGACCAGACCCCGCGCTTCGAGATAGGGAAAACGTGCGGTTGGGGCGGCGGGTACGGACGCGGTGATGTTTTGGGCGGTGAGGAAATCAGCCATGCAGTGTTCGCAGTAGCAGGAGGTGTCCCACCGGCGTACGTCGGATGCGTACATTTCGAGGTCGATCAGAATTCCGCCAAGAACGTCGCCAAGCAGTGGGATGGGTTCGCCGTAACCGGGGTCTGATCCCGCGAGCTGGGCAAAATGGACCATGCGGTTGGTGACGGCATATGTCCAGAACACGTCGTCGGTCGGGCAGGGGGTGTTTTCCAGGACGTCACCGTCACTGTTCACATAGGGTATGATCGATGGAACCACATGCGCATCGTTGGCGGCGTACATGTTGAACAGGGGCCATAGTTTCGCACCGGTTCCGTGCAGATGAGCTGCCCAACGTTCGATTCGCAAGCGCGTTGACCATGTGACCGGATTTTCAAACCAGTTGATTTTGATAACGAAATCCCTGACCCCGCTTTCGAGCAGTCTGGGAAGTGGTCCGTTGCCGTTTTCATCGAGCATGTTGTCGATTTCTTCGGAGCTGTAGACGCATCGCATGTTCCACGGACCCCCGACGGTGACGGAGACCGTGGCGGGTTGGGAGATACCCGCGGCGTTTTGGGCGGTGAATGTGAATCGATCGATGCCTCGGAATTCGGGATTCGGGATGTACAGAACCCTGCCTGACGTCGGCGAGACGGTCGTCACCTGCGTCAGTTGGCCGTTGCAGGGGTCCTCGTCAATGCGAAATTGCGTGGCGGGGTTTCCACCTGCGTGCAGGGTCAGGATTACAGACGAACCGACGGTGGTGGTGATGGAATGGCTGAGGGCGACGGGTACGTCTGCCGGTAGTGTGTCGTCATCGACATCGCCCGTCCCATCGTCGTCGATCGGGTCATCGTCACTTGTTGAATCGTCAGGATCGCCGCCGTCGACAGTGCCGTCGTCCGAGGCAGGGGCGACCGCGGATTCAACGATGATGTTTGTCGTATCAAATGCGATGGCGGTGGATGTTTTGGCGGAGAATTCAAAGACGAGCGTCATGGATTCGTCGATGGATTCCGGTGCGGTGAATGTTGTCATGGCGGACGTATCGGAGCGCAGTGCGACGGTGGGTCCGAACATCTGCGTCCATTTGTATTCGACGTCGCCGGAGCCTGACTGCCGGGTTTTGCCGACCAGTGTCACCTCGCTGCCGGCGAGAACGAACTGGTCGTCTCCTGCGTCGGCTTCGAGTGTTGCGGTCGCTTCAAAGAAGGGTGCGACACGGACGGTGATCTCGTCGCCGTCGCGGCGGTCGCCGTCACTGACGGTGAGGCTGAAGGTCAGTTCGATTGGGTCGTCCGTCAGGGGTGCGCGGAAAAACGGCGTGGATGTTTCGTTGTCAGCCAGCATGACGGGAGGACCGTTGATTTGCGTCCATGTGTAGACAATGGGTGCGCGGTCCGGTCCCCGTGATTCGGTGCCGTCGAGGGTGACGACGTCGCCCTCGCGGACGGTGATATCCGCGCCGGCGTCGGCTACGAGCTTGTCGGCGGCGGCGATTGCGATGTTGTCGGAGGTAACGTTGACAGTCTGGCGAAACGTGTTCAGTTCAAACCCGCATCGGCGGACGACGGTGAGGTCGGCGGGTCCGCTGCGGCCGAGGGTTAATGTGGCGAGGCAGCTATCGGACTTTTCGATGGTCCCTGCGGTCGTCGGTGTGACCATCCAGTTGCATTCGCACGACGTTGATGAGGATTGAAAGATGCCGGCATCCGGGTCGTTGCGAACGTCGATGACGAGACGATCGCCGACGCTGAGGTCGGTCAGATCGAGCAAGCCTCCGGTGGTTTGGGTGATGAAACGGGCGAGATCGTTACTGGTTGTTGTGTCGCCATTATCGGCGGCGGCGGTTTGGGGTCCCTGGCCACAGCCATTGATCCAGAACGCCATCAACGCGAGCGCGCAGGCGCTCAGTCGATTGATCCATCGCATTGGTTTGGATTACCTCCCCTGAAGGTCGTACGCTGCTTTCTTCCCAATCGCCGTCGCGTGGCAGGAAGTTGCGACGATGATATCCCTCGTTCGTGGTCAGCCGTTTTTGCGCCCTGGCTGACCTGGTCCACATAATGATACGATTCGGCCTGGGGCGGCGGCGGGAAATCCCGGTTGGCGGGGAGGGGGTTTCGCTAGTGTTCGGCCCTGTAAGGAGTTGGGGCGGAATTTTTTTTCGCGGAAATCACGATTTCGCGGGTTTTGGATCGCGTGGGACCGTGGATATTACCGGGCGATGTTGCGGAGGATGTCGCATCCTTTTTTGAGGATGTCGTCGCCGACGGCGTAGCTGATGCGGAAGTGGGTGTCCTGATCGGAGAAGGCGCTGCCTGGGACGGTGAGGACGTTGTGTTTGATGGCTTGTTCGACAAAGGCGGTGCCTGTGGGGAATGGGGCTGGGGCTTTGCAGAAGAGGAAGAATCCGCCGCCGGGTGGGGCGAAGTCGAAGGTGTCCCTGAGGATGTTGACGGCGAGGTCTCGTTTTTTTCGGTAGTTGACAACGTTTTGGCTGGTGTCGCAGTCGAACGCAGCGATGCAACCGACCTGGGCGGGGTGGGGCGCGCAGACGAAGGTGAACTGTTGGAGCTTGGCTAACTGCTGGATGACGGCGGTGGGTCCGGCGGCGTATCCCATGCGCCAACCTGTGACGGCGTAGGATTTTCCGAAACCGCGAAGGAGGAGGGTTCGGTGTGGGACGAAAGAGACAGGGCTTGTGGGTTTTTCGTCGAAGCTGAGTTCGTCGTAGATTTCGTCGCTGACGAGCAGAAGGTCGTGTTTTTCTGCCAGCTCGCACATGGCTTCGATTTCATCGCGGGTGTGGACGACGCCGGCGGGATTGGAGGGCGAGTTGATGAGGAGGATTTTGGTGCGCTCGGTGATGGCTGACTCGAAGGCGTCTTTTTTGAGTTTGAAGTCGCCGTAGATGTTGACGGTGACGGGTTTTCCGCCTGCGAGATTGACGAGGTGTTTGTAGGAAACGAAATAGGGGTCAGCCAGGACGACCTCGTCGCCGGGGTTGAGGCAGCACATCATGGTCAGTGCGAGTCCACCGGAGACGCCGCAGGTGACCAGGACGGGGGGTTCCCAGTTGAACTCGTTTTTCAGGTGTACGGATATTTTTTCGCGCAGTTGGGGTAGGCCGTGGGTGACGGTGTAGTTGTTTTGGTCGTTTTTGATGGCGTTGACGGCGGCGGTTTTGATTGGGTTGGGGACGGGGAAATCGGGTTGGCCCATGGAGAGGTCGATGGGGTTTTTCATGGTGGCGGCGAGGTCGAAGATTTTTCGGATGCCGGACGAGCCTATGGCGTTGATTTTTTCGGAGATGAATTGTTGACCTGTCATTGTGGTGTGCTCCGTGGTTGTTGGAAATCCGAACGAAGGGATACAGACATCCTGTTGCAGGTTTCGCGTCATTGGGCGCGGATGATCTGCGAACTTTCCGTCACCCGCGGGCTGCCGGGCGGATCACGTGGATCGCCCCAAATCGTACGCCCCCTTTTCCGGAGACTCCGCGACGGACATTCTGGCGATGGACGTGGGCAAACGCAAGAGCGTGGGGTGTTCTCAAGATGCGGACGGCGGGAATCCCGACGTTGTTTGTCTGATCTTTGTTTGGTATTTTGTTTGTGGGTGATCAACGTTGGCGTTCACCTGAATCGGTATGACGTGACACCGGGTTTGAAAACGGTTTGGACAACGTGTGAGAAGAGAAGATTGTGAGGGTTCGCATGCGCTACGCCTGGATTTCGTCGTTGGTCGCGGTCGGTTTGTTCGTTGTGCCCACCCTGGGTGAACCAGCCACCGTGGAATCGCGTGTGCGTGCGTCGTTGGCGGACCTTGTTTCGTTTTACGAGGATCTGCATACGCATCCTGAGCTGTCTCTTCATGAGAAGGAGTCGTCCGCGAAGATTGCGAAACGGTTGCGTTTGGCCGGCTTTGAGGTCACCGAGAGGGTTGGTGGTTACGGGGTCGTTGGTATTCTCAGGAATGGTGACGGGCCGACGGTGCTGGTTCGCGGGGACATGGATGCGTTGCCTGTGACCGAAGAGACGGGATTACCGTACAGGAGCCAGGTGACGTCGAGCAGACCTGATGGCAGCGCGGTCGGGGTGATGCATGCCTGCGGTCACGACGTGCATCAGACGTGTCTGGTGGGAACGGCTGACCTGCTGGCGGGTTTGCGAAGTGAGTGGAGCGGGACGTTGATGATCATCGCGCAGCCGGCGGAGGAGATTGGTCGCGGGGCGAAGATGATGATCGAGGACGGGTTGTTCGAGCGGTTTCCCAGGCCCGATTTTTGTCTTGCCCAACATGTGTCAGCCAATCTGCCGACGGGGACGATCGGATATACGCCCGGTTGGGCGCTGGCGAACGTCGATTCGGTGGATATCACGATTCATGGTCGCGGTGGACATGGTTCCCGCCCGCACGAAGCCATCGATCCGGTGATGACGGCTGCCCATGTTGTTGTGGCGTTGCAAACGATTGTGTCGCGACGGTTGGATCCGATTGCCCCGGGGGTGATTACGGTTGGATCGATTCATGGTGGATCAAAACACAACATCATTGCGAACGAAGCGCGTCTTCAGATTACGGTGCGGTCGTATACCGACGAAGTGCGAAGGCTGTTGTTGGACGGTATTCGCGAGGTGACGTTGAATACCTGTCGGGCGATGGGATGCGAGCGTGATCCGGACGTGACGGTTCTCGAGAGTGATTTCACGCCGGCGACGTACAATGATCCGAAGCTGGCGGCGCATGCGGCCAAGGTGTTTGGCGATATTGTGGGCGATGAACATGTGGTGAAAGTCAAGGCCCAGATGGGTGGTGAGGATTTCGGTCGGTACTCGAAACACCTGGAGGTGCCGGGGTTCATTTATTGGCTGGGGGCGGTTAAGAAATCGACGCACGCCGCGAGCCAGAAGCCGAACGGGTCACCGTTGCCGTCCATTCATTCCAGCAGGTTCGCTCCCGATCCCGAGCCGACGATTTCGACCGGTGTGCGGTGCATGAGTTCGTTGGTGTTGTCATTGTTCAACGACGGGCTGAAATAGAGCCGTTCTGGTTGAAACGTGACGTCCTGTACGTCGACACTCCCCGGTTTTCCCGTCACCCACAGGAAGCCATGAAAGGGGTGACGCTGCATTGGAATGGGTGTGTTTTGATGGATGGCGCGTTGTGATCGTCAGACGAGCGCGGGTTGTTTGGTGCCGACGAGTTCGTCGATGACACTGACCAGGCCTGGGAGTTGTGGTTTGGTCAGTTGTCGGTCAGCACCGACGGATTTGCATTTCTTGAGGTTGTCATCGCTGACGAGCGAGCTGAACACGATAATGGGCAGGTGTTTGAGCCGTTCGTTTTCCTTGATGGTTTTGGTGAGGTGGAGACCGTCCATTTTCGGCATTTCGATGTCGGTGACGATGATATCGGGCAGGTTGCCGGCTTCGAGCATTTCGTTGAGTTTCTCCCATGCTTCGGCGCCGTCGTTGGCGACAGTGATATCGGTAAAACCGGCTTCGGTCATGGAATTGGTCAACAGCCGTCGCATCATGGCGGAATCGTCAGCCAGGAGAACACTAACCTGGCTGCGGTCGATGTCGCCTGCCGGTGGCGTGGCTTCTTCGAGGCTTGTGATTCCCGCGATATTGAATGCGACGCGTTCAAAATCGAGCATAAGGACGATTTTGTCGTCGATATTGAGGACGCCGGTGATGGCGGTGTCTTCCTCTGCGTTGATGTTCGGGACTTCGTTGATATCGGACCAACTGACACGGTGAATGCGGTCGATACTGTCGACGAGAAATCCCATGCGCGAGTTATTGAATTCTGTCACGATGATGCGCTGGTTGGCTTCGTCCTCGGTGTGTGTCATGTTGAAAAAATTGCGGAGATCGACGAGGGGCAGCACATGGTCGCGGAGTTTGAAGACACCTCGAACGGCTGGGTGCGATTCCGGAAACACGGTGAGTGGGACGATGGCGATGATTTCCCGGACTTTTGCGACATTGACACCGTAAAGTCCGTCGTTGAGGTGAAAGACGAGAACTTCGAGTTCGTTGGTGCCTGCGTCGGTGAGGATGTTCGAGAGTCGTTGGGTCATGGTCGCAGCTCCGGTTGTTGGCCCTGTGTGCTAACGGTTGTATCGGCGACTGACGAGGGAAATGCGATGAAAAACCCGGTTTCCAGTCCGCCGGGTGGTGGTCGTCGTTATTGGAAGTGGGGGCGATAACCCGTTACATGACAGTGCATTACGACTTCTGGTTCATTGTGGGCGAGTCCTTGGACCGACGCAGGGGGTCGGTCGATACTTGAATATATCGCCATAGGCGTGTATGTATGTGGTGGAATTGTTGTTCATCCTTTGCTCCAGAGACGGGAGCCGGGAGGTACGCCGTGACACTGAAAACAGAACCCAGGACAAGGCTCGCGCCGTCCGCCTCGTGGATCCATTCCCGGAGCGGTTCGGTGGTTGTTGCGCCAGGTGCCCCTCGCGGAGCGATCATCTGCTGCGCGCCCGATTTTACCCCCGATACAGATTGGACCCCCCGTCGATTGAGTTGCGGTATCGGTCCGGGCCGACGCGACTGGTTGCGACGCATGGTTTCTGTGCCTCGCATGGGGTTGGGGCCGGAGTTTTGATGTTTTTCCTGCATGGCGGAATCACGAAGCAGGACATTTATTGGCTGTAGGAGTCAGGAAAAAGGGAGTCACATGCCACGCCAAAGACGTAGAATCTGGGCAGAGCCTTTCAAGATCAAGATGGTCGAGCCGTTGAAGATGACCACCCGTCGCCAGCGTGAACAGGCGATTGCGGGAGCGGGTTTTAATACCTTTTTGCTTCGCAGCGACGACGTTTATATCGACCTGCTCACGGATAGTGGCACGAGCGCCATGAGTGACAATCAGTGGGCGGGCATGATGCTCGGGGACGAGTCCTACGCGGGATCGCGCAACTTCGATCACCTGGTGGAGGCTGTTCAAAAATATTATGGTTTTCGTCACACGATTCCCACGCACCAGGGTCGCGGTGCGGAGCACATTCTAAGCCAATTGTTGATCGGGCCGGATAGTTACGTTCCCGGCAACATGTATTTCACCACGACGCGGTTTCATCAGGAGCTTGCGGGGGGGACATTCGTCGATGTCATTCGTGACGAAGCGCACGATGCGTCGCGCGATATTCCGTTCAAGGGCAACATTGACCTGGGAAAACTCGAGCGACTGATTGGTGAGGTCGGCCCCGACAATATCCCCTACATGTGTCTGCATACAACGGTCAACATGGCCGGCGGACAACCCGTCTCCATGAGCAACATACGGGCGACGTCCGGGTTGTGCCGTGAGCACGGGATTCCGATATTTCTTGACGCCACGCGTGCGGTGGAGAATGCGTATTTCATCAAGGCGCGCGAGGCAGGATTTGAAGACCGGTCGATCGCGGAAATACTCCTCGAACTGTGTTCGTATGCGGATGGCTGCACGATGTCGGGTAAGAAAGACTGCATGGTGAACATTGGCGGTTTTCTTGCGGTCAACGACGACGAACTGGCGGAGCGTGCGTGCGACATGGTCGTCGTGTACGAGGGACTGCACACCTATGGAGGCATGGCGGGACGTGACATGGAAGCCATGGCGCGTGGCATTGCCGAGTCGGTTTCGTACGATCACGTTCGAGCGCGGATCGGTCAGGTGGAGTACCTTGGTCAAATGCTCCTGGAGGCGGATGTCCCGATCGTTCGTCCGATCGGTGGTCATGGTGTTTATGTTGATGCCAAACGTTTTCTCCCTCACATCGGGCAGTCGCAGTTTCCCGCGCAGGCGTTGGCGGCTGCGTTGTATGTCGATTCGGGTGTCCGCGGGATGGAGCGCGGTGCTGTCAGTGCGGGGCGTGATCCGCAGACCGGCGAGAATCGACAGCCACGATTGGAGCTTGTTCGCCTCACCCTCCCGAGACGGGTCTACACGCAGGCGCACATGGACGTTACGGCGGAGTCGGTCATCGGGCTTTGGGAAAAGCGCGAGAAGATCGTGGGGCTTGAAATCACGGTGGAACCGGAGCACCTGCGATTTTTCCGGGCGAGATTTGCACCGGTGAGCGGGACCAGGGTATTGCAGGACGAATGTGTGCAGCAGATGAAACAGGACGCCGACGAATCAGATATGGCGATGACTGTCGCAGCGACCGCGCCCCAGGGATCAACGAATTAGATCGAGCAGCAGATGGCACGAACGAAAAAGTTGCGGAAGTCATCAAAGTCGGCGATCAGTCGCAGCACGCGGAGGGATTACGCGCGTTGGCGGGCGGCGTCGCTCATTCTTGTTTATGTGCTCATGGCTGCCCACATCGTTCACTGGAAAATAACTGGCAGGACGCTCGCGCCGCTTGAACTTAACGAGGTGATGTACACCCTGGAGCTGGGCATTGTCACGGCTGGGTTCATCTTCATGGTGGCGGCCATTCTTGGGACGGCGGTCTTCGGGCGATTCTTCTGTTCGTGGGGGTGTCATATCCTCGCGTTGCAGGATTTGTCAGCCTGGATTCTCGCAAAACTGCACATCAAGCCTCGACCGATTCGCAGCCGGTTGCTCTTGTGGGTGCCCATGATCGCGGCGGGCTACATGTTCATCTGGCCTCAGGTGGTTCGATTGTGGCAGGGGCGGCCGGTGGCAACGCTTCATCTGGCGACGGACGCGGAAGGGTGGGCTTCGTTTGCGACAGAGGATTTCTGGCGCAATCTTCCCGGACCTGGTGTCACGATTCTCACGTTTGTTGTTTGTGGATTCGCGACCGTCTACGTTCTGGGTACGAGGACGTTCTGTCGCTATGGTTGTCCCTATGGTGCCTTGTTCGGGTTGGCAGATCGGATCGCGCCGGGGCGCATTCGTGTTGGGGATGACTGCAAGCAATGCGGGAGGTGTACGGCTGCGTGTACGTCACATGTGCGTGTACACGAAGAGGTGAATCGCTACGGTATGGTTGTGAATCCAGCGTGCTTGAAGGATCTGGATTGTGTCAGTGTCTGTCCACAGCAAACCCTCCGCTTCGGTTTTGGCAGACCCTCGCTGTTTAAGCAGGTGGTCGGGGAGACGACGGTTCGCAAGAGATACGACTTTTCATTATGGGAGGAAGTGCTGGCAGCCACTGTTTTCGTGGCGGTGCTGTTCATTTATCGGGGGCTTTACGATATCACGCCTTTTCTGCTGACGCTGGCGTTGGGTTCTGTTTTTGCCTACGCCACCATTGTCGCGATTCGTCTGTTTCGACGTCGCGATGTGATGTTCAACAGATGGCGATTAAGGCGGGCGGGGGTGTTGACCGGGACGGGTAACGCCTTTGTGGTGTGCGTGTTTTCTATCCTCGCGTTCAGCGTCCACAGTGCTTTTGTACGCTATCACGTTGTGGTGGGTACGAGCCGATACAGCGGCGTATCGCGGGGGACCTCCATTGGCAGCCATGACAGCGAAGGTGCGATCGCACACCTGGAGACTGTACAGCGATGGGGGTTGCTTCGAACCGAGCGCGTGGAGCGCATGCTCGGCGACCTCTATGTGCGTTCCGAACGGTGGGCTGAGGCGGAAGATGTTCGACGGCGTGTGCTCGGTCGCTATCCGAACGATCCTCGTGTTCGTGATGAACTCGCCTTCGTTCTCGCAAAGCGCCATCGACTGGCTGAGGCGGAACAACAATACCGAATTTCGCTTGATTTGGACGCGAATCGGGGCGAGGCTCACTATGGCTTGGCGGGTGTCCACTTTCAGGCTGGACGTGTGGACCTCGTGGAGCGTCATCTCCGGATGGCATTGCAAATTCGACCGAATTACGCGGAGGCCCATTACGATCTGGGGGCGATGCTGGTGGAACGAGGCGACGCACAGAAGGGCATCGAGCATCTGCGAGAGTGTCTGAAGCTCAGGCCGAACCATGCTGACGCTCATTACAATCTGGCGGTGGCCCTTATGATGACGGGTCGCCTCGACGACGCGCTCGAGGAGGTAAACGTCGCGGCGGACCTTCACCCTTCGGACGAACAAACACTGGCTTTTCGTCAATACATGATTAGGCTTCTTGAGATGCGTGCGGCGAGTTCCGGTTCAAACGGAGTTGAAAATACCATGCGTGAAGGTTCAAACTGATGTCGCGTGTCGAAACAGATATTCTAATTGTTGGGGCGGGGTTTGCCGGGGCAGCCACTGCGTACCACCTTGCTCTCGTTGGGCGTGAAGATGTTCTGGTTGTTGAGCAGGAGGAGGTTCCCGGGGTGCATTCCTCCGGGCGTAACGCAGCCATCATTCGGGAACATGCGGACGACCCTTCCGAGCAGGAGGTGATCAGCGAGGGGGCCGGCGAGTTGCGTTTGGGCCGACTCGCACTCTACAACCGTTGCGGTGTGATGCTCGTTGGTTTTGGTGAGGATGACGTGGGCAGTCGATTCCCGGGTGCCATCGGAAAGGGGCAGTGGTGCGCCGACGATGGCACGGTGGACACAGCCCATCTGCTACGCACCTACCTCGACGGGCGTGATGTGCGATACAATACGAAGGTACTGAAATGGGAATCTGACGGGGACAAGCTCCGTGTTCACACGAATCAGGGCGAGATTCTCTGCAACCTGCTGGTCAACGCAGCCGGTCCCTGGGCGGGGGAGCTTGGCGATCTGCCGATGGTCCCGATGAATCGCCACCTGTTTGTCACACCTCCGCTGGACAGGGTGGAAGCAGATTTGCCTGTTGTCTGGAACGGTACATGTGGTCTTTATTTCAGGCCTGAATCGGGTGGACTGCTGTTGTGTTGTTGTGATGAAACCCCGGCTTCTCCGGGTGACTATCGGGAAGACCACGACGTATTCGAGCGATTGGCTGAGAGACTGAGCAGCTTGCAACCTGAGCTTGGAGAGCTTTCGATTCAGTCGATGTGGGTGGGTCAGCGGGTGTTCGCACCTGACCGAAAATTCGTCATTGGGTTTGACCCAAGGTGCGAGCGCCTTTTTCACGTCGCGGGACTGGGCGGTCATGGGGTGACAGCCTCGTATTCCGTCGGTCGGCTGGCGGCAGAATTGATCGACCAGGGTCCTGGAAACGAAACATCGCCGTGGACCCCGTCGAGGCTCAGCCTGACACAATCCCGTAACGAATCGCTTCGGGCGGACTTGCAACCAAAATGAAAACGATCATCGAACCATTTCGCATCAAGGTCGTTGAGCCGATCAGACTGACAACCGCTCAGGAACGAGAGCAGATTATCCGACGGGCACATTTTAATTTGTTCACGGTTCGCGCGCGCGATGTCCTGATCGATCTGCTGACCGATAGCGGCACGAGCGCCATGAGCAGCGAACAGTGGGCGGGCATCATGCGGGGGGACGAATCCTACGCGGGTGCGGAGAGTTTCTTTCGTCTGTACGACCGGGTCCGGGAAATCACCGGGTTCGAGCAGGTTCTGCCGACGCACCAGGGACGTGCCAGCGAGCGCATCCTGTTTGACCTGCTTGGCGGGTCTGGCAAGATTGTGCCCAACAACAACCATTTCGACACCACGCGCGCCAACGTGGAGCATACGGGGGCGGAGGCGGTCGATCTGGTGATTGACGAGAGTCGCGACCCTCAAAAACGGCTTCCTTTCAAGGGCAACATGGACGTCGGCAAACTCGAGGCGCTGATCGATCGTGTTGGGGCTGACCGAATCCCGGTCTGCATGTTGACCATCACGAACAACAGCAGCGGAGGCCAACCCGTCAGCATGGAGAATATTCAAAGCGTGCACGACGTCTGCAAACGCTTCGGTATTCCATTCTTTCTGGACGCGTGTCGCTTCGCGGAAAATGCTTATTTCATCAAGACGCGCGAACCGGGGATGCACGATCGTTCGATTCGCGACATTGTTCGCGAGATGTTCGATCTGGCCGACGGCGCGACGATCAGCGCGAAGAAGGACGGACTGGTCAACATCGGTGGGTTGCTGTTGTTTCGCGACGAAAACCTCGCTCAGCAGGCGCGCAACAGCCTCATCCTGACGGAAGGTTTTCCAACGTACGGTGGATTGGCGGGGCGTGATCTGGAAGCGCTCGCGCAGGGACTGGAGGAGATTCTTGACGAAAATTACCTCGCCTACCGCATCCGCAGCACCGAATATCTTGGAGAACAACTTGTCGCCGCGGGTGTTCCGGTTATGGAACCCGCCGGTGGTCATGCGATTTACATCGACGCCAAACGATTTTGCCCGGATATTCCACCATGCGAATTTCCAGGGCAGTCCGTGGCCGTCGGGCTTTATCGAATCGGCGGCATCCGTGCTGTCGAAATCGGCAGCGTCATGTTCGGTGGTGAGGGGAAGTTGGCTGACATGGAACTGGTCAGGCTTGCGATTCCGAGACGCGTGTACACGCAGTCCCATATAGACTACGTCATCGAATCTGTCGTGGAACTGTATGGACAACGCAAGGAGTTGGGAGGACTCCGCATCGTCGAAGAGGCCCCCATGCTGCGACATTTCACCGCCCGGTTTGAGGAAATATAGAAGGACCGACGAGGCATACGCAAGGAGGCAAACCATGCCCATTCTAGAGAATTCAATCGACGCAACGTATCGCGCCATGCGCGAAAAACTGATTGAAGTCGTCCCCGACTGCGAACTGCGATACAAAGCGGAGCTGGTCTACGAAATCAATCGCATCAAGGTTGAACGCAACACGCTCATCCTGGGCCACAACTATATGGAGCCTGCTCTGTACCACACGATCCCGGATCACGTCGGTGATTCGCTGGAGTTGTGTCGCGTCGCAGCCACGTCTTCTGCAGACACAATCATCTTCTGCGGCGTGCGATTCATGGCGGAGACCGCCAAAATCCTCAGCCCCGACAAGACGGTTCTGGTCCCATCGCCCGACGCGGGTTGTTCACTCGCCGCCAGCATCACCGCCGCGGACGTACGACATCTGAAATCACGCTACCCGGGAGTCCCGGTTGTTTGCTACATCAATACCTATGCCGACGTTAAGGCGGAGTGCGACGCGTGCTGCACCTCAGGCAATGCAGCCGCCGTGGTCGAATCCTTCGACACCGACACCGTGATCTTTATCCCCGATGAGTACCTCGCCCGAAACGTGGCAAAGGAAACGGGCAAAAAGATCATTATCTCGAAATCAGGAACGACGAGCGATTTTGTCGAACCGAACAGCGGCTGCGAGAGTGGGTCCACCGTTGTCGGGTGGAATGGCCGATGCGAAGTGCACGAGCGATTCAGCGTGTCGGACGTGGAGGACGTACGCAGGCAGTTTTCCGACGTGGTCGTATTGGCCCACCCGGAGTGCCCGCCGGATGTCGTGGCTGCTTCTGATTTCTCCGGCAGCACCTCCGCCATGATTCGTCATGTTCAACAAACCAAAGCGTCGCGGTACCTGTTGCTGACCGAATGTGCGATGGGAGACAACGTCGCCGCCGACAACCCGGATAAGGAAATGCTGCGTCTCTGTAGCATACGCTGCCCACACATGAACGAGATCACGCTGGAACAAACGCTCGAATCCCTGAAGTTGAACCGCTATGCGGTAAGCATTCCGGAATCCGTGGCCGTTCGCGCTCGCAGCGCCCTGGAAAGAATGCTTGCGACGTCGAACACGCCGTCGCACGTTTCGACATAGGCTCATTATTGAGCCTGCCCTCGTAAATCAACGAAAAAACAAGAGGTATCACAGAATGATAGAACTCAGCATCGCCGCGCCGATCGATCAGTCAGCACCACCCGTTCATCCTTCAGGCTCACGAGCACGCGTGCTGCTCAGCAGCGTGTTCGGACCGTTTGCCGTCGACGACGCCTACGGAAGTCGGACGATCAACCCCATGGAGCTGTACCACAACCAGGTGACCCGGGTGCAGCGCGCATTTTCGCTGCGCATGTTCCACCGCTCGTGGGGCCTCATGCTGATCCAAAACAACATCAAAGCCCCCAGCACGCTCCTCGATTTTCCCACGCTCGAGAAATTCATCGAGGAGATCACCACACACCACTACGACATCGTCGGCATCGGATCCATCATGCCGAACGTGGGGAAAGTGCGCAAAATGTGCGAGTTGGTCCGCACGCACCTGCCGGACGCAACCATCGTCGTCGGCGGGCACGTCTCCGGTATTCCCAATCTGAGTCAGAGAATCGACGCCGACCACATCGTGCGCGGTGACGGCGTGAGCTGGATGCGCAAATACCTCGGCGAGGACGCGAGCGCTCCGATCCGCCATCCACGAATCGCCTCAGGTATCGGGGCTCGAACCATGGGCGTCAATCTTACGGAAAAACCAGGCGATGTGGCTGCGACGCTGATTCCTTCCGTCGGATGCCCCATTGGTTGCAACTTCTGTGCTACCTCCACCATGTTCGGAGGCAAGGGCAAATGCCTGCACTTTTACGACACCGGCGACGAACTGTTCGACGTTATGTGCCAACTCGAACGGGACATGCAGGTGCGATCCTTTTTCGTCATGGACGAAAACTTCCTTCTGCATCGCAAGCGTGCGATTCGACTACTCGAGTTGATGATCGAACACGACAAATCCTGGGCCATGTATGTGTTCAGCTCAGCCAGGGTTTTGCAGTCGTACACCATGGAGCAACTCGTCGGACTCGGAATCTCATGGGTGTGGATGGGCCTCGAAGGGGAGGATTCCAAATACTCCAAGCTCAAGGGCACCGATACCCGTGCACTTGTTCGTGAACTCCAGGACCACGGCGTTCGCGTGCTTGGATCGTCAATCATCGGAATGGAGGAACACACGCCCGACAACATCGATGCCGTCATCGACCACGCCGTCGCACACGACACCGAATTCCACCAGTTCATGCTTTACACACCCATTCCCGGAACGCCGCTGCACGCCGAGCATCAAGCCAGGGGATTACTGCTCGATCCTGCTGACTGCCCGGAAGCGGACGCGCACGGACAGTTGAAATTTAACTATCGACACCCCAATATCAAACACGGACGAGAGACCGAATTCCTGCTGCGGGCATTTCGTCGCGATTTCGAGATCAACGGGCCGAGCATCGTTCGTATCACCCGCACCGTGCTCCGTGGCTGGAAACGATACAAGAATCACCCGGACCGCCGTGTCCAAAGCCGTTTCGCGTGGGAAGCGCGAGAACTCGCGGTAACGTACACCGGCGCGCTCTGGGCCGCACGGAAGTGGTTCCAGTCCGACTCCCTGTTGTCTGAAAAGATATCGCGAACGCTCAAGGACCTCTATCGCGAGTTTGGCCTCAAGTCGCGACTGGCAGGCCCTGTCGTGGGCCGATACCTGCGATACATGATCGGACGCGAGGATCGGCGGCTGCAGAAAGGCTGGACCTACGAGCCGCCGTGCTTTCGTGATCTGATGTGCGATGGCAGTCGGGTCGCAAAGGGGGCACTCGTCGGCGCCTGAAACGGGCCTGTCCCGGGTCAGTTGTTGTCAGATTTGGGTTCGGGGGAGGTTCTGTCCTGCCAGACGACGGCGACGAGTCGGTCGCGCATGGTGAGCGGAGCATCGATGTTGGGCGGACATTCCATGGTCCCGTCGGCTTTCTCGATGGCGATTACCTGCGCACCGAAGTTCTTCCGAAAGTCCGCCTCGCGGAGTGATTGGCCCAGTGCCTGCATCGGAACGATGAGTCGTTGGATCTGATCGTTGCGTGTGGGGTTGACCCCCATGACGAGTTGTTGGAGTTTTCCTTCCTGTTCGATGGCAGCGAGACCGGCGTGTTCCTGCAGAACAGCCTGCTGGGTTTCGTGAATTTTTTGCTGGACCGCTTCAAAGACGCGTTTGCGCGTGAGCATGCCAACCCATGGTCGTTTTCGACCGCGGGAGACGACGGGCAGGACGTCGTGGTTTTCGATGCGAAAGACGTTCAGGGCTGCGTAAAGGTCATCGTCGTCGAAGACGGTCGCGAGCTGTTCGGTCATGATGTCGCTGGCGATGAGTGCGTCAGCCAATCCTGGTTCCGCCATGATGCCATCGAGGTCCGGGACGGATATCAGTCCGACGAGTCTGCTGTTTTCAACGACGGCGAAGACAGGTCGCGTGCCCGGTTGGATGCGTTCGACAAGTTGGGGAATCGTCATGTCAGGGGTGGCGACGAGTGGCCAATCTGATTCCATGAATTGTCTGACGCGGTTGGATTCGAGGATGTGGATGATCGCATCGGCGGCGTGGGCGGGGGAGTCAGCCGCTGAGCGGAGCTGCTCGTGGTTGAGTCCGAAACGTCGCCCGATGACGTAGGAGGTTATGCAGACGAGCATGAGCGGAACGATCAAGCCATAGCTGCCGGTCATCTCCATGATCATGACGACGGAGGCGAGCGGGACGCGCATCGAGGCAGACAGGACGCCGCCCATCCCGACGGGGATGAGGGCCATCCGGAGTGTTTCGGGGAACTGTCCCGGGTAGAGAGCTTCAAGAACGGCACCGAGGAAGGCGCCGACAACTCCACCGGCGAAAACGCTGGGACCGAGGACACCGCCTGACGCGCCGCTGCCGACAGTAAGGGCGGTCGCGATGCATTTGGCGACGGCGACCGCGCCGAACAGGCCTGCCCACGTCCACCAGTTGTTACCGCTGTAATCGAAACCGGACATGGCATTGCGGATGAAGTCGTATCGCCCGTCCATGATCTGCGGCAGTGCGCAGGCGAGGGCACCGGTGCTGAGTCCGCCAATGGCCGGTGCGAACCAGCGTGGCAGTCGTGAGAGCGGAAGGAGTTTTTTCTCGACGATCCACATGGACAGGCTGAGGAGTATGCTGACGAGTCCGCAGAGCGGTCCGAGCAGGAGATAGGGGAGCAGATGCCAGACCTCGGAAAAAACGAGATCGTTCGCGTTGGGGATGAGAAATTCACCAAATCCGTAGAAGGCCATGAAGGTGGAGTATCCGACGACGGACGCGACGAAAGCGGGGACGATGGCGTCGGTTTCAAATTCGGGTTCCTTGTAAAGGACCCCTGCCGCAAAAAGTGCTCCGCCCAGCGGGCATTGAAAGATGGCTCCAACACCGGCTGCGCAACCCGCGACGAGCAGAACGCGACGCTCGCGCGGCGTCATTCCGAAAAGACCCGCCACGGTCGATCCTATGGCAGCCCCAAGTGCGGCGATGGGGCCCTCGGGGCCGGCGGATCCCCCGCAGGAGATGACGCCGACGGCGGCGATGCCCTTGATGCCGGGACCTTTGACGGGAAATTTGCCCATGTCGTGGTGGAAGGCGTGGGTCAGGGCGTCGGTGCCGTGGCCAAACGCGGTCGGGCACAGCAAATGGATCGCAAGGCCTGCCACGAGTCCGCCGGCCGCGGGCAGGAGCAGGACGCCAAGGTGGAATTGTCCGACGGTCGCGCTGGCGGTGTGCGTGAATTTTTCGACGAGCAGGCGGGAGCCTTCGTGAAGCGCCCATTCCATCCCAGCCGCGGTCAGCCCGCCAAGCAGCCCGACGACGGTGGCCATCCCGAAAAGCCTGGACCATCGAGCGGCAGGCTTGGGGATGCGAGCAAGGATATTGGCGCGATGAGACACGCGGGCATCGTATCGGCGCGGTGAAGTTGTGCACAGGCGCAGGGCTGACGGAAACAGGACTGCGTTTCGTCAGCCAATGTTTGCGAGCTTGGCTTCGAGGTTGGGGACCGGGGTATATCGCCAAACGCGCGAGATCCGTTTGCGATGTAGCAGTCCCTTTTCCGCAAGGTTGTTGAGGTCTGTCCGTGCGGTTTGCGGGACGACGTTGTGGCTTCGTTGGTGGGAGGCGATTGTGTAGACCTGCTGCGGGTGTCGCAGCGCGTGGCTGATGAGAGCCTGTTGGCGATGGTTCAATGTCTGATTTCCGCGGAGATGCGCTTCGACTTTCTTAAGTTGCTCCGTTTTCTTCTGGAGATACTCGCGCAAACTTTCGATCGCTCGGCGAATGACAGTCAGATGGTAAATGATGAAGTAATTGAGATCGTTTTCGTCTGTCTCGACATGCAGAAATGCTCGGCCGTACCGCTTCGGCGCCTTTCGTATGATTTCAGATATGGAAATGAATTCGCAAAGCCAGTACTTGTGATGCAACATGGACCAGTAAAACAAAGCGCGGGCAGTCCGACCATTTCCGTCGATGAATGGGTGATCGTAAGAAAACCAGAAGTGAATGATGATGGAACGGATGACCGGGTGGACGAATCGGTCAGGGGTTTCGCTGTTGGCAAACCGGCACAGTGCGTCCATCCGTTCTGGTAACTGATCGGCTGGTGGAGGTGTATGCAGGATGTTTCCATGGTCGTCTTGAACAACGATGTTTTCGTCATCTCGTCGGAAGCGTCCGCTATCGGACGGTTGCTGCAATGTCTTATCCGAAATAATCGTGTGTAGTTCCTTGATTACTGCCGGCGTCAGTGGCTTGTCAACGAACTCGCGGATTTTTCGCATTGCGAGGTAGTTGTTGACGATCATCTGCTCGCTTTCATCACGCGGTGGTCGACCTGTTCGGATGAGTTCCTTCGCGACCGGTCCTGTGGTCGTTGCTCCCTCCAGTTGGCTTGATGTGATGGCTTCCTCAATGAGCGAGTTGATCAGGTATCGATCGCGCGTGTCGGGAGTAGCCGTCTGCATGGGCATTTCGATTCGACCGCCGGCGTTCTGGTCAATCCAGTGCAGCGTTTCCGGAATGGGGTCCGGCAGGTGGAAATGGAATGGTTCGCTTGATTGCGTTTGCAGGGGAATTGGACGGCTGTTTTGCCTGCGAGCCATTTTAATCGCGCACCACCACTCGTCGTGGCTGAATCCGTCAGGCGATGCCAAATGGCGGATTTTGTCCCAGTGGAGATATTTGTCTTGGGGTTGGTCAAGGAGGAGTTGCTCCAACTCGAGTACCCGATAGATATCGACCTCGTCTAAGAGTTGCCCGTATGGCTTGGGTTTTCGCGGGATTTTGAGCGGCAAGACCGTTCTCCTGATCGTTATGCTAATATCGACAACATTAGCATAACACACCGTCTTCCATTTGCAATGCTAATTCTTGTTTTTTTAGCATAAAATTAGCATTACGCCACGAAAAAGCCCCCATGGACTGGAACTGCACCTCATATACAGTGTTACTTGTTTTTCTTTGTGTTCGGTAACAAAGAATCTACTTGACTGGGGCCGTCTGTGTGTCATGTTGAATGGTGAAGGCCTTGGTGTTTCGGCCATCGGAGGTGCTGAGATGTTACGATTGGCGATTGGGATTTTGGTGTTCTTGTGCGTGGTGGCTGTGCCGACGAACGCAATGGGTTCGATTGGCCTGGTTCGGGCGGATCCGGTGGGGAATCTGTTGTTCCTGCCGGCTGTTGCCGTGCTGATCCTGCACCGCGTCCATCATCACGGCAAGCACCGGACGCACTGACGAACTGCGGGCGGTGGGTACGCCTGCGGTTGGGGTGGATTTTCATTTCTTGTGGGTTATCGGTCCTTGCAAGACCGGTAGTCAACTCGGCTCAAAACGCGACCGATAAACCTCTGTGGCTGATAATCGACGTCACAGATTGAGGTGGAGTCTGTATGCCCGACAAGCAGGGACAAGACGAGTTTCGCGCGGTTGATGGGCGCGAGCGGTCCGATGCGGAGACCGTTGGCGCGGACATTGAGGCGGTGCACTCCCGGCGGGCGGTGATGGGGGGTGCGACGAAGCTTTTGGTCTACTCGGCGCCGCTGATTCACTTGTTCAGGCCTTCGGAAGCGTTGGCAGCCAGTGGGGTGAGTGCCACGTCATGATCGCAAACGTGGACAATCCGTCTGGTGATTCGGTGGGTGCATTGAATCGCTTCGTACGTCGCCATGATGTTGATGTGCACGAAATCGATGGCGAAGCGGTGCTTTACGATCTGGTGTTTAACACGACGTGTCGTTTGAATCGGTCGGCGTATTTCGTCTGGTGTGGCTGCGACGGCGTGACGGGTGTTGATGAGATTGTCACGCGAATGGTTGGGCGGTTTGACGTACCCGTGGACGTGGCGAGACGTGATGTGCCCACGGCGATCAAGGCGATGTGGGAATCGGGTTTGGTTGAACGTGTTGGCGAAAGCGAGTCGGCGTGACGAGGTTGGGCGGACAGTCGGGTCAGTTGGCGTGTGTGGCGGAATGGTCTGATCGCGATTTTTTCGGGGATGGGGGAGGCGAGATCGCTCATTTTCAAATTGGTGTGATCGCGGTGTCGCTGAAGTGTCCATATCGTCCGGCGATGCGGGATTTTTGCGAATTGTACGAGCACTGTCGGATGTCAGAACCGACGCGTGATGCCATCCTCGTTGAGGTCAAGCCGACGCGATTGGGGCGAATGAAGCGACGTCGTTATGAGGTTTGGGCGGACGGGGAGCATCGATTCACGGTTTGGAACAATCCGTCGCTGCTGCCGCACATCGAGTGGGCGATCAACTGGCACATCATGTTGTATCACCCGCGGTTTTATCAGATTCACGCGGGCGTGGTGGAGGTGGATGGTCAGGGTGTGATTCTGCCGGCGAGTCCGGGCAGTGGGAAGACGACGCTGACGGCTGGTTTGGTGCGGAGCGGTTGGCGGTATCTGTCGGACGAGTTTGCGTTGATTGATCCGGATGATCTAAAACTGCGGGCGTATCCGAAGGCGTTGTGTTTGAAGGAGGGTTCATTTCCGGTAATCGACGCGATGGGATTGCAAACGTCGCGCCGGCGAGACTATCAGAAGGGGCAAAAGGGACGGGTGACGTTTGTGAAGCCTTTCGAGCTGAACGGGGACCGGATCGGTGGGCGATGTCCGGTTCGATTTGTGATATTCCCCAAATATGCGGAAGGTCAGCGGGCGCGGTTGACGGAGATTTCGCGGGCGGAAGCAGTGCTGCGGTTGAATGAGGTGTCGTTCAATTTTGCGAAATTTCGGTCGGCCGGCGTGCGGATCATGGCGGATGTTGTTCGTGATGCGCGGGTGTATGAGTTGGCGGCGGGTGAGTTGGATGAAACGGTCGATCTGGTGCGGTCGGCTGTCATGTCATGAGATCGAATTCTTCAAAAACGGTGTTGGCTGCTGATGCGTCACTGGTGACGCGACTGGGACGGCTATTGCTCGGGGACGGGGATTGGCCTGCGGTGGACGATGGTCGCGGATGGGGTCGGTTGGTGTCGTGTGCACAGGTTGAGGGTGTGGCTGGGTTGGTTTGGGAGGCGGTTCGGGAGCGTGGGATTGCGTTGCCTGATGAGGTGCAGCGGGAGTTGGTTGCGACGGCTGATCAGACGGCGGGGTTGAATCGTCATCGGTTGACGCGGCTGGAGCGGATTGTGACGGCGTTTGCGGAGGCGGACGTGGGGCTGGTGGTGTTGAAGGGGGCGGCGCTGTTGGGGGTGTTGTATGACGATTTGTCGTTGCGTCCGATGACGGACGTGGATTTGTTGATTCGTCCGGCCGATGCGGATCGGGCGGATGGGTTGTTGCGGCGGTTGGGGTATGAGCCTGGGCGTAATTTGTTGCGGGCGGATTTTTTCCCACGGTTTCATTATGAGCGGGATTATGTGGGCGGCGGGTCCAACGGGGTTCGGTTGGATGTGCATGTGCGACCGTGGCGGCCGTTGCGTTATGCGCGAACGGTGCCTGACGGGGCGTTGATGGGGGATGTGGTTGGCGTCCCAATGGGTGGCACCGTAATGTGCGTGCCGTCGGCGACAAACATGTTGATTCATCTGTTGTGTCATGCGTCGTTTCATGGTGGTGGACGATTGATTTGGGCGATGGATGTGCGTCGGTTTGTGGATTGGTTTGGGGATCAGATTGATTGGTCGATGTTCGTTGAGCGGTTGCGGGTGTGGCGATTGATCTATGCGGCACGAGTCGGAATTGAATGGGTCGAGTCGCAGGTTGGCTGCGTGATTCCTGACGACGTGCGGCGGAGGTTGGCGGACGAGCGCGTGTCGTGGCGGGATCGGTTGGCGGTGCGACAATCGCCGGAGGACGCAGCCCATCCGGTGCGTCGAACGGTTGTGGATATGCTGTGTACGCCGGGGCTGGGTTTCAGGTTTGGTTATCTGCGGGCGGTGATATTACCCGATGCGGCGCATTTGGCGGCGTCGTATGGTGGACGTCATGTTGGTTGGACGTGGTGTGCGTTGGTGGGTCGGTGGTTGCGTGGGGTGTTTGGTGCGGTCGGGAAGTTGTGGCGGCGCGACGTGGCGGGGGTGGACATCTGACTGGTTCGATGGTGTGTCGTTTTGAATGCCCGTCACGGCAGTTCGGATAGACGGTTGAACCAATCGACCCCAAAACATCCGGCGGCCCCGGCGTCATGGAACGGGTGACGCTGCAGAGAATGGTACGGGGTGATGTGGTAGAATTGGGGGATCAATCGGCGTCGGGCCTGGTTCGTTCCTGCCACCATTGTTTGATCTTTTGACGGTTGGTTTCGGCGATTTTTTGGCGGATTTGTTCCAGCAGATCGTGGATATTGTAGGTCTCATCGGGGGCGGAGACGACGGGGATTTTGGTACCCAACAAATTGATGGTGAGAATACGGTTGCCGTTCGGGCCATGGGTACCCCGGACGCGGAGGCGGTCGCCGATGAGATCGAGTTCGACACCAAGTTGGGTGTATTCGATTTTTTCGATGGCGGCTGGGATGACGGTGGTGGCGTCAAAACCCAGGGCGAGTTCGGAGAGGTGCCTGAGAACGTCGCGGTCGATGGTGCCCGGTGCGTCGGCGGGTGGGATGGCCGTGAGGGCGATGTTCGCGGCTGCGATTTCGACGCCGACGCATTGGAAAGCGTTGACGGTGATGCCGAGCGATCCGGTGATGGTCCCCTTTCCGAGAAGAGCAGTGATCGCATCCAGGGGGACGCGATCGGCTTGTCCTGTGGCGCTGAGGTGGGTGAGTTGGTTGTCGTGGAAGACGGCGTTGTGGACGCGGAGGTCGATGGTGCCGTCGATGTCGGGAAGGTTCAGGGTTTTGGTGATTTGTTTCAGATGAAGGTCGTTGATGTTTGCGGCAAGTCGCAACGTGGCGAGTTTCCTGTTTCGGATTTCGGCGAGATCGACGGTGAGATCGACCTGTCCCTTGTAGGGTCCGTGGGGGAGGGTTCGGGTGAGTTCATCGAGCTGTGCGTTTTCGATGTTGCCGTTGATTTTGACGGACATATGGTCGGCTTGTCGGTAGACGACGGTCCCTCGAAATGAACCTGTGGTGACGGGGCCGCCGACGAACGGTTCGATGCCGAGTGCGGCAAGGGGTAGTCGGGCGATGTCGAGGGTGACGTGCTGGAAGCGGACGGTTGGTTCGGTGGTGAATTGGGTCGTGATGCGGATGGGGTCGGAGACGTTTGAGCCGTTGAGGCTGGGAGCGGTGAGAATGGCGTGCGCTGTGTTGTCGTCGTCGAAGTCGATGTGTCCTGTGGTGTGACGCGCGGAGAAGGTGAATTGCGGGTGTCGCCACTCGAGATCGATGTTTTCGAGGTCGATATCGGTGATGCCCATTTCGGCGAAGTCGTGTCCGAGGCTGCTCTGGAGGATCTGTTGGTAGTCGTCGCGCTGCCATTGGGTTTCGCCAACAAGGATGCGTCCGTTGACAAGTTTGAGTGATCGGAGTGTTTGGGGTCGATTGGCGAGTCGCCTCCATTCGGCTCGCTCGCAGCGGAAGATTTCGACGTCTCGTTGGCGTGCGATGGCAGTAACGTTGTGGAGGATGCGTGTTTTGGATTTTTGTTGGATGCGTTCGATGGTGACGCGCATGTCGAGTTGTGTGGAGAGTTTTTGTTCGAGACGGTGGCGGTAGTAGGTGGTTGTCGGGTAGAGGCGAATGGCGACAAGCGCTGTGGCGAGAACGACGAGCGATAAGATGGTGATTGTCTTGCGGCGGGTCATGGGGATGCGTTGGCTGATCTACGGGGATTGGCCTATGGCGCGGGCAGCGGTGAGGTAATGATCGTAGCTGTTTCGGATTTCGATCATGGTGTCGCCGGCGAATTTGTCGAGGAAGGCTGCGGCGATTTCAAAAGCGACGACGTTCTCCGCGACGACGCTCGCGGCGGGTACGCTACAGACGTCGCTGCGTTCGTAGTCGCTGCGTTCGGGTTGTTTGGTGTCGAGGTTGACGCTGGCCATTCCTTTCATGAGGGTGCTGATGGGTTTCATGGCTCCGCGGATGACGATGGGTTGTCCGTTGGTCATGCCGCCTTCGATACCGCCTGCGTTGTTGCGTAATCGGGTGAACCCGAGAGATGGAGTGTCGCGTTTGGCGGGGTCGTAGCTTATTTCGTCGTGGACGTCGCTGCCGCGGTTTCTCGCGACGTCGAACCCCATGCCGATTTCAACGCCCTTGAACGCCTGAATGGCGCCGACCGCCTGCATGAGTTTTCCGTCGAGCTTGTCGGACCATTGGACGCAGGTGCCCAGACCCGGTGGTTGGTTGTGAACCTGAACCTCGACGATGCCGCCAAGGGTGTCCTTGTCGCGCTTGGCCTGTTTGATGGCTGCGATCATCTGGTCGGCGGCGGTCTGGTCCGGGCAGTAGGCCTGGTTCGCATCGCGACGGGTGACGAGTTCGTCGGGGGTCCAGGTTGGGTCGATCTTGGCGTCGACGTCGAGGATGGTGCGGACGAAACCGACGACCTTGATATCGAAGGCGTGGAGCAGGCATCTGGCGAGAGCGCCCGCTGCGACGCGGGCGGCGGTCTCCCGAGCGCTGGCTCGTTCGAGGGTTTCCCGGCAATCGTCGGTGAGGTATTTGAGGCTGCCGGCGAGGTCGGCGTGTCCGGGCCGGGGACGTTTGATGACGGGGGCGGAGTCGATGCGCCAGTCCTTGTTTGCGATTTCGATGGCGATGGGTGATCCTATGGTGGTGTTGTTTCGGATGCCGGAGAGGATGTTGACGCTGTCTTTTTCGATGGCCATCCTTCCGCCGCGACCGTAGCCGCCCTGTCTGCGGTGCATTTCGCGATTGATCATGTCGAGGTCGAGCGAGAGTCCATTTGGCATGCCCTCGACGAGAGCGATCAGGCGTTGACCGTGCGATTCACCGGCGGTTTTATATTGGAGCATAGGCATTGGGGGGATGATACGAGGATGTGGGGGTGGTTGGAAGTGTGGGGATGAATTGGTTTGGAGGATGGGGTTTGTGTGGTTATGCTCGGATTCGTTGCGGTTTTGCGGTGCTCGCGGAATCGCGGTGCGGGGGCAGGTCTTGCCTGACGATGTGGTGAATCTGCCCTGGGTTGATTTGCCTTCTCGTCACCCACCAGGGGTGACGCTACACTGAATTGATGATGATTGGTGGGTTTCGGATGCGCGGTTGTACTTTTGGGATATTGGCGATTGGCCTGTTTGCGATCGGTGGTTGCACCAGTCTCGGGCAGAAAACGAACGCGAAGCGCGAGCGGCTGGAGCAGCGGGCGAACATGCGTCCGGAGAAGCCTGCGGAGACGGTTTCCTATGATTTTGGTGATCCGGAGTCGGTTGAGCCTGTGCCGGTATTGATGGTCAACGGTGAACGTATCACGACGAGCGAAGTTTTGGCACCGGTCATGCCGGACCTGATGGAGCGTTCCAGGAAGATGCCGCGCGAGAGTTACATGGCCTACCTTCAGCAGGCGATCGATGTTCGTGTTCGTCAGTTGGCGAGGGAGGCATTGGTGCATCAAAAAGCCGTCGAGCACCTGACGGATCAGGAGTCAACGTTTCTGGACGGTGTTGTGGACGACCGGATTCGGGAGCGGATCAACAAGGAATTTGGTGGCCGCCAAACCCGGTTTGAGAAGATGTTGTCGGATCTGGACATGACGATGGAGGATGCTCGTTCGTTAATGCGTCGTGAGATCATGATCATTCGTTATCTGCAGATAAATGTTAGGCCCAGGGTTGTGGATCCGACGCGTGACGAGCTTTGGGAATTGTATGATCGGGAGCGGGAAGAGCTGGACAAGCCCGCACGTCGGAACATGCTGTTGATTGAGGTCGCGATTGATTCGCCGTCGCCGGAGGCTCGCGAGGCTGCACGGGCGAAAATTGAAGAGGCGAGGCGGGCGTTGTCGGATGGGGAGGATTTTTCGGCCGTCGCGAAGCGATGTTCGACGGGTTTGAATGCGTCGTTGGGGGGCGAGTGGGGTTGGGTGACGGAGGGGAGCCTGCGGGAGCGGTACGAACCTGCCGTTGAGGTGTTGTTCGCGCTGGAGCGCGTGGACGAGGTGAGTGATATTATTGAGACGGATGGGGCGTATTTTCTGGTGATGGCTGTGGGTGTTGATCAGGGGGGGGCGCCTACTTTTGAGAGTCTTCAGCCACAGTTAATCAGTCGTTTTCGCGACGAACAGTTCAACAAACTGGTGGAGGAGGACATCAAGACGTTGCAGGCGAAGGCGATGATTCGTCCGAAGAACATTTCGCGGTTTCTGCGTGCTGTGGCGGAAGCGGCTCCGCAGCCTGGGATCATGTCAACGCCTTAGTGCATGTTTTGGGGTTCCTGCATGTTGACGATGTTGGCAGCGATCGCGATTGACTGGTCAGCGTACGCCGGTCAGGCGGCGGGAATCGGTACGTCCCTGGGATGGACGGGGACGTCGTTGTTTTTTTCGGCGGCGGGTCGGCGGATTGGGGCAACGACGGTCAATGCGTTCCGGCTGGTGTTAGCCGTCGTCTTCTGCGGGGTAACGCATCGGTTGATGTTCGGGATGTGGTGGCCTGACGCGACTGGTGAGCAAGTGTTGTTCCTTGCTGCTTCGGGTTTGGTGGGACTGACGATCGGTGATCAGGCATTGTTTACGGCGTTCGTGGATTTGGGTCCGCGGTTGTCGACGCTGCTCATGACGACGTCGCCGTTGTTTGCGGCGGTTTTTGGTTGGTTGGTATTGGGTGAGAAGCTGTCCTGGATTTCGGTGGCGGGGATCACCGTGACGTTGGGTGGCATCGGTTGGGTGGTGTTGGAGAAGCCTGTTTCGGTGCTGAAGCCCAGATCGCCGTTGTATGTACGGGGGATATTGTTGGCGTTGATCGCGTCGGCGTGTCAGGCGGGCGGTTTGCTGTTGAGCAAACAGGGGATGGGGCATGGGATGGCGGATGTTGCAGTGACGATGGATCCGCAGGCGGCGACGTTTGTGCGGATGGTGTTTGCGTTGATTGGGATGGGGCCTGTGCTGGGGGTGTACTGGTATCGCGAGCGTGGACGGCGACGTGCGGGGGTGCTGCCCAATCGGACGGGATCACCCGCGGCGGGTTATCTTCTGGCGACGGGGGGCGCGGTTGTTGGTCCCTATCTGGGGGTTTGGATGTCGCTGGTTGCGGCGGACCGGGCACCGTTGGGGGTTGCGCAGACGTTGTGTTCGTTGTCGCCGGTGTTTGTGTTGCCGTTCGTGCGGTATTTGCACAAGGAACGTGTGAGCCTGCGGGCGGTTCTGGGTGCGTTTGTGGCAGTCGGGGGTGTGGTGATGTTGATTTTTGAGAGTGCGTTGCTGCGGATGTCGCTACCCTCCTGATTTGTCCGGCTGGTGCGGGGCGGGCGATCGCGTCGAAACCTGACTGACCTGTGCAACGCCCAGGCGGCCGGAAGGTTGCGTATGACAGAATTACGCGAGAAAGTTTTTCGACAAAACCATGTCGTGAACCAGGGCGACTGCTACCAGTTCCACTCGAATTGCACACCGGTGATCCATTTTTCGTAGGTGAAAGGTTCGGAGCGGTCCCGGCGGGTGATGTTGGACGCCGCCGTCGAGTAGCCGACGATGGCGTGCATGGTGAGGTCGCCACGGGTGGGATGGCGAACGAGGTTTTGGCTGAAGATGGCTTCGATGGTGGTGATGACGTCGTGACGTTCGTCGTTGTCGCGGTCGATCAGGCTTGCTTCGCGGTATTGGCCGACCTCGACGTTGGTGTTGATCTGCAATTGCAAATCGTTTTGAGGCAGCAGGGGACTGGTCAGGGGGATTCCGAATCCAAGGTAGAAATTATGTCGGAGCTGGTCGAACTCGCGACCCTCGGTGGCGACGAATTCAAAGGCGTACCCGGTATCGATGGTCATCGCCCACGGGTTTTCAGGGTTGGGTTGCCAGAGAAAGGATTGGGACAGGCCCAGGCTGTTCTCGAAACCATCGCGGTCGAATTCGGTCGCGGTTCGGAAGAGGTAGTCGTGCGCTTCGATGCGGTAGTAGAAGTCGGTTCTCGTGGGTTGGAGGCGGGCGTCTGTGGGGGTCCAGCCATATCGCAGCGATGGGGAGAGAGCATGTGAGGAGACAAAGGGTTGTCGTCCGAGATAGACGATGTCGTAGTCGTATCGCAGGGAGGCAGACCATTGGTCGGTGAGATTTCGCGTGTAGTTGGTGGTGAAGCCGTAGTCCTGTTCATCGAACTGATCGACGTCGGCGTGCCAGGTGTTGTGGGTTCGGGCGACAAAAGTGAGCGATTCGGTTTCGTTGGCGATGGGGGCGTAGGCAATATTGAAGCGGGTGGAGAAGACAGCGTCCCCCTGTCCGGAGATGAGGTTGGCTTGTGAACCTGAGTCGCCGACGTAGGAGACGTTCGAGTCCCAGGCGATGCCGGTGGTGAGTGACAGACTAAAAACGTTTCGGCGTGCCTGGGTGCGGTAGCGTTTGATGGTTTCGTAAAGCTGCGGTTCGGGTTGTCCGTAGGAGAGCAGGAGATCGGTGGCGGTGTCGTAGCTGTCCATCGCAGGGTACCAGTTTTCGAGTCCCAGATGAGCGGTTCCCTTGAAATAGTGGAGCCAGGGATTGTCGGGCTCGAGGGATTCGACGGGTTTGAGGGATTCGAGAGCAGCCGCATGTTGGCGGTTGGCGATTTGGTTGGCTGCGTGTTCGAGGGCGGACCGGACGGTTTGTTGTGTTTCGGTGATCGGTGCGTCGGGATTCGTGGATGGGGTGATTGTTTCCTGTGCGAACGTGCCTGCGGTGGCAGACAGTAACAGGAACATGCAGAGTGACGCGTGGGGACGGAATCGGGTTTGTGGGGTTGGGTTGGTTCTGGTTTGCATTCTGCCGTCCATGATCGGGTGACAATTTCTGTCCGGGTGATCGTGTTATTGGGGCGTGGGGTTTTCGTTGTTGGCCGGCGCGTCGCGGACCTCGATGGCGACCTCCCTGAAGTCGGATTTGAAGTCTTCGGGAACGACACCGCAGGCCGGCAGCCCGGAGGCTTCTTCCGCGCTGACGAGGTCGTTTCGGACGGTAAGACGGATGTAATGAGTCCCTGTGGCGAGCAGGACCGAGACGTTGGCGTCCGCAGCGAATTCAATGCCCGGTGCGAGAGAGCAGGGGTTGTCGTCGGTCGCATCGACGGACCAGTTGTGGAAGAGTTCGGTGGCCGTGTTTCCGAATCGTGAGTTGGCACCGACGAGGTTGACGGTTTCAGCCCCGCTGTTGGACGAGCCTTCGAGGATGAAGCCCTCGTCGGTTTCCGTAACGGTCTGGGTTTGGTCCGGTGCGATTTCGATGATGGCGACGGGGAACGATGTTGTGCAGTTGACGACGGATTGGGCGCAAGAGCTGGCGAAGGGTGGGCGGACGACAGAGGAGGCGGGGACAGGTTCGCGGGTGTTGGTGGGTAGTTCAAAGTTGATCGTGCAGGAGGCGGTGGCTGACTGGTCGTCAAGCGTTGCGGTGGCGGTGACGGTGATTGGGGCGGGTTGCGCACTGGTGAGCGAAGCTGTTGCGTCCTGGTTGTCGTTGAGTTCGCCGTCGGTGGATTCGAAGGTGATGATGGCGACGGGGTCGTTTGTGGAGGCGGAGATTTGAGCCGTTTCGTCAATGGTGGTGATCCCAACGGGGCACGCGATGTCGATGGCGAGGGGGACGGGTTGATCGTTGTCCCTGTAGGTGATGGTGCAGGAGTCGGTGGCAGATTCGTCGCCCTGACGAGCGGTGACGGTGATCGTGACGTCGCCGGCGGACTGCGCGGTGACAGTGAGGGTGTTGTCTTCGTTTGAGGTGGTGACGTCGCCAACGGTGTCAAAGGACGTGGTGGCGGAAGTTCGGTTTGTGGTGGCGGTGATGGTGATGGATTGTCCCGTGGTCTGGTCAGCCGATGGGCAGAAGATACTGACGGTGAGGGGGGCGGGGTTGTCCGGTGTGACAGCGGGACAGCCGGTGATTGGCAGGACGAGGATCAGGGTGAGGATGGTGCCTGGAATGGAACGGGTGGTCTTCTTGCGCATGAGCAGGCCCCTTGATCGATTAATGACGGCTCGCCGGTCTGGTTGGCGTCTAGTTTCGACTCCTGCGTAAAAGGATAGCAAAGAACGACGGTTGTACAACAAGCGTTTGGTTTCGGTGGGTTAGTCGTCGTCGAAATCCTCGTCGTCGTCATCAAAATCATCGTCGTCATCGTCGTCATCATCGTCATCGTCATCGTCGTCGTCGGGGTCAGCCATCATTTCGGTCGCGAGGAATTCGTCGTCCTGTTCGTCCCAATCGTCGTCGTTGTTGTCGATTGCAAATTCATCCTGACTGATGCCAACATCATTCGGATCGGCGGTCAGGGTGTCGAATTTTTCGGTCACGGTGTTGGCCTGTTGGGTTGCGTCGAACATTCCGGTCTCCTTTCTGTTTGCCAATATTGCGAGCGTCTCGTGGAATGGCATCCCCGCTTCGCGCGACGAAATTTCGCGAATTCCGGGCAGTTGTCAAGGGTATTTTTTGAGAAGAATGTCAGCCCTGATTTCGGAGCAGTTTTCCCAGTTCCACGCCGCCGCGGACGATCAGGCTGATCAGCAGCAGGAGCAGGAGGGTTGCGACGGTGAGGGTCAGAACACCCCATCCTGCGGCGATGAGATGGGCGGAGGTGGCTGTCATGAAGCCGCCAAGGGCGAAAATCATGCCAATCAGCAGAATGGCGCTCATCGACCCACGCTGCGTCCCGGGAAACGGAGCCATCCGCACGGTCAGGCAGACGAGGAGGTACAGAAAAGCCCAGATTTTCCAGTTTCCGGGCAGGGAGGACAGGACGGCGTTCACGAGTCGTTCGACGATCGAGACCTGATCGCGCAGCAGTTGCCAAAATGCGGAAAATGACAATGGCAGGGCGGTGGCGACTTGATCCCCGGACATGGCGGACAAAATACGGTCGCCCCAGGTTCCAGCGACGAGGTATACTGCGATCGTGCAGGCAACGAGTGGCAGGAGGCCTATGACGATCGGGCCGACGATTGGAATCCGGGGTTTTGCGTTGGGTGTGGTTTCGGGATCGCCTCGTCCGTTGGTGAAAAGCGTCGTGTTGTTGACGGTGGCGCCGGTGATGAGGCAGCCTATGACGTGTCCGGTTTGGGCAACGAGGGTTCCGGGCAGCAGGAGGGCGTTGAAAACGCGTGGTTCGACCATTCCGGACCAGAGGCGTTGGATGCCCCATGCGACGAAAATGACGACGAGCAGCCAGAATGTCAGCGCGGCGTACAGCATCAGTTGCTCCCGGTTGGCTCTGTTGTGCCGTCCGTGGTGTGCGGGCGCACAATCTCCCTGTTTCTGTATCGATCCGTGAGGTCCAAATGCATCACCTGAAAATTCCTGCTGCAGATTTTGCGAACGTCGCATAGGACTCGGTCATGGGCGATGCGATGGAAAAGGGTGTTTTTCTGAGTGCGGAATGGCGGGATTTGGCGATGCTGAACTGGCGCGTGGATCGCGACGTGGTGGGGCCGCTGGTGCCGCAGGGGACGGAACTGGATTTGTGGGACGGGGAGGCGTATTTGAGTGTGGTTGGGTTCCTGTTTCTCAAGGCTCGAATCATGGGCGTACCCGTTCCTTTTCATGGGGCGTTTGAGGAGGTCAATCTGCGGTTTTATGTGCGACGCAAAACGGGCGATGGTTGGCGGCGAGGTGTTGTTTTCGTACGGGAGCTTGTGCCGAAATTCATGGTTGCGTTTGTGGCGAGAAAGTTGTTCAACGAGAATTACTCGGCTTGTCCGATGGGGCATCGGATTGAACGGACCGCGGATGGGGTTGTTCGGGCTGTCTTGTATAATTGGCAATTTGATGGGTCGGCGGGAAAGGTGGAGCTTATAATCGATAACCGGCCTTTGAAGTTGGTGGATGGTAGTGAATCGCAGTTTATTGCGGAGCATTATTGGGGTTATGCGAGGCAGCGTGATGGCGGGACGGTTGAGTATCGGGTGGCACACCCGCCCTGGCGGGTTTGTGAAGCATTGTCAGCGCGGTTGGATTGCGATGTGGCGCATTTGTATGGTGATCGGTTTGTTGGGGCGATGGATGGTGAACCGACGTCGGCGTTTCTGGCAGACGGGTCGGCTGTCACGGTTTCGCATGGTGTGAGGATTGCGTGAGGATTGATTGATGTCGTCATCGGTTGAACCCCGGGATGTTCGTGGCTGGGTTTTGTATGACGGGTCCTGCGGGTTTTGCAGCCGATGGGTGCCGTTCTGGAAAAACACCCTGGCCAGGCGGGGGTTCGACGTTGCGTTGCTACAGAGCGAGTTCGTGCGCGAGCGTCTGGGGCTGTCGGAGGATGAATTATTGACGGACCTGCGGTTGCTGTTGGCTGACGGAGGGCAGGTGCGTGGGGCAAATGTTTATCGATATATCACGCGGCGGATATGGTGGGCGACTCCGGTTTACTTGTTGGCGGTTTGTCCGGGGTTTCGGTGGGTGTTTGATCGGGGGTATCTGACGTTCGCGAAACATCGGTATCGGGTCTCCCGCGTGTGCCGACTTCCGGGGCATCGGTAGATGCCGCGAGTCGGCATGTAGGCTTGTATGCTCAGATATTGATCCTTCTGCCGCGCACGGCCCGGTTTTGCGTCGAATGCGCGTTCGACCGATTTGTTCCATTTGATGTTGCGAAATCAGTCAGTGCCCATCGCTGCTCCGCTTAACCGTTGATGGAAATGATTGACGCAGGACGCGAATATCGCCACTCCTGCCGGAAGAGCCACAGGATGTTTCGTACCAGTCGAACACCGCGCTCAAGAGCAGGCTGGATTACAGAGTCCTGCCTAAAACAAGTCCGCCTGTGGTGTTGGCGGCGCAACCATCCCTAAATGTTCATACCCCGCCCGCGTCGCCTGCCGACCCTGACGCGTGCGGATCAACAGCCCGATCTGCAACAGATAAGGCTCGACCACGTCCTCCAGTGTATCCCGCTCCTGACCCATCGTCGCCGCAATCGCCTCAATCCCCGCAGGACCACCCGAATAGACCTCGATCAACGCCCGCAAAAACGCCCGATCCAGTTCATCCAGCCCCAACGAATCAACCTGCTGAATATCCAGCGCACGCTCGACCACCTCAGCCGTCAACCGACCATCCGCACGAACCTGCGCATAATCCCGAACCCGCTTCAGCAACCGATTCGCCACCCGGGGAGTCCCCCGCGACCGACCCGCAACCCGGGACAGCGCATCAACATCCCCCGGAATATCAAGCTTGCTCGCCGACCGCTCAACAATTCGCGTCAGCTCATCGGTCGAATAAAACTCAAGATGATATTGATGACCGAATCGGTCCCGCATGGCTGCAGACAACATTCCCGCACGCGTCGTCGCCCCAATCAACGTGAAAGGCTTCAACGCAAAATTCACCACCCGACCACCAAGACCACCCTCAATCGTGAAATCCACGCGAAAATCCTCCATCGCCGGATAGAGAAACTCCTCCACAGGCCTCGGCAACCGATGAATCTCGTCAATGAAGATCACATCCCCCGATTCCATCTGCGTCAGCAACGTCAAAAGCTCCGCCTGCCTGGCCAACGCAGGCCCCGACGTCACCCGGACGTTCCCCGCACCCATCTCGTTACCGATCACATGCGCCAACGTCGTCTTGCCCAACCCCGGAGGACCGTCAAGCAGGATGTGCTCCATCGGCTCACGTCGCTTCGTCGCCGCCTCAATCGCGATCGACAGCTTGTCGATCACCGTCCGCTGACCGATCATCTCCGCCAGCCGCTGCGGACGCAGCACGTTGCTGAAAACGTCCTCAACCACCCCCGCCGACTGCGCCGAAATAATCCGCTCCCGTGCCATAGCACGACAGTCTAACAAAAAAACGGGGACGTGCGCCTATCTTCGGGTAAGGATACACGTCGCCATCGGGGATTGGCTGCGAGGTCGCGGTAGGGACCCACTCACACAACCCCCGACCGAATCGCGTACGCCGCCCGAATCCAATCCTCCGCCGACGTCGGCGACTCCCCCGATTCCCGTTCCATCACAGTCAGGACCCACCCCTCCGCATCCACCCGCGAATCCCCCAACGCCACCATAATCTCAAGCGCATCCCGCTGCCCCTCGCTGAACACATGACCCGTCGCACCCACCATCGCGTTCCCCCGTGTCGCACCAGCCGCGAGCGCCAGGTCATCCATCTTCCCCTTCAACTGCGCGATGATCAGGTCCGCCGCCCGCGATCCAATCCCCGGCAACTGCTTCAACGACGTCGCATCACCATGCTCAATCCAGGACGCCACCTGCCCCGCCGGAAACGCCAACGCCTTGAGCGCCTTCTTCCAACCAATCCCCTTCACCGAAATGAACCGCCGAAAAAACACCTTGTCCGCCGAATTCGTAAACCCCACCAGATGAGGCTCCATCTGCCCGTTCTGCTGCCCGTCAATAAATAGCAACGTGTGCAACATCACCCCCTGCCCGTTCCGACTCGCCAATTCGCCCAGACAATAGGCCGGTATCGCCACACGAAACCCGATCCCCTCGCGATCCAACACGACAAACCCGTCGCCGACCTCTGCCACCTGTCCCGAAAGCGTTTCAATCATCGCAAACCATGTTCACACCCACGCATCACCCGGTCAATATCAACCCGCCATCCGCGAAGCCGCATCCCGCGCCTCATGCTGCGACGACAAGAACCGATCCGTATAACTCCCATCAACCTGCTGACAGATTTTCGTCAACCGCTGACCAATCTCCGCATACTCCGGATCACCCGATGACAACAAATGAAACTCCTCTGCCAAAATGATCAACCGCAACAAATGACGCAACACCAGCCCCTCATTCTTCACCAGCGTCCGCGCCTTCACATACTTGAAAAATTCGTCCCCACCATCAAACATCCCACCCGCCAACCACTTGGGCTGAACCCACACATCCTCCGGACTCGCCAACCGATCATCAAACCACGCCTCCAGCATCTCCGGCAGCGACGGCGGGCGTTTCGGCTTTTCATCCTCCAGATAGTCCTCAAATTCAGGATCATCCCACGTCGATTTGATCCCCCCCGTCTCACCATCCACAACGATCAAACCCCGCTTCAACAGCTCAGGCCTGACCACCTCCATCTCCAGTGGACCAATCTCCCGATCATCCGGCAACCAGTTCCCCCGCATCATCGACCCCGGCAATGGCATCATTGCCTCCAATACCTGCAATTTCTCCGCCATATCACTGAATACCAACTGCTCGCGACAAAACGCCCCGAACAACGGATCCACACTCCGAAACGTCAACAACGCCTCGATGTTCCCCTCAAGCGTTACCTGATCCGCATCCTCCCCACGCTTCAAATACCCAAATGCCTGCAAATTACCAATCATATGATCGAGTTGATTCTGAAACTTCTGAATCCACTCAGGTGTATTAAACCGCTTCGACAAGAAATCCCGAACCTCATGCAATGCTCCATATTTCGTCAACAAATAAATCAGCACGGAATAGGGAATCATCGACCGACTCGCCAGTTTCGCAGGCCCCGCCTCAATCAACTGCCTGAAATGCCCCTCCACCCAATACTGCACATTCTTCCGCCGTGAAGGTTTCTTACGCTCCAGATCCTTCCGCGCCCGCATGATCCCAGGATCCTTCGAGTTTGGATCAATCTTCTCATATTTCTTCTTCCATTTATTGATTTTCACATCATCATCATGCGCAATCACATAAACATACCCCTGCGAATCAAATTGAGGCCTGCCCGCCCGTCCGAACATCTGATGGGCCGAGGAAGGCGGGATCAGCTTCTTCTCCCGAGGCTTGCCCGTCATCAGCGTGCTCAACACCACCGATCTCGCCGGCAGATTGATCCCCGCCGCCAACGTCTCCGTACAAATCACAAAAGGAATCAACTTCCGCAGGAACAATTCCTCGATCACCTCCTTGTGCTTCGGCAACACCCCCGCATGATGCACCCCGACCCCACGTATCAACATCTGCCTCAGCTTCGGCCCAACCCCATCAGTCAAGTCCCGATCCGCTAAATACGCTTCAATATCAGCCCGCTTGTCACTCCCAATCAGCGACAACCCCTTCAACCGCTCTGCCACCTCCCAACACTCGTCCCGATTGAAACAAAACACCAACGCAGGCGAGCGATTCTCCGCATCATCCGACGCAACCATCCCGGGCAACAGCTCCGTCAGCAGTTTGCCCTCCTCCCATTCATACGCCAAGGGCACCCGCCGCTGATCCGTCTTGATCAACCGAACCCTCCGCCCATGCTGCTTCTTCAGCCAATGCACAAACTCAACGGAATTCCCCACCGTCGCCGACAGCAACATCAACCGCACCGACTCCGGCAACAGCACCAACGACAACTCCCAGACAATCCCCCGCTCGCGATCATTGAAATAATGAAACTCATCCATCACCACCCCGGAAACATCGTGCATCATCTCCTCACCAGTCAACAGATGATTCAACAATATCTCCGCCACCACCACCTTCACCGGCGCTTCCGGATTCACGCGACGATTCCCCGTGATCAAACCCACCGAATCCCGCGCAAACCCCCACCGCTCAGCCGAGTCCTGAAACTCGCGAAACTTCTGATCCGTCAACGCAATCAAAGGCGACGTGTAATAAAGCCGCTGCCCGGATTTGAGCGCTTCAAAAATCGCCGCCTCAGCCACCAACGTCTTGCCCATCCCCGTGGGAGCCGTCACCAAAACCCCACCCTCCTCCTCAAACCACGCAAGAAGCGCATCCTCCTGAAACGGATAAGGTTCAAACGTCAACGCATCCAGAAAATCAGAACAAATCTCGTCCCGGTTCATCCCCCAAGCATAGCCGATTCGTCTTCCCACGGTAGAGCAGGTGCCCGCACCTTCCGACACCATCGACCCCGCGAATCCAACCAACCCACGCCACACCATTTTTCAACGTCAACCAATGGGAGATTGAAAACCCGGTCGCCCTGTCGGAATGCAACCTTACCCGTGCCCGTTCAAGGCACGATTCGTCAGTTTCCTTCGGGTCCATGGCGATTTCGGCGAGGTGCCATTGACCCTTGCATCGCTGGAATCAATCGCCTCGCCAGAATCTTGGGAAGAAGAGGACGGCGATGGTCATGACCTCGAGTCTGCCCAGCGCCATCAGAAGAATCATGACGCATTTGCTGCTGCTGGTGAACCATCCGAAGTTGCAGGTCGCGCCAACCCTGGCCAATCCTGGTCCGATGTTGTTCAGCGTTGCGATTGAGGCGGTCAGGGCGGTGATGCTGTCGATGCCCTTGCCGGATTCGAACAGCATGAGCGCGACCATCCCGAGCAACGTGAGCACGGCTATTCCGACGAAGTAGACCATCGTTGCGAGTTTCATTTCGGTGTCGATGACGGCGTTGCCGATTTTGACAGGTCTGACGACGTTGGGATGAAAAACGCGTTCGAGTTCCGCCCAGAGGATTTTGAAGGCCATCATGAATCGAATGACCTTGATGCCGCCACCGGTCGAGCCGGCGGACCCCCCGACGAACATGAGCAGGAGCATGGCGAATTTGGGCAGGAAAGGCCAGAGATCGAAATCAGCGGTGCAGAAACCGGTGGTTGTCTGGACGCCTACCACCTGAAACACGCCGTATCGGACCGCGTCACCGAGGTCGGCGTTGGCGATGGTGGTTCCGTCGGTCGTGACGAGTTCGCGATTCAGAATTGAAAAAACGACGAGCGCGGACCCGATGGCGAGAAAGCCAAGATAGCAACGCAACTCGCGATCGCCGGCCACCGATCGCCAACGACCCTTGATAATTTGAAAATACAGCCCGAAGTTCACACCGGCGGCGACCATGAAAATGATGATGACGGTATCGACCGCGACCGATTGGTAACCTGCCACACTGGAATTGAGCGTGCTGAACCCGCCGGTGGCGAGTGTGGCGAACGTGTGGCAGACGGAATCGAACCATGTCAATCCGACGATGCGAAGCACGAGGATTTCGATGACCGTCAAGCTGAGATAGATGAGCCAGAGAACACGGGCGGTTTCCTGAATACGAGGCGTGACCCCTTCGGGGGTTGGTCCTGGTGATTCGACCCGGAACAGTCGTTTGCCTCCGACCCCAAGCATGGGCAGAACGGCGACGAACAAAACGACGATGCCCAATCCGCCGAGCCAGTGGGTAAGCGATCGCCACAGATGAAGACTGCGCGGGAGGGCTTCGATGTTGGTGAGAACGGTTGCGCCGGTTGTGGTCAGCCCGCTCATGGCTTCAAAATAGCAATCGACATAGTTGGTGAACGCGCAGTCCGTCGGTGCGATATCGGCAAACGCGGTCCAGAGTCGATACGGAAACGCAGACAACGCAGCGGCCACGAACCAACTGGTGGCGACGAGAAGAATCGCGTCCCGGCGACCGACGGTGTGGCGGGCGCGCTTACCGACGAGCCAAAGCCCCATCCCGACCAGCCCCCCGCCAGCCACGGTCATGATCAGTGCTTGCAGGGCAGCTTTTTCTGACGGGTCCCCGAGCAGCCACTGGATGCATGACCACGCAGCCACGAGCAATATGGATGCGCTGGTCACAAGGAGGAGCAAGCCCAGATTGCGAATGATAACAAGCGTTTTCACGATATCATTTGCCCGCGAGAAGTTTGGTCAGTTCCTTCTCAAGCCCCTTCCCGCCAATAATGAGCGCGACATCGTTTTCCTCGATCGTGTCATCCGCACCTGGAACGCGCACCTTTTCACCTCGAAGAATGGCTCCGACGACGGATGGCCCTGGGAGCTTGAGATCGCGCAGACACGTTCCGACGGCTTTGCTGCGCGGTCCGACGCGAACCTCGTAAACATCGGCGGAGGCTTCGACCATCGACGCGAGGACGCGAACGGATCCGGGATCGAGCAGTATCTGAATGTTTTTGACCGCCACCTGCCGCGGGCTGAACGCCCGGTCGATTCCCACATGACGATGCAGGTGCAGGTACGTCGATCGCTGCGTGACCGCCACCGCGAATTTGACACCCATGCTCTTGGCCTGGGCGGCTGCGAGGATGTTGTGTTCATCGTCGTCGGTCAGCGCAACGAACGCATCGGCGTCTGCGATTCCCTCGTCGGTGAAGACGGCGGGTTCGGTCGGGTCTGCGCGTACGACCGTGACGTGCTCGAGCTTTTCCGCCAATTCCTCCGCACGGTCGTGATCCGTGACGAAGAGACGCACGGCGAAATGTCGATGGCGTAGCGCGCGGCAGAGCCAGACACCCATCGATGATCCGCCCATCACGGCGACGTGTTTTCGTTTGATTTTTTCAGGTTGGAAGATGCGTCGAGCCGTCTCAAATATGTCACGCCCGCCAATGAGCGAAACGACGTCGTCCTTGCTGATAACCGTGCCGGCCAGAGGGATAAAGGACTTGTGATCGCGTGTGACAACGGCGATGCGTGCCCCTTGAGGCATCTTTAGTTCCGCGAGTGGTTGTCCGACGGCTTTGGCATTTTCGGCGACGACAATCTCCTGCATCACGATCTGACCGCGGGCAAAGTCCTCGACTGCGAGCGAGCCGGGATTGCGCAGCGATCGGGCGATTTCAACGGCGGTGGCGTGTTCGGGGCAGATGAGGTTGTCGATCCCGAATTGCTGACCGTAATCGAGCGCCGACGAGCTGAAATACGCCCGGTGATGAACACGGGCAACGCACCGCTTCGCACCGAGTTTCTTTGCGACCGAAGCGGACAGAAGGTTGATTTCGTCAATGTCGGTGGCGGCCACGAACATGTCACAATTGGGCACGCCGGCCTGAATCAACGCGGGTGCGTGCGCACAGTTGGCGCGCAGGGTGCGGATGTCCAGTTCATTTTCGAGCGCACGAAGCGTCTCCAGGCTCATCTCGATAATCGTGACGTTCAAACCCGAGGCTGCCAGCACCTCCGCCAGGTGTCTGCCGACCGCGCCCGCTCCTGCGATGACTATATTCATGATGCTTACTACCGCGCCAGTGGTAACCTCCCGCCCATCTTATTCACTGGCTGAGGTTGGGCAAGCGAGGCGATGAACCTCGTTGAGAATGCGGACTGCACGCGTCTTGTCGAATGTGAATACCGATCGCTCAAACAGGATTCGATGGTCATCCCAGGCTGGTGCGGACTGAATGTCGCGAAGGAACTTTCCGAACATGCCCGGGTGGTTGCGAACAAGATGATGCGCGAATGCCCATGCGACGGCGTAGTCGTGCGCGGTCGGGTTCGTGTTCGTTGTTGCCAGCCAAAGATTGTTGACGGTGTCAACGAATTGCGGAGCGGTCGTGACGGACCCGTTCGATGGACAAAGGTCCATGGCTCGCCATTGGTTGAATGTGTCGTCATTGGATCCCGATTCGAAACAGCACGCCAACCCCTCTGATACCCACCATGGGAGTCGCGTGGTGAGCGTTGGCGCGTGAAGATCGAGAACCTGGTGGACGGTTTCATGGCGGAGAACAAGTTTCCATGCCTGGTCGACGATCGGGTCCGAAGCGTCGGTTGACGTGGGAATATGAAAGAACGTCACCCCGGATTTCCGGTCGTAAAACCCCGCGGACGCAACCAGGTCTTTTCGGATTTCAGTGGCTGCCGCGTGAAAATCCGATGCTTCGGAAAAACCGACAACGCGCAGTGCTCGAATTCGTTGAGGTGTTTGTTCAACGTGAATTCTTTTTAGCAGGGCGAAAACGTGTTGGCGTGTTGCGTCGATTTCGATGACGGCTGCCCTGGCAACGTCCCGATCAAGGTCCGATAGAAACACGACTGTGTCCGTGCGCACCGTGTTGAATTCGGGCCGCCGTGCAATCCGTTGAAAAATTTCGGTTCTGGGCTTTTGCGCGCCAGCCGTCGTGGTGACAACCAATGTCACCAGCCAGGGCAACAACGCAAAGACAAGTCGGTTGGGACGAAAGTCAGCCATCATGCGGTCCGATCCATGGGTGAGATTCCCCGCTTGTGGAGACGCGTCACATGCCCGTGTCAGTGTACACCAAACATCGCCGACTGGTCTCGCAGATTCGCGAATTGCTGGACGAAATTGACGAAACGCTCGACGCTTCGGTCCGTGGCCGATCACGCCGGGCGTCGATTCGACTGGCAGAATGCGAATCGCGATTGCAGGAGACCGTTCGATCGCTGTTGCTGGCCAACGTCGCGCTTCGAGCCGTCGGTTCCGTCGATGTCGTCGTCGAACGTTAGCCGGTTGCGTGTCGAACCCGATCGATGATCGCCCGAGGTGCACCGATGTCAGCCACATGGACCCTTCCGATGTGGGCGATGGCTGCGGGTTGCCGGAAACCGATTTTGTTCGCCGCAAATGTGATCGTCAGATTCGCACGAATCGCCACGTTTCCGGATTCACCCGTATCACAGTCCAGTCCGGAGGGCACGTCGATCGCCACAACACCCGCGCATCGACTCGCGTTGACCGTATCGATGATCGAAGCAGCCGGCTCGCGGACGTTCCCTGAAAAACCCGTTCCGAGGATCGCGTCGACGATCAGATCGCTCCCGTCGATCGGCGGCGCGTCCGACTCGATCGGCAGGCCCATTTTGCTGCAAATATCGTGATTGACGCGGCAGTCTTCCGACAGCCGTTGCGAATCGCCCACCAGGACGGTGATAATGTCCCAATGGTTTCGATTGGCGAGGTGACGTGCAATGACGAATCCGTCACCGCCGTTGTTGCCCGCTCCGCACAGGATGACGACACGTTGAATATCATCAAACGCAACACCCGCCTCGACCATTACCGTCCGATCCAGCATCAGCGTCGCCGCGTTGTTCCCGGCGTTCTCCATCAGCACGATCCCGGGAATCCCGTACTCCTGAATCGCAATTCGATCGATGCTTCGCACCTGCTCGCGATTCAATATCCTGCCCCGGCCTGCGGTCATGATAACGGATTCACCACCAGGGATTCGCCAACCGCGACCAGCATCACTCGATCAGCTCATCGATCGCTTTCCCGACTTTCGACATGTCCTCTGTACCGAGCCCATCCAACTCCATGATTACCTTGCCATCTGCGTCCAGGAGGAAATTCGTCGGCAGATACTTCACGCCCCAATCATCCGCCACGGAGCTACCGTTCAGCAGGATTGGATAGGGTACCTTCTCTTTTTTCACAAATTTTTTGAGCAACTTTGCATCTTCATCCCAGGTATTGACAGCCACGACGCGAAATCCCTTGCCCTCATACTTGTTATGAAGCTCGATTAAGTGCGGAACCTCCGCACGACAGGGTGGTCACCCGTGAGCGAAAAACGCGAGCAGAATAGCCTTGTCCTGCTGCCTGCCAATCGTGACGTCTTCGCCGTCGAGCGTCTTGAGCGTGAAATCGCTCCGCGACGCACAACCTGCCAGCAAAGCCAGCGTCGTCAGCACGACCCCAGCCACACCGATGCGCATGTGGTTCATGGAATATCCCTTTCCTTCGCAATTAGTCGGGAGTGGTGTCCGTAGTCGGAGAAACCAACACCCCTTGACCGTTCTGCTTGTTCATCGTCGCCATTCGCTCAAAAAGATCAACAATACGTTCGCGAAGTTCGTCAGGGCCCGATGGTTTGATGTGAACGTGCACGATCAGTTTGTCAAGCTCATCAAGAAAGGGCGACCGATCGATCCGGGCATTCATGGTTACCGGCGTTGTCTGATCCGACACCGTCGCAACCAGCACATCACATCTGGAAACGACAGCCTCCATGAATTGACTCAGCTCCGCCACCTTGTCCCCGTGCTTGCGATCAAGAAGAACGCCCAGCACGCGAACGCGATCACGAACCAGTTGAATCCACCTGCGCGATCCGGGGGCAATCCCAGGATAATCAGGCAGCGCACGCTCGGACGCCATCTTCAAATCACCCGCGGCGACCAGCTCTCCAACCCCGCGATCGAGTTCGACAACCTCCACCAAGACCGTTGTTGCGACGTTTTGATTTTCAATATCCGAATCAGGCTTCGATAGGTCCGCGGGCGCGACTGACTGCGTTTCAACGGCGGATTCCAACGCGACAACCGCCTCGGGCTCCTCGGCCGTTGTCGATTCCAAGGCGGGCGTGCCTGTTGTCGCACCCGCAACATCCACCGCGTCGCGCGTCTGCGACGACGCACCCCGCACCGTCTGATCGTCATCACCGAGCATCAACCGAATCTCAAACACCGATTGCCCGTCCACGCGGTCGGGGTAGATTTCAATCAGGTCTCCGGTCGCGTTGAACCCGTTATCTTCCACCCACGCGCGAAGCCGATCAACGTGTCGCGAAATGGTTCCATAACGCCCAACAGCGCGAACCGTGGCCGCCCGATAGCTTCGCCATCGTTTCACCGCAAAACCGTTCGGTGCCACAGAAACCCCCTGCGTGAAAAAACCAATGTGCGTCAAACCGCCCGCAGTGCGTCGAGCAAACAGCGGTCCAGCTCCCTCAATACGTCCCATCTGCTCCGCCGCTTGCCGAAAGGTTGACCCCAGTGCCCAATCCGGACCGGCGCGGACCGCGAACACGACAAACACCGCCTCAAAATCCGCCACCGAAATCTCATCAATCGGCGGGATCGTCTTTTCGGTCGCGAGCGCCGTGGAATGAATCATGAGTGCGAGAACAAGAAACGCCAAAAGAAAAACGTTTCCAATCCATTGCATATCAGAACCTGCGTACATTCGTGGAAACAGACCAGTCCCTGCGAACCGCCCCCGGTGGCAACCCGCACTGCAACAGCGTCGAACCACCCTTTTCCAGGTCAGCCACAATATCACCAAGGTCTGCGAAAATGTGCGTCGCGCCAGCCTGGGTCAGTTTTTGCGACGTTGCAACGCCCCCGGCGATCCCCACCGTCACCATATCGCAACTGCATCCGGTCGCGACCACCGTCGGCGAGGATGCCACCACCAACGCCTGACAACCATCCTCGAGCAATCCCTGCATCGTTACAGCGCGACGATCGCGCGCCGCAGCCAGGACCGCCATGCGCGTGAACATGATCGACAAATCATGCTCGTCAAGCCAACGCTGCCTTGCTCCCTTGTTGGACCCGCATGTGACCAGATTGCATTCCCCAAAATCACGAAGCCGCGACAACGCCGCCCGGATTTCGTCCTGAACGACCATCTCACCCACGGTCTCATCCGCTTCAAGAGTCTCCTGAAACAGCTTTTGAAACGCTGCGATTTTGTCAGGCCTGGCTCCGCGAATCGTCGCACCGATCGGATGACCCTGCCGCAGGACACGCCGGAACACGTTCTGGTCCGTCCTTGCCAACCCAAGCTCGTCGGTCGCATGCGTGTACGCTTTCCAGTAGACCGCCATGACATCCGCGACGGCCCCCTCCAGTTCAATCATTAGTTGTAGCTTCATATCGTCCTTGCAATATACGAATGGACTGTCACCCACTTTTACCCCGCCAAACGAATCACGTCCTGAAACGTGACGAACAGAAAAGCTGCCCCAAGCAGAAACAACCCAACGACCTGCGTCGCCACCTGAACCTGCAGGCTCACCGGGGACCCCTTGATCTTCTCAACAATCAGGAAAACCATCAACCCACCATCGACAATCGGCAACGGCAGAAAATTGATCACCGCAAGGTTAGCAGAAATCATGGCCAAAAAGAACAGCATGTGGTTGAAACCCGTTTTGGCTACCTCACCACCCATTTTCACGATCCCCACGGGACCTGACAGGTGCTTCACGCCAACGCTGCGGGAGACAATCATCCGCTCCATCATCGTGTAAACCTGCATGATGAAGTAACCGGTCTTCCTCACGCCGATCGAAAGAGCGTCCAACGGACCCTCAGCCTTGAGCAGCACACGCTTTTCACGCATCACCACGACCGGGTAATGCATGATGCGATAAACCCACGGGTCAATGCTGCCGGAAGTGATATCGAGCGTCCCCGTTTTTATCTCCGACCAGGGCTTCTCCCGATATTCGACCTCGACGGTTGTTGGTGCGGCGTCCCCATCCGCGAGTTTTCGACTCAGCGCAACATAAAACCCCTCCGGATGATTTACCGAGACACGCTTGCGTCGCGATTTCGTATCCACCATCACCGACCGTTCACCATCAACCGACTCAATTTTCCCAAGCGTGGTCAACCCAAGTCGGATCAACGGCGATTCCGGAATGCGAAAATCACACGACGAACTCCGGTCATCAGAATCAAGATAATCAAGTTTCACCGTCGTGCCCGCAAGAGATTGAAACCTCTCCGCAAGGTCACGCCAGGTCCGAACCGGATCACCGTTGACGGCGACGATCAACGATCCGACCCCAATCCCTGCCGCCGCAGCAGGCGACACGCGCCCATGAATCTTCTCATGAATTCCCGCGACACGAAGCGTCCCATCTGCGATCCCACCAAGCTGCATCCCGTTCGAGGGACGCTTCTCTCCGTCGATTTTGGGACGCAGGACGAGCGACAGTTTCTTCCCGTTGCGCAACACGCGCACCGGAATGTCCGTCTCCGGATTCCACGAGAAGCGATGATAAATTCGACCGCGAAGCGTCCCGACCTTTTCGGGATCGGGCAGTTTCCTGCTGTCCCGCACCGCCTCGGCTATCTGCTCTGCCGTCGGGTATTCATGCGCACCAAGCCGAATAATCACGTCCCCGCGCTTGATACCCGCAAGCTCCGCCCGACCCTTCGGCGACACCGAAAAAACACGCACCGGCGGGGTCAGTCCCAACAGATTTCGCGAGGCAGGCATTTCCAAAGGATCGCTCGCCTGAAGGAACATCGAGTTGAACACCAGAACGTTTTCAACCGTCGTCGTTTCGTCCGGTGCATCCGGATCCTGCCGTTCAGCAGTCACCTTCGTCGGCGAACCGTCAGCCGTTCGCAACTTCCACTCGATCCCACCGCGGGTGTCCGGGTCGATCTCCCTGCCCTCCAACGCGACAATCCTGTCACCACTCTGCAGATGCGTCGGATTCCTGGGATCAAAATCCTGCCCGACAGGAAGAATTACGTCATTTGTCGTGGCTGGTGCGATCCCGATTTTCAAAAGATTCTCGTGATCGTCAGGCTCGGGATGAACCTCGATCATCCGTTCCGTTCCATCACGATCAATCAAAATGTTCAACGCCCGATGCGGATCCGACAACGTCACCGCAAACTGAACCTCCTGGTGCGAACGGATGTCCTTGTCGTTGATCCGCCTGATAATATCCCCAGGCTGCAACCCGCCATGAGACGCCGGCGTCCCGGGCACGACCGTCCCGATCGTCGTCGATCGCTCCTCCTTGCCATTCATAAACACAATCACGAACAGAAAAGCCGCGAAAAAGATGTTCATGATTACCCCAGCCGACACGATGATCATCCGCTTGTAGACGGGTTTGTTTGTAAACGAACGGGGGTCATCGTTGAATTTCAGCTCCTCCGACTTGTCGTCGAAATCCTCCTGGCCCATCATTTTCACATACCCGCCCAGGGGCAGAATGTTGAACGAATACCGCGTCTCCCCGATCGTGAATCCGACGACCTCGGAAAAGAAACCGATCGCAAAACGCTCCACCTTCACGCCCGCCCACTTGGCCGCCATGAAGTGCCCCAGTTCGTGCACAAAAATGACCGCGCTGAAACCGGCAAAAATCATCAGGTAAGGCCAAACCCCGCTCCATATCGACAGAATCGCAGATTGCCCCAAAAGAGTCGCAGACCCATCCATAGCTGAAATCGTCCCTAACATGTCGTACATCGAAGAACCTCGTCGCGGGCCCAGGCGTCCGCATCCATCAATTCGGCAAACGTCGGAGTCGCCACAAACGAATGACGATCGAGCACACGCTCGACCGTGCTCACAATATCACAAAAACCAATCGCTTCATCCCGAAACAACCGAACCGCCGACTCGTTGGCTGCGTTAAACACAGCGCCCGCAGTCCCACCCCGTTCCGCCACGGAATATCCCAGCCTGAGCGCCGGAAATCGCTCGACATCCGGAGGCTCAAAACTCATCCGCCCCAGCGTTTGAAAATCCAACCGCTCCGATGGACACGCCAACCGCTCCGGATAGGTCAACGCATACTGAATCGGCGTCTTCATGTCAGGCGTGCCAAGCTGAGCCATCACCGACCCGTCCCGAAACTCGACCATTGAATGAATAATCGACTCAGGATGAACAATCACATCAATTTCGTCATGATCCAACCCGAAAAGCCACCGTGCCTCCACAATTTCCAACGCCTTGTTCATCATCGTGGCTGAATCAATCGTAATCTTAGGCCCCATGTCCCACGTTGGATGATTCAGTGCCTCTTTAAGAGTTGCACTGGCAATTTTATCCGCAGGCCAGGTCCGAAACGGACCCCCGGACGCCGTCAACACGACTCTTCGCACATCCTCCCGCCGACCGGCGTGCATCGCCTGAAAAATGGCGGAATGCTCGCTATCGATCGGAATCAGGGTTGCACCCGAATCAGCCGCCAACTGCGTCAGAAGCGGGCCAGCCACCACCAGCGATTCCTTGTTTGCAATCCCGATCCGCTTGCCCAAACCAGCCGCACGCATCGTCGCAGGCAAACCGGCGGCTCCGACCACCGCCACAATGACGACGTCACACTCGATTCGGTCGATCAGCTCAACCATTGCGTCCGAACCTGTCAGAACTTGTAAATCCGACGAAACCGCACCCTTCAAATCGTCCGACGACGACGCATCGCTCAACGCGACCGCCTCACACGACCACTTCCGCGATTGTTTCGCCAACATCTCCCAACGCGTCCCCGCCGCCAATCCCACGACGTCGAACCGATCGCGCAATCCGTCCAGCACGACCAGCGTGTTTTGGCCGATGGAACCCGTGGAACCCAGGATGACGACGCGTTGTTTGTGCATGGGATTGTCAGAAAATCGCGAAGCGTTCCCCCGCCACCGCGGTATCGTATGCTCACGCACCCGGACAAACAAGAACAGAACTGTGTTTGCGGGGGCAAAATGCACACCTATAATCACGACGGCAACTGCTCGTGCGTGCCAGGACAGCGTCGGGACAGATGAGGGATTGAAAAACCGATCATGGCTGAAACCCTGCTCAAGGGCAAAATAATCTCCGTTGAACGCCGGGAATACCAGGAAGCCGACCGTGGAACCGTGGTCCGCGAGGTTGTTATTCACCCCGGTGCCGTCGTTATTCTCCCGATTCTGGACGAGGACCGGATCGCGATTCTGCACCATTTTCGTCGTGCGACGGGCGAGGAACTGATCGAACTGCCGGCAGGTACGATGGAACCCGACGAAAAACCGATCGAAACCGCCATCCGCGAGCTTGAGGAGGAAACGGGCTACAAGTGCGGAACGATCGAGCCGTTCATCGATTTCTACACCACGCCCGGTTTCTGCAACGAATACATCCACACGTTTGTCGCCGGCGACCTGACCGAAGGCGAGCGCCTCGACTCGACCGAACGCATCCGCGTCGAGATCATGACGTGGGATCAGATTCGCGATGCGATGGATCAAAACCAAATCCGTGATGCCAAAACGCTGGCGATTTTGGGTTGTTATCTACTGAGAAAAAAGGGCTGACATGGGCTGGCAGGATCGAGATTACGCGCAAAAACAGCCGTTCGGCGTCGTCCGGACGATGATGAGGCAGTCGGGGGCGTCGCGCTTTCGGTCCGTCGCATTCATCCTGATCGGTGCCAACGTATTGATTCACATTATTGCGATGATGACGCGTGTTGAAGTGCAGGTCGGACGCTACATCGATGTCCAAAGCCCGATTCACAACTGGCTCGAAATGAGCACGCCCCATGTGCTGCGCGGACAAATCTGGCGACTAATTACCAGTGAGTACCTGCACGCCGGCGGGATGCACCTTTTCGTTAACATGCTCGGGTTGTACTTCCTGGGGCCCGCGATCGAACGAACATGGGGACCGAAACGGTTCTTCATTTTCTATACCGTCTCGGGTTTCCTCGGCAACATATTCTACCTGGGTCTGAACGTCGTCAACTGGTTGCCGAATCATCCCGCCGTCGGTGCATCGGGTTGCATCCTCGGTTTGCTGGGCGCAGCCGCCGTCCTGTTTCCCCAGGCAAAGGTGCTCGTCTATTTTCTGTTTCCGGTCAACATCCGAACAGCCGCCCTCGTCTTCGGCGTGTGGTATGCGTACAACCTCTACCATCGCGGTTCCAACGCCGGCGGTGATGCCTGTCACCTTGTGGGTCTTGTTTTCGGATACTGGTGGGTTCGTCATGGGCAGCAACGCTGGGGCATGATGCCGCCAATCGCGAGGGCGATCCCCTTCAAACGCACCGCCAAGGGACGACAAGTCGGATTCAAGGAGCGCGTCGTTCAGAGGCGACAGGACGCTGAACTGATCGACCGCATCCTGACAAAGGTGAGCATTTCGGGGTTGACTTCGCTGTCCGACAATGAGAAACGCGCCCTCCAGGAAGCCACCCAACGTCAACAGGCTGAGGACCATCGATACGGGCTGGACTAAGCCGGGTTCGGTAGCGAGGTGTGCAACGAAAAAAGGCTGTTTGCGAACCGGCCTGTCAGCCGTGATGGACGGCGATGTTGCTGTGGTTGGCGCTGCAATGGATTATTCGCAGAGCGTGTTTGACGGGCAGATTGACATTTTCGACGGCCCTGTGGGTGCGAAGTGGAGCGGCCGGACCAGCCGAGTAGGTCTGGCATTGCCCGACGTTCATGTCGCAAATGTTGGATCGTCGGTCGGTGCCCAACCTACTCGGCTGATCCGGAATTCGCATTCCACCAAGGAAGGCGAACCACTCGCGTGTTCAGCAGCAGGCGATTTGTGATTAGGGTATCGTGGCTGCTTGGACGTCGGCAGATTTCCGTTCACCACGTTGTTCGGTATCGAGATCGACAGGTAGACCGAGGTTGGTGCGTCAATGGGGCCAATTGCTATGGATTACGGACTTGAAAAAGAGATTTGGACCACTGCCGATTTTGAACAAATGGGCTGGCATGACTCACACGTTTTCGCGGTTGCCTTCCGTCCCGAGGACTTCGAGCTTTGGATTGATCTCGACTATGTTTTTGAGTGGGTCAAGCCAGACAACGGGGGTACCTACTTCAGATTCTGGGTGTCCCCATGCACGATGGTATTCAAGAACATCCATGACTTGAAGTTCGATCTGGACTCGATGGGTGATCTGGAGATTGTTGACGTTAGGCGGGAGAATCCCAAGCGACCCAGGAATGCCAAACACATTGGTGCGGCCTTGGAATGGGCCTGGGACATCGAATGTCAGGAAGGGCTAATCAGTGTGACGTCGATTGGGTTTGAACAATACGTTCGCAAGGCTCCTCAACTCATTTTACAACAGAAACTAGAGCTTAATCTGCGGGGCGGAATTAGCTTTGGCCGTGAAATGGTCAGATAGCGAGCAATTACAGAACGGTCGGGCGGCCATGATGTAATGCGGCAAAATGAAGAGGCTGCCGATAAAGCAACAACTTGATCGACGAGTTCGCAATCCGCATGGAAGTGCGAACTCAGCCCGTCGAGCCGTCATGGTACACCGGGGCGGCGAAATGGCAATTCGACCTACCGCGATAGGGCTTGAGCGTCGATTCGCTCCGTGTTACGCTTCTGGAAGGAAAGCGAACTCAGTTCGCAAAATTGGGTCAAATGCGAACAGGCCTGTGAAAAACTAGAAAAACCAAGAAAAACAAGGGACCGCCGAGTAGATCGGGCATTGCCCGACGCTCATGTCGCGAATGTTGGATCGTCGGGCGTTGCCCGACCCACGGGAGACCGGATTGATCGACAAGGTTGGATGGTGGGTTGTCGGGCGGTGCCCGACCTGCACGGGTGTCGCGCGTCGTGGACTCGAACTAATCGAGGCGTTCACGGATAATGAGCGAACGTTGATTTGGCTCCCCCCAGGACTGAAGCCATCACCAACCGGCCTGAAAACCTCTAGTGATCGGGACGATTCGGGGGTTCGAGGATGGTGACGGGACACGATCCCAGGGTCAGTTCACGATTAACCTCTGCCAACTCCGCACGGACGTAGCCCAGCGCTATCGTTTTTCCCCGGGCGGGTGATGCACACGCGCTGGTCACGGTTCCGACGGGTTGGCCTTTGAATTCGATGATGGCGTTCACGCATTTTTCGGGGGTTGCGTCACAGGCGATCATCACGAGCTTTTTGGCTTGCACGTTTCGGGTGCGCATGCGTTCGATGATCTCCTGGCCCAGGTAGCAACCTTTTCGATAGCTGACCGCGCGGTCGCATTGGCCTGTTTCTGCGGGGAGAACGTCGTCGTGGATTTCCGAAATGGGCCAGGGAATCCCGTTTTCGATGCGGAGGGTATCGATCGCGGTGTATCCGACCGGGGTTGCATCCGCGGCGATGATCGCGTCCCAAACGCATGAAACGCCGTCGCGTGGGATAATCAGGTCGCAGGCTGGTATCCCAATGTCGTCATGTTTGAACAGCAGAACCTCCCGGCCTGCGATCTGCATGTGACAGATTTGCAATTGAGCGACGGCGGTGAGATTGGCATTCGCAAGGTTTTCGAGGATTCCGCAGGCGTTTTCGCCTGTCACGGTGAGACGGTTTGAGCGGTCGGTCCAGTCAGTCATCCTCACGTCTTCTGTAATGATGTACTTGTTGAAATGTTCGGTGGCCTGGCTGATCCAACGGTGATCGAGGTCGAGGAGAATCCGATCGGTGTCGACGAGAATGTTCATGTCGAACAGGATTCGCCCCTTTACGTTTACAGCGAAGCTGTAAATTCCGTCCCCGACGTTTAGTTCGCGAACAATGTTGGTCGTGAGATTGTGAAGCCAACTGGCGCGGTCGTTTCCGGTGATTTCGAGAATCGTGCGGTGGGAGCGATCGCAGAGGCCTGCTTTTGTGGCAGCGTTGTACTCGTCGGCGATATTTGCGAAGCTGTCGATCGTGCGGTGGTGGCCTATTTCGCGGGGATTGGCTCCTTTTTGCAGAAAAAGGTCAATTTTTTCGGACCATTCGATCATTGGGTGTTGGCCTCTCGTTGCTGATTGGGGGCTTGTCTGGACGCCGTTTGTGAGTTTAGGCGGTCGTTGCTTGTTGGGCGAGGGCGTCTGGTCGGGAAAGTTGTTGAAAAAGGACCAATTTGGTGCTATATATCCCGATGAAGGGTGCATCCGAGGTGGATGGTAACAGAGGATGTCGTGGGTGATGTTGTTCGCCTTGCAAGGAGCGAAGTCGAGATGTCGATCGAATTGACCGAACGTGCAGCGCAGGAAGTTCAGACGATTATCAAGCAACAGCAGGAATCGGGCGACGGTGGGGAATCCAGCGGCGCGGGCGAGTCGGGCGGTGTGGAGACGGCGGTCAAGCCGATGTATCTTCGCGTCGGTGTGAAAGGCGGCGGTTGCAGCGGATTCAGCTATTCGCTGGACATTACCGAGAGCATGCAGGAGACGGACGAGCACTGGATCGTCAACGGCGTTGATGTTATCTGCGATTCGCGAAGCCTCCTGTACCTTCAGGGGACGGTGATCGACTTCAAGGACGGGATGATGGGTCGCGGGTTTGTGTTCAGCAATCCGAACGCGACGAGTTCCTGCGGTTGCGGGAGCAGTTTTTCCGCGTAACGAAGCGTCACCGCCTGGTTATTTGAGACAACGATTTGAGACACGCATCCACCTGTTGGGTGCGTGTTTTTCTGTGGTTGGGGTTCGCGATTCCGGGTTGGGGTCACGGTTTGGGGGTCATCGACTCGATTTGGCGAAAGATGGGGATGCTTCGGATTTCGATTTCCTTTTGCAATTGATCGGGGGTGAGATTCCTTTCCACCAGGCGTTTGGCCATCCGTTCAAAAAGGTCGGCGAGATTGAAGATGGCGTCGGGGAGATCGCCGATGGGTTCGGTTTTCAGAATCCAGCGATGGTCGCGGTGGACGAGTTTGACGGAGTCGAGGGGAAGACGGTCGGCGATCTGGTAGACGACGGTGGCGGTGTTGCCTTCGATGTCTTCGGAGATGAAGGTCACGTCGCGGGAGAAGACACCGGCGATATTGTTGAGGTTGTCGTATTGAAATTTGTCGACGGCGGCTGGCCCGTAGACTTGTTTGACGCGGGCAGTGAGCATGGACGATGCGGCGATGAGGCGATCGGTGGCGCGGAGCAGTGAGACGACGTCGGCTTCGCGTTCCGGTTGGAGGTGGTTTGCGAGCTGATCGTAGTGACCTTCGCTGCGGGCGGCGCGGAGGATGTTGATGGTTTCGAGCGGGGTCGCGTCCTGGGGGACGGTGTTTTTTTTCTGCGATTCGGGCAGCGCGGTGGTTTCCGGAGGTGGGTTGTCATCCTTACAACCTGACTGGATGATCGCGGGAACGGTCAGGGCGAGGATGGTGAGTCGCAGGGGTTTGGGTAATCCGGCAACGATGTTTGTCATCTCGCCGGGCCGGGAACTCTTATGTGGACGGGGCGGGCTTTGACGAGTCGGCCATCCTTTCGCTGGAACGAGATGGCGATCAGGATTTCCTTTCCGACAAGGTTCAGTTCGGGCCATGCGAGGACAAGGAAGTAGGGTTGGCCTAGTCGACTTCGTTTTCCATGAAAAATGGCGGCCTGGTCGGGGTCGAAAGCCCATTGTTTCAGGTGGGTTCTTTTCTCGGGTCCGCCGGACGTTTTTTCAACATCGTAGATATTCGCAACGATCGTGCCGTCGCCGTAGATGCCGAGTTTCTGGTCCGGGCTTTGCATGTAAAGGACGATTTTGATTCCCTGTGGCTCGTCGGTGGGCGGGTCTTCGAAATTGATCCACGGATTCTCTTTGTTGTAGAAACGTGGAACGGTGACGATGTTCTCGTGGAGCTTGAACGAGCGTCCTGCACTGGACGTGTCGCAGCCCGTGAGCGCTGTGGCTGCGATGGTCGCGAAGATCAGCGCGCAGATTCCCTTTGTGTGACGGTTGGATACGATCATTTGGAATCGTCACGGACAAGCCTGGGACCATACCGCCTTGCGGCGGCGTGTTCCGGGTTTTGGTTGACCTTTTTGGCTGCGGTCGGGGTGGCAGGTCCGTAGGTTTTGAGGCTTGGGCCGTAGATACCCTTGTCGCGTTTGGGGGTTGTTGCAGGCTCTGCGGGCATGCCGTTTTCGATGTCTTCAACGGGCCCGAACACGTCGTCGTCCGGTTTAATGCGCATGCCCTGCATGAGGCGATGTCGTTTGACGCGATCCGGGAGGAACTCAGCCAGGTCGCGTTCGTGTTCGGAGGCTTCGCGGAGTTCGTATTCGTCGCGGACGACATCGACGGTGAGAACGATGAGCAATTCGGTCTTGTTTGAGATTTTCGTGGTCGTTTTGAAGAAGTCTCCGAGAAATGGGATGTCGCCGAGGATTGGCGCTTTGGTTTCGGCATCCTCGACGGTTTCGGTGATAAGGCCGCCGAGGATGACGGTTTCGCCGTCGCGCACGGTGACGGTGGTTTCGGCGGTTCGCTGGGAGAAGACGGTCGCGACCAAACCTTCGGAGACCTGCAGCGCCTGGTTGGAGATCTGGGAGATTTCGGGGGCGATCTCGAGGTTCACATAGCCATCGGGATTGATGTGCGGAGTGACGTCGAGAATGATGCCGACTTCTTCGTACTGAATTTGGGTTGAGCTTTGACCTCCCGCGCTGGTGGTGCCCGAAACGATGGGCACGCGGTCACCGATGGTGATGTTGCCAGTGGCGTTGTTCTGGACGAGGAGGGTCGGACGGGAGAGGACCTCGAGTTGGCCCTGGGAGTCGAGAGCGCGGAAAAGGAAGGCGAAATCCTCACCGGAGATGGTGAGTGAAAGTCCGCCAAATCCCGCGCCGGCGGCTCCGATATCGGTTCCTGCGATGACGTCGAATCCGTTGCCCTGGATAACACCGTTGCGTCCTGTGGTTGCGTTTTGTGAGAAGTGCAAATCCTGTGCGGCGAATTCAACGCCGAGTTCAAAGCGATCGTCGACGGAAACCTCGGCGATGAGCACGGAGATCATGACCTGTGGTTCGGGTCGGTCGATCTGGCGGATGAGTTCGTTGACGTCGTCGTAGTATTTGGGGCTTGTACCGACGAGAAGGAGGTTCGTGTCCTCATCACCGACGACGCTGATTTGTTTTTCGGCGCGGCGGCGGACAGAGCTTTCGTCGTCAAGCTCGCCAAGCACATCGTTTTCGGCTTCGACAAACTGCGTCAGGTTTTCGGCCATGACGGAGGCGGTGATGTGTCTGGGGCGATAGACCTCCTGAATACGTTCGTCGATGTCCTGGGAATCGAGCATGCGGATGAGTTCCTCAGCCATGTCGAGATCGACGCGGTTGCCTGCGGCGATGATGGAATTGGTTCGACGATCGGCGGTGAACCGAATCATCTGCCGGTTTCCACCAGCGTCTCCGCTGACCTGGACCGTTCCACCTCCCTCGCCACCGAAAACAATTCGCTGCTCAAGATTGTCGTCGCTGTCCTGTTCCTCGGTGCTGAATAGTTCGTCGAGTCTTTCCTTGACCTCTTCCGCGTCTGCGTTGGCGAGCTGGTAGAAGCTGATTTCGGCGGCGGCGGGTGCGATGCTGTCGAAGTCCAGGATAAGGGCTTCGAGCATATCCATGCTTTCCGCAGGGGCCATCACCATGAGGGAGTTGGTTCGTGGGTCCGGGTTGATGGTGATGTCCTGGCGGAGGAGCTTGCGGAGAACCTCGGTGCCGTCATCGTTTTTCTGGATGAAGGAGACGATGATGGCTTCCTGGTCATCACCGCCGCTGGTCTGACCGCCCATAAGTGTTTCCTCGAAGGATTCTGCGAAGTCCTCGGCGAGGGCTTGCTTGAGTCGGACGACGCGCATCATCATTTCGACGGCGGGTCGGGCGGTGTCGAGTTTTTCGACGATGGTCGCGATGTTGTCCATCTCGGAGGCGGATGCCCAGACGACCAGCGAGTTGCTGCGTGGGTCTGCCTGGACGGCGATCGCGTCGGCTCGACCGCTGGAGCCTTCCGCCTGTTGCTGGAAGAGTTGGTCCATGGTTTCGGCGATTGCTTCGGCGCGTCCTGCGTGCAGCGGGAAAATGTGGAACTGTTTTGCGATGTTGGATGGTTTGTCGAGCAATTCGAGCAGACCGACGATGAGGACGTGGTCGTCGCGGGCTGCGCTGGCGATGAGGCTGTTGGAGGTTTCGTCCGCCTGAATGAATATGGGGGTTGCTGCGTCGTCCTGACCTTCGGATCGCTGGTCGAAAAGTTCCTGCATGCGGGTGGCGAGCTTGGCGGCGGACCCGTGGGCGAGCGTGTAGACCTCGAAGACGGAGGTTGGCGGGCCAGCGGGTCGGTCAAGCTGGCTGACGAGGTCGCCGCAGCGTCCGAGGGCATCGCGGGTGCCTGTGATGATGAGCGTGTTGCTGCGGGCGTCGGCGATGATGGTCGGTTTGGGATAGATGTCCTGATCCGAGGCGGCGGATGCCTGGCCGTCGAAGAGCTTGTCGAGCATACCGACGAGTTTGACGGCGTCGGCGTGGAGCAGTGGGATGAGTTTGTAGTTTTCGGCGAAGAGGTCGGAGATTTCACCGTCCATGCGTTCGATCAGGCTTTGGACGATGGAAAGATTCGGCTTGGAGGCGCTGACGATGATCGCGTTGGATCGGACGTCGGCGATGATGGCGACTTTCTTGCGTTCCTCGACGATGGCGTTGTCACCGATGCCGGCCATTGGACTGTAGAGACCCTGGTCGAACAGTTCCTGAATCTTGTCGGCGACGGGCTGGGCTTCGGCGTTTTGCAGGACGTAGATATTGACCACGCCGTCCATGTCGGGTTCGACGTCGATGGCGTCGATGATGCGCATCATCTCGTTGTAGTTTTCCTTGCTGGAGGCGATGAGCATGGTGTTGGTGGCAGGGTCGGCTGCAACGGCGACCCGGTCGGCGGGGTTCTCTTCCTGCCCCTGGGCGAGGCGTTGCTGGGCGCGTTCCTCGAAGAGCTGCTTGAGCATGTCGGAGACCTGGCTTGCGTCGTTGTTTTGCAACGTGAGCAGGCGGATTTCGGCGATCGGTGAGAGCGGTTGGGCTTCGAGCTTGGCGACCAGATCACTGATTTCGGCGAAATCCTCGTTGCTAGAGGCGACGATCAGTGCGTTGGAGCGTGTGTCTGCGACGAGGATCGGTTTGTCTTCCGGCAGTTCGTCCTGGCTTCGCAGACGCGATTTTCGCTCCCAAAGCTCGTCGACTTTGGTGGCGAGGTCGGCGGCGTGCGTGTTTTCGCAATTGATGATTCGGATGTTATCGACGAGGCGATCGATGGCGACGTTCAACTCATCGACGACGCTCCGGATTTCGTCGTAGTTCGATTCACTGGCGGAGACGATCAGTGCGTTGCTGCGCGAATCGACGGCGATGAACACCTCCTCGCGGGCAACGGCTAGCTCGCCTGCATCGGTCTTTTCGAGGGTTTCCTTTCGCCTGGTGAATAGTTCCTCGACGATGGCTTTGACGCGACCTGAGTCCACATTCTGACCACAGAAAAGCAGCCTGAGCGGGAATCTGGCGGCTGACATCGGGACGTCGAGTTCCTCAACCACGGTGCGGGCGAGGGCGAGTTGCCCCGGACGACCGGAGACGATCAGGATGTTGGTGCGTTTGTCGGCTTTGATGTTGATGTTGTGCATGAAAGCGGAACCGACCGAGTCGGGCGGGATGGCTTCGGTGCGATCGCCGCCTGGAGCGCGCTCGGGCAGTTTCTTGCCGTCGTCGAACATCTGCTCCATGAGTTCCTTGAGCGCGTCGGCGTCGGCGAATTTGAGCGGGAAGATTTCCAGTCCCATTTCGTGCGCGATGGGCACACCGTCGAGCAGAGCGACGATCTCGCCAAGGGGTTCGATGTTCTTCTCGATCGTGGCGATGATGAGCGAATTGGTGCCCTTGTCAGCCAACACGCGAAGCGGTTTGTCGAGGTCGAGGGGTTGAAGCTCGGACTGTGAACCGTCGGCACCCCGCTTGATAACGCTGAGGCGGCGGATGGCTTCCTGCACATCCTGCCCGCTTTCGGCAGATTTGAGCATTTCCTCGAGCACCGATTTCATGTCGTCAGCCTGTACGTTGAGCAGCGGGTACATGACGAGTTTGAGGTGGCTGAAACCTTCGGCGGGTTCGACGTCGATGGTGTCGATGATTTTCTGAATCTGATCCCTGAGTGTTTCGGGGCCGAAGATGGTGATGCTGTTGTCTGCGTCGTTGACGTCGAAGGTTACTTCCTCGGCTGCGTCCGCACCCTGCTTGGTCTGGATTTTCTTGACGACCTCTTCGAGCTGGGTCGCGACTTCGCCGGCTTTTCGGTACTTGATCTGAAATCGCATGACTTCAAAATCCTGCAGGGAGGCTTCGACCTCGTCGATGGCTTCGATGATCTGGATGATGCGATCGATGCGTTCAGCCGGGGCGGCGATGAGCAGGACGGAGGATGAGAGGGCCTGGACTGAAACGCTTTGATCGGGCAGTTCCTGGATGCCTGGAAAGACCTCGGGGATGATGGATTCGAGTTTTTGGGCGACCTGTTCGGCGCTTGCTTTTGCGAGGGTGTGGATGACGATGTCTTTTTCGGGAATCTGACGATCGAGCATACTGATGAAGGATTCGAGGATGTCGAGGTCGGCGTCGTTGCCCATGAGCACGATTTCACCGGTGGGAAGCGTCTCGACAGTCACGTCGTTTCCGGATAACTTCAGATCAAGCGGCGCGTCGGCGGTCTGCTGTTTCTGACCGGCGGCGACCATGCGGCGGATGGCTTCGGTTTCCTGGTCGGATGGCGATTTCGTCTTTTGCTGGGCGGCGGTGATGACCGGCAGCAGGATCGCGACCGCAAGGGCCGAGACGACGGTACAGCGTGTGGGGAAAATGCGCGTTGACCGTGATTTCATAACAGCTTCCTTCTATGCATTCCGTGCATCGCTGACGTTTTCAATAACGACGTCCGCGTGATAAACAGACGGCATCCTGTCCGACTGTGTCCTGATCCAAATCCGATTGAGGTGGCCGTCGCTATTAACGACGCCCTCCCCGGCTGTTTCGTCGCGGCAGACGCCGCGTGTTCGAGCCTCGACCGGACGATCGATTGTTTCGACCCCCCGACCGGCGGACGCCCGATGACGTTCCGCTTGACCGACCATTCTCGTCAATAACCTGGTTGAGTAAACGCTGAATTTCGCTCGCAGAAATATTTTTCGTCTTGAGGATTCGGACGCTGTTTCCGCCCGTCACACCCATCGTCTCGAGATCGCGGATCAGTTTTGTGGCATTTTCAAAGAGTGCGGGTGAACCAGCCAGGATCAATCCGTTCCCGCGTGGGTACGCACTGACGACGATGGTGGCAGCGTCGCCACCGGTTTGTTCAGCACGGATGCGCTCACTTTCGTTCACGGTGGACTGAATGAGGTCAGCCATGTCGGCTGCCTTGACACCCTCAGCGACGGAAACAATTCGAATCGGTTCCCGATCCTCTTCGGGTTTTTTGTCGAGCATTTCGACGAGATCCTCAACTATGGCGAAATCGGTGGGCCTTGCACGGACCAACAACGTGTTGCTGGCGTCATCTGCAACGATGATCGGTGCTTCGGTCTTGTTGTTTCTGCCGCGTTTTCCCTTACCGCTGGCCTGACCAAACATTTCGTCGAGCGTTGGTTGAATTTGGGAGGCGCGGGCGTGTTCGAGCTGGATGATGCGTGGTGCGTTGGCAGCGCCTTCGACTTCGACGTCCAGGTTGCTGATGATACCCTCGATGCGGGCGACTTCCTCGGGATCTCCGGAGACCATGAGCGTGTTGTTCTGGGTGTTGGCGGTCATGCGTACGTCGCCGACGAGTTCCCCGCCGCGCTGACCCGGTTTGCGGAGGTAGTTTTCCATGGCTTGCTGCATCATGTCGGCGTCGGTGTTTTTCAGGACGATCATCTTGATTTCGTCGGTATTGCCTGACGATTGATCGAGGTCCTCGACCACGGCGAGAATTCGGTCGAGTTCCGTCTGATTGGCTTTGATCAGCAGCATGTCGCTGCCTCTCGGGTTGGTGATTTGAATCGTGGACTGTCCGCGGACATTTCTGCCTCCACCGCCGTGCACGAAGAGTTGGGTCAGGCTTTGAGCAACGCTGGCTGCGTCGGCGTGTTTGATTTCAACAACGTGAACGTCGCTGTCCGAAGCGCCCGGTTTGTCAAGCTCTGCGATCAGCTCGGTGACCCTGGCCATGTTTTTCTGTGAGGCGGAGACGATGACCGCCATGGCGGTTCCTTCGGCGATGGCGACGACTTCGTCAGCCGGGTTGGAGGGTCCGCGTTTGGGTCGGTAGATCTGTCGGATCGCGTCGGCGATCACCCACGGGTTGGTGTGGGCGAGGGGGAAATTCCTGACACTGCGGTCGGTTGCGTGCGAGGGTTCCTTGTCGAGATCACTCGCAAGGGTGACGAGATCGGTCACGTCCGACTCGGCACCGTTGATGACAATGGAATTGAGCGCCGCGTTGGCGATCACCGAGATTGGCTGACCCTTGCGCTGCCCACCGCTCATCTTGTTCATGTTTTCGTTGAGGATTCGGGCGATGTCGGCTGCGTCGGCATGTTCGAGGGCAACGATTTCGCGAATGACGTTGTGTCCGGAGGCTTTGTCCTCGACAGGCTTGATGACCTCTTCGTTGATTTGTTTGATTTGCGATTCGGTGCCTCGGACGATGAGGATGTTGTTGGAGCGGTTGGCTTCTGCCTTGGGTGGTTCGACGCCGGTGCCTCGCTTGGCCGTGAAGATGCGCGTAATGTTGCTGGCCAGTTCCGTTGCGTCTGCGTGGACGAGGCGATAGATGGCGGTGACGACCTGGGTTGCGTCCGTGGGTGGGACGTCCACTTCCTTGATCGCTTTTTCGACGAGCACGAATGAAATCGGGCTGCCCATGCACAGGATCGCGTTGGAGCGTTCGTCGGGGACTGCCGTGAACACCCCCATTTCACGCGCCTGTGGACCGAGTTGCTGACCCATCTGTCGGACGAGGTTCATGATCTGGCCATGGACTTCGACGGCCTGGGCGTGTTCGAGTTTGAACACGCGCATGTTGACTTTTTCGCCGATGGTAGACTGGTCCATTTTCCGGGTCAGCGACTCGATTTTGTTGAAGACGTCGTCCGGTGCGGAGACGATCACCTGTCCGCCGACGCTGTCGCCGACGATGGTGATGGCCCCTTTGCCCGACTTGCCGCCGCCGCTGGTAAAGACCGTCTTGAGCGACTGGGCGATCTTGTCGGGATCGCCCGCGACGATTTTAATCGTTCTCGGTTCGATGACGTCGGCGGCCTGGGCGTCGATTTCGATGATGCGCGCGGAGATGTCGTCCCGCTGATTTTGTGGAGCCGTCACAAACAGCGTGTTTGACGACGGATCGCCGACGATTTTCACACCCTTGGCACCGCGTTTACCTCCGCCCTGTCCATAGACTTCGTTGAGTGTTCGGGCGGTCTGGGTTGCGTCGGCGTATTCGAGTTTGAAGGTGAGGACGTCGGCGTCGTCACCCATGTCCTCGTCGAGTTTGGTGATCAGCGGCTCGATCTTGTCGAAATCGGTGTCAAATGCCTGGACAATCAGGGTGTTCGTGCGTGGGTCCGCCGTGAAGGTGGCTTTGTTGACCGCGTTGGGATCATAACCAGCATCGCCCTTGCGCTGACTGAACATTTTTGTGAGTTGTTCTGCGGAGGCGGCGACATCGGAATGAGTCATCCGATAGGTGCGGGTTTCGAGGGTGGGGATGTCCTGCGCTTCGAGATCCTTGATGAATTCGGCGATGATTTCGTGGACCGGTTCCGGGGCATTGACGAGCAGCGTGTTGGCTGATGGGTTGCTGGTGACGGTGACGTCCGAGGCAACGTCGATGGTCCCGCCATTGGCACCGAGGCTGGCGAATTGCATCAGGGCGTCTTCTATCTGTTGATTGGCGCGGTTTTGATTGTTGCCGCCACGACGATTGCGCGTGCCTGGGTTGGCTGTCGGTCTGCGGGTGGATGCTTTGGCCGCACTGATGCCGAGCAGTTCCTTTAGTTGTCCCTCGACATCGGACGCGATGAGCTTGGTGAGTTTGTAGATTTTGAAACTCTTGTCGACCTCGGACGGTCGGTCGATGGTCGCGAGCAACTCGACGATGACCGGGAAATCCTCGGTGGCAGCCGTGATGATCATGAAGCGGTTTTTGGGATCGGGCGTGATGCGAACGTCACCGAGGCCTGATTTTTTGGAATCCTCTTTTTTTTCCTCCTGCATGGGCATTCCCGTGCGCGGGTCGATATTCGGTTGCGGCACGGCGTTGGGCTGAGCGCCCGGCCGTCCCCCCGCAGCCTTCTGCGCTCGCTGCATTTGCTGCATTTGGCGACGAAGCTGGGCGGCTTGTGCTGCGGCGTTTCCACGGTTGGCCTGGGTTGCTCGCTGGATCCCAAGGGCGTTCATGAGGACGTTGGTGGCTTCATTCACGTCGCGGTAGCGCACACGGTAGACCCGGACCTCCATCTTGCGTGAGGAGGATTCGCGTTGTTTGATCAACTCCTCGACCAGTTCCGAAATGGCATCGACGTCTTTGGGCGCGCCCTCGAGGGCGATGACACCCGTGCGGTCGTCGAATCGAATCGTGATTGGCTCGTCTGCGACGGACTCTTCGCCGGTGGCATCGCTGTTCGTGTCGCTGTTTCCTCCGTCCAACCCGACGCCTTCGCTTTGCGCAACGAATGCTTGCGCGATTTTTGTCGCTGCTTTTTCCTTCTCATTGTCGCGACCGGATGGCGCCTGAGAAATCGTGGTGACCGACAGGAGTTTGGCCAGCGAAGCCGGCAGGACGCATTGCGGTTGTGCCTCGGCGGGCGGACTATAAGGACCGACGGGCTTCAACTGCGGAATATCTTCGCCAATCTGAATCAAATCAACATTGAGATGGGGCAGACGAGACTTAAGTATCCCTGCCATGTCACTGGCGGTCATACCGGTGATATCCTTGAACTTGACGACCCGATCGGGCGTTCCCTCTTCGTCAAGCTTGTCGATGTATTTTGTGATGTATCCCTTGATCTCGGAGTGATACTCGGTCTTGGCTTTGACGACGAGCAACTGCGTACCCGGGATGTAGTCGATGTCGGGGATTTCCTCTGAATGGGTCCAGACCACCGGGAGAATGCTCTCGAGTTGATACTCGGCGTCGAACGGATCGGCGTGGGCGAGTTCAAAAAACAACAGCGGGACATTCTCGCCGCCGCCCCGGAATTCGGGCTCCTCGCCCTCCTTACCCTCGTACAGCTCGATGATCTGATCGATTTCGTAGATCTTGGCGGGCGTCGCACGAACCAGGATGCGTTTGTTCCAGTAGTCTGTTGTCAGCGTAATGTCCGCGCCTTTGCGCACGGGATTTGGCTCGTAGAAAGAAAAATCGTCATCCTTCGGTTTTGACTTGCCCGGCGAGCCGGAATCGCACAACGCCATAATGGTGTCAGCCATCTCCTCGACCTCGGCGTTGACGATGTTGTAGATTTTCAGAACGGTGCTGCCGGTGGCTTCGCCGTCGAGTTTGCGAATCCAGGCTTCGACCTCGTCCACATCATGGGCATCGCCACTGACGATCACGGCGTTTCCACCCGGGGCGGACGCGATGGTCACATCCAGAGGACCATCAGAGGTGGCCGAAGCAAGGGCGGAACCGGATTCACTGGATTTGGACTTGGACTTGGACTTGCGGATTCTCGGGCGGCGCGGGCGATCAGGCTTGCGGGGTGACGAGGATCCACTGTTGATCATGGCTTTGATGGTGGTGATCATCTGATCGGGCGTCGTGCGTGACAACTCGATGGTTCGCAGAATGCGATCGTCCGTGGACGCAGGTGGCTGATCGATCTCCCGAATCAACTGCTCTGCTTCAAGGATGATTGACGTGGGACCTGCAACCAACACACGGTCACCGTGAAGATCAGCCGACACGCGAATCGTGGACACCGTCGTGATGGCACTTCTCTTGCTAACATCGGGTTCGACGCGCAATTCGCCCGATTTGATCAACGATTCCGCACGCATTTGAAGGAAAGGCTCGATCATGTTGGCAACGTCGCCGGGATCAACATGCTCGACCGGGAAGAAACGAATCTCGACCGGTTCGATTTCCGCGTCGGCGGTCAGCAGCGCGTAGGACTCCTCAATCATAGAGAAATCCCCCTCCGGCGCTCTGATCAGAATCTTTCTCGAAATCGGCTGGGAGACGATTTGAATCGAACCGTCAGTCCCTTGCGAGGCGGGGTTCTTGGTTCGGCGACGGGCACCCGAAGGTGCGGTGGTTCGGATCAACTGCTCCAACTGGGTTGCAATCGATTCCACATCGAAACCAGGCGGTACGCTGTAAACACGAATGGACCGCTCGGACTCACTGACAACGTCCAACTGCTTCACAAGCTCTTCAATATCGAGCAATTCGTCAGCCGAGGCACTCACGATCAGCAGATCACCAACGACCGTGGTGATAACACCCGGAACGGCTCCGGGCTGCGGACGCTTGACACGCCTCACACGACCCGACCCGACAATCCCCGAGTCGATGACGGTTTTGATCTCGTTGGGATCAGCGAATTCAAGCGTGAAAATTCGCCTTTGACGACCTTCCGAATCGATGTCGATGTCTGCCAACACCTCGCGGATATGTTCGATTTTAGCAGGGGAGGCACCGTCCACGACAATACCGTTGCTTGCGGCGATGATTCGAAACGCGTTCGCTCCCTTGGCACCTGGTGCGAAAATCTCACGGAGAATATTGACGGCTTCATCGCTCGCAAGGTTCTTCACTTCGATCAGCACATGACTCGGAATCTCGGCAGCATCCTCGTCCATTTGTTTGATGACCGGGAAATACTTTTCGTTCCATTCGTCATCCGTGCAGATCATGTAAATCGTGTTGGTCGTGTTGTCGACATACCATGTGCTGCCGGAGGCTTTCCTCCCCCGCGGTGGGCGCTTGCCTCCGGGCGAGGGTGCCCCCGGGGCGTCCAGAATCGTGATCAGATCCATCACAACCGACGGGGACGCATTCTCGAGCCGATGAGCATGCAGGGTCGGCGTCGCAGCCGCGACATCCATGATGGCAATCAAATCCCTGGCGGCTTCGACATCCTCCCTGGCACCGACGAGAATCAAAGCCCCCGACACAGGCTCCGGATAGCAATTGAAGGGTCTCTCCGCAGCCGCCCGTTTTCCCCGCTGCCCCTGGACAATCTGCGTGATCGTGGTGTTGATATCTTCCGGGGAAACATGCTGTAGCGAAACAATGACGGGCTTGTCGGAATCAGCCGGAACATCGAACAGGCGAATGTAACGGCGGACCCTGCTCACCTCATCCTCGGTTCCCCGAACGATCAATTCGTTCGTTCTGGAATTGGCCAGCAGCAGCAGGCCTTCGGTCACAATCGGAGCGCTGCTGCCCCCGCGTTTGCCGCCTTTGTTCCGCCGAGGCTTCGCCGTGGAACTTTTTCCGGCGACACCACCACTCGCCGAAATCAAACTGTGAATCTGATCGCGAACCTCGTCAACCCTGGCGTACCTGATCGGAATAACAACCGGTGATAATTCCGCGTCCAACTGAACATCGATGAACGCGAGCATCTCCTCGATATCCTTGATGACGCGAGGAATCGCCCGAACGATGAGCACGCCCTGATTGTCATCAGGAAAGAGCACGGTCTGCTCACCCGGCAGACTGGCCGTCGGGTCCTGCACCCTGCCACGAGGACGCTTTGCACCACCCACACCCTGCAGGTCGTCCATCAGCGTGTTCAGCGTCGTGACCGCAACGCTCGGGATAAGATGGTTCACGGCGAGCTTTATAAGAACACGTGGATCCTCGCCCGCCCCCTCAAACAGCTTGATCAACGACAGGTATTTTTCGATATCACTGACCAGCGCGAAGATAGCCATCGAGTTGGTACCGCCCATCGGCGCGATACGAACATAGTCCGGCATGAAATCACGCAGCATGGTGAAATCCGAAACAGACGTATCCGTCGGCGTGTAAAGAACCATGGCCAGGTCGGTCGTATACAGATCACCCTTTTTCTGCGCCGCTCGAAAATCCGCCACATTCATGAACAGGTACTTGTCCTGATCAATCACCCGCCATACGTCATTGACTCGGAGCACCTCCAGATGTTCCTCTTCGTACATCAGCCAATAGGGTTCGATCGGACTGAACTTGAACAGGAGCATGCGCACGCGATTCAACGCCGATCGAAAATCCATCTCCTGCGTGCTCACAAACGACACCTGCCCTTGTGGTGCGTCACCAATCACGCCCAACCCGGACATACGCGCAAAATTCTCAACAAGATTCGCATACGTCCCGTCCACGAGACTGAAGTTGTAACTTCGTTCCTCAGCCGGTTTCAGCAATTCCTCGGCTTCGAGATTGATCGTGCCCCTGACCTTTTCAACATTGGCACTTGGCGCGGGCGTATTCTGCTTCCCGCGATTACGACCCGGCGTCGTGGGTTTGGGTTTGGGAGTGGAACGAGGTTTGCGTGTGGATCGATTCCTGGCACCGCCGGCGGATCGCGGATTGTCACGGGCCTGCATCACCGGGTTGGGTTGACTGCTTCCGAAGGCAGCCGCAAACACTCGGGACTCCTCGCCAGGTTCGCCCGCGCGGACCGTCCCCGCCAACCCAACGTAGACGAGCGCCAGAACGATCAGTCCGATGACCGAACGTCGATCGTTTCCGGGGGTAATTCTTATCATCGATTCTGTCATGTTTGATCTCCACGCTTCGAGCGGGGGTTCCCTGCTATTCATCCAACAACACCCGATCATTCAACGACGACCCCGCGCAGGTTGCAGCCAGGGGGCTGCTATCTCTGCGTTTTCTTGTCGATCGCCGGCCCGGATCGTCCGGTATTTCGCCCCGGTCGGACTTTTCGCGCCCGATTGGCCGCCGTCGCCCTGGTTGTACCACGATTCTGTGTGGAACGAATCACATCCGCCAGCGTTTTCCTGCCGACGCGGTTCAATAATTTGGGGTCGGGCATCGCACCATTCCCCAACACCTTGATCGTCGAGGATTGAAGCCCGAACGGACGGGTAAAAAACAACACCGATGACCTCGGTGAACCGCCAGCGCGACGATCGCGCGACGGACGACGAACGGGCCTGACTTTCGGCACAACCGCGCCCGGTTTCGGATTGGGAGATTTTGCCCTCGGCAACGCGGAATCAACCTTTCCAACTCCGGGCCTGGCCGACGACGGTTTGGCAGATGACGGCGCAACCAGCGACGGTTTCACCGTCGGCGACTTCCCGGATGACGGCTTTGGACCTGGTGGCTTGACCGGATCACGCCGTTCGTCCTCCTGCGCATCCTCGTCATCATCGTCCTCATCATCCGGTTCCATCGGCTTCTCAGGCTCCGGCGGAATCAGATCGTCCTTCACCTCGTCAAACGCATACACAACCTCAGGATATTGGTCCCCGGCCTGGTCGATCTCGACGCAGTAAGCCAGCTTCATACCCAGGGGATAAAACCGGATCTTCTCATCCTCGCGACGCGTGATCGGCCCCAACGAGTGCACCATCAGCACCTCGCCGCCGTCAAGTTGATCACCAATACCAACGTACTCGCTCGAACCGTTGCCCGGATTGACGACGAGCACCTCGTCAACGCCATACAACAGCGTCATGCGAACCTGCTTCAATGTCCGCTCCGGATCGCCGACCGGTGGGGGCGGTGGAGGAGGCGGATCCGGACGCTTTATTGGTTGCTTTGGCGGGTCGGGGCGCTTCACCGGTTGTTTGGGTGGATCCGGTCGCCGAACGGGGGGTGGCGGCGGTTTGACGTACTCCTTGAACGGATCACGCTTCCAGATCATCGCGTATTCTTTGCCACCGTGCATCGTGACCGAGTCCACCGCCGTCAGCAGCTCCGGATTGATCTCATGCAGCGGATCAGTCGGAGGCACCAGCGATTCGATCGTGGCTGTCATGCTGACAAGATCAGGCCCCTTCGGTCCGCGCCTCGACCGCCGCGATCTCTTCGGCACGATTTTCAAATCCGTGATCTGCGCGACGTACGGCAACTCGTAAAACGACTTGAGAAACTCGACTGTCTGCTTGAGCTGACCATCTCCGCGAATCGTGAATCCGACCGTCCTGATGTCCGTTTTCCGACGACGCTTTCCGGGGGTCTTGTACTCACCGGGACGTTTGGGCGTGACAGTAACGTCGGACAGGTTGGCTGCCCGCGTCAGCGCCATCAGTTTGGCGTGCATGTTGTCGCGAACGACGTCGGGATTGGTGTTGCCCGTGCGGGCAAGGTATTCCTTATACGCATCCTGATAAACACCGATGCTGTCAAGGTCGTCCTGAAGGTCGAGTATGTCGTCCTGAAGCCTGCGATTTTCGTTGGCCATCTCCACGGTGGCATTCCGGACCGCAGGCCAGACTACCCGCCAGCCAACAAGCCCCGCCACGGCGATGCCCAGAAACGTCGCTAATCTTTTCTCGCGTTCCGACAAGGGTCAGATTCCTCTTTCGTCTCGCAACATGATGATCACTTCTTCTCGTCCTTCTTTTCGTTGCCAAGCAGGCCAACGTTCAACGTTCCCATCAACGGATACTTTTCGCCCGCTTTCGTACTGGTCGGACCCAAAACAGCATCGTACTTCAGATGACCATCTTCACCCGCCTTCACATTTTCCAGATCCTTCACCGCATCATTCGGAACCGCCCCCGCGACCGCCCGAAACGGCAGCGTGATGCGTTCCCGTCGCTTCGACATATTGATCTGATTGAACACGATGCTCTTGTTGTCCGCGAGCACACCCGCCGACAAAACATCGTGCAGCTCATCAAGCCACACCACCCGGTTGTCCTCGTAATCATCCAGAATCCTGACCAGCTTCTTGAACTCGTCGTGACTGTCGCGCTCGCCCCTCAGTTCAGCCTTCTGTCTTGCCAGCTCCTTGTTCTCGACATGCAAAGGCCTGACAAAATTGACATAACAAACCACCACCGCCGCAACAGCAGCCACCCCCGTCACAACCGCCACCGGCGCACGGCGCATCCGCTGCTGAGCAACGCTCACCTGCTTCTTCGGATCGATCAGGTTGAACTTCAACTCGTCAGGCTTGAACTGCCCCAGCACCATACCCAACGTCGACGCAAACGCGCCCGCTTCCGCCCCTTCATCCGCGGACCATCCAAAACACTTCGCAGGGTTGTACGGCTGCGTGCTGATGCTGTATTGACGCTGAATCGCCTCGGAAAGTGCGTCCTCAACATCACAACTACCACCAATGACGATATGATCGACATGCGCCTCGGGGTCGGTCGCACGATAGGCTTCGATCGAACGCGTCACCTCAATGGTCAACTCGCGAACGACGCCCGCCAACGTCGATTCCGGCGTCGGGGCTGTCGCAAGTCGCAACTCCGGCTCACCATCCCCCGGCATCGGTTCGACCGGTTCCGCCACGGGTTGGTCGAAAGCATCCGGAACCACCACCGCAGCCGCTCGTGAAAACACCAGTTGACCGCGACGCAGCACCGTGATTTCCGTCGTCACCGGACCAACATCGACAAACAGGACATAGTCCGGCTGCGTCGGCTCGAGCATCTCGTTGACCGCGAACTGATTCGCATTCGGACGCAACCCGACGCGTTCAAGCTTCAAACCCGCGTGCTCGAAAACATCGGTAAAATGTTTCAACGTCTCGCGCTGAACAGCCGCGACCAACACCCGTCGATTGTCGCCTTCCAATTCCGGCGACACCGCAAAATCGATCGCAGCCTGCTCCACCGGAAAGGGCAACTCGCGCGGAATCTGCATCTGCACCATCCCTGCCAGATCGTTCAACGTCGCAGGCGGCAGCATCAGGGTGTAGATGTTGGCGTGGTCGCGGGAAACATCGAACAACACACGTTTGGTCGTAATCCCCGCCTTCGTGAGCGCCGCACGGACAAACTTCCCCATCGACTCGGGATCATCACGGTCCACATCGGACGGAATCGCGATACTGAGCACCTGCTCGATATCAGCCGAGCTTTTGCTCACACGCGCATGAACAATGCGAAGCGTCCTGACATCCCAGTCAACCGCCAGGATCGGTTTGTCAACGAGTGTACCCAACAAGTTCTTCATCTCCGACTGGATACCGCACCGGATAGCTCGTACCCAGATTCGTCAGATCACGCAAGTAAATGATTTGCGCGACCGGACCACGCATCTCTAAAATCGATTCCAGACGCGTCATCGTCCCGAGGTGATCGCCATACCCAACCACCTCGACATGAAACCGCATCGCCCGAACCGTCAGCAAGGGCTCGATCGCCTTGAATTTCTCCGCCCCGACAATCGCCGCCACCCAACCCAGATCGACCCGCTCCTCCGACGGCACCTCCGCCCGGGCTTCCAGCAACAACTGAATATCCTCCTCCTCCAACGACGGCAACGTCCGCAACACTGTCGGAGAGGCTGTGTTGATGTTGATCAACCCCAACCGATCAGGCTCCTGCGACAGACTGATCCGATCGGTGATCCAGCCCATGTCCGCCAACGTCACCGACGATGCCTGCGAATTACCATCCTCAGTAACCCTCGGGTCCATCAGTTGCCCCAACGACGTTATCCGAGGCGTACCCGCCGCCGCACTCACGATGAAATCCACCTGCGACGCATTGCTCACCAACCCGGTCAATTGCGACGTCACCGTACCAGGATCCCCAAACAGATACACGCGAGCACTGTTGTCGGCTGCGGTATTGAAATCACGCGAATACACCGTCAGAAACGGGTACACACCGCGATTGAGAAAACCGTCCAGATCGTCGTCCGGAAAAATCAAATCCCCATCGTCCTCGTTCGGACTCAACAGACCGTTGCGGTCCACATCCTCACCATACAACAGGTCAGCCGTCATCCCCCGAACCAGCAACAATTCCTCCACCGTATCAAACGGACCGTTTTTCACCGCGTACGGCGGATCCAAAAGCGAATAATACTCCGCCTCAGCCCCAAACGGCCGCGGCTGCGTATCACCATCACGCCAATCCAGAATGGCATCCGCAATCTGCTCAGCCGTCCACTCATCCTCCTCGTCGATAAACGGCGTGATCAGCGCAACCAACTGCGACACGGGAGCCGTATTGATATTGATTTTGGAGGCTTCATCCGTCACACCAAACCGAACGAGCACCTCGTCATCGTCCGGATTGTCCGCCACGACACTAAACCGATAATTCTGCGTCGGCTCATCGTACTCCTCGACCGAACCGTATTCCTCAACCTGCTCGGTCTCCGTCCAGACAATCACGCGATGAAACTGCTCCGGATTGTCATACCAACTCGCGTCGTCAAGCCGATGATCGCGCAGGAACAACTTCACCTTCTCCAAACCAGCCTCAGCCGCCATCCGCGTCTGAAACCGACGCGCACCCGACCGAGTGGCTGACATATCCGCATGGACAAAAAACGACCCGCTCGCCGCCAACATGCCCAGCAGCACCAACACGAGCAGCATCAGCGGTAAAATCATCCCACGCCGAACAGATTGTCTGGCCAGATCAACCATAATCAAAAATCAACATCCGCAAGCGACGACACCTCACGCTGCACACGCGAACCAAAAAACGAGTCCGCCTGCGGAATGCGAACAATCACCATGTACCGGTCCTCCGGCAACGGCTCGATATCCTCCTCGTTCAGGAACATCTCCTCGATAATCTCAATCTCTTCGTCTTCCGGAAGCTCGGATTCATACCCCACCGTAATCATGACCATCTGCGGCAACGAATTGCCTTCGTCAATCTCCCAGCTCTCCCACCATTTGTTACCATCATGATAGAAAAACTCGACAAAACGAATTTCCGGGGCGTACAACTCCTGCTTCGACCCTTCCAACTCAACATCATCCAACTCGTCGTCAACACGCTCACCAACCGTCTCCGCACCTGTTGGATCAAATGGCTGCTCGTCGCCCGCGGCATCGTCACCCGCCGCTTCGTCACCCCGACCCAAACCGTCCCCCACCAAACCACCATCAGGCTGCCCCTCAACCCCTCCCGGCAACGCAGCCGGATCATCCAACGGAACCTCGCCCGGTTCTCCGACCGGTTTCAACTGATTGAACGTCCGCCGCTCCCGACGAACCATTCCCAACGCCCGCGGATCACCATTCTCGTCAACGTTGATCTCATCCCACGCGATGTAGTAATCAACCTGCCGCAAATCAAACTGCCCCGGACGATCCGTCTCGCTGATCGCCTGCTTGCGCAACAACGCCTTGTCCGGAATCACCACCGTGTTGATCGAAATGCGATGCCTCGTCCCGAAAACACCAGGCCCATAACCACTGGCAAAACCCGTCGACTGACGCAGCTCCCGGGCAATCCGATCCACGATCACCCGCGCCAACTGCGTCTCCCGAACCATTTCCCCATTGCGATCACGCGTCTCCAACGCCGATGCGTAGAACCAAAACAACATCCCCATCAACGGCACCATCAGCCCGACCGTCAAAACGACCTCAATCAGCGTCAAGCTTCTCCGACGACGAAAACCCATCACCGACCACGCCCCCCTCGCCGACCACCACGGTTCGGCAACGCCACCGGATTCAGATCACCATCGTCACCGATATTTTCCCCACCCGGCGCACCGCCGCCACGCCGATCAGGCTGCCCCGGCGTCGCACCCTGTCCCGGTTGACCCAGATCAAAATCAGACGCACCCTCCAGCGCAGCCCCAACACCCTGCGTATCCAGCAACCCGCGAAGCTCCGCCGGCAACATGCTGCGAATCTCCCGCTCGCTCAACCCCATTATCTGAATAAACGCGGGCAACATGCCCAGCAATTCCTCCGTATCCAGATTGCGCAACAGCGAAGGATCAAAATTCGTCGGATCAAAATCCTCGATCGGAATCTGCTCGCCAAGCTGAGCAATCGCCTCCTCCGTCAATCCGAAATCCAACTGAAGATCAACCTGAGGCGGCGTCGCGCGCATCAGATAAACCGTGTGCACCACCTCCGCATCGTCAGGCTCGAACTCATCCTCAATCGTCTCACGCGGGTTGTACAAAATATCCAGCGTGATCATCCACAGATTCTCCGTCACCGTCGGATCAAGCCGCATCCGCCACCCGTGGTCCGGAATCCGCCGCGTGAAATCCCCCTCAACCTCCTGATCCGCCTCCTGCTCAAACACCACCAGCCCGGCATCCAGCTCCGCCACCTTCATCTCGACGAGCATCATGACCCGCGCCAGGTCCCGCGCCTCATGCGCCGTATCCTGCGACGTCTGAATCTGACCGCCGATGACCGCCAAACCCATCAGCAACAGCCCAATCGAAACCACCACCTCAAGCAGCAGATACCCCCGCCGCCGCCTCATCGAACCAACATGTCGCACCGATCCCGCCACTACCGCACCCTCGTCTCACGAGTCTCGAGCACATCCTCCTCGGTCAGAGGCTCCGTCCGAATGAAATCCCGCCGCAACACCGGAGGCCAACCGTGCTCCTGAAACAGGTCCAGCTCCTCGTCGTAAAAAGGTCGCTGCAACCAACACAAACCGGTGTTCCCATCAAGGATGACCTCGATCCGCAGATACTGCTCCCCGGATTCCTCATCCTCAAACAACGCGTCAATCTCAATATCGCGCGGCGCGTCCGTCACCACAAACGTCACCCACTCCGTCGTCCCGTCAGGCTCGATGTACAACGGCGGATACTGCTCCGTATATTCAGATTCCTGCTCGTCCACCTCCTCGACCAGTTCCTCAGCCAATTCATCAACGAAACGCTCCTCCATAATCCGTTCCAGCGTCGGTCGACCAAGCCGCACCCCCGCACACCAGACGTCACCCAGCAACGTGTCGCCACGCGCCCAGGGATCAATCACACGGTTGTACGTCCCGGGTTCCAGAAAAGGCTCGTCCTCACGCTCCACGATCGGCTGACGCTCACCGCCATCACTGTCCAACTCATCGTCGGCTGGTATCCGAACGCGATACCGCTTCCCGTCGTACATCGCATTCGCCCGCGTCAGCGTCAGAAGCGCCCGCATCTGCCTCGCCGATTCCGGCAATCGACGCGTCTCGATATCCCGAATCACATTCGGCAACGCAAACGCAGCAATCGTCAGCATCAGCGCAACAACCAACACCACCTCAACAAGCGTGTACCCACGACCGAACCGACTAACCACAACACGTCACCATGAACACCCAACCCGCAGCACCCGGGCACAACGACCCGCGATGCTTATTTCTCAAGCCAGTTCTTCACATCATCGTCCGTGCCATCCTCACCGTCCGGACCGACGCTCCAAATGTCGTAGCCGCTCTCGTTGAACTCACCCGGTGATTTGTATTGGAACTCCTGTTGCCACGGATCGAGAAGCTCCTCATAGGTGCCATCCATATAAGGCCCCCTCCACTTCTTTGAATCGGCGTCTATGCTGTCGGGTCGCTCGTAAAGAGCGCGCAAGCCATCATCGCTGTCCGGATAGATTGCGACATCAAACCGATACCGCTTCATACCCGACGCAATCGGACCATTGCGACCGACGGCCGCCTTGGCCATGTCCTCCTTCGCCCGGTCACCTGCCCCCATCAGCGCCGGCACCGCAAAAGCAGCCAACAACGCCAAAATCGCAGCCACCATCAACACCTCAATGAGCGTGAAACCCGCTCGACGACGCATCACTTTCCGTGACATCTTCATGCTCTCCTGATTACATGTTCCATATCGTTCTGCCCAACGGCGCACTACTGCCCCGCCGCACCCATCTTCAAAATCGGCAACAACAACGCAAACGCAATACTTCCAACCACCACCGCCATCCCCACCAGTAGCAATGGCTCGACCAGACGAACCGCCGTCTCGATCGACCGCGATGTCCGCGTCTCCTGCGTCTCTGCAATCTGAACCAACACGTTTTCCAGATTGTTGCTCTCCTCCGCCACCGCAATCATGCTCAAAATATCCCCCGGCACCAAACCACTCTCACCCAAAGGCGTCGACAACGTCTCACCACGTCGCACACTCTCACCCGCCTTCTCGATCTCAGCCGCCAACACCCTGTTCCCGGCTGAATCCCGCGAGATCGCCAGCGACTGCAATATCGGTACCCCATTCTGCAACAGCGTTCCCAGGATGCGACAAAACCGACTCACCGCCACCGCACTGAAAATCTTGCCGAATATCGGTGCCTTGAGCTGAAACCGCGAAAACCCAATCTGAGCAAACTCCGCCCTGCTCAACGCGACAACACTCCCAATCAACCCCACGATCACCGCGATGATCCAACCGTAACGATTCATCAGAACGTCACACGCCCCGAACACAATATGCGTCATGACATTAAACGTCTCAGGCCGAAGATGATCACGCAACTTCGGCACCACCAGCACCATAATCAACGTCACAACCAAAACAGCCACGCACATCAGAATCGCCGGATAGATCATCGCCCCGACCAGCTTGTTCTGAAGCTCGTCCTGCTTCTCCGAAAAAACCGCCAACCGCTCCAGAACATCCTCCAGAAACCCACCACGCTCACCCGCACGAATCATCGAACAGTGCAACCCCTTGAACAAATTCGGATGCTTCTCCATCGCCTCCGCCAACGTCACCCCGCCAGCCACATCCTCCCGAACCTCCGCCAACGCGTTTCGCAATGTCACCGGAGACCCCTCCTGCGTGCTCAACACCTCCAACGCACGCATCATCGGCACGCCCGCACGCAACAAATCCGCCATCTGCTGGTAATACGTCGTCAGATACCGAAGCCTGATCTTGCGACCCCCACCACCGATTCTCGCACCCGCCGCCTCCGACACATTCACCGGAAACAGCGACCGCTCCGCCAACAGACGCAACGCCACCTGCTCGTTCTCAGCAGCCATCGAACCCGTGACGGTCCTCCCGCTCTTCTCAACCGCTTTGTAGGCAAACGTTGGCACGTCTCGTCAATCCCACAGAAATTCAGGAATTCGCACGCACGACGATCATGATCGACCAGGAAGTGTGTCCGCACCACCGTTGCCGGCGCGACCCTCCCTGGCCGTCGATTCCGCCGCAGACACCGTTAACCTAGCCCGCACAAGAGGTTACGTCAATCAAAAAGGACCAGCGACAACCCGCAAAGCGAACACAATCACCGTGAAATCATACACCAACACCAGCCGCTGATTGCAGCCGGTCTCCAGACATGCAAAAATTGATCCCACCCGACCCGAAATGCGGACGCTACATCGCCTTGGTCACCCGCGCCACTTCCTCGATCGTCGTCTCGCCACGACGCACCTTCGCCCAACCATCCTCACGCATCAACGTCAATCCGTTCCGCTTGCCCGCCTCAAAAAGCGCCGTCGTCGTCGCACGCTGAACAACCAACTCCCGTAGCTCACTGTTCATCACCAGCAGCTCATAAATCCCGAACCGACCCCGATAACCGCTCATCCGACAATCCGTACACCCCTTGCCGCGATACAATTCCTGTCCCGACTGATAGTTGAAATCCGCTGGCAACTGATCCGGATCAGGCGCATACGACTCCTTGCACGTCGGACAAACCTTGCGAACCAGCCGCTGCGCCAAAATCCCCGCCATCGAACTGCTCACAAGGAACGGCTCGACCCCCATGTCCAGCAATCGCGTATTCGACGTGATCGCATCATTCGTGTGCAACGTGCTGAACACAAGGTGACCGGTCAACGACGCGTTGATCGCGACCTCAGCCGTCTCATAGTCTCGTATCTCACCCACCAGAATCACGTCCGGATCATGACGCAAGAACGACCGCAAACCCGACGCAAACGTCAAACCAATCTTCGGCTTGACCGAAACCTGATTGATCCCGTCCAGATAGTATTCCACCGGATCCTCGACCGTCAGAATCTTGATTTTGTCGCTCTTGATCGTGTTCAGCGCCGAATAAAGCGTCGTCGTCTTGCCCGAACCCGTCGGACCGGTCACCAGAACGATCCCATAAGGCTGATCGATCACCTCACGAAATCGAACCAGCGTCTCGTCCGCCAAACCCAACCGATCCAACCCGATCAACGCGTTGGACTTGTCCAGGATACGCATCACCACCGCCCCACCATACACCGTCGGGATAATGCTCACACGCAGGTCGATTTCCTTCTCCTGAGCACGAATCTTGAACCCACCATCCTGCGGCAACCGATGCTCGGCTATATTCAGATTCGACAAGATCTTGATACGCGACACGATCGCAGAATGAAACCGCCTGATCTCCGGCGGCACATTCGTCGTATGCAAAACACCATCAATGCGATACCGAATTTTCAATCCGTCCTCATAAGGCTCGATGTGAACGTCACTCGCCCGGTCCCGAATCGCCTCAAGCAGGATTTCATTCACCAGCTTGACGACGGTCGCCTCCTGGGCCATCTCGATCAGATCCTTGTCCTCCTCGGACACGTCACTGACCACCTCGACGTCGTCGCCGACCATCGCCTGGATGGTCTCGCCGCCCACCCCGTAGTGTTTCTTGATCTCCCGCGAAATGTCCTCCGCCGTCGCCAGCAGAGGCTCAACCTTCAACCCCGTCAGCATCCGAACTTCGTCGAACGCATACAGATCAAACGCATTCGCCGTCGCAACCTTGATCGATCCGTTGTGACTCGAAACCGGAAACAACTGGTATCGATGCACAACCTTGGAAGGCACCTTCGTCAGCAGCTCGGTGTCAATCTCCACCGTCCCCAGATCGACCACCGGAATCGACAACTGCTCGCCAATCACCTCCAGAACATCCCGCTCAGTCGCGAAACCCATCTGAACGAGCGTCTTTTCGATCCGATCCGTGGGCTTCCTGCAACGCTCGCGCGCGACCGCCAACTGATCCGCCGTGATCTTGCCACGTTTCACCAAATTGTCGCCGAGTGACACCAATACACCATCCCGGAAAATTCAGGTCCAATCCGTCAAATAGAGTCCGATAACGACCAACACCGCAGCACCGCACCAACCCCGCGCCTTTCTACACCCACCGTCCCCCGACGGATTCAGATTTCGGAACTTTTACTCCCCCAATGCAACCAACGCCACCCAACCCCAAAATTCCCCAACCCCCTCCCACAACGAATCCCGCCCGAAATCCTCCCGGGCACACCTCTGACACCGAAAATATCAGACCCGTAAGAATCCCATAACTATTTGTCAATTCGGACCTTGCCGCAAACTCAACCAATCGTAATCTCGTTAGGGTACTCATGTTCTCCAGACGGACCGAACCATTTGTTTACGGACGGAACGATGCAAAAATCAACCGCTCAAATCAAAAAGTTCCTGTCGGACGAATCAGGTCCGACGGCGACTGAATACGCGGTGATGTTGGCTGTGATCTCCGGCGGAGCCTTGACGGCCCTGGCGGGGTTTGGCAATGGCGTGCAAGCCATCTACCTTATCATCAAAGGTGCCCTGGACGCCAACTTCTAACCGCAAAACGATCGAAACCCGACGCCCGGCAGGCCTCCCAAAAAGCCTGCCGGCGCGTCAACGATCGCAACCGGATCAAACCAGCCAACCGTCCGCAATCCCCCCCATCGACCCCGGTCAAACCACCCTCATATTTGCACAACACCACCATTCGTGGCAACCTTCTGTCTGCGACGCTTCAATCCATCCCGCCCGAAGGAGATCATCATGCCCGCAGACAACGGTTGGTTCTTCGTCCGCAACGGTGAAACCACAGGCCCCGTCAACCTCCACGACCTCATCACCCAACTCGACTCCGCCAACGGACAAAACACCCTCGTCTACGGCCCAGGCCAAAACGACTGGACCGAAGCCCGGCACGTCGCCGCCCTCGCATCAACACTCACACAACACTCGCAGCCCCCAACGCCCCCCAAACGACGCGTGGCAGACGAAATCGACTACGAAATCCACGGCCAGGACATGCAGTTCGTCGAAATCACCCTCGACCCCAACGAGGTCGTCATCGCAGAAGCAGGCGCCATGATGTACATGACCGACGGCATCCGCATGCGCACCGTCTTCGGCGACGCCTCCAAAGAAACCGGTTTCCTCGGCAAACTCGCCGCCGCCGGAAAACGCATGATCACCGGCGAATCACTCTTCCTCACCACCTTTGGCGCCGAAGGCACCCGCCGCGAACAAGTCGCCTTCGGTGCCCCCTACCCCGGACAGATCATCCCCATGCACATCGACGAACTCGGCGGCGAAATCATCTGCCAGAAAGACTCCTTCCTCTGCGCTGCCCGCGGCATCGAAATCGGCATCGCGTTTCAGAAAAAAATCGGGGCGGCTCTGTTCGGCGGGGAAGGATTCATCATGCAACGCATCAAGGGCGACGGCGTCGCCTTCGTCCACGCCGGAGGTGCCATCCGAAAATGCGAACTCGACGCAGGCCAGACACTCCGACTCGATACCGGATGCCTCGTTGCCATCCAACCCACCGTCAAATACGACATCCAACGCGCCGGCGGAATCAAGACCATGATGTTCGGCGGAGAAGGGATTTTCCTCGCAACCCTGACAGGCCCCGGAACCGTCTGGATGCAGTCACTGCCATTCTCAAGACTCGCAGGCAGAATCGCCGGACAATTCGCCCGAGGAAAAGGCGAAGGCTCCATCCTCGGCGGCGTCTAAAACCTGTTCGAACGCTAACGCCGCCCCGCACGCGGGGTCTTGGAAGACGGCACATCACCAGCGACCACCACCACCGCGACCCAACGCCCTGCGTCCGCAACGATCCGACCGGAATCCGCCGTCCACAATCCGAGATGCTCCACCGCCGGCCTGACCTCGATCCGGCCCACCGCACCCTCCGGCACACGCCAACGATACGTCCCCAGATAAGCCAACGCGTCATCACCAACCGTCACACCCGCGTCCATCACCACACCACCAAGACGACCCAGCGAACGATCAACCGCCGGCAATCCATACAACCCCGCGAAAACGTAGTCAGCCCGAAACATCTCCGTCTCAACCGTCTCAGGCACCGGGTCCATCCGCTCGTCACCCAGGTGCTCCGCCACCGCACCAAACTGATACCCGACCAATCCCGAAACACCGCTGACGAACACATCCACTTCCAACATCCCGCCCGCGCGCACCGCCCGCCGACGAGGCACCAACCTGAACTGCGCGGAGGTCGCCGCCCCAGCCGTCCAGGATCGTTGCACGCCGAACATACGCTCCAGCCCGCCGCTCGCCGCCGACGCACCAATCGCGGAAGACGTACAACCCGACGCAGGTGTCAGGCCCACATCATCGCACGAAACAAAACCATCCGATGAACAGCCAAATGGATCCGCACCACCAAACGCATCCACAACGGCAAGAAGATCCCCGGTCGTAAGCGGCACGCCACTAGGCCCCTTCCCCGACGGATCCGAATCATTCTTCAAATCCGCATTCGGACAGGAACAGTAATTTCCAAACGCGTTCACCGAACACAGGATATCGCTCGTCCCAACATTCCCCGAATAAACACTACAGGTGTTTCCCCATCTCCGCGAACAGGTGCGACACTGTCCATCCATATCACAATATAGATAATGACACACATCCGTACACGCCGACGGAAACACTCCCGGATCCGCCATCCCCGCGAGCGAGACAGCACCCAGAACACAGTCGCAATCCCGCATGCAAGGCCCCAGCAGACATTCATCCAAAACACCGTCCCCATCGCAGTCACTGCTCACCCCGCTCGCCAGATCGCACCCGTCCGGCACACCATTGCCATTGCAATCCATCGCCCCCGCCGAAATATCGCACATGTCCGGAACACCATTGCCATCACAATCCGCACTCGTACCGGACGCAATATCACACGCGTCAGGAACCCCGTTAGGCTGACAGTCATCCTCGCATTCGTCGGGAACCCCGTTTGCGTTGCAATCCGCCCCGCCCCCGACAATATCACATCCGTCCGGAACACCGTTGGAATTGCAATCAAACACCACGCCGGAAATAATATCACAATCATCCGGCACGCCATTACCGTCACAATCGGTCTCGCAAACGTCGGGTATCCCATTGCCATTACAATCAACCGCCCCGCCGGCAATATCACATTCGTCCGGCACACCGTTCACATCACAGTCCGGACTCGTTCCCACCGAAATATCACACGCATCCGCCACACCATTGGGCTGACAGTCAGGCTCACACCGGTCTGGAATCGCGTTGCCGTTGCAATCCACCGCCCCACCTGCAATATCACACTCATCCGGAACACCGTTCAGATCACAGTCAACACTGATCTCATTCACAATATCGCAATCATCGGGAATCCCGTTAGGCTGACAATCCGTTTCACAAACATCCGGTATCCCGTTCCCGTTACAATCCGACGCCCCCCCCTGAATCTCACAAACATCCGGCACGCCGTTCCCGTTGCAGTCTCGAACCACCATTGACGCAATATCACAATCGTCCGGTACACCGTTACCGTTGCAATCAACCTCACACTCGTCCGGGATCACGTTGCCATTGCAATCCGGAGACAACATCGACGCCACATCACATTCATCCGGAGCACCATTCACGTTGCAGTCCACGCTCACCATCGCCGCAATATCACAATCATCGGGAACACCATTGGGCTGACAATCACGCTCACACTCATCGGGCACGACGTTACTGTTGCAGTCCGCCGCCCCATTGACAATATCACACTCATCGGGAACCGTGTTTGCGTTGCAATCCGGACTTGTCTGCGCCGCAATGTCACAGACGTCCGGAACACCATTCACATTACAATCCGTATCACACTCGTCCGGAACCCCATTGCCATCACAATCATTCAATCCACCCGTCAAATCGCACGCGTCGGGCAAACCATTCCCATTGCAATCCGGCAACCCTCCCGCAAGATCACAATCATCAGGAATGCCGTTAGGCTGACAGTCCGGCTCGCACACATCCGGAATACCATTCACGTTGCAATCCAACGCACCGCCCGCAATGTCACAAACATCGGGGACACCGTTCAAATCGCAATCCACCGCCCCACCCGCAATATCACAATCGTCCGGAAAACCATTCGCATCACAATCCGTCTCACACTCGTCAGGCACCCCATCCAGATTGCAATCAGCACTCGCCTTCGACACCACATCGCACTCATCCGGCACACCATTCCCGTTGCAATCGCCGCTCGTCATCGACGAAATATCACACGAATCCAGCGAACCATTGAGATTGCAATCCGTCCCGATCGTCAGCTCACATTCATCCGGAATCCCGCTCGCATTACAATCACCGCTCGTCCCCGACGAAATATCGCACGAGTCCGCCACCCCGTTAGGCTGACAATCACGCTCACACTCATCGGGCACCATGTTGCCGTTACAATCAACGCTCCCCCCGCCTGCCGACGTATCGCATTCGTCAGGCACCGCATTGCCATTGCAATCCGCACTCAATCCCGAAACAAGATCACACGAATCCGGAAACCCGTTAGGCTGACAATCCGTTTCGCACTCGTCCGGCACACCATTCAAATTGCAATCCAGACTCGTCCCGTCAAACACATCGCAATCATCAGGCACCCCATTGGGCTGACAGTCCGTCTCGCAAACATCGGGAACACCATCCCCATCGCAGTCATCTCCCGGCAACGGCTCAGCCTGACACTCATCGGGAATCCCGTTCCCATCGCAATCCTCGGAAATCCCCGCCGCAATCTCACAAACATCCCCAAGCCCATCCCCGTCACAATCCTCCTGCCCGGGATTAAACAACACCACACAGTTGTCGCACGCATCCGAAACCCCATCCAGATCCGCATCAAACCCAACGAAAAAGACAAACACCGCCCCCGCATCATCCCCAAACGTGTTATCCAGATGCGACGACACCATCGCAATATCCCCACTCAGCGACAACGAAAAACCGAACTGATCGCCCGGCATCGGAAAACCCGACTCCAACACCCGGCGCAACTGCCAACCCGCCCCACTCAGCTCCCGATACAAAAACGCCCGACCGGAATTAAACCCGAACTGATCAACCCGGGGACCACCCACCAACGACGCATCACCATCCATCGACAACGACGCCCCAATCATGTCGCCCGCACCGCTGACCGGAACCGTCAACTTCTGCGACTGAACCCACGTCACAGGCCCCAACGTCTCCTCAAAAACATAAACCGCCCCACCATTGTTGGCCGCCTTGTCCTCCATCGTCGCACCGACCAGAACCCGCCCCGCGTCAACCCCCACCGACGAACCAAACGCATCACCGCCCGCCGCATCGTCCGCCGTCAACCGCTGCTCCTCCACCCAACCCAACCCGTCAAACCGAAAAACATACGCAGAACCCGCCCCAACAAATGGCACATCCGCGAGCGCCGAACCAACCACCACCACATCACCAGCCACCGCCACCGCACCACCAAATTCATCACCACCCGCCCCACCAGACGCCGTCAGCTTCTGCTCCTCAACCCAGACCCCACCCACCAGCCGAAACACAAACGCCGACCCGGAATCCATCCCCACAGCATCATTCCTGCTCGACCCGATAACAGCCAAACCCCCATCCATCGCAATATCAAACCCAAACCAGTCCGACGACCCCGCATCCGAAGGCACCAGCTTCTGCTGCTCAACCCAAACCCCGCCAACACGCTTGAACGCATAAACCACACCCGAATTCACGCTCGCAAACGTCTTGAACGGCGCCCCAATCAACGCCCACTCACCATCCAACGCCACCCCGCCCCCAAACCAGTCAAAAAACTGCGCATCAGACGCCGTCAGCTTCTGACGCTGCACCCACGTCGCACCGTTGAATTCAAAAATGTAGGCAGCCCCCGCGTCGGCAAGGTGCTCGTCATCCCGCGGCGCACCAACCAACCCCGTAAAACCATCCACCGACACCGAATACCCGAAAAAATCCCCCGCGTCCGCATCCAGCGCGAACAGAGCAGCCCCCTTGCAAGCCGCCTGCGCAGCCAACACCGAACCCGCCATCGACAACACCAGCACCAACGCCAGACTCGCCCGAACAGATGTCACTGTGTGTACCCTTTCCTTCCTTTCGCAACACCCCTGCATGTGTGCCCTGGACCGACTTGAACCTCTTCAACCACACGGATTTTATCGCGCCCCCACCACCCCCCGCAAGCACAACTTCACCTCAAACCCCGTCAAAACCCAAACGACCGCCCCGATGCAAGTGTCACTTCACTCCAGCCGACACGCACGACCGATAACGCGTACCCACCTTCATCACGCAACAGCATCAGCCACGACACTGGAAAAGCGGTCACAGCTCCCAGACGAGCAGATCGAAAAAAAAGCAGAACAGCCGGATGCGAAACGTCGCGCCGCAGTTGAAACGGAGTTCCTCAAATTACCTGTACGCGGCATGCCTTCAACAGGGTAATGCCATCGTAGGAACAGGCTCCGGGGATAAATTCACCATTGCCGCGCGTCACTCAATCTCTATCATCATCAGTGTGACCAGCAAACCCAACGAAACACCCTCGCCGACCGTCGCCCCTCCAGTCACCCCGCTCGACGCGCTCGCCGGTATCATCGACCTGTCCGACCTCCTCGCAGGAACCGCCGACCTTTCCGTCATTCTCAGCCAGACCGCTCAACATGTGGCCAGGCTTCTCAACGCAAAGGCCTGCGGTATCCGGCTTCTCAACGAGGAAACAGGCGAACTGGTGATCGCAGCCGCCCACAACCTTTCCGACACCTACATCAACAAGGGACCCGTCCTTGTCCACAACAACCCCGTCGACCTGGCTGCCCTCGGTGGAGAAACTGTTTACATCGCCGATGTCGCGTCCGACCCGCGCGTCGTCTACCCCGCCCAGGCAAGGGCAGAGGGCCTTGTCAGCGGAGTCTGCGCACCGATGACCTATCGGGGCAGGACCGTCGGTGTTATCCGCGTCTACGCCGGGAAAAAACGAGAATTCAAGGCCCAGGACCAGGCGCTGCTGCGGTCGGCGGGTACCCACGCCGCTGCCGGCATCATCGAAGCCCAACTCCTCGAGGAACGACGAACCACCGAACGACACCGTCGGCAGATGAGCTACGCCGGTGACATCCAACGTCGCATGATCCCCGATCGGCCCCCGAATCACCCGTTCGTTGTGTTTGGTTGTGTCTATAACCCAAGCCTCGACGTTGGCGGAGATTTCTACGATTTCATCGAACTGCCCGCCGGCACCATCGGTTTCACCATCGCCGACGTGGTCGGAAAGGGGATTCCTGCCGCACTGTTGATGGCTTCCGCCCGATCCGCGCTGCACGCTTTTGCCGTCAACGAGCGCGAAGTCACCGACGTGATGGCCAGCGTCAACCGCCACATGTGTCGTGACACCCTGCTCAACGAATTTGCCACCATCTTCTACGGTATCTTCGATGCGGACGATCGCGTCCTGCGCTATGTGAACGGCGGACATGACCCGCCACTGCTCCTGCGCGGAGACGAATTCACCGAACTCGATGCTGGTGGGATGGTCATCGGTGTCGAACCTGAACTGATTTTCGACGAAGAGGTCGTCACGCTCGAACCCGGGGATGTCATCGTCTTCTACACCGACGGCGTTCTCGATGCGATGAATTTCCAGGGCGAACATTTTGGCAGAAAACGTCTGCGCGAATCGATCCGCAAACACCGCGATCTTGCCCCAAACGTGTTCGCCGAACAGATCAAATGGGACACCCGCCGATTCGCGGGACTGGCACCACAAACAGATGACATCACCATCGTCGTCGCCAGGGTCAAACAGACAACCTGAAGCGGCAGATCACTCCGAACCCGTCAGCACCTGCTGAATCGAACGCTTCAGAAACGTCATCCGCGTATTGGTCGACTCGTCCACCTTCAACACGATCTCGTTTTCCTTCACGTTCGTCACCGTCCCGACGATCCCCCCGACGGTCAGCACCTTGTCGTTCTTTTTCAGATTATCCAGCATGTCCGTTGTCTTCTTACGCTCCTTCTTCTGCGAGCGCGTGCTGATGAAGAAAAACACCCCGAGAAAAATCATCAGACCAATCAGGATTGGAGACCCACCACTTGCCGGAGAACCACCTCCCGGCGCCGGTGCCGGCGTTTGTCCCAATAGCCCAAACCACACCGCCGATGCATTCGCCAATATCCCAAACCCAGTCGTCATGATGTCATCCTAAGATTCGTCGTTTCCATCCGTTTCCAGTACCACGGGAAATTCGTCCGGGATTGTCGCCAGATCACCCGTTGAAATCAAATCCCGCATCCTGCCCATCAACCTCTGCAAAAATCGCACGTTGTGAATCGACGCCAGCGTAGGCCCCAGCATCTCCCCAGCCATGAACAAATGACGCAAATACCCCCGCGAAAACGTCCGACAGGCATAACAGTCACACCCCTCCTCAAGAGGCCCGCCGTCCAGCCGATGTCGCTCGTTCCGCATTTTCAACGGTCCCGTCGCCGTGAAAACATGCCCGTGACGCCCGTTCCGCGTCGGAATCACGCAATCAAACATGTCGATCCCCGCCCGAACCCCCGCGTACAAATCCCGAGGCACACCCACCCCCATCAAATACCGAGGCCTGTCCCCCGGCAATCGCGGGCACAACCCCGTCAGCACATCCACCATCTCCTCATGCGATTCCCCAACCGAAAGACCCCCAACCGCATAACCGTCAAACCCAACCTCGATGACCTGCTCAGCACAAATTCGCCGCTGATGGTGATCGACACCGCCCTGCACGATCCCGAATTGCCACTGATCCGACCGCGAATGCGCCGCCCGACACCGCTTGGCCCACGCGATCGTGCGATCAACAGCCGCCGTCAACTCCGCAGGATCGCAGGGCAGCGGGGGACATTGATCGAACGCCATGATGATATCCGCGCCGAGCCTGTTTTGAATATCCGTCGCAATTTCCGGCGTCAGACGGATCAGCGAACCATCAATATGCGACCGGAAATCGACCCCGTCGTCGTCGATCCTGTTGATTTTCGCGAGCGAGAAAACCTGAAAACCCCCGCTGTCCGTCAAAATCGGGCGATCCCAACCTGTAAACCGATGCAACCCTCCCAATCCCTCAACAACCCCGGGCGTCGGTCGAAGCGCCAGGTGATAGGTGTTGGACAGCATGATTTCCGAACCGGTCTCCGCCAACTGCACCGGCGTCAGGCCTTTCATGGCTCCGATCGTGCCCACCGGCATGAACGCGGGCGTCTGCACAACCCCGTGAGGCGTCACCAGCCGACCCCGCCGAGCGAACGATCCCGCGTCGTTTCCCAGCAATTCAAATAAAAACCCGGTTGAATCAACCATCGAAACTCGCAAACACGGTCTTGGCTGCATCGGAATCGTGCTCGAAATCGATCGGCGGGTCAGGCACGTCGACCACCTTGAACGCCCGCCCACCCGATGCGACCGAGATCTGCTGTCGAATCCATGACACATCTAACAAGCGCTCGTTCGTAGCCACCATCAACGTTCCCCCCTTGTCCAGAACCGTCAACGATTCGCGAATCAGCGAAGCCATGTCGTCCTGCACGCGAAACGTCCGCGGCGGTTTCTTCGACCGCGAAAACGTCGGTGGATCCAGAATCACAACATCAAACATCCGCTCCTGCCGCCGGGCACGGGTGAAGAAATCATAAATCTCCGAGCAAAAGAAGTAGTGGCCATCCAACGAAATGTTATTAGCCGCGAAATTAGCCTTGCCCCACTCCAGATTACGTTTGGAAATATCAACGCTCGACACCTGCTCCGCCCCGCCGAGCGCAGCCGCCACCGAAAACGCACAGGTGTACGAAAACGCGTTCAGCACCCGTCTTCCCCTGGAAATCTCCCGAATTCGCGCGCGATTGTCGCGATGATCGAGAAAAACACCGGTCATGAATCCATCAAAAGGCCTGACAAGCAGGTTCATCCCGTTCTCACGGATGGTCACCTCTTCAGGGGCTGGCTGACCCCACAGCGGCGTCGCACTTCGAGCATCTCCGAGCGCACTGTCAACGCCATGGCTTCGGTCGCGCGGGATCCATTTCATGTAGACCGACTGCAATCCCAGCTCCTTCGCGAAAAAACCAGCCGCCCGCCTCGCCCGATCCTCCCCACCCTGGAATTTTCCCTCCTTGAGCAACAGAATCCCCACGGGTCCCAGACGATCAAGAATCAAACCGGACACCCCGTCCGACCTGCCCCCCATCAGCCTGTACGCATCCGTCCGGGTATCCAGCAGGAACGACGTCCGCCCCGCCAACGCTGCCTCGACATCCTCCCGCATCGTCTCGGCATCATTGGCTACCACATTGAAACCGCTTGGCATCGGAGCAGAGACGTTGACGGGCTTGTTTTCCAGCGGATGATCGAATTGCAGCCTCTCCAGATGCAGGTACATCCGACCACCATGTCTGCCCTTGCGTCTGGGGTCGAACTGCGTGTCGCCCAGGATCGGGATGCGCTGATGGATCAACAGTTCGCGCAGGCTTCGCCCGCCCTTGCCCGTGTGCGGATACCGAATCAACGCGCGTTTGTCGGACTGTTTGACGACCTCGACGGAGCCTTTTTTCAGTGCGACCCGCGCATCCCCGCGTACAACCGCCACATACGACCGCGTCAACCCACCGGATTCGATCGTCCGCTGCATGTGGTAGCCCGCCTGGGGCGTTTTGGCGACAATGACCAGGCCTGACACATATTTTTCAAGCAAAAAGCAAGGTGTCAGATCGCCCTTTTCGGTCCCGTAGCCCAGCTCGATCAGGGCTTCGACCAGTCCTGCGGGTACGCCTCGGCGTTGGGTGCGCATGGGCAGACCAGCCGGTTTGCGGGCGATCAGGTAGTGGTCGTCCTGGTAGACAACGCGAATCATGTTGGTGGCGACAGCGCGAGCATCCATCCCGCCATCCTCGCGACGCGTTGGCCAACCGTCAATCGCGACAGGCGTGGTTCGCAAACATTCTGGTAGCCAACCGTCCGACTGTCCGATAAGAGTGACACCGCCAACCGCAGCTTGCGATCGAATTCGACAAAAAGCATTCAGAAGTCGCGCGGTTTGGTTCTATAATGGAGCGGGACGACCCGGATCGGGTCGCATGTGACCAGGGGTGAGGACAAGAGAAGGTAAGCTGATGGACTGGGAAGCAATACGCGACGAATTTCCCATCACGCGGAACTACAACTACCAGAACCACGCAGGCGTCGCACCGGTTTCAAAGCGGGCAGCCGAAGCGGGCAAGGAATATTTCGACCTGTCCCGTGACAACTGCTATCTCGGCAGCGGTTTCTATCGGCGTGCCGAGGAGGTGCGTCACCTGGCCGCCAAACTGATCAACGCCAATGTCGATGAGGTCACCTTTGTCAAAAACACCAGCGAGGGTATCTCAATGGTCGCCAACGGATTGGCCTGGAAAAGCGGTGACAATATCGTCACAGCCAACGTTGAATTTCCCGCCAACATGTACCCATGGATGAATCTGCAATCACGAGGCGTGCAGGTGCGGACCGTGATCGAAGAGAATGGTCGCATCCCGATCGAACCGCTGATCGAAGCCATTGACAGCCGCACCCGGGTCGTCGCGATATCCAGTGTGCAATTCGCCAGCGGCTTTCGGACCGATCTGGAAACACTCGGAAAACATTGCGTCAAAAAGGGTGTTTTCCTGTGCGTCGATGCCATTCAGTCGCTCGGTGCGATGCCCATCGATGTAAAAGCCATGCACATCGACTTCCTGTCCGCCGACGGACACAAGTGGCTTTGCGCACCGGAAGGAATTGGGATTTTCTACGTCTCCAAGCCGATCCAGGGCCACCTGCGCCCGAGCTGCGTGGGTTGGATGTCGGTCAAAAACCCGCAACAGTTCGACCACTACAACTTCGAATTTGCAGACACGATCAAGCGGTTTGACAGCGGTGCCTACAATCTCCCTGGTATTTTCGCCCTCGGAGCCGCCATCGAACTGACCCTTGAAATCGGTGTCGAAAACATCTGCCGGCGGTTGCTGTTTCTGACGGATCGCATGGTCGAAGGGCTTCGCGACAAGGGCTATCGCGTGTTCAGCTCGCGCGAGCGTCACGAAGCCAGCTCGATCGTCGCGTTCAGTTCCGACCTGCACAACCACGACGAAATCCAGCGACACCTGCAGGCCGAACACCGCCTGGTCATCGCCGCCCGCAAGGGCAAACTCCGCGCCAGTCCGCACTACTACACGTCTACAAAGGAAATCGACCAACTCGTCGAGCTTCTACCGAAACACTGAAAAAACCGGGTTCATTGCAACAGCGCAAAAACAGGGAGCGCCGAAGCGCTCCCTGTAGTCTTGAATTCCTGACGCAATGATCATGGCCCGACAAACCGACGGCCTACCTCATCGACGCCTTTCGACGCGTTTTGATGACCAGTCCCACCACAAACAGCGTCGTCAGCACAACCATCCCCCAGGTCGTGATGGCTGGGATGGGCTCACCCGGTTCCAGGTCGCAATCAGCAGAACAACCGTCACCATTGTTGTTGTTGCCGTCATCGCACTGCTCGCCCGCGATGAGATTGAGAACCCCGTCGCCGCAAGCCGCCGACGTGCAGTCGCCGTCACACGCCACCGACGGACCACCGTCATCGCACTCTTCACCCGCCTCGGTGTTAACCACGCCATCGCCGCAAATGGGCAGCGTGCAATCAACGTCGCAGGCAGCGGACGATGCACCGTCGTCGCAGGTTTCCCCGTTGTCGATAATACTGTCACCACAAACGGGCAGGCGGCAATTCGTGCGACAGACATTCGGAGCGTTCGCGTTACCGACACCGTCGTCACAATCCTCGCCCGAATCGATCACATTGTCTCCACATGTCGCCGGCGAGCAGTCGGTTCGGCACGCATCGGGCTGCGTATCAGAATTGCCGGCTCCGTTGTCACAGACTTCGGCACCACCGTTATTGACGATTCCGTCACCACAGAACTCCGTCACACAACCGGCATTGCAACCGTCGCCATCGACATTGTTCCCATCGTCGCACTGCTCAGCCCCACTGTTGTTGACCGTTCCGTCACCGCAGAACTCGGTCACGCAACCCGCGTCACAGCCGTCACCGGCGATGTTGTTCCCGTCGTCGCATTGCTCAGCCCCGCTGTTGTTAACCGTTCCATCGCCACAGAACTCGGTCACGCAACCGGCATCACAACCGTCACCAGCGATATTGTTCCCGTCGTCGCATTGCTCAGCTCCACTGTTGTTGACCGTCCCGTCACCACAGAACTCGATCACACAACCAGCATCACAACCGTCACCGGCGATATTGTTCCCGTCGTCGCACTGTTCAGCCCCGCTGTTGTTAACCGTTCCGTCGCCGCAGAACTCGATCACACAACCAGCGTCACAACCGTCACCGGCGATATTGTTCCCATCATCGCATTGCTCAGCCCCACTGTTGTTGACCGTTCCGTCGCCGCAGAACTCAGTCACACAACCCGCATCACAACCGTCACCATCGATGTTGTTGCCATCATCGCACTGTTCACCCGCGTCAACATTGCCATCACCGCATCCACCAGCCGCGTTGCCGAAATGCACGTTGTCGATTCCGATGAAGTTCTCACCTTCGCCCCCACCACCAATGATCGAGAAGAAAATTTCAACCGATTGGACCGGAGCACCGAACTCAAACCCGAAAAACTGCCAATCAGTCCCCGGTGAAAACACATGCGTCTCGCCAATTTCCGGAAACTCGATCGTGATAATCAACAACGGCGTTCCAACCAGAACCGCCCCTATGTCCAGACCAAATCGCGTGCTCGGCGAAGGCAGGAGAATCTCAAAGATACCCGTCAGGGGCTTGCCACCAATCAGATATTGCGAGCCGGCGTTGTTGTACGGACCTGCAGGGATCGAGGAACTGGGAAGCGGGCCGTTATGCGCCGCCGAAATCACGAACGACTCGCCAAAATACGTCACACCCACATCGACCAGATCCAGTTCAGCCGGATCGCTGAATCCCAACGGTATCGACACGATTTCAAAATCCGAAACCGTCAGCCCCGGATTGTCCGCGTTGAACGTGGCAGCGTCGGTATGGCTTGGCAGGATCGCCAACGCGTCCGCACCGACCAACGACATGACGCAAACCGCGATCGCCACCGTGCAAAGTCTTCCCAGCCTCATCCTTCTAACCCTCCAAATCGGCAAAAGTCCCCTAATGCGTGGTCCAATAATAAGTACGTCGGCCAATCTAGCGGTTTGGCCTGCGAATCTCAAGCATCTTAAGACAGATTTTAGCCAAACGGCTTCACGGGCTTTACTGACCGTGTTTTACCTCGTCTTTCAAGTGCCACTTGTTCAAGCAACGCTTCAAGGTCACGGTGCTGTTCAGGAACGGATCGCAAATGGCTGTCGGAAAAGTCGTGGACCTTGCGAATCCTTTCCGCGAAAATCGCTACTCGGCAGATGACAGACCTGAGGAGGAGCTGACTTGATCCGGCTATTGGAGCGACGTTTTACCGTTAAGGTCCCGCTTGAAAAGGCGTGGGCTCACCTCGAGCGCGTGGAGCAGTGGCCCAGTTGGGCGAGGCACATTCGCCGGGTCGATCTTCAGCCTCCGGGTTCCCTCGGACTCGATTCGCAGGGCACCATTCGGCTGACCAACGGTATCCGCTCGACCTTTCGGATGGACGAACTCAACGCGGGAAGCAACTGGAAATGGGTGGGACCGTTCCTGTGGATCACAGTTCATTATGACCATCAGTTCAAACGCGTTGGCCCGGAGGAGACGGAGATTGGTTTCCTGCTGGATGGCGAGGGATTTGCTGCTGGTGTGTTTGGTCGGGTTTTTGCAGCGATCTACTCGCGCAACCTTGACCGGGCTATCCCGAATCTGATCAGGGAACTGGAGACAACCGGCTGATTCCCGGATGGGGGAATCCGGATCGGTGCGGACACTGTTTTGGTAATTTGGAGTAACGTCCGGTAAAATTGGGCAAAATAGATCGTTTATTCAGGGTATTTCGCAGTCTGATTTTCTTCCCCAAATTGCCTATTGACGCCATTTTTGAAATACCCTAAGTTCTCATCCACTGGGCTGAAGGCTGTTGTCGTTGACGCAGCGTCGGCCTGGAAGGAGCCGGGGGCCTTGGGGGGAATCTCTTGAGGCCAGGGAGCGACGCACTGATTTTCGGGTGCGTACGGTTGCTTTCCGGTGGGGCAAAGGAAGCTGTTGGCCAGGCAGGTGTCTGATTCACCTGGTTGGCCAACAGTGTTTTTACGGCAGGCAGCGACAAATCCTGCACCGTGGCGACCTTCAGAATCGTGAAAACAGGGGCTATTGGAGTTGTCTGGCCAGTTCGGGGACCATGACGACCTGATCGGTCGGGACCATGGTGATGACATGCCATGGGCAGACCTGGGCACACAGCTTGCATCCGATGCAAACGGGGAGATCGATGGAGCAGATACCCATGGCGTAACCCGGGTGGGTGGGGTCAGCCACCTTGTCGATGCAGTCGACCGGGCAGACGGTGACGCAGGCATCGCAGCCTGTGCAGAGATCCTCATCGAGAATGGCGAGCTGCTTTGGTAGTTTTTTCTTCTTGGCCATGGTGGCAGGTCGTCCGGAATCTACCGCGTCGTCGCGGGTAGTCTATGGAACTCCCTACAGATCGGCAAGTGTCGGTTGGTGGATCAACCTGTTTGCCGCATGGCGTCAGACGATCCGGAACCGTTGGTCCCTGGCTGCAGGAAATGCGGTTCGACAATCGTCGGTGTTTTCTGTTCGGCGACGAAACGGGGCTGGCCATTGGACCAGCGTGTTCGAACTCTGCGCTGAACGAGTTCGTCGACGGTCAGGATGTTTGCGCCTTTGGCCTGAACCTGTCGTGTGGCGAGGTCAGCCTCCATCTGATTCCAGCATCCACAGGCGTCTGTGATAACGCTCACTTTCTTGGCGCGCGCGAGTAGTCCCAGCACGACCGTCTTGACGTCCTGTTCGCAGACAGCCCCGAAAACGAGGAATTCGTCGACACGGACCTGCGTGAGAAAACGGTCTGCCTTGGGATTGGCGAACAGGTCCTGCGATCGCTGCGGGAAGATGACCTGTTGGTATTGGCGGAACAGATCGGTCGAGATGGCGAGCGTGTTATCGCCCGCGACGAAGATATGGTTGGGCAATACCGTGTAGTCGACCTTGCTTTGGCCCGGGGTGCCGGCGATACAGCGATCGGGTTGAACGTCCCGACATCGGAAGGTCTGCATCGTTGAAACAACGGGAACATGGTTGCGTTTCATCCAGGCGATGACACGCCTGAGTGGAGGCCTCATTCCCTCGGCGAAGACGACGGGAGTCGCTCCGTCGGGGCTGAAGAAATCACCCTGGGTATTCAAATCGATTAGTGCGTAAGGATACGTCAGTCTTACGGTCTTCTTGCCGTTCTGCATATGCCACTTTCCCCATTCAGCCTATGTAACCGGCGACGCCTGGCGGTTCGATCGAACCCCTCGCGTGCCCGGTGCTTCTTACCAGGCTACCCGTCGAAACCGGAGAATTGAATGGCTTCGGTCGAGCACGTGGAATGGTATCACCCTGCCGGGCGGTTGGCGACTTTGACATCGCGCATTTTTCACAAATTGTTTGCCTTCAAAACGTTGTGTCACACTTTATTCCTGCGACCGGGCTATTTCCGGGCTGTGAAATGTCTTTCCCGCCTGATTATCGGGTTAATCCGGGTTGAGGGAATCGCCTGGACCATTGGCTGATAATCCGTTGGAGCAAAACGGTGAAACGGGGTGTGAATTGTTGGGTTGGGGGGGGGTTATGGCTTGATGGCGAGGAGGGACTCGCCATGCTCGTGGCATTCGTCGGCCATCTCCTTGAAAAAATCGCCCAGTTCGCCGTCAGGGAGCATTTCGTGCATGACCTGATAGAAGAGGCCTGTGCGTTTTTCGGTGTCGTGAAGGAACTGCATGGCTTTGTTGAAGGAATCGACGTCGGTGACCTCGAGCATGCGCCGGCCGACGATGACCATTTCCTTGTCCTTGTCACTGAGGACGAAATCCGCGTCCGGAAATCTTTTTTGGGCGAGGTCGCGGAGGCGTGTTTCGTGGTCGGTTTCCTCCTGCTTCATTCCGAGGAAGATTTTGTGGTGGCGGTCGTTGAGGGCTTTGTTGGCGAGGAGGCCATAGCGGTAGGAAGCCACCTGCTCGCCGTAGATGGCGACGGCGATCTTTTTGGCGTCGGGCATCTGCTTGAGTCGTTCTCGGAAGGCGTCGGGCATGGTCGTGACTGTAATCGACGGATTGGCGGGGGACAAGGTTGGTCACCGACGCGGCAGGCATGTGTAGCGACGGTCTTGCGTGTCAATTGCACCTGGCTGAAGAGTTACTCGCGGAACCAACATGCCTCGGATATTCGGATATATTGAGTGATACTCCTGCTCGCGAGCAACCTGAGGCCGCCGTAGCGGGAACGCTCGGTTCAAGAAGAGCGACGGCGGATGTTGGGCTGAAGTGCAAGACGGGATACCGAGGCAATGTTTTCATGTTCTTATACCGCGTTATCGTCGGTCCCATTAGCAAGGCTCTGGTGCCCAAGCGCTACCGCCCTGGAGTTCGGCAGGCATGCTACTGGCTTCGCTCGCTGCTGTATTTGGGAAACCGGGTCACCTGTCCGTGCTGCGGTGGCCGATTCCGAAAATTCCTGCCTTACGGGGTCACGCCCAGACCTAATGCCCTGTGCCCGCGATGCGGATCCAAGGCGAGGCACCGCCTGGTGTGGCTTTATCTGAAGGGCAAGACCAGGCTTCTATCCGATCAACTGAAAGTTCTTCACTTCGCACCGGAATACGTATTCCGCAAACAACTGGCTTCGTGTCCCAATCTATTTTATGTCACGACCGACCTGGGTTCGTTGATGGCCATGGTGGGGTCGGACATCACCCATGTCCCCTTCGCAAACGCCAGTTTTGATGTGGTGCTGTGTAATCACGTTCTCGAGCATGTGTTGGACGATCAACGGGCAATGCAGGAACTGTACCGCGTGCTCAAGCCGGGCGGCTGGGCAATTCTCCAGGTGCCGATCGACCTGCACCGCACCGAGACTTTTGAAGATGCGAGCATTGTTTCGCCTGAGCACAGGGAGCGGTGGTTCAATCAGAAGGATCATGTTCGCATCTACGGGCGGGATTACCCGGACCGACTTCGTGCCGCCGGATTCCGCGTGCAGGTGGAATTCTATGCGAAGGAACTGCCGTGCGACTTGCGCGAGCGATACGCCTTGCGACGCAACCGGCCCATCTACCTTTGCACCAAAGCGAAGTAGGACGGGTACTCGCACCTGCCGTCACCGTGAATGTACCCCGGGAACAAATGCCTGTCGAAGCGATTGACACTTCAGAAGGACTCGCCACTCACCGTGAAACCTATCCGGTAGACACGCAAGACCACGAAACCGTCCCAGCACGCGCCGGACGCTGATAGTTGAGGCAGGTGCAAGCACCTGCCCTACTTCGCTTCTGCCGTGCTCGCAAGTCTCTTTGCTAATAAGGGCGAAGTGCGCGAGGAGTAGCCTATTGTGGTGATCCAGGATTATCGCCGCAGAGTCTGACGTCCCGGATTGCGGGCGGGCAGGCATTGATCGGGTGTGCAGCATGATTGACGCGAGGGGCTGTGATATCTAGGGTGGGTCGAGACGACTTGCCAGGAGATTAGTTATGAAGCGGTTGATGGTGTCGGGTTTGTTGGTGCTGATGGCCTTGGCGGGGCCTGTTTGGGGACAGAAGTCGATTATTGTGTCGATCAAGACGACCGACGGGGTGCAACTGGTGGCGGACTTTTATCCTGCCGTGGTTGAGAAGGCACCGGCGGTCATTTTGCTGCACATGTATCGGTCGAGGCGGTCTGCGTGGGATCCGTTGGTGCCGAAACTGCATGAGGCGGGCTTTGCGGTGCTGGCGATTGATATGCGCGGTCATGGTGAGAGCGTGGAGCCTTCGTCGATGGAGCTTGTGAAACGGGTGGCTGAGCGTGACGCGAGTTTGTTCAACTCGATGTATTGGGATGTGGAAGCGTCGTATTCGTTTCTTTCGGGCGAAAAGGGGGTGGACATGACGCGGGTGGGGATCGTCGGGGCGAGCGTTGGGACAAGCGTGGCGATCAAGGCTGCTTCGAAAAATCCTGCGATTGACGCGGTGGTGTGCATGACGGCGGGGGAGAATTATCTGGGTATCAATTCGGTCGATCATATTCAGGAGTGCAGGGAGCAACCTGTTCTATTGATGTCCACCGAGCAGGAACGAAAGGCGACGGACAAACTGGCGACGTTGAATCGGTGGGCAACGAAAAAGATTTACCCCGGTGGGCAGGCTCATGGAACGCGGATGTTTGGGAAGATGAAGGGGGTCGAGGATGAGATCATCGCGTTTTTGAAGACGCACCTTGGCGGTCCTGCGACGTCGCCTGTGGTGGCGCGATGGGGAAAGGATGTGTATTTCCCGGCTGGCGGCGAGGTACATCGTGCGATGCGTCCGGATCGGGCCTGGTGGTTTTCGTCGGCGGATGAGGCGACGAATCGTGGTTTGAAAGCTGGTGGTAATTAACAGTACCGCGCAAAGTAAGCTCAAGCGAATCTGGGGGCGTGGATCGATGACTTCTGCTGGAACAGTTCTGAGGATTTTGAAAGAACGTTGGTCATGAATCGTGGCGTATGGACGTTGTTGATTGGCGTTTTCGTCGTTGGTGTTGCGGTGGTGTTGGTTGTGTCGCGTCCGCGGATGGATGATGCGGCGTTTGCCTCGCTGATGAACCGCGCGAAGGGTCATATCGAGAACCGCGAGTCGGACAACGCAATCAAGGTGCTGGAGAAGGTCTTGTCGGCGCGTCCTGATTCACCGGCAGCGCTGCGTAATATGGCGAGGGCGCATCAGGTCAGGACCAGGCTGGCGTCTTATGAGACAGCGATCGGTTATCTGGAACGAGCGATTGCGATAGAGCCTGAATCGGTGGCGGGGCATTACCTGATGGGGTTGGCACTTGCCAATTCCGAGCAGTTCGAGGCGTCGGTCCCTTATTTCGAGCGGGCGGTCGAGCTTGATCCGGACACGGCAGCTTTGCGCTATCAGCTCGCGAGAGCGTATGACACAACGGGGCAACATGAGAAGAAGCGTGAGCAGTTGCAGGCAACCATCCGTCTGGAGCCATTGCATATCAATGCCGTGCATGCGTTGGGTAGTGATGCCCGGCGGCGGAAGGATCGCGATGATGCGAAGAAATTTACAGAGAGACACAAGTACCTGAAGTCTCTGTTTGGGACGCAGCCTGCGGATATTTTCAAGCGTTGCGTGCATACCCAGCCTGAGACCGGTTTGCCGGACGGTGGTGGCGTTGAAGGTGTTGGGATTGACACGCCGGCGATTTCGGTGACGTGGACCGATGCGACGGATGAGGTATTTACGTCGGAGGCGGATCGGGCGGGATCGACGGCGGCTGTTTTGGAGGTGGATGCGGAGGGCAGGCCCGTACTGTTTGTGGCGAGGCCTGTCGGGGCGGGGGATTTGGTGTCGATGAATGATGGCGGGTCGTTTGTCTCGACGCGTGTTTTTGATGACGCGGATAAACAGCATTTCACCTCGTGTGCCGTCGGGGATTTTTATGTGTTTATCCCGGAGGGGACGAAGAAGACCGCTCCCCGACGTGAGGCGCGCAATGATGTCCTGCTGATGCATGACGATGGGATTTCGCTATTGGAGCGTAGTGGTGATGTGTTTGTCGAGCGGACTGAGAGTTCGGGGCTTGGGGAGGTTCGGGGCAGGCGGGCGCGGTGGGTTGATTACGATCACAACTGTGTGTTGGACTTGCTGGTGGCGGGTGATGATGGGTTGCAGTTGTGGGAAAACAACAGCTATGTGGTTCGGATTCAGACGACGGTGGAGCCCGGGAAAGATGCGAAGGAGCGGAGGCTGGGGTTTGTGAACGTGACCGGGGATGTGGGTATCACCGCGATGGGGCCTGTATCGGATGTGGCGTTTCTGGAGATGGATGGGAACGTCGCGCTGGATGTTGTGGCGGTGGGGGCGGGTGGTTCGTTGGTGTTTATGAATCAGCGGGCGGGGCAGTTTCGGGTGATGCCGAGTCCGCCCGGGCCCTGGCCTGCGGCGCGGCGAGTCGAGGTCAATGATCTGGACAACGATGGGCGAACGGATGCGGTATTGGTTGGCGGGGAGGGTTTGCAGGTTGTTTATGGTGGTGGAGAGCGGGTGACGATTGCGATGGCGGGGGTGATTGGCGTGTCGTTGTTTGATTATGACAACGACGGTTGGCTTGACTTGTTGACGTATGACGAATCCGGTGTGGTGAAGACGCTGCGGAATACGGGATCGCGAGATTGGAAGGCGGGCGAGGCGGAAGCAATCTGGTCGGGACCTGTGGTGCGGGAGGTGGTGACGGGGGATTTTGATAACGATGGTGATACGGATGTGCTGGTTGTTTCCGGGGAGGATGGTCTGCATTTTTTACGCAATAACGGGGGGAATGCGAATCGCCAGTTGAAGCTGAGATTGCTGACGATTCTGACGAATCCGACGGGGATTGGGGATCATGTCGAGCTTCGGGATGGTCCGCTCCTGATTTCGCGATTTGTGACGGGGTTGCCGGTGGAGATCGGGGTCGGGCGAAGTAAGCAGTTCGACACGATTCAGGCGTTGTGGACCAATGGCGTGGTGGACAACGAGTTTCTGGTGAGCGTGACGGATCATCCGCTGGAGTTTGTGGAGCGGTTGGTGGAGGTGGGGTCGTGTCCGTTTCTGTTCGCGTGGAACGGGGAGCGGTATCGGTTTGTGACGGATATTTTGGGAAATTCGCCGTTGGGGTTGTCGATCGCGCGGGGGCAGGTGCTGCCTTCTGATCCTGATGAGTTGGTGTTTGTCGGAACGGCGGATGAATTGGTGGCTGACGATGGTGAATACAGGCTGGAAGTGGCGGAGTGCTATCGAGAGGTGTTGTATTTGGATGAAGCTGCCCTGGTGGCGGTGGATCATGCCGGGGACGTGGAGATTCATCCGACGGACAAGTTGATGCCGGCACCGTTTCCGACGTCTGAGCTGTGGGCGGTTGCGAATTTTCGGGCGCCGGTAACGGTGGAGAGCAGTGACGGGTTGGATCGAACGGGGGACGTGGCGAAACTGGACGGCGTGTTTGCAGAGCCTGGGGAGGTGTTGCCGCCGCCGTTTCGGGGGTTGTGCCACCCGATGTCACTGGTGATGGATTTCGGTTCGCTGGACGTGGATCGTGACCTGGTATTGGTGATGACGGGTTGGCTTCGGTATGGGAGTGCGAGTGTGAACATTGCGATCGAGCAGAACCCCGCGATCGAGGTGATTCCGCCGACGTTGGAAGCGGAGGTGGGAGAGGGTGTTTGGAAGCGTGTTGATGTGGTGGTCGGGATGCCGGCGGGTAAAACGAAGACGATTCTGGTGGATTTGGTGGGGCGGTTGCCGGTTGGGACGAGGCGGTTGCGGTTGACCTCGACGTTTGAGATTCGTTGGGATCGGATTGCGATGGGCGAGCGCGCAGAACTGGACGAATCAGCCATAACGATGGTGACGCCGTCGCGGGCGGAAATGTATTTCCGGGGTTTTCCGGAGATGGGGTCGCGGGCAATGCGTCATCCGATCACGCCGGATTACGAGGAATTATCGGACCTGCCCGCATGGCGGACAACACCTGAGGGCTTCTGCACGCGGTTTGGGGACGTGCTCGAGTTGGTCGATCGAGCCGACGAGCGAATTGCAATTTTGAACGGTGGGGATGCGGTCTCGTTGGCGTATCCGGTTTCGGGGTTTCCGCCGTTGGGGGATGGGATGACGCGGTCGTTTTTCTTCTATTCGGTGGGCTGGGAAAAGGACGCGGATCACAACGTGGTGGATGGCGATACGGTGGAGCCTCTGCCGGTGGGTATTCTGGATGACGACGGGAGTGTCATGCCCTGGCACCGCAGGTACAACACACGTTGGGTTCCGCGACGGGCGTTTGATCCGGTTCGGTGATGCGATGGTCGCGCGTCGTCAATGAACCTCGCCGTCGTTTTCGAGAAAGGCGAGGTCGGTATCAATGGGTTGTTCGAGTGACCGGACGTTGGCGATGTATTTCTTGAGAGTTTTGTCGCCCTCGACAGCCAACCGTTCCCTGAGGTCGGGGGAGTTGGGGTATTTTTTCAAGCCATCTTGCCAGGCTTTTCTCGCCTTTTTGTATTCGTCGTTTTTTGCGTACGCATCGCCGAGCAGGACGTAAATGCGTTCGTGGTGGGTTTTCGTGACCACGGTTTCATCTTCGTTTTGCAGTTTGAGGCAGCGTTCGAAGTCGGCGGCGGCTGCACCGGAGTGGCGGAGCATCTTGGGCCAATGAAGATGATTCATGCCGCGCGCGTAGTAGACCGCCCATGATCCGCCGACGTTTTTGACGAGTGCGTTGAGGACATCGAGCGATTTTCGGGCGTAGGTGCCCTTGCTGACGACGGCGGCCAACCCACCACATGCGGGGATTTTGTCGACGTAGGCGCATGATAGTTCGATGTGAACCCTGGGGTCGTCGGGTTGTTCCTCCGCGAGTGATTTCAGAAAACTGATGGCGCGGTCGTGCTGATTGAAACGGACGCATTGAGTGCGGTAGGTGCCGGCGCGGGAGTGACTGACGGGGTTTTCGCGCAGGGATTGTTCCGCTTGCGAGAGAATTGATTCGATTTGCGATTCGTCGATATCGAGGATGTCGTCCCGGGTTTCGGATTCACGGTCACGTCTCCTGGGGGCGGCGATGTTGATGAGCGTGGTGTCGACGTATTGCGACGGATCCCGCCGAATGGTGACAAACTGGTTGACCGGAATATTTTCGAGGTATTGTCTGCCGCCGTCGGGCCAGCGAATTTCGACAAGACTAACGATTTCGGAATCGGCGAGACCGAAGTGGAGTCGCGGATCGGATTGGCCTGCGTATCCGTTGCCTCCCTCGCGTTCGCGGATTTGTTGGCCTCGGTCAGTGACGAGGGTCACGCGCGTTGCGATGGCGTCACTGGTCACGCTGGTTGACGAATCGGTTTCGAGCGTGATGGCCAGCCAGTGACCAACGGCGGAATGGTCGTTGCGAAAGAGTTGTGGTTTCTGGTCCTGATTGGCGACGAAGATATCGAGATCGCCGTCGTTGTCGTAATCGAAAATGACCAGTCCCCTGCCGTCGCGGTCGCTGTCGAGACCGACGGCGCGCGCCCGTTGCGAGAAGGAATCAAAACCGTCGTTCTGCCAGAAACGGAATGGCTCGTATCCCGAGAAGGAACGATTGCCGATGTCGGGCCAATTGCCGGCCTCGGCTGCGTCCTCTCCGAGAACGGTCCAGGATGCGAGGTCGAACCAGTAATCGCCTTCGCCCCTGCTGATGAATCCGTTGACAGCCAGCAGGTCGAGATCGCCGTCGTTGTCGTGGTCGAAGAATTTCGCGCCCCAGCCCCAGCCACCGTCGTGGGTTCCGGTCTCGTGGGCAATGTCGGTCATGGTGAATTGGCCTTCCGCGTCGAGGCCGTTGTTGTGCCAGAGCATGTTGCCTTCCTGCAGATACTCCGCCGTCGTGATGTTGGCGACGTAGGCATCGAGCCAGCCATCGTTGTTGAAATCTCCGAAATCGATGTTCATTCCTTTTTTCGTGTCAAAACCGATGGCGGAGTCGCTGACGTTTTTGAATCCGCCCTCTCCGTCACCGAGGAACAACTGGTCGGGACCGAAATCGTCGGCGGAGTACAAATCGGGCCAACCGTCGTTGTTGAGGTCCACCGACCCGACGGCCAGGGTCCATCCGGGATCGTCAACGCCCAGAGACTGGGCGATCTGTTTGAACGTCCCGTCGGATTGCTGATGGTAGAGGTAGTTGCGACCGCCGTTGCGCGCCCTTTCAAAATCATCGTGCATGATGCGCGTGGATTTGAGGTTCCAGAGATCGACCTCGTCGAAATAGTTTCCGACGTAGATGTCGAGCCTGCCGTCGCGATCGAAATCGAAAAACAAGGCCGCGTTTCCGTTGGCCCAGTCGGTTCCGGGTTGGCCATCGCGTCGGGAGATGTGTTTGACGGTCACGTCTTCAAACGTGCCGTCACCGCGATTGCGGAACAGGACGTCGTTGCCCCATTTGACGACGTAAAGATCCTGCCAGCCGTCGTTGTCGAAATCACCCCAGACGCAGTCCATGCTCGTGCCGGTGTCGTCGTTGAGGTTCGCGACACCAGCGCTACCAGCCACATCTTCGAACGTGCCGTCGCCGCGGTTGCGGTAGAGATAGTTGGGTTTTCCTTTCCGGGAATTGGTAACGTACAGGTCCAGCCAGCCATCGTTGTCGAAATCACCAGCCGCAGCGGCTGCCCCGACACTCGCAACCCAGGACATGATGTTGTCGAGTTTGTGGTCGAGGACGGGTTGGTGGTGTTTGTGGGTGATGCCGACTGATTCGGTGACATCCACAAAAACCGTCCCGGCGGATGCGCCGCGGTTCTTTGCAACACGTCTTTTTTCAGCCTTATCGCAGCCCGCTGCAGCGAGCAGAACGCATCCACCCAGAATTACCGCGGGATTGGCTTTGGTACGCACCGGAACGATCCTCTTTCAAGCACATTTTCGACGCAACACCGTCATGGTGGCGGCGACGTCTGGTATACGCCTGATTACAAGGATATCTGTCAAAAAACAAGAGACAGGCGACGAATGCAACCGATAAGCCATGGTGCGTTTTGCCATTGGGCACCGACCTGAATCAGCGAGAAAGAATTGATCATGGAAAACCCCGCCCGTGTCGTCGTCGCGTTGCCGTCAACCGGTCAGGTTCATCAGGCTGCGATGACGTCTGTTCGGGAAATGATGGCGAATACCAGGTCGGCAGCGGAGGTGACGTTTTGGTGGGAAAACGCACAGCCTCACGATCGGTGCCGCAATCGGTTGCTGACGCGATTTCGCGATGACCCGACCTGGACGCATTTGTTGTTCGTTGATACGGACGTGGTTGTTTCTGATGATGCGATCGACCGGTTGCTGGCCCATGACGTGCCGATAGCCTGTGCACCGGTGCCGATTCTGCATCGTCGCTACGGTCCCAACGGTCCGCAGGCGGGCGTGACCGTCGGCACGAACATCATGGTGTTCGACGATCCGAAATTGCGAGGCCAACGGGTTCAGCCCGATCAGGCGGGGGTAGGGTATCGGTACATGGACCCAGATGACATGCCCGATGAGCCGTTCGTGTGTGATGCAACGGGATTGGGATTGTGCCTGATTCGGCGGGATGTCGTTGAGAAATTAACGCCCCCGTGGTGCGTGTTTGAAAACCTGTCCAACGATGAGTTTGTGGGCGAGGATATCAATTTCATGCGTAAGGTGCGGTTGGCTGGTTTCGACATTCTGGTCGATCCATCCGTCACATGCGACCATTACAAGCGGTTGGATTTGACGCATCTGGATTTGTTGTTTTCCGAGCAGCCGCCGTTTTCGCCGTGGCCTGCGCGACAGACACCTCGGGAATTGACGGGGGTGATTGTGGCTGTCTGCGTACCGCCGACAGGGTGGGTGGATGTCCGGCTGATCGACGTGCTCAACGCGTGGGAAAATAACTATCACCATCGGATACGCATTGAATACGTTTTCGCCGACAGCGTGCGCAGTGCGATGATGGAGTTGGCACCATTGGTGGCGATGTCCGAACAGAGATACGAGAATGTGCTTGTGTTGGGTAGCGACGTGGTCCCTCATGAGTCCACGCTGGGGTTGCTCGCGTCCGTCGACGCGCCTGTCGTATCAGGATTGTCGCGACGGTTTCACGACGGGCAGATTCGCTGGTCGTTTTGGTCCCGATCACCCGAAACAGGGCAGTTGATCTCCCCGCAAAACATCAATCTGCCCGCGATTGACAGCCCCTTCGACGTTTCGGCGATCGACCCCGCCTGCGCGTTGATGAAACGCGAAACGTTTGCCCTGGTTGATGATGCGCTGGATGGGTTGACGCATTCCGCCAATGCGGACGAACAGTTTGTATTGCGCTGGTGTGGCCTGATTAGCAAGCATCTCGGCAGGAGGCCTGTGCAGGTTCCGTTGACGATCGAGCGTGTGGCGGAGGTGGGTCTCTTCGGATTGCTGCGGTTGAAGGTTGCGCTGAAACGAAAAATGCGCGAGGAATCCGGCGTGGTAGCTGCGGTTTAAGATTTGTCCTTCGATGTCGACCACCATGTCGGGGCATCGATACGTCTCACGTCGCTCGCCGTGCCCAATTCATCAAGCAACGTCACCATCGATTTTTGCAGCACGGGGTGAACAACGTCCCGCCCCAAATCGCAAATCGGCACCAGCCCAAACGACCTCGCATGCATTCGTGGGTGTGGTAGTGTGAGAAATTCGTCGTTGTGCACCCGATCACCGACGAGAAGCAGGTCCAGATCAATCGTTCGCGGACCATCTTTGACGACCCGCACGCGATCCAGCGACGCTTCGATTTCAAGCAAGTGCTGCATCAGAAGCGTTGGCGACAGTTGCGTCCGTATTCGCGCAACGGCATTGAAAAAAAAGGGCTGTCCGGAGGGGCCGCCGTCCGGTTCGGTTTCGTACAACGCGGAAACGGCCTCTACCATCGTTTGCGGCAGTGCCTGCACCCGATCCAGCGCGCGACGCATGTAGTCGACACGGTCACCCAGATTGGACCCAAGCGCGATGTAGGCAGGCGAATCCGCGGTCACCACGAGACCGTCTTGATGCGTGCCATCGCTTCACGCATGCGATCGGCGTCGACGGTCAGCGCGATGCGGAAATACCCCTCGCCACAATTTCCGAACCCGTTTCCAGGGATCAGGACGACCCCAACCTCATCCAGGACCATCGAGATGAAATCCATCGACGTGTAGCCAATCGGGCACTTCGCCCACACATAGAAACTCGCCCCCGGTTTTTCGACCGTCACCGCGCACTCGGTCAACGCAGCCGTCACGATGTCGCGGCGTTCACGGTAAAGATCGATCATCGCGCGAACGCTGACGTGGTCGAAATGGTTGAGGGCGTCGGCGGCGGTGCGCTGAATGGCATTGAACTGACCGGAGTCGACGTTGTCCTTGACGGATTTCAGGGCGGCAATTACGGAGGCATTGCCGACCGCAAACCCGATTCGCCAACCCGTCATGTTGAACGATTTTGACAACGAATGAAATTCGACGGCGACGTCGGCGGCTCCGTCTACCTGTAGAATGCTCGGCGGTCTGACTTCAAAAAAGACCTCGCTGTAGGCAGCGTCGTGTGCGATGAGAATATTGTGCTTCCTGGCGAATGCGACAGCCTTCTCGAAAAACGCAACGTCTGCAACGGCACCGGTCGGGTTGTTCGGGTAGTTGAGAAACATCAGCCTTGCTTTGGCAGCCACCTCCGCGGGGATCGCGTCCAGATCGGGAAGCCAACCATTGCCCGCACGAAGCGGCATCAAATGCGGAATCGCGCCGGCGAAAATCGTGGCGGATGTGTAGACCGGATAGCCCGGATCAGGCACCAAAACGGTCTCACCGGGGTTCACCACCGCCAACGGAAGATGCCCAATCGCCTCCTTCGAACCGATGACGGCTGTTACCTCCGACGTGCGGTCAGGCGTCACCCCGAATCGACGATCGAAGAAACCGACGCAGGCATCGAGAAAGTCCGGATGACCCGCCCCGTTCGGGTACGAATGGTTGGCAGGGTCGTGTATTTCCCTGGACATCCGCTCCACAATAAATTCAGGCGTGGGTGAATCCGGATCGCCGATCCCGAGGTTGATCACATCCTTCCCAGCCGCGATCGCCTCCTTCTTCTTTCGGTCAATTTCCACAAACAGATATGGAGGCAGTTGCCCAAGCCTTTCCGCTCGCCAATTCGTCATGATGTCTCTCGTCGGTGAATGGTGATTTTCTCCTGATTTCCCCCGGCACGCCGGTCGATCGAGGGTCGCGACGGCATTGTTACCAACGCCGCCGCCCGTTGCAAGTTGGGGAAACCGGTCTCGTGAATGGGGCCGGGGATTACCTGGTTTCAGGGATGTCGGCGAACCGGACCGACACATGAGCCTGAAGCTGCGTTGGAGATGCTTCGACGAGATGAATACCGACAAAATCGACGCGTGCGAGCATCGACTGAAGCTGCCGAAGCGCACCGACCGGGTCCCCAAAAGACTGCGTCACCGGAATCGGCGAGCCTGTCGGCACGACGACATCGATCAACCTCGGACCACGCCTGACGCGAAACGTCCATCGGTTGACGCGTCGAGCGTCGGTCATCAGACGCCGCAACGCGCCCCGGGAATCCTCCAGCGGAAGAAAATGGTCGTTCAACCCCAGGATTTCATCGCCTGGGCGTAATCTCCCGCTCGCACGTCCCTGACCATCAACCCGCACAACCCTCACCGCGCCGGGCGATTTTCCGTCAGCCACACCAATACCGAGCCTGAATCGCTCGCCATCCCCGTTCCCACGCGATCGACCATTGGCCAACCACCGCGACAGCACACTGTCACCATCCGCCAACCAGTTTCCCAGCGTCCGCGCAATCATCGCGGGTTGCGCGACCGCCCGACTGGACGCCGTCGGTGGATTCGTTTTTCGCGACCTGAGTGCGTCAAGCTCGCCAATCTGTGGAGCCAGTCCCAGCCTGGCATCGAGGATATTGCGAATATGGTCGGCTCCAACAGCCAGCACAAAGGTCCGACCAACAGCCGCAAACGCAGGTTTGAACGTGTCGTCTCCATGTCCCGCCAACGGGCCAGCCACGCCCGGTATCGTCAGCTCGTGAACGCGAACGCCGAGATACTCGCTCGATTGCAGTTGAAAACGCGGACCACCCTCCTGACGATGCTTCAAATCGAACCAATCGACAACGACCTGCACCGTGTTGGCCAGCAACGCAACACAGGCGGACGCATCGGGCGCGTCAAACATAATGGCAATCTGTGGAACATCGGGCCCCTCCCCGAGATTCTGGTCCCACGCAATGACCGCCTGCGAACCTAGTTTTCCGAGAACGCGCTCGGTCACGGCATCGACATCGAAAATCTCAGCCATCCCCTCAAGGTAGCGACCACCATCACCAGGCGAATCAACACCCAGCGCCTTGCGCACAATCTCGACCGGATCAATCTCCGCCGTCCAGACCGCCAATGTCGTTTGAGGCAGGTCAGCTACCCGTGCAAACGAAATGGACGATGATTTGTTATTCTCCACCTTCCTGCGATGCGCCCGGAATGCAACATCGACACGATCATCGGAAAAGTAGATACCCGCACTGCCATAATCCGCCGCGGCAGGAAACACAGTGGAAAATCCCTTGTTTACGAGGAAGTCCACGAAGACCGTACCGTCCCGCCCCCTTGGCAACTCCTGAACCGTCTCCCTGAATGCGGAGCGCGTTGCCAGCGATTCGGTGCTCTTGCCCTGCATCAGACGAACCGCGTGCCGGTAAAGACCCTGACGATGTCGCCGACGACCAACCACCAAAACCTTGCCGTCCGTTGCAACCGCCAAAAAGGTCTTGGACGTATAGACCGTCACGTTGTCATCACCGTCTATGGAACCAGGACTGATCGGCTCGAACACATTGTTGATCAGATTGGTGTCGCCTTCCATCGCGATGATCATCACGCCATCCGAAAGTCGTTCCCACGATGGGGCTGCCACCGCAATGCGATGGCGAAACAAATCGCGGGCATCACCGCCGGCAGGTACACCCAGACTGCGCAGCAGCGACTGACGAACATCGCCATCATCGGCGTCACCCCGCGCCTGCTCACCAACCAGCAATTCATACAACCGAAACGCCTGCAGAGCCTTGCCCGATGAACCACCGACAGCCAACCGATCAAATTCAACGAAAAAACCAGCATCAGGGGAAACGAAGCGAGCCAGCGTCGACTCGGATCCCAGGTTCCGGCCCGCCGGCCCCTGCGCGTTTGACCCCACAGCGCACAAACCAACGACCAACGCGCCAATCAGCAACTCCGCTCGACTGGCCAGTGGACGATTCACCGTTGAAACCCTGTTTGGAAAAGAAAAATCGGATAGACCACCGATCGCGCCATCGCGATCAGAGTTCTTCAATCTCAAGATCGGACGCACCACCGACAACGGGCTGGTCCTTGTCCGAAACCCCCGACACAACGCCGTCAGACTCGCCCGAGTGCAGACGATCCAGCAACTGCTGTACCGACATCTGCCCCATCCGCATCAACAGCTGAGCGCCGTCCGCGTTCGTCCTGATATTGGTTTCGACCTGACGAACCATCGAATCCGTCGCGACCTCAATGTCGGCATCTTCGACGGCGGTTCTCTTGTCCACCTTGACGCCCGCGATACGAACCCCGGGATCCGCGAACCAGACCGTGAACACCAACACCACGCTGGCTGCCAACGCCAGCATCCCTCCGCCCATGATCCAACGACGATCAGGACGTCGCGGCATCGATAGTGTGCGCTTTTGAGGCATCTCAACGCAGGCAAGCAAACGATCGGTAAAATCAGGCGCAAGCTCCACACCATCCTCACGACCGGTCGCAATCACATGACCAGCCACCTCCAGCAATGCCAGCTCATGGCGACATTGGGAACACGAGACGCGGTGGGCAGCCAACTCTGTCTCCAGAGCGGACGACAACTCGCCGTTGATGTGCGCGTCAAAAAAATTTCGAGCCTGTTCGCAGTTCATTCTTGTCGTCAATACCTTCGCAAAAACCACATCAGCCAACGATCCATCGCCGGCGTCACCATCTTCTACCCAGCCAACCCGCCAAGGGTGCGAAGTCTTCCGGTTTCGTGCGTCACCTGAGGCTCCAGCATGTCTTTAAGCCTGGCGCGGGCACGATGCAGATGACTCTTCACTGTCGCGACAGGCAATTCGAGAATTTCGGCAATATCGTGGCAACCATAACCATGGCGGTAAAACAACAGAACAGCCGCCTGTTGCGGCGGACTCAGCTTGTCCACCGCGCCCCACACCGTCGAGGTCAGCCTGCGGGCTTCGTCGCTCTCTGCAATCGTCTGTTCCGCACCAGGACCGGCGAACGGCATGTGACTGAACTCCACATCACCGGTGAGCGGTCTGGTCCGGCGCATGGCATTCAGACTGAGTCGATACGCAATCGTAAAGAGCCATGTGCTGAATCGATATTCCGTCTTGAACGACGTCAGATTGGCGAATGCCTTGAGGAAGGCGTCCTGCACAATTTCCTCGGCGTCGTGATGGTTGCGAATCATCCGCCTGACGAACGCAAAAACACGATCCTTGTGGGCATCGATGATATCGCGCAAAGCATCGCTGTCTCCGCGACGGGCGCGGTCGATGAGGCGCTTCTCCGCCTGCCTTTGCTCTGCATCTGACGGTCCGTTTTTCATGGCTTCCAATGCTTCCGTTTTCATTATACTCATATCGAACCGCAGCCGTTGCAAACTTTCAACGTCCGAATAGACTGCCCAGCTTCACCGGGTCGATCGTCACCATCGCGGGCAACCATCGGGCGACATAATCTCTTGCACGCCAGACAATTATGGCAAAACCGAAAGAAAAATCCACCCCAACCGTCCGAAACAAAAAAGCCCGTTTCCAGTTCGAGCTTATCGAGGATTTCGAGTGCGGCATCATCCTCACCGGCACCGAGGTCAAAAGCCTCCGAAACGGCGGGTGTTCGCTCGACGAAGCCTACGCGAAGCACAAAAACGGCGAAATTTGGCTGGTCGGGTGCAATATCCCGCCCTATTCGCACGGAAATAACGTAAATCACTCGCCGACGAGAGCGCGTAAACTGCTGCTTCATAAAAAACAGATCGCCAAAATAGCACCCCAATTGACCCTCCAGGGCCTGACACTGGTGCCGGTCGATATCCATTTTAACAAACGCGGGCTGGCTAAAGTGACACTTGCATTGGCGCGGGGGAAAAAAATGGCGGACAAGCGGCAGGCATTGAAGAAAAAAGATGCGAAACGCGATATGGATCGCGCGATGCGGCGGCGATAGGAATTACAGCATGACGTTAATCAAGAGTGTTTCCGGCGTACGCGGATTGGTGAAACCCGACGGCGATCAGCCGGTGACGTTGACGGATGACCTGGCGCGTGATTTCGGGCGGGCGTATGCGACCTATCTCAAACGGTCGAAATCCGTGGGGGCGGACGCATTTCTGGTGGCGGGTCGTGACGGGCGAATGACCGGGCAGCGAATTCTGGATGCGTTTCGAGCCGGGGCGGCGTCCAGCGGGATAGACGTGATCGATCTGGGGATCATGACGACACCCGGGGTAGCCATGATGGTTCGGGAGTTGGGGGCGGTGGGCGGCATCGTTGTGACCGCGAGTCACAATCCGGGGCAGTGGAACGGGTTGAAACTGATGACCGCTGACGGGCAGGCGCCCAGGGCGGTGGAGGCTGAGAAAATTTTTGCGGTGCTGGATGCGGGGGATTTTCCGGATTCGCCGGTAGCGAACGGCAAGACGGTGGATGTTGATCCGCACGAGCATCATGTGTCAGCTGTCCTGGAAATCGTCGATGTTGCGGCGATTCGGTCGCGTGGGTTTCGGGTGGTGCTCGACAGCATCAACGGAGCTGGTGCGACGGCGGGACGGATGTTGTTGGAATCGTTGGGGTGCGCGGTGACGTATTTGAATGCGAATCCCGCGGACGATTTCGCGCACATGCCTGAACCGGTCGGGGAGAACCTGGGGCAGTTGTGTGAGGCGGTGTCGAAGCATGGCGCGGATGTCGGATTCGCGCAGGACCCGGATGCGGATCGGTTGGCCATCGTCGACGAGGGTGGTCGGTTCATTGGTGAGGAGTATACGTTGGCGCTTTGTGCGCGACGTGTGTTTGAGACGACGCCCGGACCGGCGGCGGCGAATCTCTCGACGTCGCGGATGATTGACGACGTGGCTGCTGCCTCCGGTTGCGTGGTGCATCGGTCGGCTGTAGGTGAGGCGAATGTTGTCGAGGTGATGCAGCAGCGTGGGTGCGTGATTGGTGGGGAGGGGAATGGCGGGATCATTGATCCTCGGGTGGTGCATGTGCGTGACAGTCTGGTGGGGATGGCGTTGGTGTTGGATTTGCTGGCTGGGAATGGTTCGACTGTGGCGAGCGAGGTCGGGCGGATCACTCGGTACACGATGTTGAAGGAGAAGGTGACGTGTGATCGGGAGCGGATTGCTGCGGCGGTTGAGGCGGTTCGAGAGCATTACGCCGACGAGCAGATCAACGACATCGACGGCGTTCGGGTTGATTGGCCTGGTGAGAAGAAGTGGGTGCATGTGCGGGGGTCGAATACGGAGCCGATCATGCGGGTGATTGTGGAAGCGGCGGATGCGGAGGCGGGGGAATCGTTGATGGCGGAGGTGCGGGGGATCGTTGGGGGGTAAGGGGTAAGCCATTGGTTGTGTCAAGTTCTTCTTTCGTCATCGGAAAGGTCTCGCCTGATACAATTATCGTTAAACCAACATCGATTATGCCTTCGCGCCACCCACGAGGGGTGACGCTACACCAGAAGAAGAATCGCTATTGTTCTATTCGTTGAACCAGACGCCCAGTTTGCGGACGTACAGTTCTGCGGGTTTGAACGGGATGATGGGGTAGCGGGCGAGGGTGAGGAGCAGGCCGGTGAGTTTGAGCTTGGCGATCGTGGAAGCGTGTGGGGATTGGGTTGGGGGTTGGCCTTCGGTTTTTTGCAGGACGATGGGGTTCCAGACGGGTTCGCCGTCGATGAGGGTCAGGCCATTCTGTTTGTAGAGTTTGAGGCTGCCGCTGTGTTTTCGGTTTGCGCGGAGGTGGGTGGGATTGGCTTTCTGGATCAACATGAACGGGGCGTTGACGACGAGGTGGCCCATGGGGCGAATGTAGCGGACGAGTTGGGCGACGAAGTTTTGCGGATCGGGGACGTGTTCGAGAACGTCGAGGCAGATGAGTGCGTCGTAGTGCTCGTGCGGGATGGATTCGGGGTCGGTGAGGATGGTGATGGGGAGGTTGGCGTCTTCGAAGACGCGGGTGGCGAACTGTTGAGTGAGACCGGGGAGTTCGAAGTAGGTCACGTCGTGGCCTAGGTTGGCGAGGGCGACGGTGTCGAAGCCCAGGCCGTCGCCGATGTTGAGCAATTTGAGTGGGCGATCGGCAATTTTGGCGAGGTGGTTTGCGACGGCGCGGCGCATTTGGGCCTTGGCCTGGTTGCGGTTCCAGATGACGAGTTCGTAGAGGAATGCGTCGGTCTGGTTGTAGAAGTCGGCCATCGCGTCGGACCAGACGTGCGGGGTGATGCCTGCGGATTTGACGGCGGCAGCGACTGTGGAGCCTGGGAGGTCGAATTCGCGTCGGAGCCGGGTTTTGACGGTTTCGGGGGGTTGATTCGTGAGGTCGGCGATCCACTTCGCGATTTTGTTGAAATCGTTGAGGCAGCCCGGGAAATTGATGGATGGTTTGGTTTGGTTTTGCACGATCACGTTGGGTCAGTTTAGCGTGGCGTGGTGTTGGGTAAATGGGTCAGGGACAGACGAGGTCGGCGATGGCGTTGTGGTCGTCCGGCGTGATTGGGAATGGGCGGACGTGGACATGGGGACTGATGGGCGACCAGACGTTGGGGTTGGTGGGTCCGAAGAGGGCGACGGTGGTGAGACCCAGTGCGGCGGCGAGGTGGGTCATGCCGGCGTCGTTGCCGATGTAAGCGGCTGCGCGGTCAAGGTGATCTGCGGCGGCGATGATGTTTTGCTCGCAGATGACCGATGCGGTCCTGGCGAGGCGGGTGGTGAGTTCGGGGCCGTACCAGTCGATTTCGGTGGGTCCGATCATCCATTGGACGGTGAGACGTCGTTGCCGGAGCGTGTTGACGATTTGTTCAAACGATTCGATGCGGGCGCATTTGGATTTCCCGCCGCTGCCGGGGTGACAGATGATGCCCTTTCGATTTGGGGAGATGTTTGGAACGAGCGGCTGCCCGGTGTCTGGTGATCCGATGGGGATGCCTTTCAGGTTGAGTGCGTCGATCCACGTTGTGACGACGTGGGCGGTGTTGCTGGAATTGGGGATCGGGTCGAGATGGACGACGTGGGCTGGACAGGTGATTTCGAGGTTGCGTTGGAAACGTTGACCTGACTCGCTGCTGCCGGCGGTCAGATTGATCAACATGTCGTTCGCGCCGACGGGCCAGTCGATCGACTGGGGTTCGTGATCGGTAAACAATCGATGCAGTGGGAGCGATTCGATATCGACGGCACGATCGATGACGCCTCGCGTTGCAAACCAGTGTACCAATCCGCAACGTGCTGCGATCGCGATGTTCGCGTTTGCAAACCGACGGCGCAGTGGCTGCGTGAGATGTGCGGTCAGGACGAGGTCACCGACGGCACCGCTGTGCAGGATCAGGATGTCTTCGACACGATTTGGGTCTATCGGTACTGCTTGTGACACGGTTTGCAGGTCGTGAATAATTCACGCTGGGACAGGCGAGCCTTTTCGATATCCTTTGCGGCGGCGGCAGCAACGATACCTCGGGCATTGGCGCGGAATCGTTGGGCGTGCGATTGCCAGTCGGTTTCAGATTCGTCTTTTTGATAGGTGAGAATATTGCCGATTTCAGCGAGAAGTCGTCCGCGATGGGCTATTTTTTTCCAGTTCGTTCCTGCCTCAAGTTCGTTCTTGAGCTTCCCGTTGAGTTTCTTGTTTAGCTCCATCAGGTCTTCGATGGTGGCTTCGGGTTTGTAGGCGCTTCGCTGTTCGTTGAGGTTTCCCTGTGCAAACAACGCAGCGAAACAGAACAACATAGCGGACACAGCGATGATGGGTTTGATTGTTGAACGGGTCATTGTCGTCTCCTGGTTTGGTTCATACTTCTTTTCAATTGCTGGTAGTTTGTCATCTAACGGGTCATTCGTCGAGCGGGCGAACGATCCATCCGCCGCCAAGCACGAGATCGTCGTGATAGAACACAATGGCCTGACCCGGGGTCGGAGCGCTTTGGGGTTCGTCGAACGTGACGACGGCTTCGCCTTCGCCCTGCATCGAAACGGTTGCGCTCGCGGCGTTGTGCAGATAGCGGATTTTTGCCTGGCAGCGGAACCTGTTGCCGAGGTTGGGTTCGAGCATGCTAACGCGATCAGCGAGCAACGACGTTTTCATCAATGCGTCTCGCTGACCTATCGTGACGGTGTTTGACTCGACGTTGACTTGCGTGACGTAGACGGGGACGCCTGCTGCAATGCCGAGACCGCGACGTTGGCCGACGGTGTAGTTGGCGATGCCTCGGTGTTTGCCGACCACGTTTCCCTCAATATCGACGACGCTGCCCTCGTTGAACGCGTCGGGACGTCTTTCGCGGACGACGCTTGCGTAGTCGCGGTCGGGGACGAAACAAATATCGACCGAGTCGGGCTTGTCGCAGACCGGCAGGCCGAATCGTTTGGCTTCGGTGCGGACCTGATCCTTGGTCAGATGTCCTATGGGAAACATCACGCGATTGAGAACGTCGGGTTGCAGGCCGAAGAGGACGTAGGTCTGGTCCTTGTGATTGTCACAACCACGGCGGAGCTGTGGTCGTCCATTTTCGCGATCCAAAACAGCGTAATGTCCGGTAGCGACGGCGCTGGCACCGACTGCATCGGCGTAGTCAAACAGTCGTCCGAACTTGAATTTCTGGTTGCAGACGACGCAGGGATTGGGCGTTCTGGCGCGGGCGTATTCATCGGCGAAATAGTCGATCAGTTCGTCGAATTCCTGCTCGAAATTGAGAGCGAAGAAGGGAATGTCGAGCATGCCCGCGACGTAGCGAGCGTCGGCTGCGTCGGCGGCGCTGCAGCATCCCTGATGGTTCCGGCCGGTGTCGTCGGCGGGTGCCGGTTCGGGCGTGCCGACGCGCATGAACAAACCGACGACGTCGTACCCCTGTTCATGCAACAGGCACGCTGCCACACTGGAATCGACGCCGCCGCTCATGGCGACAACAATCTTACCTTTTGATTCTGCGGTCATTGTCGAAACCCAATCCCTGATCCGGACGTGATTATAGCGATGTCCGTCGCGGGAACCAAACCGGCTCGTCACGGTTTGGTTTGGGTCGGTTCGGCTGCTTCGGATTGGGCGGAGGTCAGGAGTTTTTGGAGACGGGTCTGCATTTCGGAAAAAATCGCGTCAATGGGACCGAAGACCTCGCGCATCTCCTTTTGCACCTGTTCATTGCGGTTGCTGTCACCTGTTTGGGCACCCTCGGCGATTTTTTTTTCGAGGGCGACGACCCGGTCACGGTGACGTTCCTCGTGTGCGATCGCGCGCTGCCTGCATTCGCGGAGGATCGATCGGGCGGACTCGGTCTGGGCATCGTCCAATCCATACCGGTGGATGAAATCAACCGTGTATTGTTCCCAACGGTCCAGCTCGGTGTCGATCCTGGATTTCTGCTGATTCTCTTTTTCAGTCGGCGATTCCGGGGCGACCGCGTCTTTCGCCTTCTTGTTACGCCGCTTGCGACGTTCCATCGGCGGCAGGTCCCACCATTCGTTCTCGGCGATTTCGCCCTTGCTCCATAGCTGGAGCTTGCCGCGAAATGCTTCCAGACCAGCCGTCGTTTTGAGCGCGTCCCTGACCAGTTCAGGATGTTTCGCCACCGGAACGATTGCGCGCATGTCAGCGTACAGGTCGGTCAACTCACCTTCGAGGTCATCGATCATCGGCATCGCCCTTTTGGACCAGTCAGCCACCGCGTCGGAATCGGGGGGCGTCATTGCGATGTGCGATTCCAGATATTCGGTGATGAGCGGTTGCAGGACCGCTCGGCGGTCCCTGGCGAATCGGGACCAGCGATCGACGAACTTCTGACGCAGTTGCTTCGCTTGCGACGCGTCCAAATCGAAATGGACCGATTTCTCGTCCGCCATTCGTGAAACAATGCCCTCGAGCATCTTCTCTGTTGGCCAGAACCCGCCCGACGCTGTCGGCGCAGGCTCGTCGGCTGGGGCTTGCCCGATCATCATAACGATGCACATCAAAAGAAACATGAGCAACCTTCGTGACACGCATTCGGATTCCATGTGAGATTGTACACAAATCACGCCAGCCGGTCGCTCGAACTGACCGATAGAATTTGCAATGGACCCGACAAATATCGACAACTATGGCGATACAAGCCCCACCGTCAGTATCGTCGTGCCGACATACAACCGCCTGACACGTCTTCGCCGATGTGTCGCAAGGGTGGCGGAAAACGTGTCGGTCGATCACGAGTTGGTCGTGGTGGATGGCGCCTCGACCGACGGAACGCGGGAATACCTCGCCACCCAGGATCACATCCGAACGATTCTCGAAACGGAACGGGAGGGAGCCGTCAGAGGATTCAACAAGGGGTTTCGGGCAGCACGCGGAACGTACGTCATGTGGCTTAACGACGACGCGTATCCGTTGCCGGGCAGCGTTTTGTCCGCCATTGATATGATCGAGCAACATGACGACATCGGCATGGTCGCGTTTTATCACGATTGGGATCGGGAGCGGAACATGCTCGATTCGGTGACGCGCGACGGATCGACGTTCCGCCTGTACAACATTCGCGGTTACCCGTATGCCAACTTCGGGCTGATTCGTCGCGAACTCCTCGAACAGATCGGATTCGCCGACGAACGATACTATTTTTTCGCTTTTGACCCGGACTTGTCGCTGAAAGTCCAGATCGAGAAGGATTTGAAAGTCCTCGGATGCCGCGACGCACTCATCTGCCACGAGGAGTACCACGACGATCGCAAGCTGCAAGACCTTCGCATCGGTGAAGACGACAATCAGATGCTCTTCGCCAAGTGGGATCTCCCGCAACCCGACACCTACCCCGATCCCGGCCCCGCCTACCGCAGGATGGCCTGCGAATATCACCAACGCCAACCGACCGCTCCGGTTTGACCACGTCTGCAGGGTGGATACTGTTGCACCAGTGCTTTATGGCAGATAGTTTGGTGCATCACCGGCACGAGGGTGGCCCACTTTCATGGGTGGCCCGGTTGATTGTGGGTGGCCCACCTCTTTAGAGGTGGGGGACTCGATTGCTGGTCTGGATTCGACTCCCCCACGGCTAAAGCCATGGGCCACCCAACCATCAAACGACGAGTAACGAGGCACTGGAACTTCGCGCGACACCCGCAGCAGAACATGGTTCATTATGTACGACCTCACCGACGACACGATCGTGGCTATCTCCTCTCCACCCGGCAGAGCGATGCGCGGGATCGTGCGTTGCGGCGGACCGGGCAGCATCGAGATAGCTGCGACGATATTTGCGCCGAAGGTGACCGTCGATCTTCTGACCAGCCCCGGATTCCGTCGATACGACGGTTCGATCACACTTGAAAATGATTGTGTTATCCTCGGCGAAATCTACCTTTTTCGATCGCCCAGGAGCTACACGCGGCAGGATCTTGTTGAATATCATGTGGCTGGTGCTGCACCGGTGTTGGCGATGTTGAGTGAGCACCTGCTTGCCCTTGGATCGCGACAGGCGGAACCCGGCGAATTCACCGCCCGTGCGTTTCTGAACGGTGCCATCGATCTGACGCGTGCGGAGGCGGTGGCGGGAATGATTCGTGCACGATCGGACGCTCAACTGCACGCGGCCAATGGTCTCATGCAAGGCCGACTGAACGCTAAGACGACAGCCATCCTGGATAATCTGGCGGGGTTGGCAGCACTGGTCGAGGCGGACATCGATTTCGCGGAGGAGCCAATCGATTTCATCTCACCGGTTGAACTCCGCGAGAAACTCGAAGGACTCCGTTTACAGTTGCACGAGCTTGCAACGTCGGCCACGTCGGCAGAACAATTCGACGTGTTGCCCAGGGTGGTGCTTATCGGACCCTCCAACGCGGGCAAGAGCACGTTGATGAATCGCCTGACCGGACTGGACCGCGCGATCTGTTCGCCGGTCGCAGGCACAACGCGCGATATGCTGTCCGCCCCGATGCGCGTGGGGCATGGTGAGGCGCTGTTGATCGACTCCGCCGGTGTGGATGCTGACAGCGCGGGACTGATGCGCACGGCAGCGGACCGATCGACAAGAGCAGCCGACACCGCAGCCGTACGATTGTTCGTCCACGACGTCACATGTCCGGACGACGCGGTTGAAGAAATGATCGATCGGCTGGGGCCACACGTTGTCGTGGGAAACAAGATCGACCTGGTCCGCGACGATAAATCCGCAGCGAATCCCACGTTGCGAAAAAACGTCGCATATTGCAGGGTCAGTGCGAAAACTGGTGTGGGCATCGAGGAGCTTCTCGCCGTCATCGATCGACATCTCGACATGCCCAACGCCTGTCCGGCAGACCACACCGTTCTCCTGACCGCGAGGCATCGGCTGGCGATCAGGGAGACGATCGCTTCGATCGAGCGGGCACAATCGCTGACACGCGATGTCAGCCACGTCAGTGAGACGGCGGACCTGATCGCGTTCGAGATCCGCGAAGCGCTCGATTCGCTGGGCACGATTGCCGGCAGCGTCACAACCGAGGATCTTCTGGGTAGAATCTTCGGATCGTTCTGCATCGGAAAATGAGTAAGGATCGGCACGAGAAGGGACCGGAAGATTGGCAACGCTTGAGATCACAACACAGACGACCAATGACCCCGACGTCCTCAAATTTGTCGCGTCCAGACTACTCTCCGCCAACAAAGCCACGGGGTTTTATCAGTCCGGCGACGCCAATGATTGCGAGCCTGTCACAGCCATGTTCGACGTTGCGGGGGTATCGGGGGTGATGCTGGTCAATAATTTCTGCATCGTGAAAAAAACGCCCACCGCCTGCTGGGACTCGATCATTCCGGAAATTGAGCGGATTATTCATTCGGGTTGGTCCGGATAGCGGATCCATGCCCAACCGAGCCGGGACCCTCGTGACAACATTGGTCAATATCAACAAATAAAACCACACTGCAATAAACTACTAATCGCTTGAATGAGTTATTCGGACACCGGTTGATTTCGGCCTTGTGAGGCCATATCCTGATGTGTTGGAGGAGACATTCCAGGGACGGGATCGATTTTCTTTCATTCAGCTTACGTTTGAACCGTTCAGGCCTTCGGCTTGTGACGGCGGTGCGTCTGTCTGCAGGGTCGATCTGGTGGGAAGGCATTCAATTTTGGTGAATCGGTTATTTCGATATCGCCTGAACCAGTCAGAACATTTCAAGGCCTGTCCCCGGCCTGCGGGGGTGTCTGCGCGCTTTGCGTGTCTGCTGCTGGCAACACTGGTGTCAGTTACGTCGGCAGATGTCGTCACGCTTGATTTCACGACAGACGATAACAACGCCCCGCTGGTCAACGGTCAACGAATCGCCACACCGCTGTTTTTCGGGGAAATCATCAGTATTTCAGCCACCGGACCGAATCTGGGTGCGACGGTCTTCGACTCGACACCAACGGGTCCGAATGCGGGGGGGCTGGATGCAGACATGCTCGTGGACCAGGGCAATCTGCTGATTCTGCAACATCAGGGGGCCACGGGAATGTCGTCGCCGGACGTGTTCTCGACACCGCTCGTGTCGAATCAGGGCGGGACCATTGTTTTTGACTTGTCGGTATCAAGTGCGCTCGTGATCCCACAATCGATCGACATCGTCGATCGCGATGCAACCGGTGTGCAACTGATCACACTGATTGATCGACAGGACCGCGAGCGGGTCTATTTCGTTCCGGAACGGTACACCGGAGACGTCACCGAGGGCGGGCCTGGTGTCGCGACCATCGATCTGACAACGACAAATTCACAGATTTCGCCGTTCGATCCGGCGGTTCAGACACAAATAAATACAGATGCCGGATTCAACCCAAACGATACAGTCCGCATGATTGTTAGATTGGGTGGATCCGGTGCAATTGACAACCTCGTTCTGGATGTAACAGATTGCCGAAGCGATGGTGATTGTGACGATGGCTTGTTTTGCAATGGTGTGGAAAGTTGCGATGGGGGCTCGTGTTTCCCCGGCCTGGATCCCTGCGAGTTGGCTGGGTTGGGTGTCTGTCGCGAGGAGGACGACACCTGCGTTCAATGCGGGGATAGCGGCGACTGCAATGCGTCGCTCGAATGCGAAGCGCCGGCCCGTCCACGTTGTAACAATGGGGTTTGCGAGTGCGATTTCGGCCCGCCGCTTTGCCTCGACGTTGTGAACGCAACGCTGTTCAACGACGGTGGCGAAGCCTGTTTTGGCCAGGACCGGATCGTTGAGATTGACGTCCATCTCGGTTTCAGTGTCGTTCCGATCTGCGGGGCACAGGTTTCTCTGGAATACGACAGCGAAAATCTGGAGTTTCTTGAGGTTATCGAGGGTGCGGACATTCCGGGCGACGATTCCGGTGCGGCGTTCAACACGCTTCTGTTCGCATTCCTGGACGAGCAGGCAGGTACGCTCGATTATGCGATCGGTGACAGTCCGTCCGGTGGATGCTCAAACGCAACGAGCGAACCTTCGGTGATCGCACGATTGCGATTCCGAGCCAACGAGGGTTGTGATTCCTTCGGAACCTGTTTCCGTGTGGCTAGTCCGGGTACGAGGCTTGGCGGCAGCGACGGCACCAAGGTTCGCGCAACCTCGTGCGACGACCCGCTGCAGGGCGTGGTCGGAACATGTTCCGAGCAGCTGAATCTGACGATCGAGCCACCTTCGGTCACCTGTCCGTTCGAGGGTCGCCGGTCGTTTGACGCGGATTGCGGTACGGCGCTTGCGAACGTCTCGTTCGATCCAGTCACCTCGAGCGACGATTGCGACGACGATCGGGAGATATCGTGCACCGTGGCATGGTTCCCGCAATGTCGCAACGACGGTGATTGCGGACCGGGAGCGACATGCGGCGTGGACACGCCCGGCGTCTGCGATGAACCGGTTCAGTTTTCCCACGCATGCAACGATCCGGAACTGGCCAACGGCGGTGGGGGGTTCTGTGCGGGGATCACATCGATTTCCTGCTCTACGACAGATTCGTGCGAACAGTCCGACGTGTGCAGTTTTGAGATCGAGAACACCGGGATGAACGCATTGGAAGTCAAGGTGCAGATGTCACCAGTGATGGACGACGGCAACGCATTCGACCCGCTGATTCGTTGCATTGAACTGGATTTGCGCAAATGTGGCGTGCTCGGTATTTGTAGTGCGACGGGGGCTGTCTGCGATCCGGATGACCCAGCCGCCTGCAACGCCCAACCCGATAATTGCACCGTGCCGGGATTTGAGACATTCGCCGAGGTTGAACTGGGCGGCCCCAGCAATTTACCGGGGCGAGGAACCGCCCGGACACAGGTGCCGGCGGACAATTGGGATTGCATTCGCGTTCGTGATCCGTGGCATACGTTGCAATCCGCCTGCGAGGTTGTTTGCGAAGACGACGGCGTGCTCAGGGTGGATTTGCAACGTGCTCCCGGGCTTGGAACGTCCTGTCACTGGCTTGTCAACGGAAATCTCAATGGCGACGATTCCGTCGATGTGCTGGATTTTGTTCTGCTGGTGGCCCCCAACACACTGCCGGACGATTTCGACAAGAGCATACGCTGTGGCGAACTGACCCCGCCAACTGTGGATGGCTTCGGCGACACACATGCTGATATCAACGGTGACGGTAGCGTGGACGGACTGGACTTCTCGTTTGTCTCGATCAATTTCTTTGAAACAGACGAGGCTGGTTGCAGCTCGATTTGCGGATCGCCAACGGCATCTTCCGAACCGCAAAACGGTGTCTCTGAAATCACGGTTAACGCATTGATCGACATGGGCTTCGCGCCGCAACGGGCCAACACAGCCGACTTCAACAACGATGGCAAGGTTGATGCACAGGACATGGCCATCTACGCAAACACGCACAACCCGTAAAATGCGGTCCTATCCGACGTTGTAACTGCCTCCATCAGCGATCGCGGAAATTGCCCTCGCGAAATTGAGGATGAAAAGCAGGGTACTCGCCCCCGTCACCAGCACAATCACCGTCATGCATGTGGCAACAAACGTGCGCCCGCCAATCAAGCTGTCTGATTTCATGGTTGCAATGATGTGCGGTCTGGCCAACGCGAGCATCGATACAAGCACGGCTGCGATGGTTGGCCAAATCGAAATGGAATGCACAAAACTATAAAGCCAGATGCCGCGTGAAACCGGTCCGGTCGATCGTCCGGTGGTGCCCCAGAGAAAATGACCTCGCAGATGATACATGCCCTCGCGGACGAAACCGTTCGGCGCATCGCCGCCGAGGTACCAGTACAGAAGCGTGTACAAGACGAAATTGCCGATTCCCAGAACAATAATCCAAAGCAACAGGCGATTTCGTTTCCGGCTGTCCATCAGAACCATCGATCAGACGGGCGCAACGACGGGGCCTATCACACCCGTTGTCGGCGACGAAGCCGTCGCGTAACGTTTCCTCGGAATGCGTCCGGATTCAAATGCCAGCCGCCCTGCTTCGATCGCATGTCGCATTGCAGAAGCCATCCGAACAGGGTCACCCGCTCCTGCGATTCCGGTGTTGAGCAGCACGCCATCCGCGCCGAGTTCCATCGCGATGGTCACGTCGGACGCGGTACCAACACCAGCATCGACGATAACGGGATAGTCCGGATCACCCTCCTTGAGATACTCAAGACAAATCGAAACACTGTTCGGATTCAGTATCCCCAGGCCACTACCGATCGGCGCACCTGCGGGCATCACACTGACCGCACCCGCGTCTTTCAACTTTTTCGCGAGGATCGGATCATCGCTCGTGTAGACCAACACCTCGAAACCCAGGCCAACCAATTCCCTGGTCGCTTCCAACGTGCCAATCGGATCAGGCAGCAGCGTTTTCCTGTCAGCGAGCACCTCGAGCTTGACCCACTTCGCGCCACGGTTGCCAAGCCCGTCAAGAAGCTCGCGACTCAACCTGGCAGATCGAACAGCGTCATCAGCCGTGAAACAACCGGCGGTGTTCGGGAGTATCGTGTATCGCTTCAAATCGAGGTGATCGAGGATGCTGTCATTTTTCGCACCGCCATCGCTGCCCAACACGTCGCGACGAATGGCCACCGTCACGACCTCGCAATCCGACGCGTCCAGCGCATCAGCCATCAACTCGAACGTTGCGTATTTACCGGTCCCAACGAACAGTCGCGACGCAAACTCGAAAGACCCCACGCGGTATGTTACGCCCGACATCATCCACCTCCCACAAACGTGACGATTTCAACACGATCACCCGCCGACAGCGTGACTGACGCGTATTCCGCACGCGTCACCAGCTTCTGATTCAACTCGACAGCCACGCGCGTCTGCGCGACGTCAAAATGACGCAGGAGATCAGCCACGGTGTCAACGTTGTCGATTTGCTCGGTTTTTCCATTGATTTCCAAACGCATCGGGATCGCCCTTTCGGCGCGATTATAGTCGAGTCATCATCGCGGGCAATTGGGCGACCATCGCAAACGGCGTATCCGGGTCAAACTCCTCTGCCCCGAATATCAAGGCATAGACAATCGCGGCAGACAAAATCGCCAGCCCGATCGCGACCTTGCACTGCAATCGCTGAGCGACAATCGAAGGCTCGGGAACATACTCGTTGCGATAAGACCACAGGACCATCCCCGCCACGCACATCGTCCCCGGAGCACCGAGCCACAAAACAAGCCAAATGTGAAAATCCGTGAACGACTGCCTCCAGAAAAGCATCGTGACAGCAGCCGTCATACATCCCAACCCCATCCAAACGCTCACGAATGCTGCCATAAATCAGCCACCCCGCAACGACGCGCCGGACTCGACGTAACAAATCAGCTTGTAAACCAATCGGGCAGCAAGGAACTCCGTCACCGCTTGTCCAGGCAGCGGAATAACCTCGACAACGTCCGCACCGACGATCCGTTTCTCAGCAGCCACCAACCTCAAGAGCGACGTCACCTGATACCAGTCCAACCCCCCAGGCTCGGGCGTCCCCGTGCCCGGAGCATACGCAGGATCGAACCCGTCGATATCGAGCGTCACATAAACCGTGTCAGTTAGCCCCTCGATCGCGCGATCCACCCAATCGTCGTCATCAATGCACTCGCGCGCGGTGATGGCCGTGATACCGGGTTTCCGCATGGTGCGATCCTCGGGTTTCGACCACGCCCGGAGACCGACCGAAACAATCGGCACGCCCATCTCGTGAACGCGGCGCATCACCGACGCATGCGAATACCTGGCCTGCTCGAATTGATCGCGAAGGTCCGCATGCGCGTCGATTTGCAAAACGGAGATATTTTTGTGTTGGGTCATCGCCGCACGAACCAGCGCGCTCGTGATGCTGTGGTCCCCGCCCAGACCAATCAGAAATTTTCCATCACGAACGACACCCCTGGCCACCTTGAAAATATCACCATGCATCGCCTCCGGGCCACTCATGTTAGGCCACAACGCGTCAAGCGTCGCCACTCCGCCCCCGTGAAACTCCCCCCGCAACTCCTCATCGAACAACTCAACATGCTGAGACGCAGCGATGATCGCAGCCGGTCCCTCGCGCGTACCAACCTTGAAGCTCGCACTGCTGTCGTAGGGAATCGGCAACACGGCGTAGCGGGACGTCGCGTAGTCCGACTCCTCGCGCGACAGACCTAAAAAGTTATTGATGACCTGTTCGGGGGGCACGGGCGACTCAGCCTATGTTGTAGATACTCTGGTATTGACGCTTGAAATCGTCGTTTTTGGATGCGACATCCTTGAGACTTTGAACCATCTCATCGATTCTCGCGAACAGGCGCTTCGACTTACGAGGCTTTTTGCGACTCAAAACATATTGCGATAGTAACGGAAACGTCAGCGACGCACACGAATACACAACGACGTTGTTGATGTACGCATCCTTGACCTTGCCCCAGCTTCGCGCCTCGGCGGGTGTCGCACCGGAAAGCCCTCCCCAATGCGGCGCATCTGTCGTCAACTGAATGACAAAATCGTGCCCGCCCTTCTCATTGTCCGCCAATATCTGATGCAACGTGGGCTGCGTCTGCAGATAGAAATTCTTCGGGGATCCACCACCGATCTCAACGACACCATTCAAATCCGCATCGCGAACGATCGCAGCCGTCTCGATGACGTCCAAAATCGGATTCAAATGAACTTCCGACTTGAACAGATGCGGCACGATCAGGTTCATCCCCAACGACGAATCTCCCGGCGACGATGTGTAGATCGGCACGTCATGCTCCGCCGCCGTCGCCACGAATGATTTCTCACCTTTCGGTGCATGCTCTTGCACAACTTTCCCGAGGTAATGATGCAACATCGCCGTGGAAAACGGTTTGGACGAGTCAAAATCCTTCAACGCATCCAGAATAGCTTTGTCCGTCGCCATCAACGTATCCTCGTCACCGATGAATACGTCATAAATGCGCGCGACACCAACATCCGCCAACGCATTGTCGTCAACACTCGGGCTACCCTGAACCATCGGCATCTCGTACGGGCGGTGCAGATCGTGGTAAATGTTCGCACCGGTCGAAATGATAAAATCGACGAAGCCCGCCTCAATCAATTCGGAAAAAACCCCGCTCATCCCGATCGGCGTCATCGCCCCCGCGATTGTCAGCGCGATCGTCGCATCCTCATCAATCATCCGACCGAAAAGCTCCGCCGCCTCCGCCAATCGACGCCCGTTAAATCCGCTGGCGGCAAACACGTTGTCAATCATGTCCGCAACATTCTCATGACCGCGGAGCTTCAACGGCTCAATCGACCGACCCTCCAGCCACTCCGCGCCCGTCTTACCGGCTTGATGTCTACCCGGACATTCATGCCCCATCCGAAACCACCGCCCTTCGTACTCAAATCCACAAACGCATCCAATGCAGCGTCACCCCTTGTGGGTGACGAGAAAACCAAACCATGCGAGATTGCCCAGGCCGCTACACTTGCAATGAAACCGGTCTAATAACAAAACACCGCAGCCGACACGACCGTCGTCCAAAGACCGTCCTTGTCCCCACGCGCCGTCTGCACCTCCGCACGCGTCTTGACAATCAACCCCTTCGCGCGATAAATCTCGCGACGCTCGTCATAGGCTTTGTCGGGGTCCAACTCGATATCCAGCGTCGTCGCCAACATCGTAGCCGCCATGTCCTCCACAAGGTCCGCACACTTGCGATGCGTCAATCCGTATCCATGATGCTCGGAAATGTAACCGAATCGGTTCGACTCAGCCGGTACCGCAAGACCAATCCCCGAACTCGCCAGACGACTAGGCTCGTCCGTCCGCGTCTCAGCCATCACGCAATGAACAATACCCCCTGTCTGCAATTTCTCCAGTCCCGACTGACGCGACACAATTTTGCACCCCGGCGGAAAAATACTGCTCACCCGAACGAGGTTGAACTGTGCGATACCGGCGTCACGAAGCGCGTGCTCAAACGACTGCAAACTCTGACGATGCTTCCCGACACCCTTCGTGAAAAACATCTCGCGAGGAACCAGTTGTGCTGCCAATATTGTCGCTCCCGATTCAATGGATTGATTGCAGGTTCATCCCCTGCGGGACGGTCAGGCTGAAACCGCGAGAGTATAGCCAACGCGACCACGAGTACAACCGCGAACACCCGATATCTCAGCCACCCAAAACACGCAGCAATTCAGGACGAATCGCAGCCAGTGCAGCCCCACGATGACTCATCGCGTTCTTGTCAGATGGTGACAACTCCGCGGATGTCATCTCACGCGACGGCACCCAAAAATGAGGATCATAGCCAAACCCGTTCTCCCCCCGACCCTCATCCACAATCATCCCTTCAAAACGACCCTCCGCATGCGCCAACACCTCATCACCATCGACACAAACGATCGAACAAACAAACCGCGCCGACCGCTGCTCTGCCGGAATACCCCGCAATGCCTCAACCAGCTTTCGACAGTTGGCAGCCTCGTCACGCTCCTGCCCGGCATACCGCGACGAGTGAACCCCCGGCGCCCCGCCCAACGCATCAACCACCAGCCCGCTGTCATCCGCCAACGCCCACAACCCCGTGCGACGACTGTAATACCGCGCCTTGATGGCTGCGTTTTCAAAAAACGTCGCACCATCCTCAACAGGCTCATCAATCTCCGGAAACGTTTGCAACGTCTCCCACACAACGGGGAGATCATCCATCACCGCGCGAATCTCCCGCAATTTCCCCGTATTTCCCGTCGCGATCAAGATCGTTCGCTCGCTCATTGGGTCCACGCGCCTTGCAATTGTGGAATCCGAACCAGTTGCGACCGCACGGGCACCTTCTGACCCTCGTGAATCTGATACCAGACCGCCCCATTCGTCAGGTTGTACTTCAGCAATTCATCGCGCTGCATACGCCGAATTCGCGAACTGTACTCCGTGATGTTGGTTCCATCCTTCCGCCTGTTCACCGCCTCCTCGCCAAACACACCGACCGTCACCATACTCTTGGAATCCGTGTGATAATAGTAGGCTTCGTAACCGCGCGCCCGCAACTCCTTCACAAACACCACCGCCGCCGACTTATGATTCGCGACCCCTTTCGTCTGAAAAAAAACGCCCACCTGCAACGTGTACACGCCCGCCGCATTCGCGAGGTTCCACTCGCTCGGACCAACGTCCGCCAACGGCACAGGCACCATCCGCGCTGCCGTGAACATCCGCAAACCACGGCCGTCGGTCAGATCACGAATCATCCCCAGGTCCGACGCAAGCTTGGCAGGCAACCCGCGCTCGTCCCGAAGTCGATCAATCGCCCGATAGTACATACCGTAATAAACCCGGGAAATATCAGTTTCACTCACGACGCGAACCTCAGCCTTGTCCACCCAGGGCGTCACCCGCAGGACCTCGGCAATCTGCTCCGCATGCACCCGATGACGCTCACCCGACATCGCCAAACACTCGATCGTCCACGCCTCTCCCGATCTCCTACCGAACCCACGACCGACCGACCCGCCCGTCGTCTCACATCCGCACACCGCTCCCAACGCGACAACCGAAACCAGCAGACCCAAAAACCCAGCACGCATCACAATCCCGATCAATCAGTCAACCCGTCCGCACACGCTTCCGCAGCGCTGCCTCCTGAATCACCACCAACTCGCCGATCCCCTTTTTCGCTAACTTCAACATCCTACCTAACTGCGCCTCGGAAAACGTCGTCGCCTCGCCCGTCCCCTGAACCTCGACGAATTCCCCACCTCCCGTCATCACCACATTGAAATCAACATCAGCCCCAACATCCTCAACATAGTTCAAATCCGACACCGCCCGACCATTCACAATCCCGACACTCACCGCCGCCACCGCCTCCCGCACAGGCGACACCTTCAATATCTTCTGACCCATCGCCCAACGCACCGCATCACAAACCGCCACATACGCCCCCGTAATCGACGCCGTCCTCGTCCCCCCATCCGCCTGCAACACGTCACAATCCACCTGAATCGTATTCTCCCCCAACACCTCGAAATCCACCACCGCCCGTAGCGACCGACCGATCAACCGCTGAATCTCCTGCGTCCGACCATCCACCTTCTGACGATTCCTTGGACGACGCGATCCAGTCGACCCAGGCAGCATATCATACTCCGCCGTCACCCAGCCCGTCCCCGCCCCCTTCTTCCACTTCGGCACCCCCTCTTCAAAACAGGCTGTACACAAAACATGCGTATCCCCCCAACGCACCAACACCGACCCCGGCGCGTTCTTCGTAAACCCCCGAATCAACGCCACCTTCCGAAGCTGATCCACCCGCCGCTCATCAATCCGACCTTTTTTCGCCACGCCAATCCACCTCAATCAATCCGGAAAACCCTGTCACACCAACCGCCGCACGATAGGAACGCCCGCAACGGGTGTCAAACAACGCGAACAGGCACCATTTTGCCCGGTCCGCCTGACTGCCCCGGCCTCATGGCGCCGGTGGTGCCGCTTCGGGATTGAACCGATGGGCCGTTCCCCTCTTTGTCGGTAAAACCCGGTGGTTGATTTGGAATCACGCCCACACACAACAGGAGCTTGGATATTCCGATCATCTGACGATGGGGAACGAGGCGCCTACTGCGGACAACCTCAGATGCGTCCCGGCCTGAGCCTGGCGAGCAGGCCGGGCATCAAATCAATCACGCGATCGATTTCGCCAGGCGTCGTAAAATGGGAAACCCCGAAACGGATCGCACCCGCTGACGTTGCCTCATCCACACCCATCGCAGCCAACACATGCGACGGCTCGAGCGCACCACTGCTGCAGGCCGACCCGCTCGATGCACAAACACCGGACTGACTCAGCAAAATCAAAATCCCCTCCGCCGAAACATCCGGAAATCCGATGTTGGTCGTATTGGGCAGGCGCATCAACCGGTCACCGTGAACCACAGCCTTCGGACAGGACGCCAGAATACCATCCTCCAACCGATCGCGAAGCACTCCTGAATGTTCCGTCACCTCCGAAAACGACCCACGGCACCACCCGGCAGCCACCCCCATTCCAACGATGCCAGCCACATTTTCCGTCCCACCGCGCACGTTTCGTTCCTGTCCACCACCGACAATCAACGGTGCAATGCGCGTACGTTTGCGGACATACAACGCCCCAACCCCCTTGGGACCATGAAACTTATGACCGGACAGACTCAACATCGTCACCAGCACGCGATCAACATCGACTACCACTTTCCCAATTGCCTGAACCGCATCGACATGCAACGGCACCCCCTTGCTCGCGCACAGGTCCGCCACCGTCGCAACATCAAACAACACACCCGTCTCGTTGTTCGCCCACAACACCGTCGCCAACGCGGTGTCGTCCGTCAACGCAGACCCCAGCGCATCCATATCCAACCGACCACCCCGATCAACCCCCACCTCGACAATCTCGTATCCCGCTTTTTTCAGCGCGTCGCAAACGCTTCGCGTCGCGGCGTGCTCAATCGACGACGTCACAACGCGCCGTTTGCCCTCTGCCACCCGACACAACCCCTGAATGGCCAGGTTGATGCTCTCGGTACCCCCCGACGTGAACACAATCTCCCGGACAGAAGCGTTGATCAACCCCGCCACCAACACCCGCGACGACTCCACGGCATGACGCACACGCTGTCCGAACTGATGCACGCTCGACGGATTGGCGTACTCGTTGTCCAGACAGGGCATCATCGCGTCGACAACCTCCGGCAACGGCCGCGTCGTCGCATTGTTATCAAGATAAATCAACTCGCCCATATCACCATTCTAACTGATCCATGCTTGCGAAGCGAAATACGATACAATCCCCACGATGGCCAACTGCATTCATTGTGGCAAACAAATCAGGAACGCTTCCGCCTGCAGGTATTGCGGAAAACCTCAGATCGCGCCCGCGGACGACCCGACCCGCAACTACAGCGATATGGCAGACTCCGCCACGTCCTACCTTCCCACGTTCGCACCCAAAGAAAACGTCGGCCATCGATTCCGCATCAAACGATTCATCGCCAGAGGCGGAATGGGCGAACTCTACACCGCCACCGATATCGAACGTGACGACATCGTCGTCCTCAAGGTCCTCCCACGATCCAGACAGAACGACGACGCCTCACGCGAACGACTAAAACACGAAGTCGAAATCACCAGGAAGCTGCAACACCCCAACGTCTGTCAGGTCTTCGACGCCACCGTCACGGACGATCGCCTCATCGTCGAAATGGAATTCATCAGGGGACAGGACCTGGCCACCATGCTTCGCCAAACCGGCAAACCACCCCTCGACGTCGCCATCGACATTGCAAGGCAGCTCTGCCACGGATTGTCAGCCATTCACAAACATGGCGTGCTGCACCACGATCTCAAACCCGCCAACGTCATGGTCGCTGCGGATGGACGCGTCGTCATTACCGACTTCGGGTTGGCTTCGGTTGCGGCTGAATTCGCAGGAAAACCGCTCCGCGCAGGCACCCCCGCCTACATGCCCCCCGAACACCACGCCCGGACAGCCGTCTCGGTCCGCTCCGACATATACTCGTTAGGATTGGTGCTGTACGAACTCTTTACCAGCCAACGTGCCTTCTCAGCCAACGACGCCCAAACCTACGCAAAACTCCATCGCGAGAAACCCCCAACCAACCCGCACCAGATCAACCCCGACCTGCCCGCCCGCATCAGCCACATCATCCTCGCCTGCCTCGCCAAGGGACCATCCCAACGCCCCGAAAACGCCCAACTCGTGCTCAACGCTCTCGCACCCGCAATCTGAACAGAACCACGATCCTCAGCAACACGAACCGTTGTCACCGCAGCAGGCGTCACCATTCTGCAGTGTTACCGAATATCCCTTGCCTTTTGTCTCGCGTGGACGACGTCGCGCGTTACGCCGACAGTCGTAGTCCTTCGCGGCATCCAACGGCACCTCGGTCATCGGCAGCACCGCATCGACATCCTGTACATACGGTGCCCGCGTATAGATTCGATACGTCTTGTCGCAAACCGCCATCCGTTCCCCGCGATACAACGTATGACCGTCATCGTCGATTACCGCTTTCCACGGACCTTTGTAGACAACAGCCTGATTGCGATCCAGACACGGACCCTCCTTGCCCTTATACGCCCGAACCGTCACCGACCGAAATTCGATCCCCTCGATCACCTGCCAGGGTTGATCCGCTCGTTCAACGACCTCGATCCCGTAGAAACCCGCATCCTCAAACGCCTTCAAAAACAAATCCTCGCGAAATGATCCGCTGATGCACCCACTCCACATATCCGCATCACGCTGCAAACGCATCGGCACGTCCTCATCCGATACGATGTCACTGATCACGCACCGCCCACCACGCTTCAATACCCGATGCATCTCGCGGAACAGTTGCGGCTTCGCACTCGCATCAACCAGATTCAGCACGCAGTTGCTCACAATGCAATCCACGCTTTCGGTCGCAACCATCGGCTCATCAGCACGCAACCGGGCAGACTCCTCCTCCAATCGAAGAAAACCATCCGCCCCCGTCACCGGGTTTTCCGCCAACCACACCTCAAGACGATCCAGATCCAACGCAAGGTCCTGAATCCGGCCCTTCCTGAAATTCAGATTATCCAACCCTGTCTTCAACGCAAAATCCGACTGATGTTCCCTCGCCACATCCAACATGGGCTGATTGAAATCAACGCCGATCACCCGCCCATCACGCCCCACAACCTGCGACGCAATGTAGCAAACCTTCCCGCTGCCACTACCCAGATCAAGCACCGTCTCGCCCGGTTGAATCCAGACCGACGGGTCACCACATCCATAATCGATCTCGCGAATCGCCTCGGGCACATTGCCCAAAAGCGAGGGATCATAATCCTGAGATGCACAACACAGAGCAGCCTCAACTTTTGTCGCCGCAGACGCATAACGCGTTCGCACATTACTTTCCATGCGAAAATAACTCCTCTGGCTCGCAACCGGGTTAACTAGGCTTGAGCGGTGGACACACCAACATCAGGAGCAACGCTTTCGTGCTCCTGTAGATACCACGCCACCGCCGCAGGAATCCCCTGCTCGTAGGAAACCGAAGACGACCAACCAAGATCACGCCTGATCTTCTCCGTCTCAAAAAAACTGTGGCGACCAATCAACCACACCGAATAGCGCGTCACCAACGGCGGTTTCTTCAAACCGAACAGATGACCGACCAACTCAAACAAAAAAGCAGCCGTCCTGGCCACCTTGTACGGAACGTTCTTCCCAATCGGCGGCTCACCGATCGCCCTGGCAATCGCGTTGAAATACCCCGCCTGCGTGATCTCGCCGTCGTTGCTGGCATTGTAGGCCTGCCCGATCCCTTTGTCCGACTCCGCCGCCATAATCGCCGCCTCAGCCGCATTCCCCGCATGAACCAGATTCAACCGATTGCTACCGTCACCGATCAATTTCGTCTTGCCACGCCGAATGGCCGTAATCATCCGCGACAACGTCGCACGATCACGAGGCCCATACAACCAACTGGGTCTGATAATCGACACCTTCAACCGACCTGACCGATGGGCCTCCCACACCAACGCCTCAGCCGCAACCTTCGCCCGACTGTAGTAGCTCCACTTGTTCAAACATCGTCCCAACGGAGCCGACTCATCCAGCACCAGCCCCTTACCATCGACATGCCCGTACACACTGATCGAGCTGATATGCAGCATCCTCTCGACCCCCGCCCCCGCCGCAGCGTCGATCACGTTCTGTGTCCCGTCGATCGTGATCTCCTGGAATTCCCGCCACGGACCCCAATCCCCAACCCGGGCTGCCACATGATAAACCACCTTCACGCCCGCGCACGCCCGCTCCAGCGACGCCCGATCGGTGATATCACCCTCCGCAAACTCGACCCCCTGCGTCCGCAGCCACGTCGTGTCCGTCGTCGGACGCACCAGCGCACGCACCCGCCGACCCCGCCGACGCAACTGCTCGACCACATGACTGCCCAACAGACCGGACGCACCGGTCACCAGATTGATGTCCTGATCCGTGATTTCCATAGCGACAAAAGTTACGAGCGACGTCGCCCTCGGTCAAGAAACCCCCACTCAGGCCTAGGCGTCTGTCCGAGTAACAGTGCTTGACACACATGGTATGATGTGGGTCGTTGTCAGGGGAGATCGACACGGTTTTTGAGGACTCAGGGATGAGCAAGACTTATCGCGCGTGGGATCCGAATCAAACGTATCTGCTGCCGCCGTCGCCTCGGGACTGGCTTCCGGATGGTGATCTGGTTTATTTCATGCTGGACGTGGCCCAAACCATGGACCTGTCGGCCATCACCCGCAAGTACGAAAAA
>JAJDDT010000041.1 GCA_029260165.1 Phycisphaerae bacterium | reverse complement strand
TTCGCACATTCGCACCGCGCCTCACTCGAGCGTCGCCGTTACAATCACCACACGCATGACGACGCGGGCATTCAATTTTGGGTTGATTTTTGAAACCGTCTGGCTGGGGCTTAACAACCTACGCCTGCACAAGCTTCGCAGTGCGCTCACCGCGTTGGGCATCATCTTCGGCGTCGCAGCCGTCATCTGCATGTTGTCCATCAGCGAGGGTGCGTCCGCCGACGAGATGAGGCTTATCCAGCTCCTGGGAACCAAAAACATCATCGTCAACTCCGTCAAACCCCAGGGCACCGCCCAGGCGTCCGATGAAACAACCTACATGATTGACTATGGCGTCACCCATGAGGACTTCAGGCTCATCGAAAAAACCGTCCCGTTCGTCAACGCGCTTATCCCCCTCAAGGAAGTCGCCAACGCGGTTCAATACCAGGACAAAAAAATCGAGTGGCCTGTCCTCGGCACGACGCCCGAATTCTTCACCGCGGTCAACGTGCGCATCGATCGCGGTCGCCCCATCACCGACCTCGACATGAGTGACAGCAAGCAGATCTGCGTGATCGGCTCTGCCGTCGTCGAAAAGCTCTTCGCCTTCGAAGACCCCATCGGAAAATCCATCTACGCGCAGAGCGCCTCCGGCATACAACCCTACAGAATCGTTGGTGTTCTCGATTCCGTGATCACCGCCGGCACCCCCGCGCGAGGCGTCCAGGGCAGGAACCTCAACCGCGAGACATACATCCCCTACGCGACAGCCAGGTCCCAATACGGATCCGTCTCCCGTCGCCAAACCAGTGGCTCGCGCGAGACGTTCAAGGTGGACTACACGTCCCTGTACGTCAATGTGAACGAACTCGATCGGGTCATCACCGTCTCGGACATGGTCGCCCGCGTCCTCGAACACAACCACGCCGACATGGACTACGAAGTCCGCGTCCCACTCGCCCGCCTCAAGTTGGCCCGGCAAAAAGAGCGGAACAAGAAAATCATGCTCGGGTTGATCGCAGGTATATCGCTCGTCGTCGGCGGCATCGGCATCATGAACATCATGCTGGCTTCGGTCACCATGCGCACCCGCGAAATCGGGATCCGACGAGCGCTCGGGGCCAAGCAGCGGCACATCACGGTCCAGTTTCTGGTGGAAGCCGTCGTCCTTAGCACCACGGGCGGGTTGCTCGGTATCGTCCTGGGATGGGCCAGCGCACACGGGATCAACCGGTTCGCCAACTGGGAGACCATCATTCAACCGTGGACGATAATCGTCAGCTTCACCCTGTCCGCCCTGGTCGGCATCTTCTTCGGCATGTACCCCGCCATCGCCGCCGCCAAACTGGACCCGATAGAAGCCCTAAGGCACGAATAGCCCCCACCTTAACACGGATTATGGGTCTCACTTCAATTTTCGCGGTTCAGATAAATCAATTGTCTTAATCTGTCGCTGATAAATTTGCCTGGACACCTGGTGATTGTATACTTGAGAGTGTAGGTTGGCTCCCCATAAAACTCTCCCCGCTCCCGTGCCACGCGGGTTCGCAGCGTCTTTGCGGACCTCAGTGGAAGAACAGGGGCTCTGTGGACATTTGGTCCTGTAGGGCTGCGCATGAGGCGCGAAGCGTGGACTGGCCTGGTTGGGTCCGATAATCCGACCAGCCCGGAAGAACCGGAGGTGGCCGAGATGGCAGAACAGACTGGCACAAAACCGAAGCGTGGGAAACCGGAACCGATCAATGTGTTTCCGCCGCTCAAATCGGTCATGAATTCGCTCGCGGATGAGGACCAGATATTGCTGGTTCGCCTGCTGACTGAATCACCGGAATTCATCGATCACCTGGATTTCGCCGCAGAAGGCGTCGACCGCACCTATTTCGGTGTGGAGACCAGGCTGACCGGTCCGACAGCCACCCGGTTTGTCCGTGCCAGCCCGATCCTCCAGAATACCCGAAAAAAGAGCACCGCCAGGATTCCGACACTCTCGGGCGAGCAGGAAAAACTCATCTTCAAGCGGTTCAACTACGCCCGCCGAGCGGTTCACGCCATTCTGACGGAATACGAGGACAAACGCCTCACAGCCGACGCGACCCGCAAATTGCTCGCCTGGGGGCACCGAGCTGTCACGATCCGAAGCCAGATTGTGCAGTTTAACCTCCCGCTGGTCCTCGCGATGGCCAAACGCACGCGACTCAACGGCGTGGACTACAACGAATTGATCAGCGAGGGTAATATTGCCCTGTTGCGCAGCGCCGAAAAATTCGATTGGGGCAGGGGATTCAAATTCAGCACCTACGCGTGCCGCGCCATTTTGAAGGCGTTTTCGCGCGTGGCGATGCGGACCAGTCGCTACCGTGGCCGATTCCCGGTCGAATACGATCCTGCCATGGAAAAGAGCGATTTCCTCACAGTTAAGCGTGAAATCGTCGAGGAGGATTGCGTTGACGAGCTGAAACGCATTCTGTACGACAATTCCGCCGACCTGAACACGGTCGAGCAGACCGTCATCAAGGAGCGTTTCGCCATCGGCAAGCCATCCATCGGTGGTAAACTGGATACCAGAACACTGGAACAGGTCGGATCGATGATCGGCGTGACCAAGGAACGCGTTCGTCAGATACAAAACCGGGCGTTGCAAAAAATTCGCGTCGCTCTGGAACACGAATACCTCGTTGCCTAACGAGGTCGCCGCTCAAATCCCGAAAAAACCCAGGGGCGCACCGTCATGCAACGGTGTGCCCTTTTCTCTTTTGCCGGTATTCCGCCCCACCGAACACCATTCGCTCTTCGACGGCGACTCATCCGCGTGATAAAATCCAGATTTACGGCAACCAATTTGCTCCTCAAGCGTCGAATAGAATGGACTCGTAAACCTGACCGGAGCCTGCCATGACCACCCACCGAGCCATCCTGATCGCAACTGCAACCGTCGCAACGCTGTTGACTGTCGGCACGTTCGCGGGGTCGCCCGGGACCCTGGCCGACGCCCACCGTCAATTCGAGAAACACAATTACAAAGCCGCTCTTGAAATCCTGGTTGCCCTTCCCCAACCCGAAGACGCATCAGCCGCCCTGCCCATCAACCTCCTGCGGGCCAGATGCCAAATCAAGCTACGCCCGACTCAGGAACAACTGGAATCCTTTTCCAAGCTGCTCGACGCCCAACCGTCCACCGCGAATGATCCATCCCTGCACGAGGAATTGGCTGACACTGCCCGACGTCGTCGCAAGCATCATCACCTCGCCATCCGCCACTACCGCACCGCCCACGATCTTTACCTGAAACGTCCTGACATCAGGCAAACGGACGCAGCCAGGACCGCCATCGCGTGCGCGGAACTGCTGTCGCGATTTGACCAATTTGACCTGCTTCCCGGTTGGGTGGAATCACCGCCGAGCGATTGGCAGGAGCGTCGCAAGCTACAGCTCAAGCTTGCGTCCGAGTGGTTCGATCGCGGCGTCGCCCTTACCGACGACGATCTACCAGCGGCTGATGCCCTGCTCCAAAAAGCACGTCTCCACGAACAGCATCTGTACCACAACACCGAAAACATCAAACAGGTCATCGCCATGTTTCGCGACGTCGTCGAGCGCGCGCCCAGGTCGCACGCAGCCGCCCAGGCGGACCACCGCGTCGCACAGATGTTCAACCATCGCCAAAACGATTACGTCAACGCAGCGAAACAATATCGGACAGTCATTGAACGGTACAAGGGTTCGGATGTCGCCTCCCAAGCCAAAAATGAACTAGACCAGATCATCTCGCCAATCATCACCATCTGGACCGACACCCAAACCCCCGTCGGCCAACGTGCAACGATTCACTACCGCGTCCGCAACATCGCAGAAATGAAATTACGCGCCTGGTCGGTCGATCTTTTCGACCTCGCTCGCGAGCAAGATTCGCTATGGTCGCTCGAAAACTGGCAAGCAAATGGACAACCCGTCGTCCACTGGACCGTCGATATCCCTGACGACCAAACGCATCAATGGTACGACAGCAACGACGAAAAACGCACGCCGACGTCCCTGCCCGTGACCGAACCAGGCGCCTACATCGTCCAGGCTGGCAACGATGGAATCGCTGTCGCACGTACGCTCGTGATCGTCTCTGACCTCGCGTTGATCACGAAGACCGGTGCAAACCAAACACTCATATGGTCCACCAACGCAAAGACCGGAAAACCCGTCACCGACGTCGAACTGCTGCTCCAGGGTAGAAACGGCCCACAAACCTGGACCCGCAAATCAACCATCACCCTCGACAACGGACAGGTCTCCATCGATCGAGCGTCGCACAAGAACGGGCGAATGCAACGCGTGTTCGCCCGCCTTGGTCAGCATTACGCAACCAGCAACGCAGCCGGTGGCTGGTCATGGTCATCTCAGCAGAAGGGGCTTTTCGTCTACACCTTCACCGACCGACCGATCTACCGCCCCGGCGATACCGTTCGCTACAAACACATCGTTCGCAGCTATCGCACAGGCCATTACGAAACAAATGGCAAAACAACGCTACCCATGACCGTTTACGATCCCGTGGGACAGGAGGTTTTCAATCGCTCGATTTCGACCGACAACCAGGGCATCGCCGTCGGCGAGTTCACCCTGCCGACCGACACCGCCCTGGGACTGCACCGGTTTCGGATTCAACACAACGGTCGCCACATCGACATCGGGTCGGGCGGCACCTATCGCGTCGAGGAATACCGCAAACCGGAATTTGAAGTGACCATCGAACCCGTTGGCGTCGAACCCGCGTTTGATCGACCGACAGAAATCAGGATCTCCGCCAACTACCTCTTCGGATCACCGCTCGCAAACGCACCCACGCGCGTCACAATTCATCGCGTCCCCATCCGCGAACGAATCTGGTATCCGTATGGTTGCTACTCCTATTTCAGGCAGTTGGCCCCCATGATGCGACGCGGACGATCGGGACTGTACTGGTGGCCTGTGCACCAACAGCGCGACCTCGTGCTGCAGGCGGAGTTGACCACGGACACCGAGGGCGTCGCGATCCTGCAGTTCATTCCAGCGATTCCGACGAACGAAACAGATCAGAAAAACCTCGGATATCGCTTCGATATCGAGGCAGAAGCCTCCGATCCATCCCGTCGCGTCGTCACAGGCTCCGGTTCGATCAGCGTCACACACATCCCCTTCTCCATTCGCATGACCCCGCAACGCTGGGTCTATCAACCCGGCGATCGCGTTCATATCGATGTCGAATCCACCGACGCCAATGGCGAGCCGGTGGCGTTTACCGGAACGGTGCACATCCATGAACTTGTCCCCGCCGATGCGGAAAAAGACACGCCAAACAAGTCCGAAACCTATGAACCCGGACGCCGCATCGCGTCCGAAACAATCACCGCCGACGCGTCAGGCCAAACAATCATCCGCCGCGTATTCGAGAATGAAGGACACTACCGGTTCATGATCAACTCCGAAAAAGATGGCAGGACCGTCACAAAATCCTGCAACGTTTGGCTTGCAAAACGAAATGGATCGTTGGCACGTCATGCCTGGCGCGACATCGAAATCGTCCTGGATCGTTCGTCCTACAACGTCGGTGACACCGCCAATATTCTGCTCACCAGCCAACGCGAAAATGGCCACGTCCTGCTCACCATCGAAGCCGACGGCTGGATCGATGAACAGGTCGTCGCGCTCACAAACGGGTCAGCCATCGTGGATCTACCCATCACGGCGCGACACACGCCGAACTTCTTTGTCACCGCGACCATGGTACGGGAATTCGTGGTTTACCAGGACATGATGCCCGTCGTGGTTCCACCGATTGACCGGTTTCTGAATGTCTCGATCGACGGATTGTCCGAAACCTACACCCCGCAACAAAACGTATCAGCCACGCTCAACATCACCGACGCCGATGGTCAGCCGGTCCGGGCGGAGGCAGCCGTCATGATCGTGGACAAGAGCTTGTACACGATTCAACCCGAACTCCGCAGCAAGATCAGCGAGTATTTTTACGGGCGCGTCCGAAACCAGGGCGTGCAAACGCACACGAGTTTCGCGTCTCCGGGCGGTGCCCGACGTGGTGGACGCGGTGGTTCTTTTGCCCAACGGGAATTGGTTGTTGGTGGTGACGCCATCGCACTCGCAGCGCCCGTCGCCAAATCATCCGCCGCAGCGCAATCCGCCAACGGATCCTTCGCCCTGCCCGAAATCCGAAGCCAATTCCCGGACGCACTGAAATGGATCGCACGCATACGAACCGACGCAAACGGGCAGGCTGATTTCCAGTTCACCGTCCCCGATACGCTGACAACGTGGCGTCTGACCGCCATCGCCATCGATGACGATACCCGCGTCGGCGAGTCGAAATCCAAAATCATCACCCGCAAGAACATCATCGCTCGCCTGCAAACCCCGCGTTTCCTCGTCGAGCAGGATCGATGTTTCGTCTCGGTCATCGCCCGAAACGATCTCGACGATCGCAAACAGCTCCGCGTCTCGCTGACAAGCACCGGTCCTGTCAACATTCGCGGTGCGTTCATTGATGGCGAACCAATCGAACTCACCGACGACCATGCCGTCATCGTTGACGCGAATCCCCGAACCGAAGCGATCGTCGATTTCGAGTTGATCGCAACAGATGCAGGCTCCGCCACGCTCACCGCCGCCGTCGCGGCTGATGTCGAGGCAGACGCCATCCGCAAAAACCTGCCCGTCCTCACCTACGGCTCGCAAACACTGCTGACCGAAAGCGGAACGATGCGCGATTTCGACGCGGACGAAACGCGCACCGTCACCCTCGTACTACCCGACAAGATGGACCCGACGACGCCCGTTCTCGAGGTCCAATTCCGCCCAACCATCGCCGGCGTGCTCATCGACGCCATTCCCTACCTCGTCGAATATCCGTATGGCTGCACCGAGCAGACGATGAGCCGATTCATGCCCGCCGTCCTCACGCGACAATCGTTGAAAACGCTCGGCGTCAAGCTCGACCAACTCGAAGCCCTTGCCAACCACGACCCAACCGACCCGCGACATCCAGACAGACGTCGAAACAACCCGGTGTTCGATCAATCCACCTTGGACGACGTCATCGGCGCCGGCATCGAACGACTGACAAAACTGCAACGGCCCGACGGCGGTTGGGGTTGGTGGCGAACAGGGTCTGCCGATCCGTACATGACCGCCTACGTCGTTCAGGGGTTGGCCGAGGGACGACAGGCAGGCGTCACATTCGACGAAACCATCCTTGATCGCGGGTTTGAATTCCTGAACCGTCGATTGTTACGATCCACCGTCGCCGAGGACAATTGGTATCGCCAATCACGTCAGCGCGAAATCAACACACGCGTGTGGATGCTGTTCGCCTTGAGCTACAGCCCAAAACACCGTACGTCGCCGAATGTCCGCACCTCGCTCGATTCGCTTTTCGACCAACGCGATGATCTGTCCGACTACGGTCGTGCCATGTTGGCCATGGTGCTCGATCGCATCGGAAACCGACAACGTGCCGAAACCGTGATCGCCAATCTCCACAACACCGCCGTCCGCGAGGGCGACGACGTTCACTGGGGACAACACGATGGCTACCACCGCTGGTACCGCGACGGAATCGAAACGACAGCCATGGCGCTCCGCGCGATGCTCGCGGTTGCGCCAAATCACGAATCCGTGCCATTGGCTGCCAACTGGCTCGTCAAATCACGGCAGGCGTCGCGGTGGCAGTCCACCAAAGCCACCGCCCTCGCCATTCACGCGCTCTCCGCCTGGCTGGAGCAGTCGCGCGAGTTGGACGCCAACATGAAACTCACCATCACCATCGACGACAAGCTCAAGCGCACATTTGAAATCACGCCCGATAACATCCTGTCAGCCGACACGCGCATGATCGTCGCCCCCCGCCATCTCACACCCGGATCGCACACCGTTCGCATCGAAAAGGTCGGCAAGGGAAATCTCTACTACGCCGCTTTTGCCGATTTTTTCACCAGACAGGACCCCATCCCCCCCGCCGGCAGGGACATCACCGTCACAAGGAACTACCACCTGCTCACACCCAAAACCGTCCCGAAAACCCGTCGCATCTGGGACGCGACGCAGCGCAAAATGATCGATCAATCCTACGACGCGCTCGATTACGACCGCGCCCCAATCGAAGCAGGCCAACCCATCCCCGCCGGGTCGATGATCGAGGTCACGTTATCGGTCCATTCGACCAACGATTTCGACTACATCCTGATAGAAGACCCCAAGCCCGCCGGTTTCGAGCCAGCCAACCTCCACAGCGGGTACAATTCCGACGGTGGCGGTTACGCCCATCGCGAATTCCGCGACCATCACGTCGCTTTTTTCCTCAACCACCTCCAACCGGGAAATCGGACGTTTTCGTACCGTTTGCGAAGCGAAAACGCGGGTGAATTCCGAATCCTCCCAACCCGCGTCGAAGCCATGTACTCGCCCTATTTGCGCGCAAACAGCGCAAGCCAAACGCTCGTGACAGCTTCTTCCGGCCAGGAGTTACGAATTGAAGCGAGAACGCAACCCGGCGTGTCAAGCCAACCCTGACCTGCCGATCTTTTCCAATTTTTACGAGACAACGGCTTTTGGATCGGTTACTATTCGGAGACGCAGGGGGAGGCTCGTGCCAGCGGGTCCTGCGTTGAGAGATAAAGAGAGGGAGATGGAATGGGAAGCATTCGCCTACGCCTTCCGCGTAGCTTGTTCACAGTGATGGTTTTCGGGTTGTTTTTCAGCGCCGGGTGCTTTGCACCGGTTCAGAATGATCCCCCCGCGACGCAGGGTCTGGACGACGGTTCGGCTGCGATTTTGCCGATCGACGGTGATTTCGAGCCTGACCTCGAAGTTGTCGAGGAACCTGTCGTGAACCCGGTTCGTCCGGTTGATGAACCGATTGAACTCGTCGAGGAACCGCCCCGGGCTGATCTGAATGATGACGGTGTTTTCGATCAAAACGACGAAAACGCGTTCCGGGATCAATTCGGGAGCACCGCGACCGACAACGGATTTGATCCATCTGCCGATTTCGACGGTGATGGCGAAATTACATTGGTGGATTTCCAGATGTTCCTGGAGTTCGCTTCGGACACAAGAGGTGACGAGTAGCGCCTTCGGGCGATATTCATATCGCGGGTCTCGCGTTCGCGCGTTCGCGATTGAACGGTGGAGGTTTGTCAAACCGTCCGCCGACAGATATGGAGAGGAAGTAAGAAGATGAAAAGAATGCATCATGGCTTGTTTGCGGCGGCGGTCGTTTGTGGTCTTGTGGCCAGCGCGTCCGCTGAGACAATCAACGTCCAACTCGTGACCGAGGACACGGCTGTCAACCCCGGCGATCTTGTGGACGTCGATATTTTCGCCACGACCGAGGACAACACGCGACTCGTTGGGTTCGGGTTCGATTTTGTCGCGGGCGAAGGCTTGTCGTTTGACGACTTCAGCGCGTCAGCCGACTTCGTGTCCGTGCCGTCGCGAGATGGTGACAACGTGACAGGCTTGTCGTTTGTCGGTGGGCTGGGTGGCGATGGTATCCTGCTGGGCTCGGCACAATTCACTGCCAATCAGGTCGGCAGCTACGTCATTGACATCGCCACGTCCGCAGGCGACCTGACCGAGGGATTCGCTGCGGCGGGTCGCGGTTTCTTCGACATTACGGTTGATACCGTGACGGTCAACGTCCTCGCTCCATCCGCCGTCGGTGGCGGATTCGGTGGCGGTGGAAGCACGCCGGTCGATCCAGGCCCTGAGGTTCCCGAACCGGCAACGCTCGCCCTGCTCTGCATGGGCGCATTGGCGATCCGTTTCCGAACGAAACGCTAGACGCGGACAAACGAAAACGGTTGTCACTCCTGCGAGCGGCGGCCGTTTTTTTCTTGCGCACAGCCCGCCTGGCAGGTTAGTGTTCCCGTCACCCACAAAGGGTGACGCTACAGCGATCAACGGCGTGCCACCGAAACGGTCATGCACGCGCTTTTGCGAGGTGTGTCACGATTCCCTGTTGCCGCGGTTGTCGTCACTTATGACCATGCACGAAATCCAAACGGGGAAATCCATCACGACGGGCTGACGCCTGGAATCGGGGGCAGGCGTTAATTGTTGAACGCGAGAAACGCGCCGCCAATGGCTGCGATTCCCGCCAAAACCGCGAGGGTGATTTTGATCCAACTGTAGGGTCTGTCACCCTGGACTTCACCGGTGGCGGCGTTGACGACGACCTGGTGCGGTTTGTCCTTGTATTTGTAGCCCATCATCCACACTGGCAGCAGCAGGTGTTTGAACGTGATGCCATCGTGCGATGTGCGAATGGAATGAACGCGTTGAGCATCGCCACCAATGCGCTTGCGGACCTCAACGTCGATGGCGGCGGCGATGCGTTCCCTGGCGTCCACAAACCCAACGCCGAGCGGAATATCGTAGGTGCGCGCGACAAATCCCGAGAGCATGTCCTGGTTGAATGGTTTGCAAACCGCAAGGGGCCAGGGTTCGAGATCGGTGAGACGTTTTCGCGGCAAACCCATCGCGGCGATGACGAGGACATCGTCGAAGAATTGTTGAAAATGACCGGAGGCGGGATACCACCGCGTTCGCCTGACGGTTCGCCGACTCTTTCCGCTGCCAACGGTTACCCAATAATGAACGCCCCTCATCCCACGATAGGCGTTGGTCGTGAACGAATCAAAGGTCCAATAGGGCAAGTAGATACCCGTGAATCTGCCTTGTACACCGCGTTTTTTGAAATCGTTTGGCGCGAACCAGCGCGACTGTACCCATGTGCGCAGGTTTTTCCGGGCGGTCTCCCGATCAATCATGAATGGCAGGACACCATCGACGGAAATGCGATTCGGAGCGTCGTGGATGTCGTCCCGCTGCAGCGCGACACCGCAATAGGCACATTCCGTACTGGTCAACGTACCCGTAAATCGAACCGTGGCGGCGCAGGATGCGCAGGACACTTCGCGGAACCCCTGCTCATCGCCGCCCGCCCCGCCGTGCATGGCGGCCAACCTGTCGAGCGTGGCCTGGTAATCCTGCTCAGCCACATCCTTGTCGGGGTCGATTTCGAGCGATTTTTCAAAACCGCAATGATCGCACTTGAGCTTCTGAACACCGATATTGAACGTCAGGTCAGCTCCGCACCCCTGGCAGGGAAACGTGCGGGCGCTGTCGTCTTCATGCCCAATCGGTTCAGACGTCGTGGATGCATCGTTGGAAAGCGACATAGTTCGTGATCGAATCTATTGACCAGCCGATGGTGGCGGGGGTGGGGTCGCACCGAACAGGCCCGACAATTGTGGAACCTGGCCCGCAGCCTGCCAACCGGACATACCGTTCGTCCATACCATCGTGTCGGGTTTGATCTGTCCCTTTGCAACCCCCTGCCCCAGTTGATTCCCGGTGAATGGTCCTGATGTCTGACCGTTTACCGCGACGTGCCAGACCGTTTCCACGGGCGGCGGGGGCGGTGGAGCCATCCCCGGTGAACCCGCGCGTCCGGCAGTTTGCATCATCTGATTGGCCATCGCAAACCCCATGCCCATTCCCATCCCTTCGGACGCGCCGCCGGATGGGTTGCCGGCTGCTTCGGTCAACGCCTGTCCCATCTGATATTGCTGGAATTTTCCAAGGTCTCCAATCACGCTCATGCTCGTGCGCGTGTCGAGCGCTTTTTCGACCTCGGGCGGGAGCGAAATATTCACGATGAGTAGTTGCGGCAGGTCGAGTCCGTATTCGTCATCGACACGTTCGACGACCGCTTCCCGCAGCTTTGCGGAGAATTCATCGTATTTGCCGGCGAGGTCGAGGGCAGCCACCTTCGATTCACCAATCACGTCGGCGAAAGATGAATTGATCATGGACCGCAGCAGTTCGTGGATTTCGTCCGCTTCAAACGACCCATCGGTTCCGACCAACTCGGTCAGCAATGCAACCGGATCGACGGCTTTCAGCGTATAGGTGCCGAATGCGCGCAGGCGAATCGGACCAAATTCCGGATCGCGAAGCATGATCGGATTCGGCGTGCCCCATTTCAAATCGGTGACCTGTCGCGTGCTGACGAAATAGACTTCCGAGCGAAACGGACTATTGAAACCATGCTTCCAGCCCTGCAGCGTGCTCAGGATGGGCAGGTTGTCGGTTTTGAGTTCGTAGTGACCTTCCTGGAAAACATCAGCCACCTTCCCGCGATGCACGAAGACAGCCATCTGCCCGGGACGGACGATGAGTTGAGCGCCGTTCTTGATTTCGTTTTGATAACGGGGAAATCGCCAGACGAGCGTATCGCGCGTGTGGTCGATCCACTCAATGATGTCAATCAGTTCGCCGCGAAGTTTATCGAACAAGCCCATCGGTTCGCTCCCTACAGTTACTGAATCGCCTCTTGATGTGTCTCTCGGCAGAATTGCCCGCCGACATCAGCGTAGATTGCGGCCGTCGTGCGGTCAAGAATGGATATTCGCAACCCTGGTCGCAAACCCTTTCAGCCGACGGAAATCGACACGATTCGTCGTGATTTTACGCGACGGCGGAGTCAACGGTCTCGAATTTGACGCTGACCGGTGTTGAAACGCCCGGTTCCTGCATGGTCACACCGTAAAGCTGATCGGCGATCGCCATCGTGCGTTTCGAGTGCGTGACGATAATGAACTGCGACTTGTCGAGGAATTCACGGACGATGTTGTTGAACCGTTCGTTGTTGGCTTCGTCGAGGGCGGCGTCCACCTCGTCGAGGATCGCCAACGGAGACGGTCGCGACCGGAAAATGCTCATGAGCAGCGCAATGGCGGTCATGGTTTTCTCACCACCGGACATGAGCGAAATCCGTTGCAGTTCCTTCCCTGGTGGTTTCGCGAGAATCTCAATACCGCACTCGAGAATGTCCTCCGGATCTTCAAGAACGATGTCGGCTTTTCCACCGCCGAACAGCTTGCGGAACAGTTCGTGGAAATTCGTTCGAATCGTCTCGAACGCAGACGTAAACCTCTGTATGCACTCGGCGTCGAGCCTGGTGATCAACTCTTCCAGTTGTTTTCTCGAATCGTTCAAATCGTTTCGCTGACCGGTCAGAAAGGTCTCGCGCTCCTCGAGTTCATCAAGCTCGTTGATGGCGTCGAGGTTGACGTTTCCAAGCCGATCGATCTTCTTTTTAAGCTCGTCAATTTCGTTTTCGACAGCCTGCCAGTCCTGGTCGGTGTGGTCGTATTCCGTGTATTTTTCCGAAAGATCGATATTGAGTTCCTCGCGCGTTCGCGAAGCCAACTCCTCACGACGAACGGCAGACTCGTGTTTCTCGATATCCAGCTCGTGAAGACGATTCTCAAACTCGCCCAACCTGCTTCGGATTTCCCGGGTCCGGGCCGCCAGTTGCTCAGCCTCATTCCGCAACATCTCGCGACGATGACGCAGTTCAATCACCTGCCGGTCAAGTCGCTCGGACTCAGCCACCAACAATGCCAATCGCTCCCTGGCCACCGCGATCACCTGTTGCGATTCCGCGATGTTCGCATCGGCGGATTCACGCTCCTGCTCGGCGTGGGTGATGGCTTCGTCGCTGGATGTCAGACTGCGACGCAACTGATGGATACTGTTGGCCAACGCGGATCGCTTCTCCGCCAACGCACCCAGCGCAACCTGCGTTTCGGTGATACCACGTCGCAACTGCTCGCGGCGCGATGACAATGTGTCTATGGCCTCGTCGAACCGCGTCACATTCTGCTCGCGCTCCGCGTTCTCGCTTTCCAGTCGATCAACCGACTCCGCCTCGACCGATGCCTTGTCGGCTGCCTCGGAAATCTGCTGCTGAATCAGCGCAACCTCGCCCGCAATCATGGGCTGCTCTTCTGTCAGTCGGTCGATCGCCGACTTCACCTCGTCGAGAAGCACGTTTGCCTCCGCCCTGGCGGTGTTGGTCTCATGGAGCGACTGTTGCAATTCCTCGCAGAGATTCGTCAGATGCCTTGCAGATGCGTCGGCGTCGTTCAACTCGCGCTGCAACTCCTCGATCCGCGACTCAGTGCGGTCCAACTGGTGGGCAACGTCCAGCCTTTCGCTCTTGCGCGTGATCAAACCCGCCCGACTCGACATCGGACCACACGAAACCACACCCGTCGGCTCGACAACCTCGCCCGCCAACGTCACGAATCGCCGTCCCGACAACTCTTTGGCTGCCATCCCCAGCGCGTGATCCAGCCTCTCAACAACGACGGTCCTGCCGAGCAGGTGCTTTGCAAGCCGCTCGAAACGCTCGTCATACGACACCCATTCGGAAGCCAGCGCGACGAAACCCGATTCGCCCGACAGATCGTGGTCGTTGATGATCGGGGGCACGCGGTCGAGACAGATGGCAGACACCCTGCCGGGCAACTCGCCCACATGTTCGCGACACGCGCGAAGCGTTTCCACACCGGCCATCACAAGCTGCTGATCGAAATCCCCCAGCGCTGCCTCGATCACCGATGCGTGCTGTATGTCGCTGACAAACAACTCACCAACCATGCCATGCACGCCAGCCAGCGCCGGATCATCGGGTCTGGACGTTTTCAGGTCGAGAATCGTCCTGACCCCTGCACCAACCCCCTCCATTTTTCTATCCAACTCGTCGAGCAACTGTTTTCGCGTACGCAACCCGCTGCGAACCTCGCGGGATTCGCCCAACTCGCCCGACAATCGAGCCGATCGCTCCCGAGCCTGCTCCGCCTCGGTCGTCTTTTGGGTCAAACCCGCGGACTGCTGATCCGTCAGCGAATTCAGCTCAGACACCCGCTGCTGCAGGGTATTTCGCTTGACAACATATCCTTCAACCTGTTGCAGAATGGCTTTCTCACGCTCGCCAAGCCGCCCCTGCTCCGCCTCCAGCGTCTCGCGATGTTTGTGCAGACTCTCAATCTCGTTGCGCAACTTCGATGTCCGACGCATCAACTCAATCAGACCAGCCTTCTCGTCCTCGACGTTCGCTCGCGCCTCGGTCAGATCACGCGCGACATCACGCTCCTCCCCGGTCAACGCACGAAGCCTCTCCTCGTAGCCATGCGTTTCGCCCTGCAACGCATTGGCATCTTCGTGAACCGAGTCAAGCTGCGCTTGCGTTTGCTCTCTCTGCGACCGAAGCTGCGCAATGCGCGACCCGGATCGCTCCGCAGCCGTCTTCAATTCCTCAATACGTCGCCCGGTCGACGCCACCCGCTCATCGTGCGTCGCAATCTCGGATTTCGTCTCAATCAATGACTGATCCACGGTAGACAACTCTTCGCCCACCCGATCAATCTGCTCAACAATCGATGCCGCCCTTGCTTCGTTGCGATCAATGCTAGATCGCAGCTCGGTGCATACATCCTCCGCATCCGTCGATTCACGCGCCAGACGATCAATCGTCTCACTGAGCTTGTGAAACTCCGCCAGACTGTAACCGGCACGCAATTCCTTCAGCCGAGCGTCGTACGCCTGGAAATTCCTGGCTTTGCCCGCCTGCAACTTGACACTGCGCAGGCGTTTTTGAACCTCTTCAACGATGTCATCCACACGCAGCAGATTCTGATGTGTTCGATCCAGCTTTCGCTGGGCTTCGCGCTTGCGAACCTTGTACTTGCCGATACCCGCTGCCTCTTCAAAAATCGCCCGCCGGTCCGCAGGCGACGACGTCAGCAAAATATCCACCCGCCCCTGCTCGATCAACGAATAGGTGTCCGCCCCAACACCGGTGTCCAGAAACAGCTCACGAATATCCTTGAGACGACTGCCGGCTCCGTTGACCAGATACTCGCTCTCGCCGGAACGATACAGACGACGCGTGATCCTGACCTCGTCCGGTTCTATCGGCAGTTGGTGATCCGCGTTGTCGAAAACCAACTCGACCTCAGCCATCCCGCTGCTCTTGCGCGTGGACGAACCGTTGAAAATCATGTCCGCCATCTGCCGACCACGCAGCAGCTTGGCCGACTGCTCCCCGAGCACCCACTTGTACGCATCGACAACGTTGCTCTTGCCGCAGCCATTAGGCCCGACAATGCACGTCACACCCGAGGAAAAATCAAAAGCCACCTTGTCGGCGAAACTCTTGAAACCATGCATCGTTACTTTTTTGAGGTACATAAAATGCCAACCTCCGTGTCGTTTTTCATCACGCCCGTCCGTGGACGCCCGGGATGCTGCCGCCAATCAGCCCTTCATCGAAACCGAACCCTACCACAATGATCCCGGCGAGACAAAAACTTTCTCGATAATTTCATTCATCTCCGCCCGCCTCGCCCCCCGCAAAAAACCGAACCGTCAACTGCAAATCAACCGTCATCGGTGGACAATCATCCGACAACGCGATCAACACCTCGCGCACCTTCGTATCCATCCGCTCCGTCGTCGCCTGCGTCCGAATCGACTTTCGCCCCATCATGCCTTCCATGTGCACGACCTCACCACGCAACACCACATCACCCATCGAATCCGCCGACGCCGTCACACGCTGACCCACAAAAACCCGGCCGATGTCCGCCTCATCAACCTCCGCCCGCAACCGTATCCGATCGATATTCCCCAAACTCAAAATCGGTGGCTGACGCTCCGCGTCAACGTCAAACATCTCGCCCGGCTCCAAATGACGATACAACACATGACCATCGATCGGACTCCGAATCACATGCTTGTCCAACTCCGCCTCCGCCAGCAACAACGCCGCCCTCGCCTGTTCCACCCGCGCATCCGCAATCGCAAGGTCATCCGCCGTCGGACCCGCTTCAGCCATCTGCGACGCAGCCCGACTCGACGCCAACGCCGCCTCAGCCAACCGCAAATCCTCAACAGCTTCGTTTAATTCCGTATCCGCCGCCCGCGATTCCGCATGCAGCCTGACAATCCGATCATGGTCACGCTTCGCCCGGTCGTACTTCGCCTCCGCTTTGGACACGTCAGCCCGCGCCTGCACACGTTCCTCCTCACGTCGCCACGCCCGCAGGTCCGCAAGGTCCGCCTCCGCCAAACGCAAATCCGCCCGACGCAATCCCACCGTCGCCCGCGCGATCGCGCCATCCAGCCTCACCAGAATCTCCCCCGTTTCAACACGATCCCCCGCCCTTTTCAAGATCGACACGAGCCGACCACTCCGCTCACTCCGCAACGAAATCACCTGACTCACAGGCTCCACCACGGCTGGAGCAGCCGCGACGACCTTCTCACCCAACACCCGCGTCGCCACCTTCCCTTGCGGTCGCGACACCGGCCTCTCCCCCACCGATCTGCCATTCTGCGAACCGTACCACCATCCTCCCCCACCCATCACCGCCAACGCAACCAACCAAACCACCCACGACAACGCACGACCGTCGCGACGATTTCCACCATTCTCATTGTCACAGCGATCGCTCATCTCAATCCGTTCCTTCACAACCGACCCATCACCATCCGCAATCCGCCCATCCACCAGATGCACAATCCTATCCACAAAAGGCTCCAAACGGGAGTCATGCGACACCAGCACCACCGCCTTACCATGATCGTGCGCCGCAGCAGACAAGCAGTCCATCACCTCCCGAGCATGCTCCCAATCCAGATTCGCGGTAGGCTCATCCGCCAACAACAACTTCCCCGGACTTGCAAGCGCCCGCGCAATACTCGCTCGCTGACGCTCACCACCACTCAACGCACTCGGCAAATGTCGCCGACGCTCCGTCATGTTCACCAACCCAATACACCGATCCACAACCGCCGCATCCGACTCCCCAACGCCGTTCACCGACCTCCGCAACCGCACACCGAGCAGCACGTTGTCCCAAACCGTCAGCGATTCCAACAGGTTCGACCCCTGAAAAACAAACGCAACACTCTCCCGCCTCGCCAACGGCAACCCCGTCTCAGAAACCCCTTCCATCCGCCGACCGCCCAACCAAACCTCCCCCGTATCCGTCCGCTGCAACAACCCCAAAATATGCAGCAACGTCGTCTTCCCACTCCCCGACGGACCCTTGATCATCACGATCTCGCCCGCGTCCACCGACAAACTCACGCCGCGCAGCGCATGCACCAACGTCGCCCCCCGCCCGAACCGCTTCGACACACCCCGCGCCACCGCCACAGTCGAACTCATCGAAACACCTCCGCCGGTGCCAATCGAAACACCCGCCATGCACCAATCAAACTCGACGTCAGACAGATCAGCAGCGTCATCGGCAACAGCACCAGCAGCATCCGCGGCGACATCTCCATCACGACAGCCGTCCCACCCTCACCCCAAATCCGCGAAACAATCACCGCCCCCACGCACCCAAACACATACCCCAACACGCTGATGATCAATCCCTGCCCCAGAATCACACCCGCCACAAACCCGTTCCCATACCCCAACGCCTTCAACATTCCATACTCACGCATCTTCACCAGCACACTCGTCACAAACGTCTGCCCGATCACCACCATCCCCACGATCAACGCCAACACCGCCATCAACACCAGCGAATACCCCATCCCCGTCCCAAACACCCAATATCGCCAACTCCGCCCTGCAAACTCACCCCGCGTCAACACCTCGACATCATCCACCCGCGACAGAATCCCCGCCCGCACCGCCTCCGGATCAGCCCCATCCGCACAATCCACCATGATAAACACCGTCTTGTCCGAACCGATCTGCGTCAGATCAAGCGCCGACTCATACGAGCAAAACGCGTACGGCGTGATCGCGAACGAATTCATCCCCGAAGCGAAGCCAGCCACATACACACGATACCCGCGAACCTCACCACGCGTCCCAATCGGCAACGCCTCGCCCCCAACCCCGAATCGCCACCTCTCCCGCTCATCAAAAACCACCCCATACCCCTCGTTCGTCCGACCCCGAATCCGCCCCGTCTCGATCGGCAACCATTCCCGCTCCGTATCGATCCCCACGACGATCACCGACTCCTGCCGACCGTCGTCGAAACGCCAATGACCAAACCCCACCACCATCCGACCCGCCGCCTCGACCCCATCCACACCCAGCACATGATATCGCCGCCGCCCCGGCATCGACGTCGAAAAATCCGCGTTCGACGCATTTTGAGGTACCACCCACAGGTCCGCCGAACAGCTATCAATTAACCGCGCGGAGCTGTCGATCGCCCCCAGAAAAATCGATACCTGCACCGCCATCAGCACGACCGAGAACACCAACCCCACCACGGCGATCGTGAACCGCAGCTTGTCACGCACCAGATTGCACCACGCGATCTTCCACATGCCGGTCAGTATAACCGGCTGACGCCGTGTCCATAGCCAAATGTTCGGTCGCCTGATATTCCCACAATGTCCATACAGAGCCATTGCCCGCGGACCAGGACACCGCAATCTTCGTGCAGACATCATGCTGATTCTGCGACGGGTGTTTCAAGAGATTCGCCCCGATCGTACGCGACGCGTGCCGATCGACACCAGATAAACCCCGCCCAGGACCACTGCCCCGCCCACCACAGCACCCGTTGTCACGCGTTCACCCAGAATCGCCGCGCCCGCCGCGATTGAAACGAATGGCTGAAAATAGATCATTGACCCCGCCCGTGTCGGACCATGCCTTCGTTGCGCGATGAACCACATCACATACGCCAACGCACTGCACAACACCCCGAGAAAACCCAGGTCCGCGAGCACCCGCCACGTCAACACACCATTCACCAGTCCCGTCACCAGGGACAATCCCAGCGACGTTATCGATGCCACCACCATCGCAAAAACAGTGACGCGCATCGCCCCGTTCCGCACCACCACAGCAGCCGCTGACAACGTATAAATCGTCCAGGTCACACAGGAACTCAATTGCAACAAATCACCAAACGTCGCGCGCTCAAACTCCGGATTCCTGTCCAGTGCGACAAGAACAACGCCGCCCGTCGCCACCAACACGCCCAGCCATCCCGCGCCCGCCATCCGATGCCCCTGAAACAGAAATGCCCCAATCGCCAGCGACACCGGTACGAATCCGATGATCACCCCCGTGCTGATCGCTGACGTGTAGTTCAACCCATACGCCTGTATCAACAGATGCACCGCCAACACCACCCCCAGAAACACGCATCGTCCAACATCCGCCCGCACAGGCCAAATCGGCGAACCCCGCCATCGCAGGAACACCATCAGGACAGCCGACCCGATCAGCAACCGCATCCCGACAACCCCCGCAGGCGTCAGCACATCCATCGCCGTCCGCACAAAGGCAAAAGACATCCCCCAGACAACCACCGATACCAGCGACTGCCAAGGCCAACCGTGATTGCCCTCCTCGCCGATCAACGAGACGCCTCCGCCGGGCAAGTCATCTCGATCTTCTTGAGCACCGGACCGGACCACTCGTCCGGTGCGGGCAGGATATCAAAAATGGCCTCGTCCTTTGACATGACCGCCGGTATTTGGTCCTGCGGCCAAGCCATGTCGTGCTGCGATATTCTGGCACAACCCGCAACCCGACGATCGCGAACAAACACGAGAAAAACCGCATTGTCCATCATCCCGGTGCCGTGAATCCCACCAATGCGCCACCGAAAACCCAACGAGATTTCTATCCTCATGATGGATGTGTATTCTCCAAACACATGCACGCGGTCCCATTCAAAGGGCGTTGCGTCGCCTAGTACGAACGTATTGGATCCATTCCGGGTTTCCTGAAACATTGAGACGATGTTGCGACTCAACTGCTCTTCGTTGAGCTGCGCAGCTGCGAAGCTGCGAAGCGAAAAAGGCAAATGCATACAATCAAGCATATGATGACGATTGGATGTCGAAACAGGAAAATGCGCGCCCGAGCAAAACGTCGTGGCCAAACACCATCCGGTAATTTCGCATACCACGGTATCAGATCAATAGGCAGACCACACTCCGGACACCGCCCAATCTCCATCGATTCGCGAACATCGTAACCGCATCCGCGACAGACCCCGTCGCCCCGCCATATCCGCGGCAAACGAATACGCATCAGAACAGCAGAGAGCACAAATACGCCACAGACAATTCCCGCCCCACGAATCAAATCGTGGCGATATGGCGTGAACGAGACCATTGCAACGGCAACTGCCGCCATCCATGTACAAGCCGGCAGGAAAATGGTCTCATCTCTGCCCCAACCCTGTCTCACAAGGACGGGTGCACATCCAAGTCCGCAGGTCAGCCCAATGATCAGCGCAATGAAGACCCCGTTCCCGATGCTTCCATCAAACATGTAGGGTATGCACACCACCATCGCCAGCGTCGCGAGCGCACCGCCCGATGCCACGCTAAATCCGATGGTTTGTAAAACCGTCGTAATCGAAGCCGAACGAGCCACCACACTTTCGCGCTGATCAATGAGGCTGGTCACGGGAATTCTCCATTTCCGACCTGAACATTCATAGGCTGTCCGACCGTAGGAGCATATAATCAAGCACCTTCATGAAAACCGCCACCACAGACAGCGACAACCGCCCACTCCCTTGCCCCACCTGCGGATACGACATCCGCAACCTCCCCGAACCCCGCTGCCCCGAATGCGGCACGCCGTTCGAATCCGTCGAGAGGGTTCGCATAACCGCGCGTGACAAAATTCTGAATATCGACATAGCCCTTCGAGTTCACATCGCCGCGTGCTGCATCTTCATCGTCGGGTTTATCCTCCCCTACCACCTCAGCGGGCAGGCGGCCGTCGATTATGGTTGGAGACCACTCTCAACCGGATCCTATCACGCAGAAACCATCTCGCCTGCGTTCCTGCAGACGGTTTTCAACTGGATTGGATTCGCATCCCTTGCGATGTCGTGCCTCGCAACACCTCTCATCAGCCTCGCTGCACTCACCGTTCCGGCACTCACCTGGCGTTACCGAAATGCTACCACACAACACTACCGCAAGAGAACGCTCCTTTTCTGGTCAATCGCACTCACACCGCATCTCTATCTTCTGGCAAACGGCGGACGCGTTCTCGGCTGGATGCTCCGTGCACTGGTATAGACACAACGAAGCAATAGCGGATCGAACCACCCATCCCATCAAACCCGCCGCCTCGCTGCAATCTGCAAATGCGACGCACGACCCACACCAGCCGCATCACGACACAGCCCCTTCTCCACCTTCATCCAACCCCGGCGATCCCCCGACTCCGCCAGCAAATGACGATAATGACGCATCGGCAACACCGTCTTGCCGATCATATCCAGCACCTCAAACCCCGAATGCTCAAGCAACTTCACCAACTCCCCAGGCGTGTAGGTGAAAATCTCAAACTGTTCCTCCTTGTCTCGCGTGATCCACCGCGTCCGCCCTTTCCGCAGAAAATCCCCCATCTCCCGCACGTCCCCCTTTTGCAGGTAATACTCCAGCGCACTCAGCTTGTTATCAAACGTCGCCACCAACACCCCATCCGCCGTCAGCAACCGACGAATCTCCTTCAACGCCTTCGCCGGCGAAGAGGTACACCCGATCGGATCCCCCATCGCCACCGCCAACCCGAACCGATCCCCCACCATTTGCGACATATCACAAAGGTCCGCCTGTACAAACTCCGCCCGCTCCGTCATGTCACTCAGTTTGTGTCGCGACTGCTCAATCATCGCAAGCGAAATGTCAACGCACGTTACATCGAAACCGCTCTTGGCCAGTTTCGCCGCCCACTTCCCGGTCCCGCAACCCAGGTCCAGCACCGGCGAACGCAAATCCGTCGGCAGAAACCCCTTGATATGCTCCCAGGTGATCGCGTCATGCCACTGCCAGTACTCGTCCATGTAACTGTGGTCATAGACGTTGGCCACCCGATCATGATACTTCTCAACCGCCTTCTTCCGCCGCTTCGCCATAACAGCGAGTGTAGCCGCAAGCGATCAACACCGCACGAGTCGCAGCAAAACCAATGTAGCGTCGCCCCTTGTGGGCGGCGCACAGGCATAACCAGCGTCATATCATGAAAGGCCCCGGAGGTCGGCACGTCGCCGATCCAAAATCAACCGCCAACCCTTACCACATGCCCGGTCACAGGATCAACGTGGTATGTGGGCGAATCATAATGGACGAGACAAGCCCACCCGGTATTGCGATCTTCCCATCGCCGTCTTCCCGATATCAACCATTTCTATTTCTTCAAATCCGCCCGAACCTGCGCCGCATAAATCTCCGCGTCCAATAGACAATTCTCAACAGCGGGCAACGCCCAGTTGTCCTGATTCACAAAATAGACCTTGCCCTCATAAGGCCGACGCAACTCATCCACCGTCCCACCGGCAATCAGATTCGGCGTATGCAGCGGCAACGCATGTCCCCAACGCGTCATCCGCACCTGCTCAACCGCACTCACCGGCACCTTCAACAACTCCAGAATCGACTTCAACTGCGGTGCCAACCGTTCCGACATCGTCCGCCAACCCGTCGAGTCAATCAACAGGAACCGCGCCGTCGTAAACGGCAGAGGCCAATACAACGTCAACACGCTGCGCTGCGAATCAATCCGACGCGCAAAATGACCGTTCAAGGCATCAATCACCTTCAACCGCACCTCCGCCTCGCCCGGGTCCATCGGAAAATCACCATCCCCCAACAGAAAAATGTCATAAAAATCGCGCTCGATCGGCGCGTTCAACAACACATTCACCATCACATACGCCTTGTATTGCAACTTATGCATCGCGTCCCACTTCGGTACATCACGCTTCTCAAGGTCCGACATGATGTACTTGCAAAGCATCTTCGGACACGCCATCACCACGCGCTTTGCGAGCAGCGACCGCAATCCGCCATCCGCATCCTGATACGTCACCTGCACCCTGTCATTGGCCGCCAACCGAACATCCACCACCATGCAACTCCCGCGAAGACGTCGCCCCGAACAACCACTCCGCATCGGCTTCTCGTTGCCCAGCAATCCCTTGTAAAACCGGTCCGCCATCCACGCATTACCACCCGGGCACACCCAGCGTCCATACTCCTCCGCCGCAAGGAAATTCCAGCCACCAGCCGCCGAAATCTCATCCCAGCCAGCCGCAAACGACGAGTAGCAATACGCCTGGATCGCCGCCGCCAGATTCGGCGGAACCGCCACCCCCATCTTCTCTTCAATATCCCGCTTCAACGTTTTCAGATCCAACTCATGGATCCAGTCCACATTCCCGTCCGGCAGCGGAATATCCGGATACTCCGCACCCGCCATTCGCTGCACAACCCCCGCATACGCCTCAAACGCCTTCGCATCCTCCGGATTCCCACCCGCACCCGACCAGAATTTCTCCGACACCGCCCCGCCCAGCTCGATCATCATCTGATCGTGATCAACCCGGACCACCTTATCCAACCCCAACTCCCGGTATATATCATCCAGAAACGTCCCGGGATCCGGCGTAATCACATACGCACTACCCAACGAATAACGCGTCCCCGCCCAAACCTCGCCCTGAGCTGCCCCACCAAATCGAGGCCTCAAATCAAACAACACAGGCTCCAGATCCCGCAACAGATACGCCGTACACAACCCCGAAATCCCACCACCAACCACTGCAAGGTCGATTTCCTCCGTCGGTGCAGGAGGCTGACCTTTCTCAAAACAGTTCTCACAAGTATGAAACGGGATAAATCCGTTTTCGAAAAAATCCCCCGTATACCACTCCGCGAACGGAAGCCCCTGAACCATCGTCGAGCCTTTGCGAAGATTCCTCGGCAGATTCAGGAATGGCCGAGACTCCGCCAGCGTGTTCGCCCCCGTATCGATGCACATCGACGACAACGCGTCCGCCGCATAACCATGGCGCGACAAAACACCCCAGACCGCCGCACTCATGCCCGATCCCAAAAACCCACGACGACTCAACATGACCACTTTCCTCCAAAACAAAGCCTGCCCCAGCCAACCCCACCCTAACGAGCCACCTGCCAACATTCAATCTCAATCAACAACACCACCCGCCTTTCACACCCATGCTGTACAAAATAAGATGGGAACCGATGGCCATCCAAACCATCGATCCCCGTTAGTCATCCAATCTCAAGTGCGAAAACTACTGCCCGCAGTCCGGCATGCTCTTCATCCACTCCTCCGCACGCTCGCCAATCTGCTCAGGCGTCAAATCCTCCTTACGCGTCGCAATGCTCCACATATGCCCAAACGGGTCAGCCACCGATCCATACCGATCGCCCCAGAACATGTCCGTCAACGGCATCGCCGCCGTCGCACCCGCCTCGACCGCCTTGTCATAGGCAGCGTCCGCATCCGCCACATACAAATGCACCACCGCACTCGTCCCGTTCAACGACGCAGGCGACTTTGGCCCGGGACCCGGAAACTCATCATTCAACATCACAATCGAATTCCCAATTTTGATCTCCGCATGCATCACGCTCTGACCGTCAGGCCCCGGCATCCGCATGATTTCCTCCGCCCCAAACGCTTTCTTGTAAAACTCAATCGCCTCACCAGCGCCTTTGACCGTCAAATGACACGTCACCGACGCAAAACCATCCGGAATCGCTTTCACCGCCATCACAAACTCCTTCTCTGTATCCAGGGACTGCAAATCTCAAACAACAATCACACCAACACCGGTGCCGACCGAAACATCCGATCACGACGCCGTTTTCCACCATAAACACCTCCGGGAATCAACATCGCCAGGAACAGAACATGATACCACAACGGCATCACATCCCAAAACTGCAACTGAACCGCGACGCCAATCCCAAGCTGAATCACGCCAAGCACCAGCGCATGCCCAACCTCCGCCCGATTCACCACCCACGCCGTCACATAACCCGCCCCAACCGACAGCAGAACGCTGTACAACAGCATCCCCGCCAATACACCCGATTGCTGCGTCGCCCCACTCCCGTCAAACGCACCAGGCATCGCCGTCCGCAACACCCCGTTGCCACCGACCCACAACATGCCCCAAAACACGACGCCCACAAAGACAGCCAACACACTTCGCATTTACACTTCTCCTGCAATGCTCCGTCCGCACCAGGCCCGGTTCTACATAGGCCAGTTTGAACTCAAACAACGTTTCGGTGTCGTAAAACCCAACAGTTTGAACAAAACATACAAACAGCGAACCCCGAACGACGGCCTGCCCGTCTCCACGACCGCTTTCAACGTGTTCACAATCATCTTCCCACCGGAGATCATCTGCTTCGATGTCTTCGTGCCAGCCGGTATGCCCGACGACGTCATCGTAAATTCCACCCCATTCGGCACCTCCTTCAACTCATAAGTCACCTTGCAGGGCGGATCATCGTACGCCGTGAATCTAAACGTATGCGAATAACGATAAGGCGGATCAAACTCCAACACCTCCCCCACGATGGCCACATACTTCCCGTCCGGACTTCGCGCCTGCATCGGTGCCCCCACCTCCAGCCCGGGCGTGTGTAACCGCATATTGAAAAACGCCTTTTGCAACTCGTCCGTCTTCGTGACCTCCTGCCAAACGTCCTCAATCCGCCCCCGTATCAAAACCTTCGCAACCGATGTCACCGTGTCAGCCATCCTGTTCACCCTTCGACTCGATCCTGTACTTGATATCCGTCAAACGACTCGCCCAAAACGCGCTGTACTCCGTCGTCCAACGGTCATAAACCATCTGAATCGGCACCGCGTTGAAAAACAACCTCCGCACCCGCCCCTCCTTGCGCGACACGATCAACTGCGCCGCCTCCAAAACCCGCAGATGCTTCATCACCGCAATCCGACTAATGTCGAAATACGCACAAACATCGTTCACACTGCACCCAGGCTTCTCCCTGACGATATCCAGAACCCGTCGCCTACCGGAATGCCCCAGCGCCTGAAATATCGCATCCATGGATTCAGGCTTCATAGGTAACCATTAGGTTACATGTTTCCCCATCAAAGTCAACCCATTTCCCAAAAATTTTTCACCACCGGAAAACCCGTTGACACACCCCCGTGTTCGTCACGGACAATGACCGGGTCCCCCATGACTTCGGGCCGGGTAGCCCATGGGTTCAACCATGGGGCCGGGTGGCCCACCTCTTTAGAGGGTGTGTGAGAAGCAGGGATATCGCCGATAAGGATGGAAATTGGCAAGGAGTGCCTGATCCATGGCGAGGAATGCTTATCCCAGCGACTTGACGGACGCGCAGTGGAATCTGATTCGACGACGAATACCGCCGGC
>JAJDDT010000005.1 GCA_029260165.1 Phycisphaerae bacterium | reverse complement strand
CCTGCTCCAAACGCACAATGTACTTCTTGTTCCGAATGGCCATGACGATCCTCCATGATCTTGACACTCCTCATCCTGACCATGGAATCATCGGCCCGCCGTCCCCAAAACCCGCAGCATTACGCGTGACGCTGCACTAGTTACCGCCTGGCTTTTCTACCGCGACCGCCGACCACCCGCGGGGCACTGCCCAAATTGCGGATACAACCTGACCGGCAACACCTCAGGCCGCTGCCCGGAGTGCGGCTGTTGCTGTCGTGCCTGATACCGTTTGTCGTTGTCCCTGTCAAAAACGCCATCCGGCGCATTTTCGGCCTTCGGGCAATTGAAATCGCACGGTGATTCAATCAATTACCCACAATTCCTTTCGCGATACAGCCGCGTGGGGCAGGTGCGAGCACCTGCCCTACCGCTCAGGGATGATGAATCGACTCCCCCACGGCTGAAGCCATGGGCCACCCGACCATACATGCGCATACGCGAGACGAGCGAAACGCTGCTTCACTGTACGACGCTCGATAGTCGTGGCAGGTGCGAGCACCTGCCCTACAGTTGCTGATTTCGCGGGACACCCTGATGATAATACCCCGATGACCATGACCGCCACTTCGCCCCCCCCGACAACAATCAAATCTCAACCAGGATACCTGGTTGATCGATCAACTAACGCCGTTGGTTGAAGTCGGCGCGGGATGGGTCCGTGGGGGACTCTTTGCGTGGGTTGCGAACCTGACGGGTGGCCCATGTATTCAGACGTGGGAAAGTCGAATCGTTGTTCGTGCATCATTCGCGACCGGCTCGAATGGATCGAGTCCACGGCGTATCACCTGAATGCGGCTGGCTCACGCGTCACATGGTATCCATAAAGAGGCGGGTTGCGATCTGCGTCGCTACAGGGGCAGGTGCACGCCCCTGCACGACGTCGGCGGATCGGCTAATTTCCATCAAGGAAGGCTTTCAGAACGTCGGGGAGACCATCCGGTTTTTGCGTGTCACATTCCCAGATGACAAGGACATCCCAGCCCTGAGCTTCAAGCCGGCGTCGAACGCGCTGGTCCCGTTCACGATTGCCGTCGAGCTTCTCCGCCCAGAATTCCGTCCTTGTCGCCGGGCGTGTTGCGTAACGACAGCCCGGATGCTGATGCCAGAAACAACCATGGACGAAAATCACCTTGCGACGGCCCGGAAACACGAGGTCGGGTTTGCCCGGAAGGTTGCGGCGATGCAGCCGGAATCGGTAGCCCATCCGATGCACCAGCGAACGCACCATCATCTCGGGCTTTGTGTCGCGTCCGCGGATGGCGGACATGCAGCGGCTTCTCTGTTCGGGTGACAGAACGTCAGTCATGATCAGGGAACCCTGCGGATTTCATGGACAAAACGACATGGCGCGTACTCAGCCTCGATCGCCCGCATCAGACGGTCATCGATCGTTTGGTTTCCGTACCCGGCGATGCAGTCGGGCAGTGCTTTCCCTGGAGCGGGCGAGGTTGCCGGGTCGTCGGCTTGATGAGACACCCGTTCGGGCGACGTGTGAGGTGCTCGCCCAGGGTGCTCACGATCTGCCTGCCGACGGCTTCGACAATAACGGGGACCACCGCGTTGCCGAACTGTCTGTAAGCCTGGGTATCCGAAACGACAACCGGCAGGTTGTCGGGAAAGCCCATCAGGCGTGCACATTCGATCGGAGAAAGACGCCGCGGGTTTCGGGTTTCGCCCTGTGGAACCAGTATCTCCGATCCGTCCTTGTAATATCTTGCACTGAGCGTCCGGCTGACACCGTCGAGGTTTGTCATACCGAAACCGAAACCGTTGCCTTTGGCCTTGTGTTTGGCGGCGTAATCCTGGAGATAACCCCAGAGATGATCGGTGAGGGTGTATTTCCTGTCCGGACGGGGATCGAGAATATCGCGAAACCTGGGTAGCGGACCTGCAGGCGGTTCGGGAAACGCAAACCTGACGCTCTCGCCAAAGACCCGCCGGTCAAAGCCCACAATGAAAACCCGCTCGCGATGCTGCGGAACCCAGGCTGCTGCATCAACGACGTTGTCAAAGATCGTGTATTCAAGTTCCTCAAGTGTTCGACGAATCACGTTCCATGTGTTGCCGCCATCATGCGAACGCAGATTCTTGACGTTCTCGAGAAGGATGACCGGCGGTCGCTTGATTTCGATGACCGTCGCAAGCTGAAAAAAGAGCGTTCCCTGGGTGACGTCGCGGAAGCCGTGGTCGCGTCCCAGGCTGTTCTTCTTCGATACCCCGGCGATCGAGAACGGCTGACACGGAAAGCCTGCGGCGAGAACATCGTGATCGGGAATATCAGCCGGCCTGATCTCGCGGATGTCGCCTTCGGGCATTTCACCGAACCACGCCTCGTAGGTTTTTTGGGCGAACCTGTCCCATTCGCTGGTGAACAGACAACGTCCCCCGACCCGTTCCAGGCCTATCCTCATGCCGCCGATACCGGCGAACAGGTCGATGAATGTAAAAGGAATGGCTTCGACAGCACGGGCAGGGGCAACGGGAACATCCTCGAAAACCGGCGTGTCATCATCCCCCAGCCAGGAACTGCGAAGCAGGGCGAGCACAAACTCCTTCCTGCTGGTCCGCAGGGAATGACTCTGCTCGGTGATCCAGGCGTTCAGTTCGTCGGGGATGTCACGGATCAGCAGTGTCGGCATCGTCTTGTCCGGGAAAACAGATATCACAGATGTCAGTGATATTGCCTTACCTCCGGATCATCACGGGTCTGACAAACCACGTCAACCGGAATGGACATGGTCGTTGTCGAAGCGGTGCCACGAGAGTCGCCCGTGCATATCCGGCACTGTCATACAAACTGTTGCAGGACAAGCAGATACCCGCTTGCGAGAACAAGTTGCACCACCGCGAACACGCCCCCGATCTTCACAAACTCCAGAAACGTCACCTTCAGCTTGTGCTGTTTCATGATCGTACAAGCCACCACCGTACTGGCTGACCCGATGGGTGTGATGTTCCCACCCAGATTCGCCCCGAACACAATCGCCCACCAAACCCCCCGAGGCACCTCCGCGACCTGCTCGGGCGTCGCACCGAATATCTTCGCCAGCATCGCCGCCAGCGGAATGTTGTCCGTGATCGAGGAAAACAACGCGGTAAACCACATCAGCCCGACCACACCGGTATTTTCCGTCAACCAGGTCAGCAGCCCACCGATCCTCGACAACACGTCCGCCCGCTCCATCACCCCGATCACCGTGAACAACCCCACGAAGAAAAACACCAGCGACCACTCCACGTTGTCCAGATCATGCTCCACATCCTTGGCATGCAGCAGCATCATCACGACGGCGGCCCCCATCGCGACGATCTCGATTCCGAAATCCCGTAAGATCGGTATCTGCGCTTTTAGCGCAAAACCCAAAATCACCAACACCACAGCCACTATCGATGTATAGAAAAACTTCCGATCCTCCACCGTCTCCCACTCATCAAACGCGTTGACCAGCGCGAGATTCCGCGCCTTCTCCTCACCGCCCTGCAGCGACGTCACCTTGTTCCCGAACACCATTCGGGCCACCACCATGGTCGCCGCCGTCGCCACCACCGTGTACGGACCAGCCACAATCAGAAACTTCACATAACTGATATCCGCCGTCTTCCCAATAATAATATTCGGAATCGAACTGATGAGTGTCAGAAGCCCCCCGACATTGGTCATGATCCCCTCGGTGATCAGAAATGGCTTCGGATCAAGCTCAAGCTTCCGACAAGCCACCACCGTCAACGACCCCACGATGATCATGGCTGTGATGTTGTCCAGAAACGCACTGAACACCGCCGTCAGAATCGACAGGAAAATCAACAATCTAAACGGGTCGCCTCTGCTCGCTTTTAATATCTTGACGCTGATCCAGGTGAATATCCCACTGCGGGCGGCAATCTCAACAAACACCGTCGCCCCAATGACAATACCGATGACCTCCCACTCGATCATCTCTATATAAACCGGCAGATGATGTCCCTCTTTATGCGGGAAATATCCCCAATAGTCCCCAAGAAACAAACACAAACCCGCCGACAGCAGCACCAATACCGTCTTGTGAATCTTCTCGGTCGCCAGCAAAATCAGCGTCACACCGAGAATGGCGGCGAACGTCCACGTCTGTCCACCCGAAACCGCCGTCGCTGCCCCCGCCGTCGCCAATAATTCGCCCATCATCATCCCGTCGCCTTCCTGCCTGCCACGCCCAATCGCTAACCATCCGCATCACAAATGCGCCATCGCCAATCGCCACCAATCACAGCGCCAACACCGGCACTTCCGACACCTCGTGCATCAACTGATAGTCCGCAGCCTCGACATGACTGTGTCCCTCGTGGTGACACCCGACAATCACCAGACCGTAGTCCCCTCGCGACAACTCATCGCGAACCGACGTCAGCACATCGCCCACCCCAAGCCGATAGGCCACGTCATATTGCTTGCCGCGCTGCGACGCCACCACACCCTTCAAATACCGCTCACCGACATGCGCCAATCGCTCAAGCAACGTCGCCCGCTCGACATCATCTATACTCCCCTCACCTTCCAACACCTCGCGCACATCCGCCAGCTCATTCTCATCAATCATGTGCAACAACATCACCCGACCACCTGTTGGCACCATCGAAAACGAATACGCGAAATTCTGCGTCTGTCGAAACCTCCCCGTCAAACTATGCAAAATCCGATTAAATACATCCTCTGCCCGATCAATCTCTTTCCGCAACACCAGCACCGGCGGTTTCATCCCGACGACCAGATCATCAAAATCCACCACGCGCTGGGCCACCTCCTCATGCTCACCGACCACCACCAACTGACTTTTGGCAATGCTCACCTGCCCCACCAGTTCCGCCGTCGACGCAAACGATTGTTCCAAAACCTCCATCCCACGATGCCGTGCATCATCAACGGCTTCCGGAAACCCATCGACCCAATGCGTCACGACCGTCGCGCCATGTCGCTCGCGGAAGTAGTCACCCAGTTTCAGCACGGAGGCATCCAGCGCGATCCCTTTCACCACGACCGAAACCTTACGCAGGGTTACCTCTTGAATATCCAATACCGGTATCGATGCCTGCTCAAAAACCGCCTCAAATTCCCGCAACGCCCGTTCACGCATCACACACACTCCAATACCAACAGACACAAGACAGACACACAACAGAAATTCGTCGCCACCCGCGATCGACTGGGGTACATGACTATTTCGGCGGGACGCAATGGATCGTTGTAGCGTCACCCCTTGTGGGTGACGGGAACGCAAAACAACGTCCGTTTGCAATCACGCCGCCCACAAGGGGCGACGCTACAGAATGGGCACCTGCAGGACATCACGATCATACCCGCCGATTCTGTCACGCACCCGATCGATTGTTACCCGCATCCACTGACTTGACAACCATCCGCAATTCCGGTCCGCTTTCCCATGAACGAAGACGATACGGGCTGCACGGGACAGCCCACGTCGTGACAAACTCATTTCAGAACAGGAGCAACGAGCCATGATCCGCAAATCAATGCAGGCAGTCTTTTTTCTCGCCGCAACCGCAATGGTCGGCTGCGCACCCGACATGGAAGATATGGAAATGATGCCTCAGCGTCCGCCCGCTCTGGATCAGCTCGACGTCTTCATGGGCACATGGTCGGGCGAAATGGAAATGATGTTCAAGGGCATGGACGCGCCCATGACCGCCACAGGAACATTCACCCACGAATGGGACTGCGACAATTGGGTCATGGTGGGTCACGGTGAGGCGAACATGGGCGGCGAAATGATGAAATCGATGGAGATTTGGATGTGGGATGACAAAGCCCGGAAATTCCGCACATTCCATTTCTACGGAGGCCAAACGGGCAATGGTACCGCCTGGTACGACGCCGACGACCGTCTCTGGCGTATGAAGGGCAGCAGCCGCAACCTGATGAACGGCATGAAGACGCGCGGCAAGGGCACCATGAAAATGACCAACCAGGACACCATGGAATGGACCTGGGACGAATACGATGGCACCGGACTGATGAAGTTTGGCACCATGAAGGGCACAAGCCACCGGCAGTAGCAACGGCAGCATTGCCCCCTGTGGGCGGCGAGGATCAAACATTGATCCATCCCTGTGGGTGCACCAGGGTCGTCGAAAAACATCACAAAATAACGGGCTGACTGCGTCCGCCACGCAGTCAGCCCGTTCCCTGTTTTCAGACACCTGTCAATATCTCGTCAGAAAGAGGCCCGCGACTCCGATCACCGATTGGAATGAATTTCAGTTGAACGACCGCCTACGACACGAAATCGTCATGCTCACGTCGCGCAAACACCCACTGCCCCTCGCGATGCGACAACTGTCGAAATCCCAACAAATGAAACACCTGCACCACAAGCCAGCGTGCCACATGATCGTCAACCTCGACCGTATTGAAATCATCCACCCGCCGACGTACCCCCGGCAACCAATGCACAAACCGGTCCAGCCGCATCCGTCGCAACCACGACGATACCGTCAGCCAGAACGGATTGATCCCCCGCGCCAGAAAATACCCGTCATTCCCCTGACCCTGATACAACGGCAAGAGCAACAATCCCGTCACGGGCGACGTAATGTCCCCCCGCTTGTCCGTCGCCAATCGCTGCCCCGAACGAATCACCGAAAAATTCGGAATCTCAGGGGCCATCCGAAATCCGTCACTCTGTTTGATCCGATGATGGTGGCTTAACTCCAACACACGAGGCACACCTTTCGACGCTTCGGTGATCAACGATCGATACGCACCCGCCTCGGGCACGTCCGCCTCATCAATGATCCCGGCGTTAACCATCGCCAACCAAACCCCCGCCTCGTGAATATCCACCGATCGCGGATCATCATGCTGACCCGCCTCAAACCCCACCGTCACATGCCCCAACCCGTTGACATACTCCGGCAGCGTCCCGCCCAACCGCTCCTCCAGCCCCAGAATAATCGGCGCCGGAATCCCCATCGCAAACCGCCGATTCCGCAGCGTGTCCCCGATCACCAGAAACGGCCCGCCCAACGCAGACGTCGTGTGCAAATCAAGGAACGAAACGTCCCCCCGCGCCCGACCGAAAGCATCGGTCAACACCCCCAACAATTCCGACTGCTCAACATCCTCCGAATCCGGGTCCGTCGGCATCCTGCCCGCCGACATCATGGCTACCCGCGCCGGTGTCCAGTGTCGATTCAAATCCTTCGCCAGAAACCGCACCCCTTTCGACAACGCCCGCAGGTTTCCCGTCAACCCGACGACCTCACCCCGAACCGTCAGCCCCCGCGCCTCAAGCGTCTCAAACACCCGTTTCAGCGCATCGGCACCCGAAGGCTCATTCCCATGAATGCTCCCAACACAAACCAGACTGGGACCCGCCGCTTCGCCACGGTACGCACCAATCACGCGCGTCAGGTCAAGACCACGTTCCAATTCCACGCCCGATGCCATTGCAGTTCGCTCAATCATTCGCGCAGGTGCGACTCCAACAATTCCGCCGCGATCTCCATGAAATCGCGATCTGTCACCATCCCCACCAGTGTACCATTTTTCACCACCGGCAGACAGGAAACCCGATCACGACGCATGATCCTGATCGCCTCAAGCGTCGGCGTCTCCGGCGAAATGAAAATCGGATTCTTCTGCATCACCTCGCTCACCGGCACCGGAGCGTCCTTCCCATGCGGCAAATCGTGCGCCAGAAACCGCAGCAACGACCGATAAGAGATCAACCCCACCAAATGATGCTGATCATCCTCCACCGGAATATGACGAACACGACGCCAATCCATCAGATTCGCCGCCAGATCGATTACCTCATCAGCATGCACTGTAAACAAGTCAGTGGCCATGTACTGCTCGACCCGCTGATAGCTATTCTTCCAACCCCCTGCCTCGTCCAGTTTCGCGAGCGTCCATTCGTGAACGGGCTTGCCTTCGAGCTGACGTTTATGGATACCCGCCGTCAACGCACAAAGACGCTCATTTTCAGATCCCTCATCTTTCATTTCGCCCAGCGAGTCCACCAGCCACTGCGTCCCGGTCTGACCACTGCCGACCCGGCCCCGAATTACCCCCAGATAGCGTTCCACGTCATCGTGATCGACCCCCGCGCGAAGCAACCCCTCCGACGCCATCGGCAGCAGCTCCCGCAGGATCAGCACCGGCGCGGGCATCTTTTCACCGTGAAGCCAAATCAACGGGGCCTCCAGTCCCAACCTCGCAGCCGCGAAAAAATTCCGCTTGGCGTCATCAAATTCGGTAACATCGCGAATATCCGGATGGTTCGCGGTCAACGCGCTCATCAACCCGAACCAGAAGGCTGCATTGGCGACCTCGTCCAAAACCGTCGGCCCGGTGGGTATCGCACGATTTTCGATGCGCAGATGAGGCTTGCCCTCGCTGATCCCGTAGCACGGACGATTCCAGCGATAGACCGTGCTATTGTGCAACTGCAAGGCCTTCAATTTCGGCACACCCCCTGCCTCGATCACTTCAAACGGATCCTCATCGACGTCCATCCCCATCACGACGCGGAACCGGGCGATATCCTCCCGGAAAATCTCGACGGCGGACTGCTCGACCCATTGGGTTCCGAAACTCACGCGCGACGCCTGTGCCAACGGATTGTCTCCAGGCTTGCGCGTATCGACGGCCTGTTGGAACACCGCGATGCGCGTTTCCGCCCACAATCGCCGACCAAACAACAACGGTGAATTCACCGCAGCCGCAAGAACAGGCCCAGCCACCACCTGCGCGATGTTGTAGAGATTGGCAAATTCGTCGGTCCCGGTCTGAAAATGAAACTGCGTACTCGTGTTGCAAGCCTCGACCATCACCGAATCATGCTTGCTGATCAGCTCGTCCACCCCGTTGATGCGAAAAACAAAATCCTCACCCCGCAACGCCTTGAGCGCCTCGTTGAGCGCATGGTAGCGGGGCACCGGCGTCATGTTGGCAAGGTCCAGATCGGACATCCGTAACGTCGGCAGGATACCCACCAGCAACGCCCGCACATCGCAGCTTTGAGCAGCCGTCCGCACCTCCTGCAAATGCTCGTCGAAATCCTTTTCCAGGACGCGCAGACAATCACCGCCAAACGGGATCGGTTGCAGATTGAATTCGAGGTTGAACTGCGCCAACTCCGTCTTGAACCGCTCCGGATCCAGACGCTCGAGCACCCGTGGAGACGCCGCCGCAGGTCGCCATGCCTGATCGACGAGGAACAGTTCCTGCTCCGCCCCGATCCGCCGCACCCCCTTTTCGATCATGTCATTGGCAACGAGATGCTCCAGCGCGCGGAGATCGTTCAACAGCGCCTTCATGAACATTCGTAATTGTTCGGGCTGCGTTTCGTTTTTGAAGTCAATTTCACCCATTGATCAGCCCTTTCCACCGTGATCGGTTAACCACAACCGATCGGATACGCGAGCCTCGGTCCTGCGCATGGCAGGATACCGACTTGAACACAGCTCGAATATTTTACAGGGTGACCGCACAGATCGCGAGTCCAAAACGCGGGAAGATCGCGGTTGGCGATCAGAGGTGAGGCTGACAGTCGATGGCCCGCTCGATGGCTTTGCGGACTTCGGCGTGCACCTGATCGGGTTGCGGGACGTTTCGCCAGCGCGATCGCTGATTTTCTCCCTCGGACAGGGCAAACTCCAACGTCCCCAGTCCGGTGATCGCTTCGGGGAGGTTCTCGTGGACAGCCGTGTTGCGAATGTTTACCAACAAGGATGCAAACACGTTGGGTCGACGCACACCGCGAATGGTCATCACGCGTCGATTCGTCAGGACGTAAAACCGCGACACCCATCGCAGCAACGCCACGGCTATTCGAACGCTGACCAGCATCAGCGCCACCGACATCAGTTGGGACTCGGTCGCTCCGGGGACAATCTCCGAAATCCACGACGCCAGTGCGATGGTCATCAACCCGACGACCACCCACCGCGACGCATCGAACAGAACAAACCACGGGGATGGCTTGATCGCGAAAATAATGGTCTCATCCCCTCGCAGCAACTCCGCGGGCAACAACGTCAGGTCCGCGGTCGGCGCGTCCAGAACCGCGTCCGTCATGGACATCCGATCCGCTTCAAACGGATTCAGCCCCTGACGCTGAATGGGTGGATCATTATTGAATTCGTCGATCACCATCGTTTAGTCTCCGTCGGCGTCTGCGTAGCATTCAGACTTGAGCACGGCGATGTGCGGCAGATTGCGAAACTCACCGGCGTAATCCAGTCCGTAGCCAACCACGAACGCGTCCTCGATATCAAACCCGATATACTCAGCCTGAACATCCGGCGGAGCCTTGTCGGGCTTGCGAAGCAGCACCGCCGTCGCCACCGATTTCGGGTTCTGCTCCTCGACCGTCCTGCGGACCAGACGCAGCGTGTTGCCACTGTCGAGAATGTCGTCCACGATAAGCACATGCTGGCCGGTCAGTTCGATCGGCGTGTGCAGCCGATGCCAAATGCTCGCACCCTGCGAGACCGTTTCCTTCCCTCGATAACTGGAGGCACCAATAACACCCAGCATCATTCTTATCGGCAGGTGTCGGATCAGGTCCGCCAGGAAAATAATCGATCCGTTCAGGACGCAGAGAATCACCACCGGCTCGGATGGATCGGGGTGGTTTTCGGTAATCTCCCGGGCCAGTTCCCTGACCCGGTCCGCGATGCTCTTCTGATCGACCAGGATGCGATCGATGTGCTTGTTCAGGATCGGGGCGGATGCCGGCATGGAACTCTCCATCATGTGGGATCAAATCAAGCCTCCGGTCCATGGTAACAATATAGAGCGTCACTGTGAATCACGATATCGCAAAAAGGCCCCCGGAGTGTTTCACCCCGGAGGCCCGAATCCTTCTCTCGCAAAAAGGCGATTGAGAGTTACTTATCGCCTATTTGAAGCAATTCCTAGCGACGACGACGCAGAGCGACGAGGCCACCGAAACCGAGCAGCGCCATCGTGGCAGGCTCGGGAACGGTCGCACTGATGCCGAAACCCTGGATCGATGCAAAATCGAAGAACGCACTGTCGCTTGCCTCAAGCCGCCAGGTACCGTTTACTTCCTCACCGTCGAAATCCGAAAGTGATCCACTGTCAGGAATCCACGATCCGGTCGGATCGACCATACCCGGTGCGGCGACTTCGGGCAGGTCGTAAACCTGCCCGGCTTCGTCGTCGAAACGCATGAATTCCCCTGTGACTGGGTTGCCAAAGTTGTTTGAGGAGAAACCAGCCGTCGTCTGTGGGCTGCCCGGTCGGTTGATGATCGTGACCGTAGTTCCGGCGGGACTGACCACCTGGGCGATGATATCGCCCTGGAATGTCGTGGAGACCAAAACGTCCACATCCAGATCTTCAATGGTTCCATTCCCACCGACGTCAAGGTCCAGACCAACAAACATTTCCGCATCATCAGGTATCGGCACATCACCCGTGGTCGATTCCACGACCATCTGAGCTGACGCAACCGAGGCAATCAAAGCCAATGAAACGCCCATTTGAACCGCCGTCGCTGAATTTACCATCGTACTCCTCCTGTCCCTGGACACGCCCGCCACACTGTTCCAACCGTTGGTACTCTTGAAATGAGAAAAGGCCCCCGGAGTATTTCACCCCGGAGGCCCGAATCCTTCTCTCGCAAGAAAAAGGCGATTGAGAGTTACTTATCGCCTATTCAAAGCAATGCTTAGCGACGACGACGCAGAGCGACGAGGCCACCGAAGCCGAGCAACGCCATCGTGGCAGGCTCGGGAACGGTCGCACTGATGCCGAAGCCCTGAATCGAGCCGGTGTCCTGGCCTGCATTGTCGCTGGCTTCCAGACGCCACGTACCGTTGACCTCTTCACCATCGAAACTCGAAAGCGAACCGCCATCCGGAACCCACGAACCGGACAGATTGTCGATGCCGGGAGCTGCGTTCTGATTTCCCGGTCCGTATGGGCCCTGACCTGCTTCGTCATCAAAGCGAACGAAGTCGCCGGTCACGGGGTTACCGAAGTTGTCCGCGTCGGTGCCGAAACCGGTGCCCGCCCAGAACGGGCGATCAATGACTGTCACACTCGTGCCAGCCGGGCTGATCACGTTGGCGATGATGTCACCCTGCCAGGTGGTGGCGATCAGGACGTCGACGTCGATGTCCTGGATAATGCCGCTTCCACCAACATTGAGGTCCAGACCAACGAACGCACCACTGCCATCCGGAATGGGGACATTGCCCGTCGTCGACTCATTAACCTGGGCCGAAGCGATCGAACCCATCGCCAGAACCATCACACCGCAAACCGCAGTCTTCGCAAAATTCATCTTCATACTCCTCCTGCTATTCCACAAATACACGTCTCTGTGCTCACCATTTGGCAAGGTTCACGGCTCACCAAAGGACCACTAACAAATCCACACCCGTATCCCAGTGACACGGTTGAAAATCAAACCACAGCCAAACCGGGCAACAAAAATCACCCGACCAACTGACCAGCCACAGACAAAGTCCGCAGCCCAAGCTCTCTCTCTCTTGGGAAAAACTCCGGAAATGCGCCGATGACAAGCCCCTTTCGGAACCATCTCACCTGCGTATGGCCGCATTCTAACCGGCGATGCCGCTCAATTGCAAGACTCACGTTGAAAAAATATGGGCTTGTTCCAGGTTTTCCACAACGGTGAGTCCGATAAGGCAGGAAACTAAACCATGGGTGACAAAATTAAATTTACGCAACAATTTACCGTATGACGTACGCGTCAGGTGCTCCATAACATTGGCGGTGTTGTCCTTTTCACGTTTCATCCCCGTTTGCCTCAGTTGTTGCGAGGACGCATCACGCTCGTCTGATCCGCATCATCCGCACGACCATCCATCGTCCTCAAAAAACCACGGTACAGCCCATTGCGGGACATCAATGACCCATTCGTCTGTCAATCGATCACCTGCCTCGCGCGTCGGCACGCATCGTGATACAATTCAGGACGGAGGAAGGAAGCGTCATATGTCTCGATTCATATTGTCTGCAGCCATTATTGCCATGACCCTGACCTGCGTGGGTTGCGCGACCAGCCCGCCCGCCAAACAGCGATTGGCACTCTCGCCCTACCTGCTCTTCGACCGTCACCCCGGTCCGACCAGCGCATCCGACATCGCCTACCGCAGTCATTGGCCTAACGCTGCGTCGGGCGTCGTGATTCGCGAGCGCATACAATTCCAGGACCGGGTGTACGATTCTCAGGGACGCAACCTTGGCCGACACCAGGATTACCGACGAAACTTCAGATCACGTCGAATCGGCGTCATTGAACGCTAGACGGATCGCGCTACGGGTTTTCATGTATCCCGGGCACCGCCCACGCCGCACAATATTCGCTGAAATCTCGCAAAAAAGACTATCTTGATCGCCCGAACCTGTTGTTGTAGGATGAGTTACGCAAATGTCGCCTCGCGGGGAACGCCTGCGTTGTCGCGGGTATCCGGGGCGTATTTGCCAGTGAGTTTGTCGATTTTCGCGTGGTATTGCAACCGGCTTACGCCGCCAAAATCGAGTTTGACCGAAACCCAGGCTGGGGACATCATGGCGACGATCACAAAAAAAGAAATCATCGATCGCATTGCGGATGACACGGGGGCCAAACGCATCCTCGTGAAGCGCGTCATCCAGCAATTCCTCGACGAAATCATCGATGAGCTTGGAAACGGTAACCGCCTGGAATTCAGGGATTTCGGCGTGTTTGAATCCCGCATTCGGGCTGCCCGGGTAGCGCAAAACCCCAAAACCCTCGAGCAGGTTCCCGTGCCATCGAAACGCACCGTCAAGTTCAAGGTAGGCCGACTGATGAAGGAACGCATGGACCAGGAATCAGCGCAGGTCGATCACAAGACAGGCCTCAGAATCGAGCCTTCCCACGACGGGTCCGGGTAGTCACCGCCACCGCGACAGAACCAACCGTAATTCACTATCAACAAAAACATTAGCCCACGGATTGGGCGATGCGGAAATCCATCGACTGGAGACCTTGTTGCGACTCAGTCGCAATAACCGTTGCCTCCCACACAACAATTCGATATACTCCCGCCCAGATGGAACCCGAAAACTGTCATCCGGCCCAACGAACAACACGAGTCAAGCCATGACCATCGCAACCACCGGCACCACCACACTCGACCGACTCCCCATAGGCAGCCAGGCACGCGTCACCGGGATTGACGATAAAACCGGAAACGCCGACCGCCTGATGGAGATGGGACTGCTCGTCGGACGACCGGTTGAGGTCGCCCGCGTTGCCCCGTTCGGTGACCCCATCCAGATCAAGGTCATGGGTTACCACCTCAGTCTCCGGTCCACCGTCGCACGCGGCATTGCCGTCGAAATCGAGAATGCCTCAACAACGTCGTGATCGTCCATTCCCGCGAACCATTGTCCGCTCAAAACACCCAAACCATCGCCCTCGTCGGTAACCCCAATTCCGGCAAAACATCCCTCTTCAATCGCCTCACCGGACAACGCCGCAAGGTCGCAAACTACCCGGGCGTCACCGTCGATCGCCACGTCGGCGCTGTCACCCGCGACCCCAACACCCAACTGATCGACCTGCCTGGTTGCTACAGCCTCGTCTCAAGAAGCCTCGACGAACAACTCGCACGCGACGTTCTGTTCGGATGGATCCGCAATGAACAAACCCCCGACGGCGTCATCGTCGTCGTCGACGCCTCCAACCTCGAACGAAATCTGTTCCTGGCCACACAGGTCATCGACCTTGGCCTACCCACCATCGTCGCCTGCAACATGATCGACGTCGTACGCGACCGGCGGGATCAGCTCGATACCCACAAACTCGCACAACAACTCGGCGTCCCCGTCATCGGCACCGACGCACGAACCGGAGAAGGACTCGACGAACTGCACAACGCCATCCGTGCCCTCGACTCCCCCACGACCAAAGCCATGGGCCACCCGGCCAAGCGCACGCCGTTCGACAAACCAGCGCAGTCAGCCTTTCAGGAAATGTCCAACGTCGTCACGTCACGAAACCTCGCCACACCTTCCATGACCGACGGCATCGCCCGCATCCTTATCGCCCCGGACAGCGTCTCCGACGACGGCGACACATGGAACAAACTGTCCCCCGACGACAAACACGCCATCATCACCGCCCGCAACGCCATCGAAACACCCGTCGCCAGCCTCGTCTGTCAACGCTACGACACCATCGCGACCATCGTTTCAGCGGTCCACATAAAAAACAGCGACGGCAGACCCACCGCCACCGACCGCATCGACCGCGTCCTCACCCATCGATTCTGGGGATTGACCATCTCATCGACCATCATGGGGGCGATGTTCCTCGCCGTTTTCAGCGGCGCTGCCCCACTCATGGACGGCGTTGAATTTGTCGTATCCCAACTCGCCACCGCCGCCCGATCCCTGCTGGGCACGGGTGTCTTTGCGGACCTCGTCGTCAACGGTGTCATCGCGGGCGTCGGAAACGTCGTCGTCTTCGTCCCGCAAATCGCCATCCTTTTCTTTATCATCGCGTTCCTCGAGGACAGCGGATACATGGCCCGAGTTGCGTTCGTCATGGACCGCATCATGTCCGCCACCGGACTCCACGGACGGAGCTTTATCCCGCTTCTCTCCAGCTTCGCATGCGCTGTCCCCGCCATCATGGCTGCCCGAACCATCGACAGTCGACGCGATCGCCTCACCACCATCATGGTCGCACCACTCATGAGCTGCTCAGCCAGACTCCCCGTCTACATCGTCATCATCAGCGCCGTCTTCGCGGGCAACGTCTGGCTCGAGGCGGGCATCCTGTTCACCATGTACGCCCTTGGTCTGGTCACCGCCCTCATGATCGCCGCCGTCCTCAAACGCACGATCCTCAAAGGACCGCCCGCAACCTTCATCCTCGAACTCCCCCCCTACCGCAGACCACGATTCACAATCGTCTGTCGCGAAACATGGGACCGCACCAAACCGTTCCTCACCCAGGCAGGCACCGTCATCCTCGCCTTCAGCGTCATCCTCTGGGCACTCGCCTACTACCCACGCGCCAACAACACCAGCCCCGACAACATCGACACAACCGCCCAACTCCGACAGAGCTACATCGGTCGCCTCGGTCAGACCATCGAACCGGTCATCAAACCGCTCGGATTCGACTGGAAGATCGGCGTCGGTCTAGCCTCGAGCTTCGCCGCAAGAGAAGTCTTCGTCGCAACGATGGGCGTCGTCCACGGCGTGGGTGAAGACGCGGACGAAACATCCGTCCCCCTTCGCGAAAAACTGCTCAACGACAAGTGGCCCGACGGGCGCAGAGTCCTCACGCCCCTCGTCGGCGTCTCGCTCATGGTCTTCTACGTCTTCGCCTGCCAGTGCATGTCCACCCTCGCCATCGTCAAGCGAGAAACCAACGGCTGGCGCTGGCCAACGTTTATGTTCTGCTACATGACCACCCTCGCGTACGTCGCCTCCTTCGTCGTCTACCAGGGCGGACAAGCACTCGGACTTGGGTAACATACCACCCATGAACAACAACCTGCTCGCCATTGTCCCCATGACCCCCTTCTTCGCCGCCATCCTCATCGGATGGATACTCTCCGTCAGCCTCCACGAATTCGCACACGCACTCGTCGCCTACTGGGGCGGTGACCGCTCCGTGCGCGATCGGGGCTACCTCAGCTTCAACCCCATCAACTACATCGATCCGATCACTTCCGTCCTCCTCCCCGCAGTCTTCCTGCTCATGGGCGGCGTGCCGTTGCCCGGCGGTGCCGTCCTCATCGATCGATCCGCACTGCGAAGTCGCGCATGGGAGTCTGCCGTCTCCGCCGCAGGACCCGCCGCAAACGTCATTCTGTTTCTCGTGATCGCCGCGATCCTGCACGCAACCGGATGGACCGAACGCGCAGCCACCACGGATCAACCGATATGGGTCCGTTTCCTCGGCGTGCTGGCTGTTCTGCAAATCTTCAGCGTGCTCATCAACCTCATCCCCGTTCCCCCGTTCGACGGCTTCGGCATCATCGAGCCATTCTTCGACCGTCAAACGCGTATAAAATTCGCCCAGCCGCAATTCCGCTCGATCGGCTTCGTACTGCTTTTTGTGCTGTTTTTCGCCAGCGGAATGATCAAAAAGTTTCAGGATGCGACCGACGTGTTTCTCACGATCTTCGGCCTGCCCTTTGAACTGACATGGCACAACTTCAACGTCGTGTTCTTCGGATCGAGCTAACGCACCACCAGTCTGCCGTCACCCGCAAGGTGCATGACAAGGTTCGGCGGGACGCAATGGACCGATGTAGATGGGGATGAAAGCCCGTTGCTCCCGGGTTAGTTTATCGAGCGTTGTCGAGAGACCAGCCCACCTTACACAAAAAAGCAACGGACATGGACGATTGTAAGGTTTTTGTTGGATTGGACTACCACCAGGTTTCGGTGCAGT
>JAJDDT010000040.1 GCA_029260165.1 Phycisphaerae bacterium | reverse complement strand
CCGCCGGCCAAGGGCGTCGTAGGTGTAGGTGGCGATAATGATACTATCGTCATTCGACGATTTAACCTGCACCAGCCGGTTCCAGGCGTCGTAGACGTACTTGAACGTGCCGTCGTCGGTGAGGTTGCCGTTGTCGTCGTAGGTGACGGTGACTGAAGTGGTCGTGAAATCGTCGTCGTAGAAGATGTCGTCAGCCGAGTCGAGAACGTCGTCGGCGACGGTGTCAATTTGGGATCACTTTCCGGCGATTCCACAAACAGCGTGACACTGCGCGAGCGATTGGTTAGGATTCGATCGCTCGTGGTTGGATTGCCCGGCGATTCTCTCTGGTCACCGGGCTTTTCAAGTGGTGTTGCCAATCGGTCGTCGCACCTCCAGACGCGAGTGTGCCACACTGGGTGGCTGAGATGTTGATTTCAAAGGAGTGCTCAACGTGGCTGGTCTGGATTTTGCTCTTCTGGGAGCCTATTTTCTCGTGGTCGCGGGCATTGGTGTCTGGTCTGCGAAACGCAGTCTCAAGGACAGTCGGTCGTACTTTCTGGGCGGCGGGACCGTGGGCTGGCTGGCCATCGGAACAAGCCTGTTCGCAAGCAACATTTCGGCTGAGCATTTCATCGGGTTGACCGGTACGGGTGCGACGAGCGGGCTGGCGGTTGGGCAGTTTGAATGGCTTGCGTGCCTCATTCTGTTGCTGCTGGGCTGGCTGTTCGTTCCTTTCTATATGCGGACCGGTGTTTTCACAATGCCGGAGTTTCTTGAAAAACGCTATAATGCTGCGTGTCGTACCTACCTGTCGAGTATATCGCTTATCGCTTATGTATTTACGAAAATCAGTGTTGCGATTTACGCTGGTACGTTGGTTCTGACTGAAATCCTGGGCTGGGATATGTGGGCATCTGCAATTGTCCTGATTGTGGCTACCGGTGCGTATACGGTTTTTGGGGGGTTGCGGGCGGTTATTTACACGGAGCTTTTCCAGGCGTTTGTGTTGATTGCGGGCGCTGTTTTTCTGACGATCGCGTCGGTCTCGCAAGCCGGCGGGCTGAACGTTATGGTTGAGAAGGTCGATGCTGACTTCTTTAACCTGTGGAAAGCGATGGATCATCCCGACTTTCCCTGGACCGGGATTCTCTTCGGCGCGCCGATTGTCGGAATATGGTATTGGTGTACGGATCAGATGATCGTGCAGCGTACACTGGCTGCGAAGAATCTGAAGCAGGCTCGGCGGGGTACGATTCTTGCAGGCTTTCTGAAGATTCTTCCGGTGTTCATACTTGTATTGCCTGGAATCGCCGGCGGAACTCTTTTCCCCGACACCGCACCGGACGAGTTGTATTCCAAAATGGTGAACGAATTGTTGCCTGCGGGCATAAAGGGAATTGTCGTGGCTGCGTTGCTGGCTGCGTTGATGAGTTCGTTGGCAGCGGTATTTAACAGTAGCTCCACCCTTGTCGTCATGGATTTTTATAAGAAATGGCGGCCGGGGGCACCAGAGAAAGAGCTTGTTCGCGCGGGACAGGTTGCGACCGTTGTTCTCGTTCTGATTGGGTTGGCCTGGCTTCCATTTATAGGCCACATGAGCAACCAGCTCTATATTTATCTTCAATCCGTTCAGGCCTACATCTCGCCACCGATTGCCGCAGTATTTCTGGTCGGAATTTTATGGCGGCGTGCCAACAGCACGGGTGCGTTGGCAGCCCTGCTGTCGGGCTTTGTGCTGGGGGCGGTCAGATTCGTTTCTGAAGTGGGCGTCAAGTCCGGCTGGGCGATGCCGACGTGGATGTCCAACTACGCTTCGTACAATTTCCTTCACATAGCAATATTCCTGTTTGCCGTGGCGATGGTTGTAATCGTGTTTGTGAGCGTGGTCACTGCCAAACCGACTCCTGAAAATCTTGCCATGTTCTCGCGCTCCGACACTCCCGGCGATTCCGGCGGGGGGAAGTCAAGCGCTCTGAATATCATTCTCAGCGTTTTGCTCGTCCTGATTGTTCTCATGTGCTGGGCTTACTTCAGTAAATGGTTTTTTGTTAGTCAGTAACTGCCATCCCAATGTATGGATCGAATGGCCTGTTCGACGAAGGGTGAATCCTGTGTCATTACGACGGGCGATCGATGTCGACGGCAGCCTTGTCCCGTGTCATTGTGCAGTATGGCAGCGGTTGGGATGAGACCCGGTCGGTGGCTGCTGATAGTGTGGCCGGGTAACCTTGGATGGTTGCCCACGCTGGGTTCCCACAGACCTGTATATGCACGATTGACACGGACCGTTCCTCAGGTCACAGGTTCGCAAGTAAGGGCGAGATCATCCCGCCTTGCAGGCTGCCCGCTTCCGGGTACGACAGCGTCCCCCGGTCGAGAACGCCCGCGTTAAGCCACTTGCCGATCAGACACGGCAACACACCGTCACGCACCCTGTGTTGTAGCATCGCCCGCAAATGAGCATAATCCAGTTCGTCAAGGAACTTCCGGATGTCCAGCTCCGGAATCCAGCCCGCCTACGGCACCAAAAACGCATCCTCCGCACAGGTCTGCTTCTCGGTCCCGCGATAGTGACGCAACGTGCCCGCCTGCCAGATGTTGTCACCGCGAACACCGCAATTCGGATTCTTCGTCCATTGCGTGTGGCCAGCCAGATACAACACATTCTGACCCGCTCCGCCATTGTGGTTTCGCGAGTTCGATAACCGCGGGTCAATCGCGTTGAATTTCCCACCCACAAAAAGCGGATTCGCATCAGCCATGTAAGGCATGTCGCAACCGGTCGACAGCCTCGCCGTCGGACCAGCCATGTTCTGCGAGTCGTAACTGCAATTGGCAGGGTCCGGGAAATCCGAAAACGCATGTGGATTCGCCACCGTCAACGCTTCCGCCCCCGGCTGCGATGGACAGGTAAACACAACCCCGTCATCCACATACCGCAACCGCAACAAGAGGTACCGGCCACGACTGTTCGGGGTGTATGGTTTTACCCCCTCCGTCTCGCGAAGCCACCCACCCTGATTCGCCACAGAAGCCACCACCGGCAACATGTTCGTGTTGTCCGCCGCATACGCAAGCACACCGCGACCGATGCTGTGCAGATTGTTCGCACACGCCACCTGCCGCGACTTCGCACGAACATTGGCCACCCCGGGCACCACAATCAACATCACAAACGTCAGCATCGCCGCCAACGTCAGCATCTCCTTAAACGAAAAAACCGACCGATGCGCGTGACTGCCGCCCTGACCCGACATCAACGCCGACCCCGGCACCACAGGCAGGTCTTCGTTCTGCGCGGCGATGCGATCCAGAATCCTGTCCACCAGATAGGTCGGTGGAGGCGTCGTCGTAAATGCGTCCAAAGGCTCCAGCAATCGCTGCAATCGACGGCTACGTTTCGCCAGTGCGGAATTCTTACGCAACGCTTCCATCAACTCCCGACGCTGGTCTTCGGTAAGCTGATCCAGTTGATCGTCCAACAGCCATTCGTCCATGTGTTGCTGATCGTCAGTCATGATGTGTTCGTTTCACCCCGTCAGTTACAACCCAAATGTGTTCCGCTCCGTCTCGTCAACCTCGACGGACTCCTGATAAGCCGTCGCAAATCGCCCAATCGCCGCGTGCAATCTGCTCTTCACCGTTCCCACAGGCACGCCGACAACCTCCGCAATCTCGCGATACGCAAACCGGTGGTAGTATGCCAACACCAGAACCTCCCGAAAGATGTCCGGAAGCGACTCGACAATACGCCGGACCACCCGACGCTGCTCGCCAGCCTGCAATTCGACGGCACCAACTTCCTGTTCCGCCCCCGTCATCAGATCGGCGAAGGACTTGCCACCGTCCAGATCCCAATCCACCTTCGCATCCAACGGCACTTCCATTCTCCGACCACGACTCCGCAACCAATCGCGAGCCTTGTTGGCAGCGATCGTAAAAAGCCAGGGACGAAACCGCCGACTGGTATCAAATTTCCCCGCCGACAAATACGCCTGCAAAAACGCCTCCTGCACCACATCGTCCGCCGTCGGTGAGCTGTTCGTGAAGCGCAGCACAAACCGATGCAACTCGACGGTGTGTCGTCGCACAAGCAGTTCAAACGCGTCGGACCGACCATCAAGGTGATCCTGCAGAAGATGTTCGTCCGTTGGCGTTTTCACGGTCTCTACTGTATCTTTACGCTCACCTGAATGGGAAGTTCAGCCATTTTGCGCACGCATAGCCTGTCAAAACAGGGGCGTGCATCACGAAAGTGTAGACGGATTTTGGAACGGATTCTGAAACATCGCGGTTTTTTCGGACCATTGGTCAGCCTCGTCGTATTATCGGTCGTTGCGGTATGGATCGTTTCGTCGCCGACAACCACGAATGCAATAAATCAACCCATACTGACTGTCGCCTCGCCACGAGTGGTCGTTCTAAAATCCGCACGCGTGCTGCATTTGTTCGACGGCGACGCCCTGTCGCGAAGTTACAGTATCGCTTTAGGATCGCAACCGGACGGTCAGAAGCAGCGAATCGGCGACGGTCGGACGCCTGAGGGGGTTTTTCGCATTTGCGCCAAGAAGGCGAACAGCGAGCATCATCGGTTTATCGGACTTGATTATCCGGACGTTGGAGCCGTCGAGCGTGGGTTAAAGAATGGGTTAATCAGTGCTGGACAGGCGAGCGAGATGTTCAGGGCAATCGAGGCGGGGGAGTGTCCGAACTGGACGAGTGCGCTGGGCGGGGGAATCGGGCTGCATGGGGGGAAAATGGCAGAACCCGTGACGGCTGGTTGCGTTGCGTTGACAGATGAGGATATTGAGGAACTGTTTGCCGTATTGCGCGTGGGGGATGTGGTGGAAATTCTGCCCTAATGCCGTAACGGAGGCGGGTTTTGACGGCGATTTCGGAATCATTTTCTGCGGAGACGTTAAGGCTGCTGACGGAAGCGTCAGCCGTCATCAACAGTTCCCTCGATTTTCAAACCGTGCTCGACAACATCGCGACGTCGGCAGCGAAAGTCATGCGCGCTGAGGCGAGCAGTGTCATCATTCTCGATAGAGCGCGGAACAAATTGCGGTTCGTGGCTGCCACGGGTGAGGGTAGTGGTGATCTTTTGGGGACGGAGTTTGATGCGAACAAGGGCATCGCCGGGCGTGTGATTGAACGGGGCAAGCCCGAGATGGTTCAGGATGTTCAATCGGACGCGGACTTTTTTGGCGGTATCGACAAGCTGACTGAGGTGCGAACGCAGTCGATGATCGCGGCGCCGATGGTTGTTGCGTCGGAGGCGATTGGCGTTGTCGAGTTATTGAATTCCAGAGGGGGAAGATTTACTGAGAACGATCTGGGGTTGCTGGAGGTGTTTGCGAATCTGGCTGCGGTCGGGGTTCGCAATGCGCGCGATCATCAGAAGCTGAAAGAACGACATCAGGATCTTTGCGAGCAGGTGTTGCGCAAGGATCAGATCATCGGCGAGTCGGATGCGTTGGCGAAGGTAGCCAACCTGTGCACGCGAGTGGCTGTGAGTGATGCGACAGTGTTGTTGCTTGGTGAGACGGGGACGGGCAAGGAGCTGTTCGCCAAGTTCGTGCACAATCGATCGAAGCGGGTGGATCATCCTTTTGTCGCGATTCACTGCGCTGCGTTGAGTGAGACGCTCTTGGAAAGCGAGTTGTTCGGTCATGAGAAGGGAGCGTTCACGGGCGCGACGGGGCAGCACACCGGCAAGTTTGAATCAGCGGAGGGTGGTACGGTTTTTCTCGACGAGGTGGGTGAGATTCCCCCGGCGACGCAGGTGAAGTTGCTACGCGTGTTGCAGGAGCGGGAGTTCGAGCGGGTGGGGGGAAACGCGACGATCAAGTGTGACGTGCGCGTGGTGGCTGCCACGAATCGGGACTTGAAGGCAGAGATTGCAGCCGGGAGATTCCGCGAGGATTTATTCTATCGTTTGAATGTATTCCCGGTGGTTTTGCCACCGTTGCGTGAGCGGCGTGATGATATTCCGAAGCTGGTGGACTATTTCGTGGGTCGGGCGGCGGAGCGGATGGGGGTTGGTGCACCGAGGGTGTCGCCGGGGTCGTCTGCGGTGTTGATGCGTTACGATTGGCCTGGGAATGTTCGCGAGCTGGAAAACATCATGGAGCGGGCGGTCATCCTGTGCGACGGCGAAACGATCGAGGGGACGGACTTACCGGTCGAGATCGCGGGGATGGGCGGTGATGAGGGCGGCTCGGAGACGGAGGGGACGTTGTGGGGATATGAGCGGGCGATGATCGTCAAGGCGTTGAAAGATAACAAATGGAATCAGACCGCGGCTGCGAAACACCTGGGGATCAGCCGGGATAACCTGCGGTATCGCGTGAAAAAGTACGGGATTGAGCGGCATGAGTAGCGGGGTCGAATTGTTGCAACGAAAACGAACCCGCGATCCCACGCCACAATGGCGTGGGATCACGAACAACTGCATCAATGGTGTACTGCGACGGCTAATCGCCCAATGAATTCTTTTCTTTGTTTTCTAAATTATTGGCACGAGCAACGACCGAACAAGCAGTAGCATTCGTCCCGCCTGCGTCACATACCGCCGCAGAGCTTCCATTGGTTAGACATCCACATTTCGCGCAACCGCCAGCACCTGAGCAGCAAGCGAACGCCCCATCACCACACCCGGTAGAACATTCCGACAGGCAAGCTGCCAAAAGCGCTTGGCCGGGATCAATAAGAAGTGCATTTACATGTGTACCCGCTCCTCCCAGGACAACCGCCGCCTCCTCGGTTCGAACGTGTATGCCGGACCGGCCGGCGTTGAAAACCGCTCCACTCTTGACCCTGTCGCCAACGGCCAGTTCATTGCCCGGTGCCAACACTGTCCCGCTTTCGAGCACAACGTCAGATGCCGCGACCAACTTCCACCCCTCGATATTTCCCATAACCTGAAAACCACGTTCCAGACGATGAACCTCATTCGGCTTGAAAACATCCAACAGGACGTCATAGTCCGCGTCAGCCTCCACGATGCTGTCGACCGTTTCGTCAGCCACCAGCTCTTCGTGGGCCTCTGTCATCATGGCGAAATCCTTGAGCCCGTTCGGCAGTCTCATGTACCAGTTCGGATTCCCGTTTTCTCCCGCAGTAGCGGCGCAACCCGTCGCGAACACGCACAAGCAGCTCAGTTTCCTCAACATCTCAGTTCTCCTTAAGAAGGCGTGACAGAGAAGGCGTGACAGAGAAGGCGTGACAGGGTTCTGTTCGACGTTGACTTCCGCAACCCGAACAAGCGATGAACTCCATGCAACGAACCTCTCAACTTTGGTATACGATACACTTCGGTAAACTACCTAGCAGGGATATACAAATAGGTCAAGTTGTTTTTCAGGTTTTTCTGCCGGACTCTTGCTCAAATGAGTACGAAGGGCCGATAACATTCGGCCTACAGGGAAGTTATGAACGACCATCCAATTGTGACAATTCCTGATCCCACAACTCAAAGGCCCGGGACGACGCCCCGATAAACACATCAAATCACGCCCTCCATCCGTCGATAATCCACAGAGGCTCGCGAAACCCGCGCGCGACGCAGCGAACGAGAATGACCGAATACCTCATCACCGGAGCGGCTGGTTTCGCCGGCCAACACCTTACAAAACAACTCGCAAGACGAACCAGCAGCATCGTCGGAACCTGTTATCGGACGACCCCACCTTTCAACCCAGACCAACCCAACATCAGCCGGGTCCACTGCGACGCAACCAACCCCGAAAACACGCGCGAGGTCATCGAACAACTACGTCCGAAAAACATCATCCACCTGGCCGCCGCATCCATGCCCGCCGTCGCCAACAAAAACCCAAGACTCGCCACCGAAACAAACGTCACCGGATGGATCAACCTGCTGAACGCTGTCGCAGAACTCACCCCCAACGCCCGCGTCCTGCTCGTCAGCTCCTACCACGTCTACGGACAATCAACCCCACCAACCGGCGGCTTCACCGAATCAACCCCCACCGCCCCCACCGACATCTACACCGCCTCCCGCGTCATGGGCGAAAACATAGCCCATTCGTACATCAGGAACCACAACCTCGACATCATGATCGCCCGTGTCGGAAACCACATAGGTCCCGGCCAACGCCCAGGCTACTTCGTCTCATCACTGGCAGACCAGATCGCGCGCATCGAATCAAACCAACTCCCCCCCACCATCCGCGTCGGCAATCTCACCGTCCAGCGCGACATCACCGACGTCCGCGACATCGTCCGCGCCTACGTCGCACTAATCGACCACGGACGACCAGGCCAAACCTACAACGTCTGCACCGGGCGACCCATCCTGCTCCGGAAAATCGTCAACACACTCTGCGAATTGTCCAACACGAACTGCCGGATCGAAACCGATCCGAAACTCGTCCGCGACAACGACCCCGAAATCGTCTTCGCCGACCCAACCAAACTCAAGACCCATACCGATTGGTTCCCACAAATCGAAATCGAGGAAACCCTGCGCGACGTTCTCACAGACGCCCGCCAACGTCATGCAACCAACAACACGTCATGCACCAACGGCACGCCAACCCCCGTGGAGGTCGCCTGATGCGCGTCGCCATCGTCACCACCGTCCTCAACGAAGCCCACAACGCCCGTGTTCTGCTCGAATCATTGAAACACCAGACGCGAACACCCGACGAGACGATCATCGTCGATGGCGGATCCACCGACGGCACGCTCGACATCATCCGGGAATTCACCAAACGCGATCCCACCATCAAACTCGTCGAAAAACCCGGTGCCAACATAGGCCAGGGTCGCAACGCAGGCATCGAAAACACCACTTGCGACGTCATCGCCAGCACCGACACAGGCTGCCGTCTCAACCCCGACTGGCTCGAACAGATCACCGCACCCTTTGACGACGAACGCAACGCAGAATTCGTCGCAGGATTCTATCGAATAGACCCCCATACCCTCCTCGAACGCGTCGTCGGAACCGCCACCATGCGCGGTGCCCTCGACCCGGTGAACCCTGAAACCTTCAACCCCTCCTGCCGGTCAATGGCCTTCACCAAAAACCTCTGGCACCGCGCTGGAAAGTACCCCGACTTCCTCGCCATCGACGACACCCTCTTCGACCACAAAATCCGCCAAATGAACGTCCGCTGGGTCTTCGCACAAAACGCCGTCGTTCACTGGCGACCCAGAGGCTCCTTCAAATCCCTCTACAAACAGTTCCGATTCTACGGAAGCTCCGCAGGACACACCCAACTCTACGCCGACGGATCCCGCTACAACCTCCGCAACACCATCGTCATCCTCTGTAGCCTCATCGCCGCCATCGCGATCCACCCCGCCGCCCTGCTCGCAACCACTGCCCTGCTGACCTATTTTCACATCCACGGTTACCATAACAAAGCCCGCCGCATCGCCAAAAAACTCAGCAATCGGCGCGCCTACCCGCTCGCCATCGCCGTCAACACCGTCATCACCTACGCCGACCTCGTCGGATACCTCGAAGGCACGATCCAACGATGGTCCGACCCCAAACGCTACCGCGACAGCCTGATCAACTACCTCGACCCCGATACGCCCCAAACCAGTGCCACCACCTGACACCATGAACATTCTCTTCTACATCTACCGCTACCACCCCAAAATCGGCGGCGTCGAAAAATACATCCACGAACTTGCCCGCGCACTCATCACCAAAGACCACCGCATCACCGTCGTCACAGGCTCCCACGACAACACCCTGCCACAAACCGAAACCCACGAATCCGTCACCATCCACCGATTCCCAGCCCTCCGATCACCCGTCCGCTGCCGACTCCACCACCTCCGCCTGCGACACCTCTTTAAATCCGCCGACATCATCCACATCAGCGACATCATGATGCTCGAACAATACCGCCGCATGATCGGATGGACCCTGCCACACAAAAAAATCTTCCTCACCCGCCATGGCCTGTCCATCCAACACCCAGTTCCGAACCGCGACAAAACCCGTGCTGCAAGGGCAACCAAATACGCAACCGCCACCATCGACGACGGACACTTCATCAGCAAATGGCTCGAATCCCCCGCAACCACCGTCATCCCACAAGGCTTGTCCCCCGCAGCCGACCAACTCCAGTACATCAAACCACCCGATTCCCCCGGCGCAACCTTCATCGGCAGACTCGAATGGGACACCGGCATCGACGACTACATCTCCGCCATCGGTATCCTCAAAAAAAGACACAACATCACGGTCCCCCTCAACGTCGTCGGCGACGGATCCCTACGCCAATCCCTCGAATCCCGCGCCAAGACCGAAAACCTCCCCGTCCGATTCCAGGGCCAACGCACCAACGCCCAGGACCAACTCCTCAACCAACCCTACGCACTCGTCTCCGGTCGTCTCGCCATCCACGAAGCCCTCGCAAGACGCAGACCCGTCATCGCACACCACGTCAACCCCATCAAACACGACTACCTCGCCAACGAACCCTTCAGCCCATACATCCGCATCGCCGCCACCCCCGACGACATCGCCAACGAACTCGTCAACATGATCAACAACCCCGACGAAACCCAAACCCGCGTCAAAAAAGGCTACGAATACACCAGACAACTAACATGGGACCGAACCGCAAACGAATATCTAAACATCTGGAAAAATCATTCAATAGCGCAGGAATTACCAATAAACATCGCACCAGCCATCGGATAACCAACCCCATGCCCAACCCCATCGTCTCCATCATCGTCCCCACCTACCAAAGCCAACGCACCCTCCCACGCATGATCGAATCCATTCGCAACCAGACCATCCCCGATTGGGAACTCATCATCATCGACGGATCATCAAACGACGGAACCACCGAACTTGTCACCGAACACCAACGCGAATTGGGCGAAAAACTCATCTACATCGAACAGGTCAACCAGGGATGCTGCGTCGCAAGAAACACCGGCATCGACGCAGCCAACGGACAATTTATCGCCTTCCTCGACTCCGACGACGAATTCCTCCCCAACAAGCTACAACGCCAACTCGACCTCTTCAAAAAACGCCCCGACCTCGGACTCGTCTACTCCGACTGCTGCTACATCGACACCCAAAACCAATACCACCCCAGCGTCTTCGACACCCACGCCCCCGTCGCCCGCGAAGTCCCCACCGAAACCGCAGGCCAAAACCTCCACCTCTGCCCGCCCAACCTCTTCGACTACCTCATCCAACAATACTTCATCGCCACCATCGTCGGCATGGTCCGCCGCGACGTCCTCGCAGACATCCGATTCATCACCGACAACCCCCACGGATTCTCAGAATGGATTTTCTATCTCGACATCGTGAAACAACACCGCGCCGGATTCGTCAATGAACCCCTCTCCCTGCACCACCACACCGACGGCTCCATCACCCGAACCTCAAAACTACGCAACGCACAATCCCACCGCGACCTCCTCAAGACCATCCGCAAACGATACCCCCACCTCTCCGCCAACGCCCGCAACGCCCTCAACCAACAGTCCGCAACCGCCAACGCCCAACTCGCCTACCACCACTACAAGAACGCCGACTACAGCGCCGCCACAAAATACTTCACCGAATCCCTCACCCACCAATTCAACGCATCAATCGCAACCGCCACCCTGAAATCCACCACCGCCACACTCCTCAATCAACACAACAACAAATGTAGCGTCACCCCTTGTGGGTGACGGGAACACCAACCAACGTCCGCACGGAATCGAACATAAGCAAACGGTAGGGCAGGTGCTCGCACCTGCCGCAACCATCAATCGTCAACCCAAAGTAGACTCACCCCTCATGGGTGACGGGAATACCAACCAACGTCCGCATGAAATCGAACGCAAAAACAATCATTAACCCAAAGCAGCCCCACCCCTCGACGAACAATACCGGGTGACAGATTCCGTCACGCCCTAAAACAACACATTCACCATTTCGCCTTGTCACCTCCCGACACCATCCCCACCATGCGAGTCAGCCGGGACGAGCAGCCTACCGACTTCGGAACGCTCGAACCGTGTCGCGTCCTGAACCCGGGACGTCGCGCCGTGGTGACAACTCTGCGGCGCGATGTCCACCTTTTCCAACACGCGCGCCGAACCCCAACAAGGTCGGCCAACAAGCCGGGAGAACCCAACATGCTACGAACAATCCGCCTGCAAACCATCCTCGCCCCGATCGCCATCCTCGTCGCACTCTCAGGTTGCTCATCCGACATGATGTATCCAACCATCGGTGACGTGAAACAGATTCAGGACAAGGGTTTCGACGCTCTCGACAAGCACGACAACAACATGACCGAACAGCACGCCGTCATGAGACCCGAACTCGCAAGCGAACTCCGCGGTTTGCGCGCAAACTTCACGGTCGATCTTGAAGACCTCCGCAAAGAAGTCCAGGAACTCGAAAGCAACCTCAAGCCCCTCATCGACCAGGGGGCGGCGGTCCTCGGAAATCTGCTGGCGAAATTCACCGGCATCGACCTCCCTCTCGGTGAACTCTTCAACCAGCAGGAAAAATCCACCAACAACAAGGTCGCCACCCTCGTCGCCGACACGCAATCCCGAATCAAATCCATCGAAGACCGCATGAAGGATGTCGAATCCACCCTGAGAGACCGCATCGCCGACGTCGCCGACGACGTTGACCACACGAACGCCAAACTCGTCGAACGATTCAACTCCTTCGATCAAGCCTTCCGAGACAAGCTCACCTCAGCCAGTGACTCCCTCATCGACAAGCTCAAAGGCCTCGAACAGAACGACGCCGAGTTCCGATCCACCCTCAAAAACGAACTGCAACTCACCGATGCAGAAATGGAAAAACTCAAAGACCTTACCCCAACCGAAATCCTCGCGTTGCTGGGCGTCGGAGGTGTCGGAACCGCCGCCAGCAGATTCGGCCCGAGTCGAAACAAGAAAGAGGTTGACGACGCCAAAAAGGATGCAAACGACGCGAAGTCCGAAGCAAAAACAGCCATCGCCAAAGCAGATGCCCTCGCCGCCGTCATCGAAACACTCAGAAAACCATAGAGTGCATTCAAACATGATGTAGCGTCACCTTACAAGCACGACCGAGTCAGTGTAGCGTCACCCCTTGTGGGTGACGGGCCAACCAAACACTATCGGCGAGCACATCGCGACCCGCTCGCCTCAAGACGGCTCCGGGAAACACGATTCAAACCGCGAGAAAACAAGACGGAGGCGTTCATCGAAAAAACACCGAGGAACGCCTCCAACTGTCATCAATCACAAAACCATCTGAGAAAATTCAAGTCCCACTTCGCCGCACCCCCTCTCACGAGGCGCATGCAGGTGATCGAAGAAAAATAAAGTTCCAGCCACCCGGCGCGTTCTTTATAGGGGGACCGGTCGCGGACCAATTCCGATCCGCACCACCCCGGGAGGCGCGTCACATGAAATGCAGACACACCGACAGTTCCCAACGCTTTTGCAACGTCGCACCCTCATCGGTGACAGGGAAATCTGAAACACTCCTCGAACCCCTCGCGCACAAGTCGCTCGAAAAAGGGTGGGCCACCCGCGCGCTGATAACACTCCAGGCCATCTGTCGCGAAGTTCTATCGCCGTCGGGCAGCAATCGACCGCCGACAATTGGCGGCACTACCGTTGAAGAAACCTGTGCGGGCCAACTCCTGACATCGGCCGGTCGGACCGCTGAGCGGGTTGAATTGCGGGGTGAAGACGTTTCGCCCCGCGGGAGCGAATCCCAATCCGGTGGCGGGACCATCCTGAAGACCGGGGCGACTCGTAACCCGACCTGCCAGACGCGTCGGCGGCGCGGTCAGCCCCAAACGCCCGATCCTGCCGGAAACCGTTGCCACCGTCGATTCGGAGGAATTCCTCGCCGAGTTCTGTGGCTCGACCAATCCGACGCTGGACGCCACGACGGCCAGGAGAAGCTGACGATAAGGCTCACCGGGTGTGGTGTACAAAACCGCGCGAGGTTGCCTCCTGATATTCCTCGACTCCGTCTTCTCATCCTGCGGAGTCGAACGATCATTCGCGTGTTCTGATTTCGGAGGTGACGGCTGCGGGTTTCCCCGATCCACATCGGCGACGAGCAGGAATTGCGCATTGCGCGATCCGTTATGTTGCGACCGGTACCGCACGCTGGTGATCGAGGACGGCGCGTGGGCGCACCCGATCGAAACGACCATCGTCGCAAAAAGAGGCAGCAGGAAAAAATGTCGCAGGCAGACCATCACGAACAAAGCATAGACGTCGCGAAGTGTCGCAGCAACGAAAAGTTTCAAAAGATCTGGTCAGACAGTCGGGTGAAACCGTACAATGATTCTACCTGCATACGTCGATGTCGCCATCCAGGGTTGGGGCGGGTTGACGGGAGGAGTCGCGATCATGAAATCGTTTCGAGTCTTGAGCTTGGCTGTTGCACTGTTGACGAGTGGGTGCGTCGTTCCACCGAACGGTGTGATACCAGCCGGTGTCGCACGGGTCGCTTTTCAGAGTCAGTGCGCTCAGGTTGTGGTCGAATGCACCTCGTCCTGGCCAACGGCCGTCGTCCGGGTTTCGTCCGACGAAGCCGCCGTGACGGAAACAGAAACCGGATTTCTGGTCGAAATCACACCCAATGCGACGACGGCAACGGTCGAATTGATCGGTTCGGACAGCCTGGCCGGAACCGACGCGACGATCCGATCGTCCGTGTGGAGCTACGGCGCGACCGACGACGACCCATGCCGCTTGTCACCCGGGACCATTCTCGCCAACCAGGCCGATACGGCGGCGGTGTTGGCAACGGGGTTCCACTACATTCGATTGCGGGTTGAAAACGACATCCTCCGCGACCAGGTCGATTCCGAGCAATGCGGGCAGATCGGAACCAACATTCCGAGCTACGACTTCGTCGAGGTTGAAATCGAGGTCCGATAACGCAGCCTGCCAACCATTTTCCTTTCTTCAAACGTCTGATAATCAGGGCATTCTGAACCATTTTAGTGGGGTTTTCCTCCCAAATGGTTTTTTTCGACTTTTTCCGCCCCCAGTCTGAAAGGTCCGCCCCCGCAGAGACCCATTCACTCCATCGGTTTTGAAAAACGAGTTCAGCGAGTGCTGACTCAGGTCTCCATTTGAAAAGGGGTTCGATCATGTTGAACAAAATGAACACAAATCAGAGTTGCGGACGTTTGGTGCTGACAGCCACGTTGTTGGCGGGCATTTGCGGTGGCAGCGTCCTGGCACGCGGCGGCAATACAGTTGCGGCGTCTCGGTCGGCCAAGATTGCCGAGGTCGTTTCCGAGTTGCAACACGCTCGGCAACACACCCAAACCGCCCAGGCGTTTGCTCCGGGGCACACTTGCGTGTCGCTTCCCGAGCAGGGCATTATGTTTGTCGGCGATCTCGATGAAGAGACGCTCTCCGGTTTCCTCGAACAACTGCCCGACGAGCAGTTGCTTGGCGGACCGGCGGCGGCGATTCAACTCCAGGGATCGCGTTGGACGAGTACCGCAGGCGACCCGGTCATCCCACAGGGTGAGCCTTTCTTCCTGACGTACAGTTTCATCCCGGACGGCGTCACGATTCCGACGACCAACAACGGTGACCCGGCGGCCTCGTGCAATCTGGAAGCAACGATGGACGCAAATTTTCCGGGCGGCATGGCTGCCTTCGAGCAGATTGTTCGCACCGCGTTCGATCAGTGGCAGAACCTGACAAACATCCGGTACGTCGAAGTGCCGGATGACGGTGCACCGTTCAGAACGTCGCCAGGACTGCTGCCATCGGCGACGGAAACCGGTCGCGGAGACATCCGCATCGGGATGCGGTTCATCGACGGTTCGGTCGGCTCGAATATCGCGGCTGTCAACTACTATCCCAACGTCGGCGGCGACATGCTGCTGGACAGTGCTAACATCGCAACGTTTGCAGACGCGACTGGAAATTTCCAGATGCTGAGAAACATCATGCTCCACGAGCATGGTCATGGCCTGGGTTTGATGCATGTGATGCCCGTCAACCTGACCAAGTTGATGGAGCCGACCGCGACAGCCGCATTCGACGGTCCGCAGGAAGACGACATTCTGGCAGCCACGTCGCTGTACGGCGATGTCGTTGAGTCGAACGATTCGCCGGCGGCTGCTACGCCGATCGGTTCTGTGGCTGCGGGTGACAATTCGCAGGTGTCGATCGGTGGCGTTGTCATCGAGCGTGGCGGTGAACAAGACTGGTACAAATTCAATGCGACGGCGGGTCAGCGGTTGTTTATCGATCTGAATCCGCTGGGAACCACTTATGAGCACGGTGCCCAGCCGACAGTAGCCAACCCGAATCCGCCGCTTGAGACGATTGACGCGCTGTCCGCTGGCAACCTTCGCTTGTCGCTCGAGCGCAACGGTCAGCCACTGGTATTTGCTGATTCGGGATTAGCTGGGGACTCAGAAAGCGTGTTGGATTTCGTCGCACCGGCGTCGGGCATCTATCACGTCAAGGTCGATGCGTCAGGCGTGTCAGATGTTCCGCAGCAATACGAGCTGATCGTCAGTCGCGAAGATGAAGACAACGAGCCGGAGTTCGACTTCTTCCTTCAGAATGGCCAGGCGGTGGCCCTTGAGCAGGATACGACACTCGTGACCGGTGAAGTAACTGTCGACACCGATCAACACTTCTTTTTCACGATTGAGAACAACGGGACGGGCGACCTCGAACTGACGGGAATACCCACGATCCAGATCGTCGGCACAAACGCAAGCGATTTCACCGTCAACCTCGAGCCAACCGAAAACACCATCGCTCCCGGCGGAACGCAGGTCATCAACATTGGCTTCCGTCCTTCGCAGGCGGGAACACGCTCGGCCACGGTCTTCATTGCAAACAATGACACGGACGAGACCTTGTTCACCTTCACGATTCAGGGAACCGGCATCGCGTCGCAACCGGCACCCGCCGGCGAGGCGTCCATCAAGGTCTTCCAGATCACGCCCGCGTTCCAGTTCGGCAAGGTTGAGGTGACCGAGGGTGGGTTTAGTGACTTTCCCGAGGTCGAACTCGGTCAGGATCTGGCTGTGTTCTACTTCATCGAGAATCACGGTGACGGTGACCTTGTGTTCGACGATCCGATCGCGGTGGACGTCGTCGCGAACGCATCGGGTTTCAGCCTGTTCTCAGACGTCAACGGGCTGCCGATTCCTCCTGGTAATCCGGAGGGGTTCGCGGACAACTGCCGCATCCTGTTCGAGCCGATCGACACGAATCTGCGAACCGCCCGCGTGTTCATCCACTCGAACGCGACGAACACCGTTGGGCCATTCGATTTCACCCTTCGCGGTCGCGGTTTCGAGCCTGTCGTCGAGTTGGCTGATGACTGCAACACCAACGACGTCGAAGACGCAGACGACCTGGCCAATGGTACGAGCGAAGATTGCAACTTCAACAACGTCCCCGACGAGTGCGAAACGGATTCGGACCTCGACGGCAACATCGACGCGTGTGATGAGTGCCCCGGCGAGAACGATCTGCTCGACTCGGATCAGGACGGAACACCGGATTGCCTGGACAACTGTCCGCAAACACCGAACAGCGATCAGCTTGATGCGGACAACGACGGTCTCGGCGATGCGTGTGAGCCTGTTCAGCAACCCATCGAGGATTGCAACAACAACGGTGTCGACGACCTCGACGATCTGAACGACGGCACGAGCGCCGATTGCAATGCCAACAACGTCCCGGACGAGTGCGACAGCGATCTGGACGGCGACGGTGTCACCGACGAATGCGACCAGTGCCCGGGCGAAGATGACACGCTCGACACCGACGGCGACACGGTCGGCGATTGCCGGGACAACTGCCCGGACGTTGCGAACACCGATCAGCTCGACACCGACGGCAATGGCGTTGGCAATGAGTGCGAGGTCAACAACCAGCCTTTCGATGACTGCAACGGCAACGGCGTCGACGATTCTGATGATGTTGCCGGCGGTACGAGCGAGGACTGTGACACAAATAACGTCCCGGACGAGTGCCAGGTGGACAGCGACGGTGACGGGTTCGTCGACGCGTGCGATCGCTGCCCGAATGCGGACGATGCTCCGGACCTCGACAGCGACGGCGTGCCCAACTGCCTGGACAACTGTCCCATGATCGCCAACACGGACCAGTCGGACACGGACGGCGATGGTGAAGGCGATGTCTGTGACACGCTAAACCAGCAGCCGATCGACGACTGCAACGGGAACGGCACCGACGACGCTGATGACCTTGCCAACGGTACGAGCGAGGACTGCGACGGCAACAACCTTCCCGACGAGTGCGAGGTTGACTCCGACGGTGACGGAACCATCGACGCCTGCGACAAGTGCGAAGGCGAAGACGACGGACTCGATACCGACGGTGACGACGTGCCGGACTGTGCGGACAACTGTCCCGAGACCGCCAATGCGGACCAGACGGACACGGACGGCAACGGTGTGGGCGACGAGTGTGAAGACCCCGAGCGTCGCGAGCCTCCCGTCGTGGGTGATGTGTTCTGCGGCGTCGGCAGTGCGGGCATGATGCCGCTGATGGCTGCGGGTCTGTTTGGCCTGGGATCATCGACGCGTCGCGTGCGTCGCAGGAAGTCCGCGTAGGTAGCTGCGTGGTGGAGTGCCCGGGTCGAACGCCAGCTTCGATCCGGGTAAAAAAGGCCGGGGTCACCCTAAAAAGGGTGGCCCCGGTTTTTTTTGACATGTGTTGCAGCACCCATATCCGCGTCTCGCCGTCTCAATGCACCGTCAAGCGTCGGTGGGACACAACTCCCGTTCTTCAAAACCGAACACCGTCCGGAATGTCCACACCGCCCGAATTGTCCGATTCAAAGACGTACGCAGCCCCCGTCGCCCGCTGACCCTCGACGTCGGCGGATCGCGCCCCAACGATCAACGTCGTCCCCGAAAAACCCAACGCATTTGCAAACGAGTCCAGAAAAGTCGTCGAAACCTCAGGAGCGACCCGCCCCGTCTCGATCCAGGTCCCATCTACTTTCTCATACAACGCGACACGCGCCTTGCTCCCAAGCCCAATCGCAATGACACCGTTGCTGATCCCCAACGCAGAACCAAACAGCCCCGCATCTGCATCATTGGGCACGATCTTCTGCTCCAACTCCCACTGTCCATTCACACGCGCGTAAATGTAGACCGCCCCCGCCCGCAGCAGCTCATCACCGGGTCGTTTTTTTCCATCCGCGGCGATCACAAGGGTGTCCCCCTCCAAAGCCACCGTGCTGCCGAACATATCCGTCCGCGTACCATCGAACGCCACAATCCGCTGCGACTGCGTCCAATCAATACCGCGACTATAGACATACACCGCCCCTGTCCCAAAATTCTGAACAGGTGCCCCGCAGGCAGCCGTCAATTTATCAATCGCAACCGACCGACCAAATTCCTCAGAACCGATACCATCTGACGCCTCCAGCCGCGCCTCCTGCATCCAACTGTCATTGACCAGGGCAAACACATAAGCCGCCCCCTGCCGACCACCCCGCCCTGTCGCCCCGGCGATCAACCGCGACTGATCCGATTCAAACGAAAGACTGCTGCCGACCAATTCGAAATCGTCCGCATCATTGACCGTCAGAATCTGACGCAGCTCAAACGACGGACCGATATTCTCATAGACATAAACCGCCCCGGTCTGAATCGCGAATGACGACGGAATCGCATACTTCGGTGCCCCGACAAATCCGTATCGATTGCTTACCGCCAAAGACGCACCGAAACTCTGCTCTGGAAAACGCGATTCGCTGCCGTCAAGCCTCGTCAGGAATCGCCACTCCCCGCCAACGCGAACGAACACATCGGCAATCCCCGTCAAACTGTTCTTGAACTGAGAGCCAACCATCGCAATATCACCGAAAACGGTGACCGAGTCCCCATACAAATCCTCGCCAAACGGATCAAACGCCGCCAGGAAAGCCTGTTGCGAAAAATCCCCGACCGAAACCGAACCACCACCGTCCGACCCACCGCTTCCATCGTCCATCGATGGTTGGTCATCAACCGCCCCATCGTCACCCCCCGGCACAACGGGAGTGCAGCCAACAACCACAACCAACGACCCAACCAGCACCAGCAAACTTCTTTGCAACACGGCAAGCCTCCGCAAGTGACACCGACTTCTCTAAAATCCCGAACCCCGGCTCGTGGTTCGTTCTGAATTGACTGGGCGATAAGGGACTCGAACCCCCGACCTCACGGGTGTGATCCGTGCGCTCTAGCCAGCTGAGCTAATCGCCCGACCGCGTCATCCTACCCAATCCACCGGCTCAGACAACCCCCAAAACCCCACATGACACACCCCACCGCCGCCCCTATAGTAAGCCCAAAACGTCACCGACAGACCAATCCGGAATTGGGCAAGGCCACCGAACTCAGGCGACAAACACCATGGACATCATCGAATCCAAGATCAACACGAATGACCAGACATTCAACGAGAACCGCGGCGACATGCTCGCCCACGTCGCAAAACTCCGCGATCAGATCAACACCGTCAAACAAGGCGGCGGACAAAAATCCCGCGACAGGCACACGTCCCGAGGCAAACTCCTCGTCCGCGACCGCATCGACACACTCATCGACTCCGACTCACCATTCCTCGAGTTCAGCACGCTCGCCGCGCTCGACCTCTACAACAACGACGCACCCGGCGCGGGCATCGTCACAGGCATCGGACGCGTCCAAAACACCGAATGTGTCATCGTCGCCAACGACGCTACCGTTAAGGGCGGAACCTACTACCCCCTCACGGTCAAGAAACACCTCCGCGCCCAGGAAATCGCTCGCGAAAACAACCTTCCCTGCATCTACCTCGTTGACTCCGGCGGCGCATTTCTACCCAAACAGGACGAGGTTTTCCCCGACCGAGACCACTTTGGCCGCATCTTCTACAACCAGGCCCAACTCTCCGCCATGCGCATCCCACAGATTGCCGTCGTTATGGGTTCCTGCACCGCGGGTGGTGCCTACGTTCCGGCCATGAGCGACGAATGCGTCATCGTCAAACAGCAGGGTACGATCTTTCTGGCGGGACCGCCGCTCGTCAAAGCCGCCACCGGTGAGGAGGTGTCGGCTGAAGACCTCGGTGGGGCGGACGTCCATTGCAAAACGTCGGGCGTCACCGATCACTACGCCAACGACGACGAAGATGCCCTGGCCATCACACGCAACACCGTGTCTCACCTCAACCGACCATCCAGGCAACACCTGCAAACCCATCCGCGCGAAGAACCAAAGTATGACCCGCACGACATCTACGGCATCGTGCAGAAGGATGTCCGCAAACCCTACGACGTCCGCGAGATCATCGCCCGCATTGTCGACGGCAGTCGCTTCCACGAATTCAAAGCGCTCTACGGCTCCACACTCGTCACAGGCTTCGCGCACCTCTGGGGCTACCCCGTCGGTGTCGTCGCGAACAACGGCGTTCTCTTCTCCGAGTCCGCACAGAAGTGCGCCCACTTCGTCGAACTCTGCAGCCAACGCTCCATCCCGCTCATCTTTCTGCAGAACATCACGGGGTTCATGGTCGGACGTGAATACGAAGCGGGTGGCATCGCCAAGGACGGGGCGAAGATGGTGGCCGCCGTCTCAAACGCGAGCGTCCCGAAATTCACCGTCATCATTGGCGGATCGTACGGCGCGGGGAACTACGGCATGTGTGGCCGAGCCTACCAACCTCGCCAACTGTGGATGTGGCCCAACGCACGCATCTCCGTGATGGGCGGAGAACAAGCCGCAAACGTATTGTTGACCGTCAAAAAAGACCAACTCGCCGCCAGAAAACAAACCCCATTGACCGAGACACAGGAAGCCGAATTCAAACAACCCATCCTCGACAAATACGAAACCGAAGGAAGCGCCTACTACTCCACCGCAAGACTCTGGGACGACGGCATCATAGACCCCGCCGACACCAGAACCGTCCTCGCCCTGGGAATCTCCGCCGCCCTGAACGCCCCATTCCCCAACAGAACCCAAAGCGTGTTTAGGATGTAATCGGGTGGCCCACCCTTTTAAGGGTGGGGGAGTCGAATTGGACACCGTGACAAACCGTTAATCCTCAACCAGCTCGCAGTCCGCACTCAGGACAAGCTCCTGACTCATTCCCTTCTAACGAATATCCACACCTTGCACACAGCCCTTGACGCCTCCGCCGCCGAGCACGCAAAGGCCCCCGCCCAAACGCTACACCAACCGGCAAACCAGTCACGACAAAAATCCACCAAAGCGGTATTTGAATATTCAACTGCCGCTCCAACATCCTTACGTTAGCAACGTCCCGCACCATCGAGTATTCAACACCGCCCCCACCCCATCTCCGCCTGAATTCAAATCTTTTCTGAGCACGCGTCGCCGATCGGTCATCGACAAACACCTGCGTACCCCGCACCGAAAACAACCCGTCAACCAAAGCAAACCCGCCCCAATGCTCTTCATATAGATACGCCCCATCCCCATCACTTATTCGCCCATACCATGACGGAATCCATACATAACTCGCCCCCCACGCGAAGCCAACGCCCAACCACAGCACCTTCAGCAACCGTACCAAGCGCCGACCAAACATCATCTACCTCGCCGAATCAAGTGGGCACCTACGGAACCGTCACGCCATTCCGCAACAACCATCGCCGCAGCAGTGCCGCGCTCCCATCCGTTAACCGACCATCCCCGGACCACCCGCGCCAACGCAAGCGCGTTCCATGATGATAAGTGGCCGATTCGATCAGCCGATCCTCGGAATGGAATTCAAACGTCAGCGACCCGGAACACTGACAAATTGACGCGCCCCGTCCTTCAATCACCGAAATGCCCGCAATAACACCACTGATCTCGTTCGGATCGGTCTCCTCAAAATGAACATTCGCCCCAAGCCCGTATCGTCCGTTTCCAACCATGCAAACACGAATCTTCGTCGTACCCGCCAGCGCATCAGCAAGCGCCTCATCCCAACGTCGATTCACCGTGCAAAGCGGATTCCGCTCCTGAAACGACGCCGCCGTCTCATCCGAAATGTCCGTACCGAGCACTTTCAAGTATCGCAACGACGGCAACACACCCTCCGGCAATTTCTTCACCGGACCCGACACCTCCACCCAGGCCAACTCCGGCATCACCGCAATGGGTGACAAATCAGTCACCTGCGTTCCCCACAATTCCAGCCCGCGCAACTGACTCATCTTTCCCACGAAACTGATATCCGAAATCTTGGTTTTATGGAAAAGAAACAAGTGGCGAAGCTCGCCAAGCGATGTCAACTCGTCTACATTCGTGAGCGCCGAATAAAGCCTCAGAGACCGCAGGTCATCGCAGCCTGCCAACCACGCACAATCGAAAGGTTCAAAACCAAACACCTGAAGATAATGAAGCGACGGAAACCCCGCGATTGGATTTTTCTCGCTATCCCAATGCGCACCCCCTCGAATAGACAGGTACCGCAACTTACGCGATAAGGATGCCGGTAAATCATCCAAAGTACGCCCCGATTTCAGTGAGAGGGTGTGTGAGAAGCAGGGATATCGCCGATAAGGATGGAAATTGGCAAGGAGTGCCTGATCCATGGCGAGGAATGCTTATCCCAGCGACTTGACGGACGCGCAGTGGAATCTGATTCGACGACGAATACCGCCGGC
>JAJDDT010000039.1 GCA_029260165.1 Phycisphaerae bacterium | reverse complement strand
ATTGGCCGTTACCGTCGGATGAGCAAAGATTACGAAATGTTGCCCGTCAGCAGCGAAGCCATGGTGCTATTGACCATGATCAATCTGATGATTCACCGGCTAAAACCAGGATGATCTTGCTTCTCACACACCCTCTAAGATTTCTGCGCGCACGTCCACGTCGCCGACGTCGCCGTCGATTTTGATGTTGCCGCTGTTGCCTGCGATCTTCTGACCGCTGCGTGTTATTGTGTCATTTCGCCGTTATTGCGTAGTTTGCTGACTATTTCCTGGAATCGCTTTTCCTTGCGGATGGCTTTGAAATCGTCGTCGGCGACGAGGTGGTCAACGTCGTCGTAACCTGCGTCGATGGCTTTTTGCAACCAACCGTAGGATTCCTTGTGGTTGCCCGCGAGACACTGGAAGCAGGCGACATTGTACATAGTACCGGAATCTCGTGGAGCGAGTTTGTGCAATTCCGTGGCGTATTTGACGGCATTGTCATAGTCGCCGCCGCGATAGGCGGACATCATTTTGGCATTGATCTCGCGTGTTCTTGCCCTTGCGTCGACGAGCGGGACGGGAGCAGGTTCGACGCCGGTGGCTTTGTATTTCGCAAGCCAGTCTTCGGCTGCGTCCAGCGCGGGTTTGAAACCCCACGGGCCCCGGTTGCCTGCGATCGCGAGGGTGCCGTCCTTGCGGATCAGGTAGACGCGATCGGGTAGAGCCTGGTAGGCGTCTGCGACGCCGTTGTCGATTTCGTCAATGAGGCAGGGAATGGTCAGCTTCTTGTCTGCGACCAATCGTTTGGCAACGTCGCATCGCTCACCGTAGGTGGTGTGCTCCTTGATGTTCAGATTGGTGGCGTAGGGAACGGGAAAACGGTCGTCGGCTGCGTGGGCTTCGCTGATGTAGACAATGTAGATTCCGGCTACGTCGCGGTAGTTCTGGTAGAGTTCCTCCATAGCGCCAACCTGGCGCAGGAAGGGTGGTCATGTATAGCTACCGAAGAACAAGAGGACGGGTTCCTTGCCCACGAGTCTGTCGGAGTCGATTTCACGCCTCTTATCGAGGGTGGCTAACTTGAATTTCGGGGCTTGCTCGGTGATTTTGGGCGCGACTGGTCTTGTGGCAGCCGGTTTGGCCTTGGCCTGGGCTTTTTGCTCCGGTTCCCGGGTAGGGGTTGTGGCGCATCCGGCGCAAATCAATGTGGCGAGCAGTACGCCTGCCAATTTCGATCGAGATTTCATGCGTGTCTCCTTTTGATCGCATTTTGTTCAGCACTACTGAGAACCCCTGGGGCACGGGGGGCCTCGTTGCTCGCCTGCTCGTTCCGCCATGCACGGATCGAGGTTGGGTCAGCATACGGTGTCGGGCGGCGATTGGCAAAAATGGAACGGAGGTGGATTGGTTTCGATGTGCGACGGGGAGCCAGGAGCGTCACACAATTTTTATTGTTTTCGCACGATTTCCTGCGGTTATTCGGGTTGAGCGGGGGTTGTGACGATCATCGACTGCGGATAGGCAGCCGTTTCCAGGGACAGGAAAACGAAAGCCTCCCTGCATCAGCAAACATCCGACACAACCGCAGGGCAGGCCACCGTCAGTCATTCCGATCCGGGTGTGCTGCTATGCGAGCAGGTACCGCTGAATGAATATCGCCTCGCCTGAGCCGACCGAAATCAACCAGAGCGTGACAAATGCCCACGTTCCCCGTGCGTGACGCTGGAACCACGTCGGGTGCCCCACTTTCTGATCAAACGTCGAAATCAGGAACAACAGGACCAGCCCAACAAACATCAGCAGGGACAGCCCCCCATGCACCGCGTACATGATTTTCAAATTGGTCGACAACACCGTTCCCGAATCGTGAGCTGCCGCCCGATTGATCATGTACATCACATTGACGCAAAGCTCGAACATCAAGCACAGTCCCAACAACTTCCATTGCAAAGGCTGCCCACGCAGATTTCGAATCACCGTGTAGAGCACGATGATCGTTACGACAACTTCCGATCCCGCACTGAAAGCCGAAAACACAGGAATATCTGAAAAATTCATATCGTCCCTCGATTCTGCAAGATGCTCGCACGAAACCCGTAGGCTGCGTGAAAGCAAACCACCACAATCCCAACAAAACTTCCCAACGCATGAACCCACCACAACAGCAACGAATCACCCATTCCCGCCGTCTGTGCGTACACGCCGGTCAGGATTGATACCAACCAGCACAACCCACCCACCAAACCCGTCCACCACGAAACAGATCGTCCCCGTCGCATCTGCCACGTCCGTCCGACGTGCGACCAGAGGTAAACACCCATCGCCAGGACGACGGCGTCACCGGTCAGTTCATGCGCGGTGATCATCGCCTTCTCGAAGTCACCCAACGTCGTGCGATAGCAGAACAGCAGCGTTCCCGTGCTGGCCGCACCCGCCGCGGTGTACACAAACCACCGCAGCGATCGCGACAAGCGAACGCCGACAGCATCCGCAACCTGCCCTGTATCTCCAACCGCACCCGACATCAGAACCCAACCCCGCCTCCGAACGTCCCAAGCCACGTCACCGTTTTTTCCTCACTGAAAAAATCCACCGCCAGGGTGCGATCCATGACGTTGATTCCCCTTTTGTGCGGACCATGAAACCCGCCGCGTCGCGAAATCATGTCACGCAGAAACGTGCTCCGCTTCCGCGCCAGAAGCTGTGCATCCTCCACCGGATTGCCCGTCAGTTTTATCTTCAGCCGGCGATACATCCGTCCATCCAGGAAACCGAAATTCTCCCGAAAATAGGACCCATCCGCGGAAACGTCGCCGTTGGGCTGATTCGCGGATGCAGGTCTGTAGGTGTACCGATACTTCCCGCCCACCCGAGGCCAACCGTTCACCGCCGACGGACAGACAAACACATTTTCATCCCGGCCCATGTACATTGGCATGAGAATATTCGGTAGCGATTGTGGCCAGCGTTCCATGTCGAACGGGTTCAACTCCTCGTCGGGCACCGATTCATTCCCGAAACCCACGCTCGGTCCATCCGGAGTGATCGCGGTCCCGTTCGTCATCGGACTTTCAATATAAGGCACGCGCCCGTTGTTCTCCGTCCAGTAATTCCATATTCCGATTCCGATCCCACGAATGTTGGTGCTGCAAACGACCTGCTTCGCCTGCCCGCGGGCCGATTTCAGCGACGGCAGGAGCATGGCAATCAACATGGCGATGATGCTCACGACCACCAACAGCTCGATCAGGGTGAAACCGCGACGTTCGTTCGATAATTGAATTCGTCTCATGATCATCACCTCCTACAACCCGCAAGCGGGCAGTTCGACCAACAAACCAAACGCACGCTGAAACCCGCCAACGTCCAGCAGGTCCACGTCGTCGTCACCGTCGAAATCCATCGACGTGCAGTTGAAAATCTCGCCGGCCACGCAGCCGTTCAGTCCCGGCAGGTCCACCAGATTCACCGCACCGTTGTTGTCAAAATCCCCCAACACGGCATCGGGACGAATCCCGCAGGGCGACGACGCTAATATCACCACGTCATATCCCACCGAATCTATAAACACCGGGTCAAAACTGTTGTTCGTCCCGAAACCCGCCGACTCCAGATAGACAAAACTAAGAACGTCCGCGTCCAACAAGGGCACCACGACGTCGTCGAAATAGGCCCCGATGTCGCCGTCGGCGTCTTCCAGAGACAACCCACCATTGCCCGGAATAACGGTGAACTCATCGGCTGCGTTGCCAAGCTCCGCCCGCGACACGATGGTGGCTGACCCGCCCTGCAAGCCATTGGCCGTCGCGATCGTCTCGCCAACGAAATCCGTATTCACCGCAGGCCAACGCGTCGAACCAAGCCCTTCGCCCGCCAAGGTCGGAAACGCGCCGGTCTCCGCATCGCGCACGACAACCCAACCGCGAAAAGCCCCCAGAAACTGAAACGTCCCGAAGACCGACGTCGCGCCCGCCGTCGGGGAGATCGAGTCCTGCCACAACTCAAAACCCAGGTCGTCGATCCGGTACACGCCGGTCAACGTTTCGCTGTCGCCGCCGAACATCGTCAACGATCCAACCCTTGTATCAATCTCTGAATTGATCGCATCGCCGACCTCGCCGTCGTTGCCCGTACCCGCCAACACCGTCAGCGTCGTCGCGATCGACGCATCAATGTTGAATCCACCGACGTTCGTGCCGGTCGCGTCGAAACGCTCGATCGACACCGACCCACCGGCAAAATCGAACTCCAACTCGATCAGACTGTCCGACCCCGGAATCTCGATGGCAGCCCCACCCGCAATCGGCACCAAACTGCGCCCGTCGTTGTCCGGATCACCATCCAGATCAAGCAAAGGCCCACCCAGGAAATCGATGGCCATGATGGGCGAAACCCCGAACGGCGGGATCGGCACCGTTCCGCGTCGAAACGTGAAACTCATCGATCCAAACGCGTTTGGCGCGTACATCGGGTCCCCGTTGCCCGTAAACTCCGCGATTCCGGTCGTCTCCGAGGTACCAGCCAACCGGTTTCCGTCGGATATCTCGCCGGAAAACCCGGGCCCCGGGTTCGGTTCGATATCCAGTGTCACCCCAGGCCAGCGCAGGGAATCAACTCCCGTTATCAGAAAAAATTCAGCGGCGAGGACACCAGACGTCCCAGCCAACAGCGCAAACAATCCAACAAGTGCGTCGCATCGCATCGACGATCACCTCCCGTCCGAACGCTCAGGACGTCCGAATCAACTGCATCAAAATGACATAGTTCGAGAACAAACAACCCAACAATCCCAATCGCTGAGGAATTCAACGATCCGACCGTGGCCCGACCGGCGGCGAAAAACCACCAGATTCAAACCAGACAATCGACTATTGAGCGTTCGCGGGAGGTCCGCGCAGCACCCGGAGCGGGTGCGGTAGAAATTGAGGTCCGCCAATCGCAAGTTTCCAAAGCGACTCGCGAAATGCGGAACGTGAACAGATATGCAAATGACTCGCCGCCCGTGTCAACGCGACGACGACCTTACGGGTCATCACCCACAGCGGTTTCAGGCAAACCGACAGGCTAACCAAAATGGGAACAAACCAGAGCGACGAATCACCAGGCTCGAACAACGCCCGATCCATCACCCCAACATGCAAAATGATCACCACCAGCAGGCCAGCCACCAGCGCCCGCCGCGTGCACAACAACCGAAGCCAGGGCACATCGAACGTCTTAAGCCCGAGGAACCCAACGCCCAGGCTCATCGTGATGAGTCGGAACGCCGTCGCGTCGCCCGATACACCAAGACGCACCACCCACGCAGCATGCAGGCCAAACAATACCGCCCACAGGGTCCGCCTGGCAAGCCATGTGAATCGCTCGTGTCGCATCACATTGGTCGTTGATCGATCCATACCATCCTTATTATCGACTCTGTTTCTCCGTTTGTCGACATCCCATACCGATTTCAGGCCGAATTTTCACCCTAATGACAATTCGGACACTGACCCTCCGGCAACGACGCTCCACTCGCTTTTTCCGACGACTTTCGGCGTTTCGACCATCGAATCCGAAGCCCGTTCAACAGCAACACGCAGAATGTCACCCCCGCCACGCTGCTCCATGTCGACGGACCGTGCCCCGATTTCCCCAAAACCGACTCAGGTATCCCCGCGTCACCCACCAACGCATCCAGTCCAACACCAGCCACCATCGAAACCACGGCTATGCTGGCAAGGTAAATAACCAAACTCCTGATTCCAAGGTCCCGGAAAACCACCGTCATCGTGGCTGCGTTCGTCGCGGGACCGACCAGCAGGAACACCAGAGCAGCCCCTGGGCTTAAACCCTGAGCAATCAGGGCAGCCGCAAGAGGCGTCGACGACGTCGCGCAAATGTACAGCGGCAACCCTGCCACCAGCATGGCCACCTTCGCGAGCATTCCGTCACCGATGTAGCGATCCAGGAAACCGTCCGGCATCAATACCTGCACCAAACCAGCCAGCAAAAACCCAATCGCCAACCAATGGGCCAGGTCCGACAACAGGTCCACGAATCCATAACGAATCGCCGATCCAATCGATGGCCCCGACGTGCTCGCGATTGTCTTGCGGTATTGTGCCTGTTTTGTTGCGTTCTTTGTGGAGACTTCTGTAGCGTCGCCCCTCGTGGGCGGCGCGATTGCAAGCGGACGTCGTTTCGCATCCCCGTCACCCACAAGGGGTGACGCTACAACGGTTGGTTTCGTCTCGCCGCAACAGTCTCCCGACGCCTCAACCGTCTCGTTGCAACAATCCACCGACGCCTCGACAGGTTCGACACCACCATCCGAATTCGCACAACAGCACGACGAATCCGTATCGGGCGTCAGCGTTCCCTTCGCGGAACCATCCCTGTCAAACCGCTCGATCAACCCACCGGCCATCAACGTTGTCACCAACGCCGATAACGGTCGGGCAATCGCAAGCACAGGCCCCAACAGCGCATACGACAACGCAAACGAATCAACCCCAATCTCCGGCGTGCTGATCAAAAATCCCGCCGTCGCACCCTTGCTCGCCCCGCGACGTCGCAACGAAGATGCCACCGGGATCACGCTGCACGAGCAAAGCGTCAGCGGAATCCCAAACACCGACGCCTTCAACACGCTCATCATCCCCGATCCGCCAAGGTGATTCAGAATCCACCGCGATGGCACCAACACCGAAATGAAACCAGCCGCCGCAAACCCGAACAGCAACCACACAGCCGAACAGGCCACCAAATCCCACGTCTGCGTTGCCCAATCGATCAGGAAGCTCATCGGAGAATGTCAGTTCTTGTCGTCATTGTGTCAGAAAGGACGTTCAACGGTTCCGGGTTTCCCGATACACTTGCCATTTCAACGTCATTTTTCATAATCATGGTCGCATGACAGTCAATGACACGACAGTATCAGTCTCAGGAGAACACCGGTGAAATCCACAACATTCTATCACACCAGCCTCGCTTTGGCCTTGACCGCATTCGCGATCGGTGGATGTGCCCAAAATGCCGCTCGAAAACGGGCTATGGACCCGCGGCAGGCGTCCGTCGAGCGATTCGTCAAAATCCGCGCACCGTGGTCAGGCACCCTCGCCGCCAACGGCACCTTCTATTACATCGACCTTAACGACGGCGTGCAACAAATCTTCAAACGCACGGGACATCCGGGACAGGGCGTCGCACTGACTAACTTCGCCGACGGTGCCAGCGGATACACCGTCTCCGACGACGGCCGGTGGATCACGATATCCGCCTCCACCGGCGGCGATGAGCAACTCGATCTCTACCTCATGAACACAACCGACGAGGTTGTCAAACCGCTCTTCGTCGATCGCGAGACCGTCTTTGGCTCCGTTGTCTGGCAACGGGATTCCAAAGCGTTCGCCTACCGCGCCAACAAGGACAACAAATCCGACTTCAATATCTACCTCTACAACCTCGAAAACAAATCCAACGAAAAAATCTGGGAAAAACCCGGATATTGGTACCCAGCCGACTTCACGGAGGATGGCCGAAAACTCGTCGTCGGACATTACGTTTCTGCCAGCGAATCCTATCTGTGGGAGGTGATGCTGACCGGCACTGGTGCGAGGCCACTCATGCCGCGGTCCGACAAATTCTCTCTCTACGCCGTCGGATACGACAACAACGACACCTACCTCTACGTCACAACCGACTACCAGTCCGACCGAACAACACTGAGACGCCTCGACGTCTCCGGCAACTATCTCATCCCCGTCCTGCCGCAATTCAACGACCACGACCTCGACGCCACCGTCATGAACCAGAAACGCGATATCATGGCTGTCACCGTCAACGTCGATGGCTACAGCGAACTGCACCTGTTCAGCCTGCCAAGCTTCAAACCGCTTCGAACGCCCGACATCCCCAGGGGACTCGTCCGCAACGTCCGCTTTGAAGGCTCGACCCTGCTCTACTCGCTGACGAACACGATCACACCGGGCATCATTTACCGATGGAACGTTGACCAGTCGGACAGCAAACCCGTTGCACTCACCAAAGCCGACACGCAAAACCTCGCCCTTGACACTTTCTCCCTGCCCGAGCTGATTCACTATCAATCAAACGACGGCATGGAGATACCGGCCTTTCTCTTCCTGCCGCCGGGTCATGAACGCGGCGAACCGATACCGTTCATCGTCAGCTATCACGGTGGCCCCGAAGGACAGTACCGCCCCGGTCTGTCGCGACATTTTCTATATTTCATGTCGCGCGGGTTCGGAGTCCTCGCGCCAAACGTCCGCGGCAGCAGTGGTTACGGCACCGCCTATCTCGAGGCTGACAACTACAAGAAGCGTATGCTCTCCGTGCAGGATGGCGTCGCCGCCGCCAAGTGGCTGATCGACAATGGGTATTCGCGACCGAAAATGATCGGGGCCTATGGCGGCAGTTACGGCGGATTCATGACGGTGGCGGTCATCACGCAGGCTCCGGAAATCTACGGAGCAGCCTGCGACGTTGTCGGTATTGTCAATTTCAAGACCTTCCTCGAACGCACCAAAGCCTACCGAAGAAAACTCCGCGAAGCAGAGTATGGCCCACTCACCGATCCCGAATTCCTCGAGTCCATTTCACCGATTTATCTGGTGGATCGCATCCGAACCCCGGTCTTGATCGCCCACGGCAGGAACGACCCCCGCGTCCCGGTCTATGAGGCTGAGCTGTTGTACAAGGAAATGAAAAAGAGAGGCCAGGACGCGGAGTTACTGATTTTCGACGACGAAGGTCACGGTTTCAGAAAAGAAGCAAACCGAATCATCTTTTACACGCGATTGGCCGATTTTTTTGAAAAGCACTTGCAGGTAGAGTAGCAGGAAGAAGTGATTCGTTGACGGTACGGATAGGAGAGAATCCAATGAAATTGACTTCTGGGCAACTCAAGGAAGCATCAGCCCATGTTGCATACGAGATTTGGATGCTCGCGGGAACATTGCGAGAACTGCAAATAGCAATTCACCGCGGCGCCAAAACGTACCGAGAAAGCATAAGCTACTGCGCGCACCTCGAGTCCTTTCTGATTCATGCGAGGGGGCTTATTGATCTCCTCCGGAAAAATAAGAAGGACAAGGACGTTCTAGCCCTTTGTTACATAGACGCGGGTAATGAGCGGCTTCAAAAGATGCAACGTTCAATAGAGACAGTGTATCAGGAGTGCGAATGGAAGGCGTGGATTGATAAGAGTGTGGCGCATATCACATTCGCTAGATCTGAGTTGAACAATGTGCCGAGGAATCTGTATTCGATCGCGAGAGGCATTCAGAAAGCCCTTGACGAGTTCCTTCAGGTTGTGAATCCAAGACTGGTTGGAGATGACTTTGGCAATAGCTGTGCCCAATTGCAATGCGTCCTAAATAACCGGGGTGGTGAATCTGGCGCGGGGTGTTCCTCAATAATTCCGTTTTCAAAGACAACGCAAGTTTCGACAGCGTCAACGTACGGCCAGTATTCGACTTGGAATCTGGACGCTCCCCCCGAGGTATGATATATCTTCTGTGAGTAGGACCCGCGACGCAGCTTGCATATCCATGAGGAGGCTGTTCGTGGTCAAGGGGTTCTTGGTGTTTGCCTACATTTTCTTCCGGTGTCAGCCCTTTTTTTGAGCGGTGTAGGGCAGGCGCTCGCACCTGCCGCAACTATCGGCTGTTGTTCTGCGTGGTGGTGTTTCGCTTGTCTGGTGTGGGATTGTTTTTGCTGATGTCCCGGATGTATATTGCTTCTCTGCGATTGACGCCGGTTTGTTGGAATGCGGCTTTGGTGACGGCAGGTGCAAGCATCTGCCCTACCGGGCTAATTCTGTCCGGACGGCGCGTCACTGCTCGCGGACGGCGCGAACGCAGGCGGGCGATTATCACGCCCAAAAGTGCAACAATCAAGCGACGCGGACCGGGATGACGGACCACTCGCAGGACCAGTGTCCGGGGGGGCACGTTATTGAGCACTGCCGTTCCAGGCTGGTCGCCCCCCCAAAAAAACAGGTCCCCACCCCGGGAACCGCAGGAAAGTCCGGAGACATGGCGTATTTCCCCGGAACAGCACCTGCCGACGGAATCCACGGATTCGTCCCGACGGACGAAGGTGGCAACATTCTGACCATCATCGCCGTTAAGGGTGACATCACACCTGGTTCAGCCCTACAATTGTTACGCTGGCGGAGGTGGTCTGCAGTGACGGCGGGGCTGGGTCCGATATCCCTGTTGGTTGTGAAATCGAGAATCAGAGGAATGCACGATGCGATTGAAATGCCGGGTTTGTGTGTTGTTGGCGGGTGCGATGGCGACGACGGTGATGGGGCAGGTGAGTCTGTCGTATTCGCCGACGACGATCGAAGCGGGGGTAGAGACGGAGATTACCGTCAGCGTAACCAATACGTCAGACACAGATTTCGATCTTTGCGGGGTGTTTCTCAATCTGTTCGCCGACGATGATCTCGACGTGGTCAGTTTCCGATGGTTGCAGCCCAACTTTTTGGATCCGCTGCTGTGGTTCGTCGTGGAAGGTGTTCCCAGATCGCAGGCGACGCCTGCCGTCGGTAGCGACGACACTTTGGCAGTGCCTGCGGGCGTTCCGGTTCCCCTGGGTTTGGTGACGGTGCGGGCAGCCGCGTCGTCGGCGGGTTCATCGCTGACGTTGGATTTCGTTCCGACGACCGACCGAAATGGTGCGATGGCTGACTCGGTGATTGCCGATTGCGGTTTTTTCGTACTGGCCATCGACAGTGGTCGCAGCGTGGTGTTGACGGTAACCGGTCCGTCGACCGGTGGGGATGACGGTTCCGGTGGGGGTGGATCGGGTGGCGGGGGTTCCGGTGGTGGAACGGGCGGCGGTACGGGTGGGGGAATGCCCGGCGATGACGGGATGACCGGTGACGACGGGATGGCTGGCGACGGTGGGACCGACCTGCCGGGCGATGGGAACATGGGGGACGGAACCGACATGAACATGAACGGCGACGACGACGGGATGACGCCCGACGACGGTGATGGGATGAGGCCGACCGATGGCGACGATCCTGTCGGAGACGACGGCGGGGGCGACAATTCGAATGGCGATGATGGCATGATGCCGGACAACGGCACTGGTGGCGACGCCATGGAGCCGACAATGCCGGCGGGTTTCTGTGCACCAGCCATGATGATGCCCACCCTCTTTTCACTTCTGTCGTTATCGGTTATGAAACGGAGGCGCAGACGGAGCGGCTGACACGAGTTGGCTGACCTTTTCGCGAGTCGATGTTGATGCTGACAGTGGGCGTTTGGTTGCCTGATGGCGTGGCCGTTGGCGGTGCCGCATCGTCGGCAGACAAATCGTCCGGTGGAAATAAGCAACCTGGAGAACACACATGGCAACGCACACGCAGTTTTCGGTCTTTCTGGTCAATCGTCCGGTGGTGTTGACGCAGGTTTGTCGTGCGTTGGCTGAGGCGAAGGTCAACATCATCGCACTGACCATGATGGACGCCATGGAGCATGGTGTGATGCGGATCGTGTCGTCTGATGTCGAGAGGGCGCGTGATGCGTTGCAGCAGATGAACTTCACTTTTACCGAAGCCACGGTGTTGGCGGTGGAGATGTCGAACAAACCCGGGGCGGCTGCGGACGTTTGTGAGAAACTCGCGTCGGCCAAGTGCAACATCAGCTACATGTATTGCAGCACCTCCGGTGCGGGCGGGAAAGCCATCGGCATTTTCAAGGTCGCCAACATGGAAAAAGCCAGGAAAGCCCTCGAAAGCAAGCGGAAGAACAACCGCGACATCAAGATCAAGAAACGTCAGCCCGCGCGACGGTAGGACGCGCTGTTTGATCGTTTGCCAGTGCTCCATGACAGATGGTTTGTGCATCATCAGCCCATGGTGTCCCGATCATTACGGGTGGCCCACCTCTTTAGAGGTGGGGGACTCGATGGCGGGTCTGGATTCGACTCCCCCACGGCTAAAGCCATGGGCCACCCGACGCATGGTCTGGTTTTCCCGTCACCCACAAGGGGTGACGCTACATCAGATTGGGAACGCTCTGGTTACGCCACCCACCGCGAAATCATATTCCGCTGGGTGTCGGTCCGCTTTTTGATGCTGTTTGCCTGCCGTTATCTGCGACCGACTTGACGGCGTCCTCGAAAATCGCGAGACCCTTTTTGAGTTGGTCCTCGGTTATGCAGAGCGGTGGTGCAAACCGTATTCCCGTATCACCGCAGCCCAGCAGAATCAAACCACGCTGGAAGGCTTCGTTGACGATGCGATTTCGAACCTGCTGACAGGGCGTCCCGTCCGGTCCGACCGCGTCTGCACCGACCATCAGCCCAAACCCACGCGGACGCGCGATCGACGGATTCCGCTCGACGAGCTTGTTCAATTCGCACATAAGAACGTCGCCGAGCTTGACTGCGTTGTCCATGTATTCGGATTTTACGAGTTCGATCGTTGCGACGGCGGCTGCACACGCGACAGGATTGCCACCAAACGTGCTGCCATGGGCACCCGGAGGCCAATCCATTATGCGCTCGGGCGCGATGACCGCGCCGATCGGCATGCCACTGGCTAGGCCCTTGGCGGACAGGAGGACGTCGGGCACGACATCCGAATACTCGCAGCAGAACCACTTGCCGGTGCGCCCGATGCCCGATTGAATCTCGTCCATGACCATCAGGATGCCGTGCTCGTCACAAAGCGCCCGCAGGTCCTTGAGGAAATTCGCGGGGGGAACGACGTACCCGCCCTCGCCCTGCATCGGTTCGACGAAGATGGCAGCCACCTCTTCCGGGGCAGCCTGTCGTTTGAAAATATCGTGGATCCCGTCCAGCGTGCCGTAGGGTGCGTGAGCAATCATCGGTATCAGCGGACCAAAGCCGAGCTTCTGACGAACCTTGGAACTGGTCAGCGACAACGCCCCCATCGTTCGACCGTGGAACGCGCCATGAAACGCGATGATCCATTTGCGGTTGGCGGCGTGGCGAACGAGCTTCATCGCACACTCCACGCACTCCGCACCACTGTTGGTCAACACGACGCGCTTGGGGTCGCTGCCTGGTGCGATCTCAGCCAGTAATTCGCACAGTCGCACCATCGGGTCGTAGTAGAAATCACTGCCGCAGATGTGGATGAGGCGTTCCGCCTGCTTCTTGATGGCGTCGACCACGACCGGATGACAATGACCGGTCGCGCAAACCGCGATACCGGCTGCGAAGTCCAGGAACACGTTGCCATCCACGTCCTGCACGGCGCTGCCAATCGCACGATGGGCGACCAGAGGCCAATCACGCGTGTACGATGTGGAGGTCACGCGATGGTCGCGATCGATGTAACTCCTGGCGACAGGCCCCGGGAGCGGGGTGATCAGTTTCGGTACCTCGGTTGTAATATCAGGAAGATTTTCTGTCCGTGTCATTGTTTCAGCCATCTGCATCACGCCACGATCCTTTCATCCGTTTACAGGTTCCAGGCAACATCGACCAACGAAACCCATCCGTTGAGATCATAGGCGATCAAGGACCGATAATCATGCCCAGGTCAGTCTGAATCACCGCACCTCAATTCCCGGTCAAGATGGGGGAGAAACCTTCCGAAGTCCTATAGGCACCTTCAGACCGATAACCGAACGGAGCAACGCCGGTGTATCTCGATTTCTACGGTCTTTCCGAGCAGCCTTTCAACATCACACCCAATCCGAAGTTTCTTTTTCTGTCTGAGACGCATCGCAAAGCGCTGGACTACCTCGAATTCGGTGTGCGTCAGCGTCGCGGGTTCGTGCTGCTGACGGGAGACGTCGGAACGGGAAAAACGACGCTCTGTCGGGAGCTGTTGAACCGACTTGGCGACGAGACGCGAACCGCCCTGATCCTGAATCCGCGTCTGTCAGAAGCACAACTCATGCGGGCCATCCTGCACGAGCTTGGTTCGGTCGATGCGAAGGGCGATCGGTTGGCGCTTGGCGAGCAATTAAATGGTCTGTTGCTGCAGGAAGCCGCCAACGATCGCGACGTGGTTGTTGTCATCGACGAAGCCCAACACCTGACGCTGACCCTGCTGGAACAATTGCGACTGTTGAGCAATCTCGAAACAGACGACCGCAAACTGATGCAGATTGTCCTGGCGGGGCAACCCGAATTGCTCAGGAAGGTGTCGGACCCGAGGCTGCGACAATTGCGACAGCGTATCACGGTTCGCTATCACCTCGCACCCATCGGAACCGACGAATTGTCTGATTATGTTGATCACCGCGTGTCGATCGCGGGCGGTCGCGGGCGACCCCGGTTCGAGCAGTCAGCCATCGCGTCCATTCACGAACGAACGGGAGGCATCCCTCGACTGGTCAACGCCGTCAGCGATATGTCCCTTCTGGCAGCCTACGCCCATCAACAGGACATCATCAGTGAAGACCATGTGCAAGCTGCCATCGAGGAACTACAGGGAACACTGTCATGAGCCTTATCTCCGACGCGCTCACACGGGAGCGGAAACGACATGAGCAGGCGCGCACGCCGGCGAATCCGGATATCTCGCGAAAAATGCTCGACAACGCGCTGCGCTCGCCGTCCGTGCAGGCTCGAGAAGCGGATCAGAACACAAGACAGCCAAACGCCCTGCGTTCCATCGCATTCTGGTTGGGCATCCTGTTGGCGGCGGCGGCCATCATTCTGCTGCTGACCACACAGTCGCCGCAACCCCTGGGTGTTTTCGACGGGTTGCCGGTATCAAATCCTTCCGCGTCAATACCGGGAGAAACGACAATCGTGCGACCAGGTCGCAAATCGACGGAGGTAATGACGACCGGACAGTCCATAACACGCACGCCGCTGCCCGAGTCCATTCGTACACGATATCGACTTTCAGGTGTCCTTTGTGGTGGCCGACAATCCGTGGCTGTTGTCAACAACACGGTGGTGACCGAGGGGCAGCAAATCGACCGTGCTGTCGTGTTGGCGATCGCGGCGGACCATGTCATCCTGTCGGTCGATTCGAGCGAATTCGTGCTGCCTTTGTCGACACAAGAACCGCAAAACGCTCCCGCAGCGACATCTTCGCGCGTTTTAACCAGGTCCGATAGTTCGTGAACAGGCGCGCCGATGAAACCAATGGACGAGTCAGTTCAGATTCGGGAAAGTCCTGCAACCCGTTGACCGACATGTCTATCAGAGATCGGCAGGACCACCCAACGCCGCAGCTATAGTCAATCGATGTCGCGGTCAATTTGAGGAAGAGTGCAAACCCATGGATGTGCGATACGTCAATCCGTTCGTCAAATCCGTCACCAACGTATTCAACACGATGCTTCAAACGGAAGTGACGGTTGGAAAGCCTTTTCTCAAAACGCCCAAATGCGATCGCCCCGATGTATCCGGCGTTATCGGTCTGTCGGGCGATGTGACCGGCGTGGTCATCCTCGGGTTTACCAAGGACGTCGCCATCGCGGTCGCGGAAACATTCACGGGAGCGAAACTCACCTGGGACGACCCGGACTTCGCTGACGCGCTTGGCGAGTTGGCCAACATGGTCGCGGGTGGGGCGAAGTCGAATTTCGAGGGCATGAATGCGAGCATCTCGTTGCCGAGCGTCATCGTCGGCGCTAACCACGAGGTCGTTGGCTCGAGAGCAAACCCGAGCCTGGTCATTCCTTGCGACGCACCGATGGGACACTTTACGGTCGAGGTTGCACTGAAGATTGACAAACCAGCCGTGGTCGGAGCTGCGTCATGAAAATACTGTTGGTCGACGATTCGCGAACCATCCGCAACATCCAGAAGAACATTCTCGGACGTCTGGGTTACGAGGACATCGCCGAGGCTGCGGACGGTGTCGAGGGCATTGAAAAGCTTAACAGCGAAAATCCCGGCTTGATATTGCTTGACTGGAACATGCCGAACATGGATGGGATTACGTTTCTCAAGACCATTCGCGCCGAGGGGAATACGACGCCTGTAATCATGTGCACAACCGAGGCTGAGAAATCACGCGTCGTCCAGGCCATCCAGTCCGGTGCCAACAACTACGTCGTCAAACCCTTCTCGACCGATACGATGGCAGAGAAAATCGAGCAGACGCTGTCACGCGTCGGCACCTCAGCCTGACGGGTTACCAGTGAGTTCAACCTCGAAGCAATTCCGATCGCGGGATTGCTTTTTTTGTCGGTGTGCTGCATCGAGAGTTATGCCTGAGTCAAAAAGAAAGCACCGCCAGCCCCGAAGGACGTAGACGGTGCTTTCCGGAGGGGAAAGAAGCCATTGTTTTTACCCCCGCCATTGGCGGAAGGTTCGATATTCCCTCCAAATGAGAACAACAAGTCAGCGCGGCACGGTCCGGATAATGACCAGCCACACTTTACGCGTGGTATTATATCGGTAAACCACCGGGGTTTTCTTGGGACATTCTCCATGATTTTCGTGATGTTGTCCAAAAAAAAGAAGTGTTTTTGGACGACCAGGCCCGTTTGTTGGCCTTTAGCAATGTGAAAATCCACATTCTTCGCACTTTACACAACCTTCGGCGAAACGGAGGGGACCTTGGCAATCTGGGCAAATCACCTTGTACTGGTCCTCCGACATCCCGGATTCCCGATCGCGCAGCCGAGAGGTTGCCTCGACAGCCGTCGCCACCCCGGATGGTTGCTCCCTGGTATTTCCATTGGAATGGCCATTCGCATGACCATTGCCGTTTGACGAATTCGCGCCATTGGCATACCCGTGAAACTGTGCCCAATCGTTGTTCAGCTCGGCGGGATCGTAGTCGCCGAGGATCAGTTTTTCCAAACCAAATTTCGATTTGGCGCGCGCGAACTTTTCGAGCGCCCGCGCCAATCCGTCTCCGAGGCTTCGAATCTTGCCCTCGCGCGTGGGGATCTGGAGCGACGAACCGATGCCCTTGAGCTGGCGGATCACATGGTGAAGCCTGCCTCCGGAACGAAGCCACAAGCTGACCATACGGCAGATGGCTTCCAAATCACTGGTGGCGAGGTCACCGCCCTTTCCAAGCTGAGCAAAAACCTCCAGTTCGCGTTCGGTCTTCGGATCGACCGTGATTTGCACATGCATATTGCCAAACGGCGTGATCTGTCGGATCCGCACAGCACAGGCAATGTCACGCAGTGGCTGAGGCTCGGGCGTGGGCCGGGGAGCGGGCACGGTAAGCTTGCTCTCTTCCTTGTCCGCCTGAACGTCGTTTTTCAAACTCATTGGCTGACATGTGCGGCAACCGTCGCGGTAGACCGTGACCCCCTTGCACTGAAGCTCATAGGCACGACGGTAAATCGTTTCAACATCTTTTTCGGTGGCGGTGGTCGGAAAGTTGATGGTCTTGCTGATCGAAGCGTCGCAGTGGAGCTGGAAGGCAGCCTGCATTCGGACGTGCCATTCCGGTTTGACGTCGTGTGCACAGACGAACACTCGTTTGATATCGGTATCAAGTTCGGAAATGTTAGCGAGGGTGCCCTCCGTGGCGACGCGTTCCATCATCCCCTCGCTATAGAACCCATTCGATTTAGCCACATCCTCGAAAATCGGGTTCACTTCCACCATGGGCGATTTGCCCTGATTCTGTCCTCGCAGCACATTGCGGTAAAATACGAGATTGAAAAGCGGTTCCACACCGCAGGAGCAACCAGCGATGATGCTGATCGTTCCGGTTGGCGCGACCGTCGTCGAACACGCGTTTCGCATAGGACGATTGAATTGCGTCTCCCATCGGCTACCCTTCCAATTTGGAAAGCAGCCTCGCTGTCCGGCGAGTTTTTCGCTGTAGTTGTGGGCTTCCTCGTGGACGAATTTCATGAATCGCTCACCCCACGCAACACCCTCCTCGGTGCTGTATCCCACGCCAAGCATGTACAATGCGTCGGCGAATCCCATGATGCCCAGTCCGATCTTGCGATTGCCCTTGCAAATCGAGTCGATCTCCGCAAGCGGGTACCGGTTGGCATCGATGACGTTGTCGAGGAACCGCGTCGATTCGTGAATCGTCGTCCGCAGTGCGTCCCAATCGACGTCCGCCTGGGGTGTTTTCGGATTTCTGATGCACCTGGCCAGGTTGACGCTGCCAAGGTTGCAGGCTTCGTACGGCAGCAATGGCTGCTCGCCGCAGGGGTTGGTCGCCTGCATCTCGCCGATGTGCGGCGTTGGGTTGTGTTCGTTGATCCGGTCGATAAACACGACCCCCGGCTCTCCGGTTCGCCACGCGTTCCTGATGATGATGTTCCAGACATCCTGCCTGGTGTAGAACTCGCCGGTCCGGACATCCGCCTTCTCGACGGGGACAAGCGTGCCAATATCGTATTCCCACACCTTGACATCGCGTGGCATGTAGAATTCCTGCCCGTTGCGCGGATTGCGCAACACATGGAGCGAATTCGGATCACTGCGAAAGCTGTCCATCCACTTGTCGCGGATTTTCACGGAAATGTTGTAATTGGTGAACTGCGACAAATCCTCCTTGGCGTGGAGGAACTTGAGAATGTCGGGATGATCCACGTTCATCATGCCCATGTTCGCGCCGCGGCGGAATGCACCCTGCTGAATCGCGTTGGTGGCTTCGCTAAACGCGCGCCAGAAGCTGATGGGTCCGCTGGTCCTGCCGCCGGAGCTTTTGATGAAATCACCGGTGGGTCGAAGCTCGTCGAATGCGAAACCGGTGCCGCCGCCCGCTTTCTGGATCAAAGCGGTGTGCTTGATCGAGTCGAAGATGCCGTCAATGCTGTCAGGCACCGGCAACACAAAACAAGCACTGAGCATGCCCATTTCCCGCCCGGCGTTCATGAGCGTCGGGCTGTTGGGCATGAACTTTTGGGTCACCATGAGGTTGTAGAAACGCGTCTTCCACTCGCTGCGGGTTGATTGATCCGCACCGTGCAACGTTTCCGCCTCTGCGACGGCATCGGCTACGCGATCGAACATATCTTCAGGGGTCTCGATGCATCGCCCGCTTTCGTCCTTTTTCAGGTACCGCGCCTCGAGCACACGGCGTGCATTTTCCGAGAAACAAGCGACCTCCGCACTTGTCTTCCCGACGGACAACTCTTCCCGGCTCTCCAACAGCCTCGCCATCAACCAGACTCCCTATCGAAATCCGACGACTCGCGTCGGGTTGTTGCAATTTGTACGATTCCCGTTGACGTGGCGTTTTGATCCGCCTTCCGCGCCCAGTTGCCCGCGCTCATCTCGCGTTCGAGCCAGCCGCTTTTCACAGGCCGGTGTTGGGTGAAAGTGTCGTATCCCAACGCGAAACACCAGATTTTGGGGCAAAGGTCATTTCTACCCCAACATATTGGTGTCGTCAAACAAAATCCGTGAAAACCTACAACATTCACACAAGGTTTGACGGCACATGAAGTTGTGGAAGGCTCGGTCAAAAAACCACAGCCTGGAAACCTTCATTTGCTCGATTTCTGTGCAGTGGGTCTTTATTCGGGGGTTGATTTCAGCCTCCTGAATCTCGTTCGGTTCATTTCCGCGTCTGATTCGCCTGATGGATTGGGCTGGTCCGGCGACGTGGCCGACGCGTTTGCGATTGCCGGGATGGTGCCTATGCTTTGGTTTGACGGATGGAGATACAAACGACACACATTTCAATGCCCAAACCATTCTCGCTGCGCGCGACGGTGCTGAGCCACGGATGGCACGAGTGTGCGCCGATTTCGTGGTGTGAGGGTGGTGCGTGCCTGCAGGTCATTGAGCGGATGAATGGGGAGGCTGTTCGGGTTTCGGTGACTCAATCCGGAAATTCAATCACCGGGTCGCGGGTGCGGGTGGTGGTGGAGGCGGAGGCGGACGCTGTTGACGACGAGATGGTCGCCGATGCGCGGGAGCGTGTCGCGCGGATGTTGCAGCGTGATTCAGACCTGAGCGAATTTCATACGATGGTGGTCGATCACCCGCGATTGACGGTGTTGCCGACGATTGGGGCGGGTCGGTTGTTGCGGTCAGCGTCGATGTTCGAGAATGTCGTGAAAGCCATCTGCGCGACGAATGTGAACTGGACGCAGGCGGTCAAGATGATCAACCGTGTGGCGCAGTTGGGAGTGGGGATGCGGGAGTTTCGGAATCTGACGACGTGGCCTACACCTCGCGAGATTTTGAAGGCGGGCGAAAAGTACCTTGTGGATGTGGCTCGACTCGGGTATCGGGCGGATTCGATATTGACGCTGTGTCGTCAGGCAGTGGACGGGACGTTTTGTGAGTCGGCGATCGAGGAATTGGCCCGGACCGGGTCTACGGAAGAGGTTTACGCGCGGCTCACGGAGATCAGGGGGGTCGGTCCTGCCAGTGCGCATTTTCTGCTGGGGTTGTTGGGACATTACGAGCATATGTCGGTGGACAGTTGGACGATTCGGTTTGTCTCGGACACCTATTATGGTGGAAAGGTCGTTTCGGAGAAGCGCGTGCGAGAGATTTACGAACGGTTTGGCCGATACAAGCAGTTGTTCTGGTGGTTTGAGCAGTGGCTTGACTGGGGGACCGCCCGCTCGATCGTTTCGGAGGCGAAGGAAAAGGGATTGTTGAAGGGATAAAGGATGTCCAACGCGGAATACAAACGGCAGTATGTGAAACCAGGCCAGACGCTTTCGGAATGGGAGTCCATTGAACCCTATTGCGCGCATCTTCGGTCAGCCAACGTGCAGACACCGCCGCAGTTGAATGAATGGCTGCTGGATTGGAGCGAGCTGTCTGCGTGCGTGGATGAGGAGGGGACGGATCGATACGTGAAGATGACGTGTCAGACCGATTCGGAGGAGCGGAAGAAAGCGTTTCTCGATTTCGTTGAGAATGTCGAGCCGAAGTGCAAGCCGGTGTGGCATGAGTTGAACAGGAAATACGTTGAGATGCGCGGGCGGGTGTCGTTGCCGGCTGAGCGGTTTGATGTGTTTGATCGTAGCGTGAAGTCGAAGGTGGGGTTGTTTCGGGACGAGAATGTCAAACTGCAGGTGGAGGAATCCAAACTCGAGCAGCAGTATCAGGAGGTCACCGGGGCGATGACGGTGACGCATGAGGGAACCGAGCAGACGCTGCAGCAGGTGTCGACGCATCTGGAGAAGACGGATCGGGCGGTGCGCGAGGAGGTTTGGGGGCTGGTCACGACCCGGCGACTGACGGATGCGGACCGGTTGGAGAAAATTTTTGATGATCTGTTTGCGTTGCGGCATCGCATCGCGCTGAACACAGACAATTCGGATTTTCTGGGGTATGTCTTTGAAGCCAAGGAGCGGTTTGATTACTCGGCTGCGGATTGCGTGGCGTTTCATGAGGCTGTTGAAAAGGCGTGCGTGCCATTGATGCGGGCTGAACAGGAGCGGCGAAAGGAGTTGCTCGGTGTCGAGCGGTTGCGTCCGTGGGACTTGGCGGTTGATCCGAAGGGGCGGTCACCGCTGACGCCTTTTGGGGACCCGAAGGAACTGGTCGAGAAGTGTGGGCGGATTTTCGACCGGTTGGATGCGGATTTGGCGGAACAGTTTCGAGACATGGCCAACGACGGTTGGTTGGATCTGGAGAGTCGCAAGGGCAAGGCGCCGGGTGGTTATCAATCGACGTATCATGAGCAGCGTCGACCGTTCATTTTCATGAACGCGGTGGGGTTGCAACGGGACGTTCGGACGTTGATTCACGAGGCAGGCCATGCGTTTCATGCGTTTGCGAGTCGCGATGAGCCGCTGATTCATTATCGCAGTGCTCCGATGGAGTTTTCGGAGGTGGCGTCGATGGGGATGGAGATGTTTGCGTACGAGTATTTCGACGAGTTCTATTCGGGTGAGGAGCTTGTTCGAGCGAAGCGGCAGCAGTTGGAAGGGATTGTGTCGCTGTTTCCGTGGGTGGCGACGATCGATGCGTTTCAACATTGGATGTACACGCATCCGGAGCATACGCGCGAGGAGCGTCGTGCGACGTGGTTGTCGCTGTTGGAACGATTTGGCGGGATCGAGGACTGGTCAGGATTTGAGGAGGCGCGGGGGCGATCGTGGCAGCGGCAGTTGCATTTGTTCGAGGTGCCGTTTTACTACATCGAGTATGGAATCGCGCAGCTTGGGGCGTTGCAGTTGTGGTTGAATGCGAAGAAGGACCTTCCGGGCACGTTGCGGTTGTATCGTGAAGCCATGGCGCTCGGTGGCAGTCGTCCGCTACCGGATTTGTTCGAGGCGGCGGGGATTCGGTTCGATTTTTCGACGGAAACGCTTGCGCCGCTGATGGAGGCGGTTCAGGCGGAGCTGGCGACCCTGGCGGAATAAATCGGCGATTCGTTCACGATTCCCCGCAGGCAGACAAGCGACGGCCCATCGAATTGGGGCAGTCCGCTCGGTGCGGGTTCCGAACCTGAATGGTAATCAACTCATCGTCGTTCGATAGGCGGACAAGCAACACGACGGCCCGTTCGAAGGCGGCGGGCACCGCGATTGTTGCGTTGCTAATACTGAAAGTGTTTGATTTTCTCGCCGTGGGAATCGATGTGCGTCATGGCATCGATGCCTATTTGCAGGTGCATGTCGGTCCAGGTGGCGGACACCTTTTTGTCGCTTTCCTCGGTTTTGACACCTTCTGCGGTGAAGGGCAGGTCTGAGACGAGCAGCAGTGCGCCGCGCGCGATTTCATTTTTGTGGCCAACGATAAAGACGGTGGCGGTTTCCATGTCGATGGCGATGGATGTGGAGTCCTGGAGCTTTTTGAGGAAGACATCGTCGTGTTCCCATACGCGGCGATTGGTGGTGTAGATGACGCCGGTGCGGTATTCGAGGCCTCGATCGATGATTCTCTCTGATACGAATTTGTGTAGTTTGAAAGACGGCAGGGCGGGGACTTCCGGTGGGAAGTAGTCGTCGGAGGTTCCCTCGCCACGGATGGCGGCGATGGGGAGGATGAAGTGGCCTATCTCCGTGGTGCCCTTGAGTCCGCCGCATTTTCCCAGAAAAAGGGCACCCTTGGGTTTCACGGCGGTCAGGAGGTCCATGATGATGGCAGCGTTGGGGGAACCGATGCCGAACTTGATGATGGACAGTCCGGCGGCGTTGGTGGCAACCTGCATGGGCTTACCCTGGCCGTAGATGTCGCATTTGAATTGTTCGGCAAATCGTTCGACGTAGTCACCGAAATTGGTGAGCAGGATCCACTCGCCGAAATTGTCGAGGGGCATTCCGGTATAGCGTGGGAGCCAGTTTTTTGCGATTTCGAGTTTCGTAAGCACAGATACCTCCGGGATGCTGGTCTCTCGTGACGGCATGATACCGCAAATGTGCCGTCAGGGGGAGCGCGTTCGGATCGTGCCCCGGGACGTGCGTGATGACCGGGGTTCACGACGACGGGCGATCCTCGTATAGTGGTGCGATTCAGACGTACGACTGACATGAGGAAACACCTATGGCGTTCGAGAAAATCGACAAGAGGCCCGCCTTTCCAAAGCTGGAGGAGGGTGTGCTTCAATTTTGGCAAGAGACCAACGCATTTGAGAAGCTCCGCGAGATGAATCGCGGAAACAAAAAGTGGTCGTTTCTGGATGGCCCGATTACCGCGAACAACCCGATGGGCGTGCACCATGCGTGGGGCAGAACCTACAAGGATGTGTTCCACCGCTATCACGCTGCCAGGGGCCATGACATGCGGTATCAGAACGGTTTCGATTGTCAGGGGCTATGGATCGAGGTCGAAGTCGAGAAGGAACACGGTTTTACCAACAAGCGCGATATTGAGAAATACGGGATTGGCAAGTTTGTTGAAGAGTGCAAAGCCCGCGCGCGACATTACGCAGCCATCCAGAGCGAACAGTCCAAACGACTGGGTTATTGGATGGACTGGGACAATTCGTATTATACGATGTCCGACAATAACAACTATTCGATTTGGCATTTTCTTAAGAAATGTCACGACGAGGGGCACGTTTACAAGGGTAAGGATGTGATGCCGTGGTGCCCGCGGTGTGGGACGGGCATCAGTCAGATGGAGATGAATGAGGGGTATCGCGAGACAGACCATCTGTCCGTGTTCGTTCGGTTTCCAATCGTTGATCAGAACGGGAGCTCGCCAGAGGGCAAAGAGGCACTATTGGTTTGGACGACGACGCCCTGGACGTTGACGTCGAACGTCGCGGCTGCAGTCAAAAGTGACATGACCTATGTGAAGGTGCAATGCGACGGTTGGATCTATTACATTGGTAAGGGGAATTTCGAGGCAGCGCGCAAACAGCCTGTCGAGGGACCGATCGCCAAGACCGCGCCGAGCCTGATGTCGATTCAAGCCATTTTCAAGAACGCAGGCGGGTTCGAGGTCCTGGGCGAGTTGAAAGGCAGTGAGCTTGTGGGCTGGTCCTATCGCGGACCGTTTGACCATTTTGAAGGAGCTGCGGAGGCAAAAGAGAATCACCGTGTGATCGCGTGGGATCATGTGACCGAATCGGAGGGGTCGGGCATCGTGCATATCGCGCCGGGTTGCGGTGGCGATGACCATCGGTTGGGCAGGGAACAGGGATTGCCGTCGGTGGCACCGTTGGACGATCATGGTGAGTTCATGGCGGGTTTTGGTGAGTTGACCGGTCGGCGATTCGTCGACGTAGCCAGCGACATCGCAGCCGATTTGAAGTCGCGCGATCTGCTTGTCGCCAGGGAGAAGTATTTCCACCGATACCCGCATTGTTGGCGATGCAAGGAGGAGCTGGTTTATCGCCTGGTCGACGAGTGGTACATCAATATGCAGTGGCGTGACCGGATCGCTGTCGTCACGAAGACCGCGCGCTGGCTACCGTCGTGGGGATTGGATCGCGAGCTTGACTGGCTCAAGAACATGGGCGACTGGATGATCAGCAAGAAGCGCTATTGGGGGTTGGCGCTGCCGATCTGGGAATGCGATCAATGTGGTCATTTCGACGTGATCGGTTCGCGCGAGGAATTGAAGGAACGCGCGGTTGCCGGTTGGGATCAATTTGAAGGCAACTCGCCGCATCGCCCTTGGCTGGACGAGGTCAGAATCAAGTGCGGGAGGTGCAGTCATGACAACGTGCCGCGCGTGAAGGATGTCGGCAATCCCTGGCTTGATGCGAGCATCGTGCCGTTTTCGACGATGGGCTACTTCGAGGATCGTGACTATTGGCAGAAGTGGTTCCCGCCGGAGTTTATTGTCGAAGCGCTGCCCGGGCAATTCCGAAACTGGTTCTACGCGTTGCTGGCGGTCAGCACCATGATGACCGACAAAGCGCCGTTCGGGACGCTGTTGGGTCATGGTTTGGTGCTCGATGATCAGATGGAGGAGATGCACAAGTCCAGGGGCAACGCCATCGAGTTCAACTCCGCCGCGGACAAGTTCGGGGTTGATGTTATTCGTTGGATGTTCTGCGATCACTCGCCGGAGCGCAACATCGCGTTCGGTCCGGTGCACATCGACGAGGTCTACGCCAAGTTGATTCGGCCGCTGTGGAATACCTACGCGTTTTTCTGCGACTATGCCCGACTTGATAAATACGATCCGACCGAAGGCGTTCTGCCGGTCGATCGACGAACCGATCTGGATCGATGGATTTTGTCCGACCTGCAGGGTTTGATTGAGTTGGCGGACGCGTGTTACAGCCATTACGACACGCACACGTTTTGTCGGCGGGCGCAGCGGTTCGTGGATGATTTGAGCAACTGGTATGTGCGACGATCGCGGCGGCGGTTCTGGAAGAGCGATTGGTCGGACGACAAACTGGCAGCCTATGACACGTTGTATGAGGTGCTGACGACGTTTTGTCAGTTGATCGCCCCGATCATGCCGTTCATGACCGAGTCGATGTATCAGAATCTCGTCGTCAATCAGCGGTCCGATGCACCGGCGAGCGTGCACCACGTTCGATTCCCCGAAACCGACGCATCCAGGGCTGATCGAACACTCTCGGAAAGAATGAGCCAGTTCCTTCGCGTCGTGTCCATGGCGCGGGCTGCGCGTACCGAAGCCAAACTCAAGGTGCGTCAGCCACTGGCAGAGCTTCGCGTTCAACCGGGCAGCGACGGAGAGGCTGACGCGCTCAGACAGTTTGAAGACCACATGTTGGAAGAGTTAAACGTCAAGAAACTGACGATCGATCCGGACGTATCGAACATGTGTCAGGTATCAGTTCGCGGCGACATGAAAGTTCTCGGACCGAAATTCGGAAAACAAGCCGGCGCGATCAACGCTGCCCTCAAGGAGGCCGACGGCACCGCGTTGGCGGGTCAGGTCGAGAAGAATCTACCCGTCCCTGTCAGCGTCAACGGCACGGTGATCGAGCTGGAGTCGGCGGATGTTATCGTGGAAAAATCGTATGGCGACGACTGGGCTGCTCAGGAGAATATGGAGACGGTCGTTCTGCTCGATCGACGCATCACGCACGAATTGAAAATGGAAGGCATCGCCCGCGACGTTGTCCGACAGGTGCAAAATCTTCGCAAACAGGCCGACCTCAACATCGAGGATCGAATCGTGTTGTCGCTCGAGTCAGAAGGTGAAATCGCAGAAGCCATCCAAACCTACGACGAATACATTCGCAGGGAGACGCTGGCCGACAGCGTCGCAACCTCGCAATTCGAGGGAGCCGTCGCCAAAATCGACGTGACATTTGGCAGGCAGTCATTGGCGATTGGATTGTCGAAGGCATGACCAATTGACCATGTCAAATGATTCGTCCAATCTCATTTCGCCCGTCGCAAAACAATACCTGCGTCTCAGCCAGGCCAGGAACATCGGACCCATCTGCACGCGGAAGTTGATCGACCATTTTGGCTCGATTGACGTTGTATTCAAAGCGTCGATTCGCGAGCTTGAGCGCGTTGACGGCGTAGGTCGATACCGTGCGGAGGCGATTTTTGAAGCAAGGCAACGCGAGGATTGCACGCGGGAAATCGAACGAGCGACAGAACTCGGCGTGCGCATCATCTGCTGCGAAGACGAGGACTACCCCGCCATGCTCAAGCATATCCCCGATCCGCCGGTATGCTTGTATTTAAGGGGAAAACTGATTCCCGAAGACGGGTTGGCCGTCGCAATCGTCGGCTCGCGGAAGTGCTCACATTACGGACTCGAACAGGCCGAACGATTCGGGGCAGCCCTCGCGCAGGCTGGGTTCACGATCGTATCGGGACTCGCCCGTGGAGCCGACGCAGCCGGTCATCGCGGCGCGCTTTCGGTCGGCGGACGAACGGTGGCGGTACTCGGCTGCGGCCTTGCACACATGTATCCAGCCGAACACGCCGACCTGGCCAACGCGATTACTGATAGCGGTGCGGTTGTCTCGGAACTACCGATCGACACATCACCGGAACCGAAGAATTTCCCGCCGCGAAACCGCATCATCGTCGGCATGTCCATGGGCGTCCTCGTCGTCGAAGCAGGCCAACGCAGCGGTGCGCAAATCTCAGCACGACTCGCCTGCGAGTACAACCGCGAAACCTTCGCACTTCCCGGATTGCTTACCAATCCCTATGCCCAAGGCACGAACGCGATGATCCGCGATGGCCAGGCCAAACTCGTCACCTGCATCGAAGACATCCTCGACGAATTGGGCGAAGCTGGAAAACTGATGATGCCAACCGAATCCGCAACAATCGACGAGCCAGCGCTCTTCGACAAACCATCACCACCACGCGACAAACCGTTACCGTCGCTCGACGATTCGGAACAGAAAATCTGGTCCCTGATCGACGCGTCCGAAACCACACTCGAACACATCGTCGACCATTCAGGGCTTACGCCCGCGCAGGTCGCAGCCACGCTCACAAAGCTGCAACTCAAAGGCCTCATCACCCAACGTCCGGGCAATCGATTCGCCCGCCGCACCAATGCGACATCGAACCATGCCTGAGATTGTAAGCCGTATTGTTGACGTTTACGCCTATCGCGTTGTTGGCGACAGGGCGGAATTCCTCGTCCTGAAACGCGCCGCCGGCAAACGACTGGCCGGCACATGGCAGGCGGTCCATGGCCACATCGAATCCGGCGAGACCGCTTTCGATACCGCCCGCCGCGAATTGTTCGAGGAAACCCAGCTACGACCACTCGTCTGGCACCAGCTCGAACGCGTGAACATGTTCTACGTCGCCGCCACCGACACGATCGAACTCTGCCCCGGTTTTGCCGCCCGCGTCGGTCCTGATGCAACCGTGCAACTCAATCATGAACACGATGCGTTCGAATGGCTCGCGTTCGAGGCTGCCATCACCAGGTACCATTGGCCCGGACAGCAGGACGCCGTGCGCGATATCGTCGCTCTGATCATCCCCGGAGGTCCCACCGCCCACTCCCTGTGCATCGAGGAGACTGCCTGACAGTCTGTCGGACTTTTGTGGTGCGTTTTCCCGGGACGACTAATTGAGCGAAATCAGCCCTCGCTGGGCCTGATCGGGGGCGTTGAGGGGGAGAATGACGGTGAAGGTGCTGCCATGATCGGGGGCGCTGTCGACGCGAATGGTGCCGCCGAGCATTTTGGTGAGTTCCTTGGTGATGGCCAGCCCCAGACCGGCACCGCTGTGTTCGCGGGTGAGCGATGAGTCGATCTGACGGAATTTTTCAAAGACGGCTTCGTGCATGTCTTCGGGGATGCCCGGGCCTGTATCGATGACCCGAACGCAGATGCGATCGTCGGGCTGAGCGCTTATCTCCATTCGGACGGAACCCTCGTCCGGGGTGAACTTGATAGCGTTGCTGAGCAGGTTGTAGAGGATTTGTTTGACCCTCCCGCTGTCCGAGTGCATTGGAGCAGGCTCGGAAATCACGTCGAGTTGTACGTCGAGATTCTTCTTGTCGCCCAACGGTTTGACGAAATCCATCAGTGAGCGGCAGGTTTCCAGAACATTGAAATCCGTAATGTGCAGATCAACCTTGCCGGCTTCGATTTTGGCAAGATCGAGCAGGTCGTTGATGATTTCCAGCAGGGCTCGACCGGCCTGGACAATGTGGCCTGCGTAGCGAAGCGGGCGGGTCATGCTTTCCGGAGGGTTTTCGAGGGCATCGCGAAGAAGCTCGGCAAAGTTGATGATCAGGCCCATGGGTGTGCGAAGCTCGTGACTGACGTTGGCGATAAACTCGCTCTTGAGCTTGTTGGATTCAAAAAGCGCGACATTAATTTCGGCAAGTTCTTCGAGCTTGACGTCGAGGGAGCGGTTGATGGTGCGGAGCTCCTCGTGTGACTTGCTGATTCGGACAAGCATATCGTTGAACGCATCGGAAAGTTCTTCAAACTCGTCACCCGTCGTGATGACAGCGCGGACGTCGGTATCGCCTTCGGTGATCTGCTCGGCAACGGCGGTGAGGTCACGAACGGGTGACAGGAAAAGCCTTTGCGTAACGATATAAAATACGAGCACCGCGAGAAAACCACCCGAAAGGCCGGCCAATGCGAGAACGATGACACTCCATTGGCGGGGTTGTGATTCGGCCTGCATCTCGACATAGGCGACACCGCGGAGATGATTGGGTTGCGGGTCGGTTTCCGAAGCGCGAATCGCCATGGCAAGCCTGAGCAATCGTTGCCCATCCCTGATTTTGAATTTGTGAACGTATTGCCGGCCTACGTTGCTTTGCAGGGCACGGAAGGATTCGACAAAAAATCCGCGAGGAGCGAACGCGGATTGCTTGATCAGCTCTGAGGTGGGAATCAGTTCGACACGAGCAACCGCGGTATCGAGCGATCTTTCAATGGTCGGCCAATCCTTTCTAAGGCGCTCGCGCGCTCTTGTCCACGGCACGAAATCCACCCCGGAGGAGAGCCTGGCTGCGATGGCAGCCTGCTCGGCAAGTCGAACGTCGGCGGTGGCGGACAGCCCCTCCATGCGCACCCAGGGCAGATAGAGCGTCCCACCGAGGATGAGCAGCACGGATACCCCGAAGAGAATCAGGCATTTGGCCGCCAACGAGATGTGGTACCAACGGTGTCGATGCATGGTGGGCTAGTCTAACGCAATAACCGACTGGTCCGCCAACCACGCGTTCAGCGTCTGGCCGAATTGTGGGGGTTGCGACTACACTCCGGCAGGAATGATCGTGGTCAGATGGTGGGTGGATGAGCAAGGCTGAGGGATTATACACGCGGCAGTTTTTTCAGGTGCTGTTCGCGGCGACGCTGACGATGACCGGTGTGTCGATGCAGTTTCACTTCGGTGAATATGTGTCGTCGCTCGGGTTTGACGTGAGTGAGTTGGGACAGCTCATGGGCATCGGAATAGTGGGCAGCTTGCTGTTGCGGTTGCACATCGGAATCTGGATTGACCGATTCGGGTGTCGACGATGTTTCGTCACCGCGGCGATCGTGGGAGCATCCGCCAACGTGTCGTTTCAGTTTCTCGACAATTATTTTGCGATCGCCGCAGCCCGGATCGTGATGCAATCAGCCGTGGCAACATTCCTGGCGACGGTCGCAGTTTACGCAGCGCACGTTGCCCCGGCCGAGAGGCGCGCGGAAAGCCTGGGGACCATCGGAATCGGCGGTTTCCTGGGGATCATGGTCGGGCCCGCAATTGGCGACTTCGTTTTGCATAGCGAATCGCTGGCAGGCCACCGATTTATGTGGTTTTTCTGTCTCGTGGGAGTTTTCACGCTGGGCGCAGGACTGCTCGTTGCGAATCTTTCGATCCGTTGGGAGCACGAACACGACGATGAGCACGTTCTGTCTGTGCTGCGACGGTATTGGCCTGGGTGGGTGCTGCTGCCACCGATCGTTTTCGCCGCCGCTTTAACAGTTCATATGTATTTTCTGGAGCGATATGTCGAATATCGAAAATTTGAGAACCTCCGCTGGTTTTTTGTTGTCTACGCACCGTCAGCCATCGCCATTCGATTGTTCTTTCGTCGGCTGCCCCAGCAGTTTGGACGGCGACGCATTTGCACATTTGGCCTGTTGCTCATGGGTGCGGGACTGCTCCTGTTCATTCCGGTGAATGCGGAGTGGCAGTTGATCTTTCCGGCCGTGGTCATGGGATCCGGACATTCACTGGTGTTTCCGTCAATGGTGGATTTGGTGGCTGAGAGAATGCCGATGCGGTTTCGTGGATTGGGAACCTCGATGGCGTTGGGGGCGATGGATGTCGGTTTCTTCGGCGGCGGATTCGCCTGGGGCGGGTTGATCAAACACCACGGCTTTGTATCGATGTTCACGATTGCGTGCGCATCGGTGCTCCTTGTCGCTGGTTTTTTTGCGGTAACCGGGCGACGCACAGTCCAGACGTTGCCAAAATAATGACGATTATTCGGTACAACCGGGGATTGGTTAAATCTCTGGTACCGGTTCACCCGACTCTGTAATGTGGGCGGCTGACACAAATTTCTGCAAATGGAGATGGCATGATGTTGAAGACTCGACCCGGTTTGGTTTCCACGGTGGCTGTGTGCGTCGCAATGGTCGGTGTGGTTGGATGCGACCCGAATGCAAATCCAACGGGCGGCGGTGGACCATCGACGTCGGTGACGATCGCACAGGGCGGGAGCCTCGAGTTTCCAGCCGGCAGCTTGTCAGAAAACGCGACCGTCAACGTCACGACAGCCTCCGAGCCTCTCCTGCCCCTGGGCGTGTCGTTGGCGGGAACAGTCATTCGCATCGAGGTCGATGAAAACCCGTCCCGCCCCTTTCAGATCAGGTTGCCGATACCAGCCGGTACGGACCCCGAACGGGCGGGCATCTATCAAATCGCCGACGACGGAGCGACAACGCTGCTGTCCACCGAAATCGACGGCAACGAAATTGTCGCAACAACGGCCCATTTTTCGCGCCTGCCCGGTGCCGCCGCAAAACGAATTCCGCTGCAGGACGCCGAAATCGACGGAATCAAGGCCGCCGTCGGAATTCCCGACGCAACGACCGATGTCCCCACGATTTCGCCACCGCGCCAAGGCCGTATTGTCGGTCCGGAGTTCCTCGCCCCCGGGCAGACGGGATTGTATCTGCTGACGGGTTTCGAGGACGCAGGCGAAGCATCCCTTGAAACGGGCTGGACCGTTTACGGCGACGCGGGATTGGCCCAGCCAAACGAATCATCGGGCGGACCGTCGCTTGTACGGCTCGACGGAACCAGACTTGTTGCCGTCACCGCGACCAGCGAAGGACGACTCGACCTCACCGTGAACTACACGGACCCGTTTTCCGGTAAGCGCGGATTCGCAGCCACGAGCATCACGGTGGCCGCCGACACGTCCGGTGATCTGGCTTTGATGCTCGTCGATGGCATTCTGGAGCGAAACGTCGGCGAGGAGGTGCCGGGGTTGTTTGTCGCGGTCACGAACTCAAACAACGGCCCGGTCACCTACGGCTGGAATTATGGTGACAACAGCGGTCGCAGCACGGAGACAGAGGACTCCACCGTGCCGATCGGCATCCGGACATCACCGCACACCTACGACCGCGCGGTAACATTCAACGTCGTCGTCGACGCCACTGACGCGGGAGGGCGAACGGGAAGCCTGACCATCCCGGTAACCGTCACCGAGGAGATGCTGGGGCTGGTGATTGACGGACCCTTGTCCACGCCGGTCGCAACGAGCGCCTTCACATCCACAAGCTACACCTACCGGTTCTCTGGTGGGGTACCAGCCTACACATTGGCGTGGGAACTCCTGCCGACCAGTCAGCGGGGCAGAGCAGAGACGGCCGATCCCGAAGTCATGGACAGCGTTTTTCTTTCCGAACCCGGAGCCTACCTGCTGACCGCGACCGTCACAGACACCCAGGGGGACTCCACAACGTTTACCAAACCGGTCACAGTCACCGGTGGGGCAACGATGAATCTGACGGTGTCGGCTGAAACGCTGACAGCCGCTCCGGACCAGAGCATCAACTTCACCTATTCGATCGTTGGCGGGGTGTTGGTCGTCAACGGTCAACGCCGCGCCTATCAGATCGAATTCAACTGGAACGACGGGAGCATCAGCACGCTGGAACATGATTCAAACAGCACACGGTCAACGGTCGGGGACACCCTTCCGCATCGGTTCGCCGAGGCTGGAACCTACGCCGTCACCGCACGCGTGGTCGACGCAACGGGCGAGGTTCGCGAACGTGTGTTGACGATCGAGGTAACCGAGGATGGCGAAGAGGATGACGACCCCGCCGATGACGATGACCCGACTGACGACACGCCATCGATGTGCGACCAGAACAGCTTCCCACCGGACCCCGAATGTTTCGCCGTCGTGAACATTACCAATCAGGGATCCGTCAGCGCGTCATCGGTTTTCGACAACGACTCGAACAACTTCGGCGTCGGTCGATCTGTGGATGGTGATTCATCCTCAAGCTGGTTCTCTGATGGCAATTCCGCCGGAGGGAACGCAGAAGTCTACACATGGACGTTTTCGGAGAACACGGACATCTTCCTCGCCCGGGTCGAGACCGATCCGGAGCAATTCGAGGGGGGTGGAAAATTCGGGTTTGCGACCGTCACCGTACGCGTTCTCGACGCAGGTGGTGCGGAGATATTCAGTTCAGGCGTCATCGGGCTGTCGGGTTCCCGAGTCGATATTTCGGAGGCGTTTCCCGCAGGTCTGGCAGGGCAAACCGTGCAACTTGTGCTCGTCGGACATCAAAACCCCAGTTGCGGTGGTTTCGCGGAATTACGCGTATTCGGATTTGAACTCATCGAACCGGACCCCGAATCGCCTTAAACATCCCCGATTCCGACTATTGATCGTGAACGTCCGTCGAACGAGGCCTGGGGGCGGCGCGTTTTTTCGTTTCCTCGTCATGAGCACCACCGGATCGACGCTCGAGGATGGTTTGCGTCAGGTCGATGCGGTTGATAACCGCACGCATGTCCGCCATTCGCTCGACCGGGTCTTCGCGACAGCAATCCTCGATGAGTTTCATGACGGCTGCGGGCACATCGACGGAAATCGGCTTGTTGAGGTCGCTGAGACGTTTCCCGACCCGCGTCGGCATGTGCAGACCAGCCGTGCGGTTCATCTCCGTCTTGATGGCGCGTCCGGTGACAATCTTGAACAACGTCGCCCCAAGACCAAACACGTCGGTACGCTGGTCCAGAACCGAACGTTTCGCCTGTTCTGGAGCCATGTAGTCAGGCGTCCCCTGAATTCGCTCCTTGGCATGCATCAACGCCGAGCTTTGACCGAAGTCGATCAGCTTGACCTCGCGATCCTTGGTAATGAGCAGATTCCCAGGCTTGAGGTCCGCGTGAACAAAGCTCTTCTGATGCATGGCGTACAACCCTTCCGCCGCCCTGCGAAAATAACTGAGCAGGACCGGCAGCGACGGTCGAAACTGGTTGCTCGACATCGGGATACCATCAATGTACTCCATGAACAAAATCGCCGCCTGCAACCTGAAAAACTTTCGGACCGTACGCAGCTCGTAGACCTTGCGAAGCACGGGGTGATCCAGCTTTTGTCCGGCGGCCAACTCGGATTTGAGCTGGTCGATAAATTTCTGCTCATCCTCGTCGAGCTTGGTGACGTGTTTGGCGCAACGATACTCGCCGGTTTCCAGGTGCTGAACGCAATACAACTCGCTGTTGGCACCGATGCCGACCCTGTGCAAAACACGGTAATCGGGAAGCACCAACGCCATGCGATCCGAACTCCTGAAACTATGATTCGTTGCGTGTTGAACCCGTTAACCGGGAGGGAAGCCCGGACATACCTCGCCCGGTCAGTATACGGCTGCCGTCGTCACAGCGTCAAACGATTGTAGGCGTCGCGGTTGTCTCTTGTTGTCTTCCGCTGCCCGATAATATCCTGTTTTCCTGCTGGCTGGCGCGACCCACGCGTTGCAGCGTGATGATGGTCAACTCCGGCGGACACAGGAACCGCGCCCAAATCGGTGGCGAAACACCAATCCCCGCGCTGACGTGCATATACGTTCCGTTGACACAGTGCAGCCCCGCCGCCATCGACCGCGGTATTCGGTCGTTGGGCCAGACACACCCGATCCACGGCAGTCGGATTTGCCCACCATGCGTGTGACCCGCCAACATAAGATCAACCTGCCCAGCCGTGAGCTGGTGTATCGTCGATGGATAGTGTGTCAGCAAAATGGTCGGCAGCGATTCGTTCACGCCCGCCAGCGTCTGAACCAAATCCCCCCGCGAGTCCACATGCTGCTCCAGACCCGCAAGGTTGACCGCCCCCCCGTCGTGGTTGATTTCAACACTCTCGTCTCGCAACAGCCTGAACGGTAGATCCTGCTGCCCAAGCCTCGGAGAATCATGGTTGCCAAGAACCGCGTAGATACCCAACCGTGGCCTGATCGGCGAAAAGAATTTCCAGCACCACGTCGATGCTTTCGCCCATCTGGACGGCAGGGTCGAAAAATCCCCCGTCACCGCAAGCAGGTCATATTCGTGCTCAGACAATATGGACTGCGCCCGCTCCAGCACACGGTTCCACCGACGCAGGTGCAAGTCCGACAGATGCGCGATTCGCAGCCCCTCCAGCGCAGGATCAAGTCGGCGGATCGGCAGCGTGCAATGACGAATGGCAATCATAGGCGTTTCCCCCCTCGATGCGGTCACGGCGCGGAATCAACCGCAGCATCAATTGAAGGAGTCGGCCAATATGGGGGCGGACGTTTAGCCCTGATCGAACAACGGTGTGGACAGATAACGCTCGCCGAAACTCGGCAGCACCACGACGATGAATTTGCCCTTGTTTTCGGGCATACGGGCCACCTTATCGGCAGCACACAGCGCAGCCCCGGACGAAATACCGCACAAAAGACCCTCTTCCCTGCTCGCACGACGGGCCCACTGAAATGCATCGTCGTTGGTAACGCGGACCACCTCGTCGACGGCGTCCATATTGAGATTCTCCGGAATAAACCCAGCCCCGATCCCCTGAATCTTATGCGGACCAGGCTGAACCTGATTACCATCACGGGTCTGCGTAATCACCGGCGAATCAGCCGGCTCGACCGCGTAGGACTTGAATCCCGGTTTCTTCTCACGAAGCACCTCGGAGCAACCGGTGATCGTTCCGCCCGTCCCGATACCAGCCACAAAAACATCGACCTTGCCGTCGGTATCCTCCCAAATCTCAATCGCCGTCGTCTTGCGGTGCACCTCCGGGTTGGCAGGATTACAGAACTGCTGCGGAACAAACGAATTGGGCGTCTCCTGAGCGAGTTTCTCCGCCGCCTTGATCGCACCCGGCATACCCTCCGCCGCGGGGGTCAAAACAACGTCAGAACCAAGCGCCCGAAGCAGCGCCCGACGTTCCATCGACATGCTCTCAGGCATCGTCAGAACCAACTTGTATCCCTTGGCTGCGCAAACAAACGCCAACGCAATGCCTGTGTTCCCCGAGGTCGGCTCGATGATGACCGAATTTTTGTTAATCTTCCCGTCACGCTCCGCCGCCTCGATCATCGCAACACCAATGCGATCCTTCACGCTCGCAAGCGGATTGAAAAACTCCAGCTTCGCATAAACCGTGGCTGGCGCATCAATGATGCGGTTAATCTTCACCAGTGGTGTACGCCCGACGGTGTCACAAATGTTGTCGTAAAGTCTACCCATGTCTTCATCTCCGAATTGAAAGCGTCCGCCTCAATACCCGCCCAACAAGTCCAGACAACCAAAAACTAGCCGATTTCGGGCACATCTGTCAATTCAATCAGGACTTCAACCACCCCCGTGCCCGATTCTCCACCCATCCACGCCCTCATTCCAACCGCCCTTGCCTCGCCCATCGACAAAATGACATAAATCCTCCCAGGCCACAGGGCTTCAATATCCCTTGACGACAGATTGGATGACCCATCCGGGTGGGAATGGTAGAATCCCAGCACGTCCAACCCGATCGCCTTTGCATGGCGAAGCGCGTCAAATACGGTCCGATGGGCGATTTCGTATCGACGAGAGCGATCACCGCAGGCTACGTTGGCCGCGACGACAACCTCGTCCACAGTGCTGAAATCGCTGTTTCGACGACCGACGAGGATTCCGCAGCACTCGTCAGGCCAACATGCCTCGGCGGATTGTTCGAGAATTCGACGGTGATTGTTCGATAGGACCAGTACCATAGCGGAGTTTGCACAATGAAAAAACGAATGGCCAGACTGATTGCGTTCGTGGCTGCGTTCGGCATGTTCGTCAACGTTGCCCACGCCGTCTCCTTCCCCTCCCTCAATTTCGGATTCGCCAACAGCGCCTTGCAAGGCGCGTTCCTGCTCCCGTTCCGCCTGTTGGGTTGCGGGTAACGGTCACGCGCCGACGAATCAGGTTGGTTGGCCCATCGTTGGGTGGCCCATGGCTTTAGCCGTGGGGGAGTCGATTTCGGAACTCAAATCAAGTCCCCCACCTCTAAAGAGGCGGGCCACCCGTGTGCTGATGATTTATCAAACCATCTGTCATAGCGCATCAGGTTGCGGGTAACGGTCACGCGCCAACGAATTTGGCATAAACAGTCCGCGCGACGTCCGGGTCACTCGTCCCCTTGATAATCGCCCGTCCATCAGCAAAAACCGTCAACTCATACTCACCGATGCGACAACGGATCAGAAACCGGTTGCCCTCCACATCGCCGTCTGAAACACGCCTCAATTTCTCCGAAAGCACGTCAAAATCGACAGACATTTCCCCGCCCGGACGGACCTGCACCGCGTTGCGACCGCAGAGAGTTGTCGTCGAGCTTCCGAATCGCCCGTCAAGATAATCGTATCGACCCTGCCGACAGCACGGGCAGTCACCCTTCTCCCTGGCAGCTTGAACATCGAGGTTCGTCACCCGGGCGGACCAGACGTCGATGTTCATCAACCTGCGAACCACCGCGTCCGGTTGGCCCGTCAAAATCTTCATCGCCTCGATGGCCTGAAAACTCGCAACCACGCTGACCGCCGGTCCCAGCACACCAGCCGTATCGCACGTCGGGTTCATCTCCGGTGGCGGAGCCTGCTCAAAAACACACCGCAAACACGGCGTATCGTGCGGCAGAATCGCCATGCACAAACCCGTCGCGCCAATCACAGCACCATAAACCCAGGGCGTCGTCATCTTGACCGACACGTCGTTGATCAGAAACCGCGTTTCAAAATTATCCGTCCCGTCAAGAATCAAATCCGCGTCAGCCGACAACGCTTCGATGTTGTCGCGATGCACGTCGGTCACACACGCCTCAACCGTCACGTCGGGATTGATGCGTCGCAGTTTTCGACCAGCCGCCTCCGCCTTCGGCAGGTGCGCTGCGATGTCGTCCTCGTCGAACAACACCTGACGCTGCAAATTGTTCCGCTCGATGAAATCCCGGTCGCAAATACGCAGATGACCAACCCCGGCACGAACCAGCGTGTTCGCCAAAACCGTCCCCAGCGCACCGCACCCAACCAGCGTCACCCGCGAGTCCAGCAACCTCCGCTGCCCTTGTTCGCCGATTTTTGCAAAAAAAACCTGCCGCGAATACCGCGCCAACGGATCGTGTACGCTCGCATCAGTCATTTTTTTCGTCGTCATCCGATTCCGGCGCAAACGATGCCAGAAATCCATCCGGGGCGGGTCCATCATCAACCGGTTCACCCGGCGGCGATGGTGTCATCTCGCTAGCGAATGCCGACCCTGATTCTTCAGGTGCGGCGACGGGGCGGGGCGTTCGATCGATCACCGGCATCGAGACATAATCACTCGTCCGGCTCATCTGCCCGCCCTGAACCATCGTCCCGCCATCGGGCGACGGAGACAATGCCTGTCGAATACGCGACAATCCCAACCACGCCTGCGTGTCGCGATAACCCGCCATGATAAACATCGCCGCAAACAAACCATACAGGAACACAGGATATTCGGACCACATGACCAGCACGCAAATCGCCATCGCGATACCGATCAACAACGCCGTCACACCGTCAAACGCCAACGCGAACAACCTGCCCGTACTACACAAAAATGCCGCAATCAACGAAACGATCCCGCCCACCTGAATGACACGAACGTACGCATTATACGCATGGTCAGCCACCGTCTCAGTCACAAACATCGGCATGCCAAAGAACCCGAAATAAATCAACAGCGCCGCCGCAATGCCAGCGTTAGCGACATTCCCCCGCACGCGCTGCGCGATATTCACGCTGAGCGCCGAATCATCTCGTTCATTAACGGTTGGAGGGTCGTACATCACACCCGTTCGCTACGGTTCCACGCACTCGCGCTCGTTCTCCCGAACCGTCAACACCGGACACGGCGCCTTGCGAACAACCTTCTCAGCCGTGCTGCCCAGCAACGCGTGCGCCAAACCACCGCGACCATGCGTCGCAATCACGATCAGATCAATCAGATTCTCGGTGGCATATTCAACAATCTCATGACACGCGTTGCCCGAAATCACCCGCCTGATCGGGGCAAATTTCAACCCGACCAGATGCTCGTCCGCAAACCGCTGCATATGCTCCTCGGCAGCCGACTTCAAATCCTCCACCACCGGAGCAATCGGAGCACTCTCCGGACCCATCGCCGCCCAATACTGACCAGCCTCATCAATCACATGCAGGCAGTGAACCTGCGCACCAAAACACTGCGCGAATTCACGGGCGTAACGAACACCGAGAACGGAAAGGTCGGAATAATCGGTCGGACAGAGGATTTTTGTGATCTTGATAGTCATGACAGGGTCACCTCAGTGCCTCAAAAATGCCTCAAACCCTCCGCGATTTGTTATCATATCGGTCGATATTGTCAGGGTCAACGAACAACCGCCAACCGCCTTGACGCTGTCCCGTTGGCCGATACGATCGCACGGTCGTACACCGGTTCATCGTGACCGGCCGTTCATCGACCGATACCTTGATTTCCGCAGGTGCTTTTTTGGTCTCGCTGCCTGTTTTGACATCCCAACCCGACGCGCCCAAACGTCGCCTCCCACCCTGGCTCAAACGACCGATGCCGGGGGGAAACGCCTTCGCACAAACAAAAAAAATCGTCGCAGACAGCGGTGTCGCCACCGTTTGTGTCGAAGCCCACTGCCCCAACCTGACCGAATGCTGGGCGAAAAAACACGCAACCTTCATGATTCTCGGCGAATTGTGCACCCGACGCTGTCATTTCTGCGCGGTCACCACCGCCAAACCAGATCCACCCGAACAGGATGAACCCGAACGACTCGCAAAGGCGATCGCCGATCTCGAATTGAACCACGTCGTCGTCACCGCCGTCGCACGCGACGACCTGCCCGATGAAGGGGCTGAGCACTACGCCCAATGCGTCGAGCGAATCCACGAACGATGTCCAACCACGACCGTCGAGGTGCTGCCCGCCGATTTCCACGCACGTCCGGAATGCATCCAGCGACTCTGCGATGCGCGACCTGAGCTGTACAACCACAACATCGAAACCGTCGAACGTCTTTCCCCCTCGATCCGACCCGCCGCCCGCTACCGACGCTCGCTGGACGTACTGCGACTCGTCAAGGAAATCGCCCCGCACATCGTCACCAAATCCGGCATCATGCTGGGCCTCGGCGAGACCATTGACGAGGTCATTCAGACGCTGGCCGACCTGCGCTCCGTCGGGTGTGACGTCCTCACCGTTGGTCAATACCTCCAACCCGGCGACGTTCAGTTCCCGGTCGAAAAATTCTACACCCCGGACGAATTCGACGAACTAGGCCAACAAGCCCGCAAAATGGGGTTCCTCAGCGTCGCCTCCGGCCCCTTCGTCCGCAGCAGCTACAACGCCGCCGAGGTGTTCGACGAAACACGCCGACGACTCGCAAAGATGGCCCCGATGGCAGACCTGAAGGCAGACCCCTCGTGACGATCGACGCGGACATCGTCGCCAGGCTCGCCGGCAAATTCCTCGTATTCGACGGACCGGACGGATGTGGGAAAACCACGCAAATCGAGATGCTCGTCCGCGCACTCACCGCCGCAGGAGCGTCCGTCGTCAAGACGCATGACCCCGGAGGCAGCGAAATCGGCGACCGCATCCGACGCATCCTCCTGGGCTACGACCTCAGCCAAATGGATGTCCGCTGCGAAACGCTTCTGTTCATGGCCTCCCGCGCTCAACTCGTCTCCGAGGTCATCGAGCCTGCCCTCGCCGACGGCTCGGTCGTCGTCTGCTCACGATTCATCAGCGCCACCTACGCCTATCAGGGCGCTGCCGGTTACGACGTCACGGATCTCCTGACCGTGGGAAACGTCGCCGTCGGAAATACCTGGCCTGACCTGACCGTCCTCCTCGACGTTTCGGTCGAAACCGGTTTTGACCGCACCGGTCGCAAACCGCATCACGCCCGCGCCTCCTCCCGATCAACCGGCGATCAGGGCGAACTGTTCAAGGACGCCACCGTCGACGCAATGGAATCCCGACCGACCGATTTTCACCGCAAGGTCCGCGACATTTTCCTCTCCCTGCCCGACATGTACCCCAAACCAGTGCAAATCGTCGATGGCGCCGGCGACCCCGACACCGTCCACGCCCGCGTCACGGAGCTGCTGCATCGTGTCACTATCTGACGTCCGACATCAACCACGGGCACACCGCCTGATTCAACACGCTATCACAGGCCGACGATTCCCCCACGCCTATATCTTCGCCGGACCCGAAGGCGTGGGACGCGAACTGTTCGCCAACCGCCTCGCCAAACTCCTGGTCTGCGAGTCGCCCCAAACCGACGCCTGCAACCAGTGCAAAAGCTGTCGCCTCTGCGCTTCGGACAATCATCCGGATGTCCACCCGATTTACCGCGAATTGGTCAAATCCCACCCCGATCCAACCGTTCGCAACCGAATGGGCCTTGATCTCAGCATCGATGTTATCCGGACGTTCGTCATCGATCGGGTAGGCCACAAACCCGTTATGGGACGTGCCAAGGTCTTCATCGTCCGCGAGGCTGACATGATGTCGCGGTCCGCCCAAAACGCCCTGCTGAAAACCCTCGAGGAACCACCCGCCACGACGTTCTTGATTCTGATCGCCCAATCGGTGGATACGCTCCTGCCAACGACGCGCTCGCGTTGTCAGATATTGCCGTTCGGATTATTGCCGTCGGATTTTGTAACGGAACAATTGCAAGACCGAGTGGCTGACCTGTCCGCCGATGACGCCAATTGGTATGCCGAACTCGCCACCGGCAGTCTTGGGTTGGCCCTTCAATTTGTCGAGCAGGACCTTCAATCGCACCGGCACAGCGTCACTGAAATTATCGAAGGCATCAATTCAACCGCCCCGACCGCGCTCGCCAAAAAATTCGTCGGACAAGCCAAATCACTCGGCGAGGATTTGCGAAAACGCGAAAAAAATATTTCCGACACCGAAGCCCAACGTCGCGGACTCCGAACGCTGTTTCTGCTGCTGGCGACGCATTTTCGGTCCGGGTTTCGACGATCGAACGACTCGCAAGCGTCCTACAGGCCGGTGACGGATTCGATCCACGCCATCCGAACCGCCGAGTCGCAATTGAAGCTGAACACGAACGTGACGCTGACCGTCGAATCGCTGTTGATTCAGCTCGGTCGACACGGGCGGACTTAGAATCTGTAATCAACAGTCGCCGTTGTGGCCAGATAGAAAAAGCTACCAAGTTCTTCAGAATGGTCGCTCGATGTCCGATGGCCATACCCAGGCGTCAACCAATCGATCCAATGTTTCGAGATGTCTGGCCACAAACTCCAAGTCTGGTGGGTCTTCGGTAAGTGCTTCGCGAGCTTCTTTGATGTAATCCAACAGATCAGCAGACGCAGCCGGGAGCAAAGCCTTTGCGATCATGTAATTGTACATGTGATTAAGCAATTCAGAGACTTGGCCTTCACAAATATCGTCGCACTCACCACGCATGAACATTTCCAACTCATGGAGCATGCCGAGAAGGGCTTCGTGACCATCTATGAACAGATGGAACACGAGATTGCCGAGAATCCTCTTATCAACGTGCGGATATATCTCGCGAAAACGCGCCATGGCTTGGTCGCCCAGATTCTCACGGTTGAAAAGTGCGCGTGCAGCCTCGAACTGCTTGTCGATTTCTTCTTTTTTCAAGACGGCCTCCTTGTTTGATTCGATCTGTGTCGCATAGGTGCGACATGAATCAACGTAGTTGTCTATTTAAGGACAAACAATGCTACATGGCAATACCGCGTCTAAGAAGACGTGTGTTTCGTCGATAGTTCAATCGCATTACAGTCGAATGATGTCTTCGCAATTCGACTGTTTTTTGGGAAATCAAGACGCATTTCCCAGCCAGGGCATCAGCGATCTGGCGGACCGCCCTGCTTCTTCGATCGCACTCTTCTCGTCCGCGTCAAACAGAACCTTCATGTTCACCATCCCACCCTTCGCCTCAGCCATCCATTCCCGCGCGAACGAACCGTCCCGAATTTCCGCAAGAATGTCGCGCATGCGTTGGCGGACAGCGTCGTCCACTATTCTCGGTCCGCGGGTCAAATCGCCATACTCAGCCGTATTGGAAATTTTACGCCGCATCGAACTCATCCCACGCTCATAGACCAAATCCACGACCTGTTTTAACTCATGGACGCATTCGATGTAGGCTAACTCCGGTTCGTAACCCGCCTCAACGAGCGTTTCAAACGCCGCTTTCATCAGGGCTGTCACCCCGCCGCACAGGACGGTCTGCTCGCCGAACAGGTCGCACTCGGTCTCGGCTGCGAAGGTGGTCTCGACGACCCCCGCGCGTGTTGCGCCAATACCATCCGCCCACGCCAGCGCCGTTTTTCGCGCGTTTCCGGTCGCATCCTGATGGATCGCGAGCAGCGCGGGCATCCCCTTGCCATCGACATACAACGACCGCAGCAGCGATCCCGGTCCTTTCGGCGCGATCATCACGCAGTTGACGTCTTGCGGCGATTGGATGAACCCGTAGCGAATGTTGAACCCATGCACAAATCCCAGCGTTTGGCCACCGCCGAGCGACGGAGCAATATCGGAGGCGTACACGTCGGCAGCCCGCTCATCGGGCAGGGTCATGATCAGCAGCGACGCCGACGCGACCGCCTCGGGAACGGATACTGGTTTGAATCCGTCATGATCAGCCAGATCAAAACTCGATCCCGGACGCTGCCCGACGACGACCTCAACACCCGAATCGCGCAGATTCAGGGCGTGTGCTCTGCCCTGATTCCCATACCCGATCACAGCCACCGGGTTCCCATCCAAATGGTCCACGCTCGCGTTGTCCGTTTTGCACCGTTTCATTATGTTCCTCTCGCAATCGATCCCCCGACGGTGTTTGGTGTATTCCCCCGTTTGCTTTCGCCTGTTGCCTGCCCATAATGACGGCCCGGTCGTAACTCGCAAGACACTATTGATCCCGGAATGCGATGACAGTGGAAATTCAGCAAATCCATGATCAGATACTCGCCGCCATCGACGCGCATGACAGCGACACCCTGCGCGCTGCGCTGAGCGATCTGCACGCAGCCGACATCGCCGAGGTCATCGATCTGCTCGACGACGAACAGCGATCGGAACTCCTTTACGCGCTCCCGCCACGAACCATGGCGGAGGTCGTCGTCATGCTCGATGAGGCTGTCCGAGGCGAAGTGGTCGATGACCTCGAGGAGGAACAGATCAGCCAACTGGTCACCGAGATGGAGCCTGACGACGCCGCGGACATCGTTGCGGAGTTGTCGATCGAGCAATACGGCGAGATTCTCGACAAGATTCCGCAGGAGCAGTCGGACGAGATCACCGAACTGCTCAACTACGACGAAAGCTCCGCCGGCGGGATCATGACCCCGCGACTGGTGTCGCTGCACGCGGGCGCAACCGTGGCAGAAGCCGCCGACGCTGTTCGCGATTTCGCCGCAGACGAGGACGTCCATTACGTTTACGTCGTCGACGATCACGACAGGCTTGTGGGGGTCGTTCCACTCCGCAGTCTCGTCATCAATCGGGCAACCACGGAACTCGGCAACATCTGCGAGACCGATCCGATTAGCGTGCACGTTGACGACGATCAGGAAGACGTGTTGCACACGATTCGCAAGTATGACATTGCGGCTGCCCCGGTGCTCAACAACGAGGGCATTTTGGTTGGGCGCGTCACGCACGACGATGTCATGGACGTTGCAGCCGAAGAGGCGGCCGAGGACATCTATCGCATGGCGGGCACGGATGCGGCGGAGTTGGAAACACACTCGTCGTTCCGGGCGGCCAGCGTGCGGATGCGCTGGTTGATGCCGTGCATTTTCGGCACGCTTCTGGCGGGCGGAATGATGGCGATGTTCGAGCAATCGTCATTGGCTGGCTCGCAACTGGCGGCGTTGATCATCTTCGTACCGATGATCGCCGCGACGAGCGGCAACGCCGGGATTCAGACCTCGACCATTGTTCTTCGCGGCTTTGCGACAGGGGAGTTGGCTGCCTCCAAATGGGACATCGTGTTCAATCGCGAGGCGCGTATCGCCGTTTTGCTCGGCGTGCTCTGCGCGTTTTGCTCGGGATTGTTGGCGTTTCTGCTGCTGACCGGGCTGAAATCGATGAATTTCAGGATCGCCAGCGATGCATCGGTCGCACCCTTGGCGATGGGGGCGGCTGTCTGCATCGGGATGCTCGGTGCGATTGCCGAATCGGTCTTTCTGGGGATTGTTCTCCCGTTTTTCTTCCGCCGCAGGGGCGTGGACCCTGCCATCGCATCCGGCCCGCTGATTACATCCGCCAACGACCTGTTGAGCGTCACACTTTATCTTTCGATCGCGTGGATGATTTTGCACTGACGCGGCCTGGATACTCGGGTCGTGTTCGCCTCGCACGAACGTTCATGAGCCATCCCGTCAGCCACAAGAAACTATGAAAGCCGGGTCTCCTGGGGGATGATTGGCGGGATATTGTCCCAGTCTTTGACGGGCTGATCGCGTGGATCGCCCAAAATCATTGGCCCCCTTTTCAGGAGACTCGGCGATGAACATT
>JAJDDT010000038.1 GCA_029260165.1 Phycisphaerae bacterium | reverse complement strand
ATTGGCCGTTACCGTCGGATGAGCAAAGATTACGAAATGTTGCCCGTCAGCAGCGAAGCCATGGTGCTATTGACCATGATCAATCTGATGATTCACCGGCTAAAACCAGGATGATCTTGCTTCTCACACACCCTCTGAGGGACCACACTTCAGAACTGAAGAAAGCCGTCCGATTCCTATCTTACGTCAATCAGAGCAGCTGGGAGGCGAAAGCACTTCTCCATTTGATGAAAAATGCACCAGACGATGACTCGATTGACATCATGCTAGAGCGGTTGTGCAAGAAATTCTCAGAAACCAATCGCCGGAAGGAGGTCGAAGGGAAAGAGCCGCTTCCCACTGACACACTGCTCAGACTTCAAGCGATCAAAGATACAACGCCAAGATGGCTATCGGTCATCAACGCAGCAGATAATTGGGTAATTGAAACACATAAGGACTTTGCGCGCTATCCAAGTGACAGCGAATGGGAACGATTCCTTCGTAGCGAACTCAATGGAGTCATCGGAATGTCATTCGCACTCCAATGGAGGTACAATTTCGGCGCTCTTTTTAGGCATAACGCCTGAGACAGCAATTGTACCGTAGCCCTTGCGGCACCCCCATGGCACTGGGGCCAGAACAGCTCAGATCGTATCGCGCTGACGGCCCCGGACAAACAAATCAAACCGCGCTCAAAATCCGCCGATAACCCACAATAGATCGCCGTTTTCGCATATGCGCCACTGCTCCGCGAGCGGTGCGACGCAATGGACCAGCGCAGCTTTTGCGCGACCGAGAACCGATGACCGAATACCTCATCACCGGAGCAGCCGGGTTCGCCGGCCAACATCCCCTCGTTGGTCAACACAAGTTTCAATATGCACGAATCCCCCATCGTCAACACCCCCGAAGACGCCGTCAAAACCTTTCAACAAGGAAACCTCGACGCCCTCGCCATAGGCCCCTACATCGCCCTGCGCGAAAAACAACCCCAAACCAGCACCATGCGACAACGCCCCGCCACCGCCTCTGCCTGACTTCCAGGCAGCCCCACCACAAATCGCTCAAACGCGGGTTTTCCGGACGTTACCAGGCTGACACGCATTTCGGAGATGTTTCCCTACTCATTGACCGACACAGGACGTACAATGTCGGCGAGGTGCTATGTATCGCATGTTGGCTATCTTCTGCGTTCTCGTGCAATCAGCGACCCCGTTGCTCGCCTTATGCCATTGCGACGGGACGGGGGCGTGTTGTGCTGTCGAAATCGAGACCGCTTCCGGTTGCTGCTCGGAAAAACCGGTCGAAACACCCGAATCCTGCTGTCATACGCCCAGGCCGTCCCTGACGCCTGACGCCTGCGATTGCTGCACCTGCTGCGAACCGCGCGACACGGACGTCGTCGCGATCACCCATGACCGCATTCAAACCAAACTCCGCCCGGTCGTCCACGTCGGATTTATTGAGACGGCTGACATCGCATTTTTGCCCATATTCGGCGCGGCCCCCAGCCACATCGACTATGCACTGATACGAAACAGATCGCACAACACGCGACAGGCGTGGTTGGCAGTCTGGCTGAATTGATTCCTCCGGCGTTCCTCAAATGAGTTCCAGATAGATTGCGCGGACCCGGTCCGCGCCCCAACGGGTACCCGTCACCCATCGCGGTGCGCTTCGGGTGCCAACAGAACAAAACTGAAACACATTAGATTCACGATTTGGAGAAACGAATCATGAAAAACGTACTATCTGCTATTGCAGTGTCTCTTATCCTTGTCGGAGCAGCCGCGTTTGCGACGACCGCCACCTCGCGGGCGAGTTGCTGCGGAACCTGCCCGGGTTGCAATGTATCCTGCGAGGCTTGCTGCGGTGACGATTGTCCGTCGTGCTGCGGATCGCAGGGTTGCGCGACAAAGGCGGAATAATCACGAAACCGTTGTAAATCGCCCGGTTGAGGCGTGATTTGCAACATCAACACCAACAGGACACCCCGGCGAGTTGAACGACTCCCGGGGTGTCGTTTTGCAACCACCTCGGATCGTCAGCGCAGGGGCCAAATGACCACGTCACCCTTTTCCGTCCCTGACAAAAAGGGTCGCCCACCGTCGTCTTTCAAATCAGGCCCGACGCTGTACAGGACGAACCCGTCGCGCGTTTGAACGTAGACAAAATCCATTCCGGTGTGCGGATCAATTCGTTTGTCACCCAACGCATCAATACCACGCAGGTCATCCAGCGAATCGACAAACGACCCGGTCCTTGCCCATTGATCAAAAACCACGAGTACCACAAACAGTCCCCGACGCTGCGCCTCCGCGCGGAGCATCGCGTGCTGCGGTGCCACCATCCCATCCACCATTCCGCGAGCCAACGGGTTTTGGAGCTGCCGTCCACGCGACACGATCGCCGGCTCGTCGGACAATATTTGCGAAATGGGAAGGCCGGACCACTTCCCCACCGCGTCGAAATACGCGTTCGCCTCAGCCAGGCTCCGGTCGAATCCGACCCCCACCACCTCATCCTCGATCGACGACCACGGTGTCTGCACGTTGCTACCCACGAGATTCCACACTTGTTCACCGGTTTCCCCCGCGGACGATACAAACGCACGCTGCAACGCATCCAGGACCGCCAACCGCTCGAAATCGTAACTGTCTTTCAACGTTTGAATCGGACGGTCGAATTCCCCGAGCCTCGGAATGGCCCGCCGAACGAATCGAACCTTCGCATCGCTCCCCGCCAAACCCTGCCGAACAGCCACCTGCCCGCGTTCAATAATTTTGATTGCCTCCCGCCGGGCGATCATCGGATATTCATGCTCAAGGGACATGCCGATCCGCATCACATCCAAGGCAGCGTCGATCAACGCATCACCGCCGTCCTCCTCCCATTTCGCCCAACCAGCCGCGAGCAATCCCTGCGCGACCAGATCGAAGGCACCCAATCCTGGAACGGTGGCCACGAACAACGCGTCTCTCATTTCCGCCGAAACACCGGGATCAGTCGATGGCCTTAACTGTATGTGCGCGTGTGGTTTACGGGCGGAATCGACAAACCGCCGGAAGACCGCGTCGTTGTCAACCAACCATGACGACACCGTCTCCAGATTTTCCCAAGGCCCGGACGCTGCCCGCGACAGAGACCGCGCATCGGACATCGGTTTCAAACTGAGAATCGCCCGCTGATACCCAAACGCGGATGTCGACGGGGGCGGGGCACCCTGTTTCTGCCGAACGTAGTTCATCAGATCGACGACCACGCCACCGCGCAGCGTCGGCGCGTCAGCCTGCCAATCGTCACCAGCCAACGCCATGGTCGTACACAAGACCGCCGTCAAAACCAGTCGATCAATGTTGGTCATCGATATTCCCTTCTGGTGACGATCGATACGGATCAATCCCGGGCTGCCCGGCGCGGACCGACCACGCCTCGCTTGCTTGGATGATCGAAAAACGCGAGAAAAAGATTTCCAGACGGCGTATGCACGTTCTCCCGAACGGATTCGATCGATTTGGCAAGTGGCCTACCCGATCGATACACCTCCCGAAACAACCGCCGCATCTCGTTGATATCGTCTTTCGGCAGGGACGCACGCTTCATCCCAATAACGTTCACGCCCGACAGCATGCACGGGCCTACCGTCGTGAAAAACGGCGGAATATCCTGCCCGATCATGCTCGATCCGCCGATCATGGCCAACGTCCCGACCCGCGCAAACTGGTGGATCCCCGCACCGTTGCTGATGATCACCCGGTCGTGAATCTCGCAATGTCCCGCCACGGCTGCAAACGGTATCAGGGTCACGCCGTCGCCCATGACCACGTCGTGACCGACATGCGTCCCGCAAAGGAGCTTGCAGTCAGCCCCGATGACTGTTTCGCCCTCGGCGTTCGCGGAGCGGTGGATGGTGGCGTGCTCCCGAACAACCGTCCGCGGGCCTATCCGACAATAGCTTTTTTCACCCTTGAAATGGAAATCCTGCGGCAAATGACCCACCACCGCGAAAGGATGGATTTCACAGTTTTCGGCGATTTCTGTCCAACCCGTCAGATACGCGTGCGCGTAGACACGAACATTGGGCTTGATGATCACCTCGCCGTCGATGACCGCGTACGGGCCGATGTCGGCGGTCGGGTCGATTTCCGCTTTCGGATCGACCACGGCTGTTGGATGGATGCTCATGGGTTGCCTGCCTCTCGATCAGTCGCGCAATCGCGAGTCGTGGTATACCGCCGACGGGCGTTCACGCAAGTTGATCCTGTTGAAACACCTTGTTTTTGCAAACGCGAAATCGCGTTTTGCGAGTGCAAAAACAGCAGTTCGTCGCGTCGATGCTGGAGGCTTTGGCGCGGGACTGCGTTGACTTTAGGTTTGCGTTTGTCGATAATTGTAGTGAAATGTCGGCGACCGGAATTGGGTCGCAGGTCGCTGACGTCATGTGGTCGTCATTTTGGAATCATTTCGTTATTTGCGATTCCGCCGGTTGCATCCGGTAGGGAGGCTTTGGTTATGGTGTTGAAGGAAATTCGGTCGCAAGGCCGGTGTGCGCGTGGGTTTACCCTGATCGAGTTGCTGGTGGTCGTGTCGATCATCGCGCTGCTCATTTCGATTCTGCTCCCGTCGTTGAAAAAGGCAAGGGAGACTGCGAAGGCGACGGTTTGTCTTGCAAGCCTCAAGGGAATTGCAACGGCGGGCAACACATTTGCCGCCGGCGACTCGTCCGAGCTTTCCATCCCAATCCATCCACTCATGGGACGGACTACCGGGGCATTGGGAGAGGTGGAATGGGGTGGCCGCGCGGGTAAGGGAGAACCAATCCCTGTCGGAGATGTCAATTCTAAATGGGGCACGAAGTTTGGCCGCGGTCCGGCGACGCGCGGCATGAACACCGTCATCTATAAAGGAGGGTTCACAGATTATGGGAACCCTCCGACTCCCGGTGCCGACGACGTCAATTGGATCACCGATGCCAATCTCGACCTGAAGATGTTCAAATGCCCATCGGACACAGGCTGGACCGGACTGCACTATCTGGCGTGGAAGCAATCGAAGCTGTCGTCCTACGATCACTACGGGACGAGTTACGCTGCTCTAACGTCGTGGATCGGCGTCCCGGGCCCCGGTTGCACATTGCAAAGCAATTCGGCCTTTCTCAAGCCGATTTCGCGCGTGCCCAACCCGGCGAATACCGTGTATTTCATGGAAAACTGTGGGCGATTCGGTTGGCGGTTCAACTATGGAATCGATGGGTGTGAACTTCTTTCCGGCGCTACGGCTGGCGAACCCGATGTCGATGTCCTGGGTTGGCACAAAAAACCGTATGTCTTTAATGTCTCGTATGTCGACGGGCATGCGTCCACGGTGACAATGAAAGGGCACAACCATCCGCAGCCACACCTCAGATCCTACCCCAACTGTTCTGGAAACGAAGATGACCGATGCCACAGGTTTTGGCATTGTGTCATCATTCGTGGCGAGGGTTGGCAACTGGACACCTTGCCGGCACCTGCTGTGGCCACCCGAATCAAGTGCAACAATAGCGGTGCGACGTTCAACCCGATCGAGGAGTAGATTTGCTAAAATCCAGACGTGATATCGACAGTTTTGTATGAATACCACCGCCTGTTTCCGATCGATGGAGGCAGGCGGTTTTTCTTTTCCGGATCAGCCAACATTATCGGGCGGGGGAATTGGGTGTATTTGGCACCGAAGCGGACTCCCTGCCTTGACTCCGGGGGTTTGGAGGCTGTAGTATTTTGTGTGTTGCGCGGGGGATCCGCGCGTGGCTGGTTTTGGAGGGTGGCGTGGGCTTTGGCCTGCGTCGGAGTTGGGGACGAAACCGGCTGGTTGGGAAGGAAGCAATCCTGTGGGCATCGTGGTGTCGGCTCCTGTCTGGGTCGTGTGTCACCGTGCATTCGCAAGCTCGGGCGGGTTCCGGGTTTGAAGCTCCTGCGGGCGTATGTGCCTGAAGGGCGTGTAAGAATGGGCGGTGGTGGTCCGACTCCGGAGTGGTCGGTGCGCTGCTTACGGGACGGAGAATTTTGGGAAGAAGCCGGCTGCGGTAAATCGTGGCTTGTTTTTCAGTGCTTCCGCTTCAATTGAAATTGGTTTTCGCCCTTTGGCGCGCTTATCGGTCTACTGTTGCTCTGCAATTGAGCAGGGGTGGATTGGCTTTGGTGGTTTGGGTGTCTAGAGTGGGACATGGCGTATTGACGTTTGTCTGGAGCGAACGGAATCAGGATGGTGGTCGCAACCCCGTCACTGATCTGGAAACAGCAGTGGTTCAAGCTGCTGTGAGGAAGCTGAGAAAGCTAAGGAAGCTAGTGAGGAAGCTAACGATGTTGAGAATTCGTTTTTGTGTGGCTTTGTTGGCGATGATCGTCGCGGTCGGGCCTTCGGTATTGACGGCGAACGACGGTGTGCTGGATCAGACTGTTCCGACCGTCGTCGAATCGAAAAACAGGTATGAAGTGCAGGCGGCGACGGCCCCCCTGCCTGGTGGGATCAGCCGGGCGAAGCTGTACAGCAATGTGGACATCTGCACCGTGAATCCGCAGTCGCGTAATGTGGGTGGCAACGCGCCGAACCCATTGTCCGTTCGCGACTGGTTCGTGACCGGTGGTGGTGAGGTGACCGGATTCGATCTGTACGTTATGAACGGGAAAACGTCGGCACCGGATTTCAGCCACATCGACATGACATTCTTCACGGGTACCGACGAGTTGAACTTTGGAACGCAGTTCCTTGACGACGGACAGCCGGCTGGTTTTACAACTCTGGTCGCCCCGTTTCTCCCCGCACCCCAGGCTCGATTTGACACCCAGGGTCGCCCGGCGATTCAGCGTGTTTCGGTCGATTACATTGCGAGGACCTACAGCGTCACGGACATGTCCTCGGGCGTGGTGGTGGTTGATGGTGTGGACATTGGTGACCGTGTGGGGTTCACGCTTCCTTCGGGCAAGACTGGCGTTCAGGTGCGCCTGACGGGCGAATCGTCGGTTTGCCAACAGTTCGGTGACAAGACCATTGGCGTGGTAATGGCGGGCGGTGGTACGGGAAATGTTGATGGTGTGCACATTTTCGACGCATCCGCCGCCAATTCCGGCTGCAACACGGGTTCCGAGTTTGATGCTTTATGTCGGATCGGGTGGAGCCCAACTGAAGGGGACGCCCCGGACGAGACCCTGGTTCCGTGTGATGGTGGGAACGTTTGCAGTCTCGATCGCGCCTACAACGGGATCGCGTTGACGCTTTATGTTGGTCCGGGTGAAAACGGTACGGGAAACAATACGATCGAATTGGCTGACTTGTTATCACCCGTGCCTGGTGTTCCTGATGGTACAACCTGCGTTGGCGAGCCTGGGAACGTGTCGGGCTTTTTGGGTGACAATCCGGTGGGTCCGTCTGTGGAATCACCGTTGTTTGATACGCAGCCCAATGGTGTGATTGATCTTCTGGACTGGGGCACTTTGCAGGATTGCTTCGGTTCGTTTGGCGAGCCGGGTTGCGACCTGTTTGACAGCGACAACGGCAGTGATGTGAATCTCGACGATTTTGTAGATTTCCAGCTTTGCGTGGCTGACATCAACGACGCGGCTTGCACGAGCGAGGTGTTCAGTGATCCGGACCAGTTCCAGGATGTTGATATCTATGAAGTGGCAACCGCCGCGGGGGAGGTGCTTCAGGTTTTCGTTGAGGCGCAGTCGAGTCCGCTTCTTGGGTCACCGAGCGATCCGTTGCTGCGTGTTTTTGACAGCGGCGGCACGGAACTGGGACGCAGCGACGATTTCGCTCGCGGACTCCTGGACGCTTATACGACGATCGAGGTTCCGAGCGGTTCTTCACTCATCTACCTTGCGGTCAGCAGTGCGACCAATTCGGACTATGTCGCGACGGATTTCAACACGGTCGATCCGATCGGTGTTGACGAGGTCGGCGGTTACAATCTGACGGTCAGGCGGACGAATCCCGGTTGCGACAGCGCTCCGAACAATGCCATCGAGTGCTGCAATATCTTTGATCAGTGTACCGGCCCGGAAACGGAGCCTAACGAGACGATTGGTGACGCGGATGCGATTGGGTCTGTTCGGTCGCGGTTCTTTACGGGAACTATTGGTAACGGTGCGTTTGCTGAGAACGGTCAGGATTTTGATCTGTACAAGATCGTGTTCGGGCCGGTGTGCGACCCGGGAACGCCCAACGCGGGCAACCCGTGTGACCCGGCGATCGCCAATTCCTGCGGGACGGGGAATGCGGCTGATTGTGACGACGTGACGGCGTTTGAGGATTTCCGCAAGTCGATGACGATTCTGATCGACAGCGAGGTCGCGCTTGGGTATGAGACGATCTACGACACAGCCGTCGCGTTGTACGACTCGGAGGGCAGGTTGATTGCCTTGGGTGATCAGTCGGCTCGTCCGCAGATCGACGGAAATGATCAGTCCCGTGGTCAGTTGGCAGCCAACATTGAAGGCCCGGGCCCAAAGACCGACGCCGATGGTATTTACTATCTGGCGGTCTTCGGCACGGATCGTAATTTGTATAGTGATGACGGTAGTTGCGACTTCCTGACGCGGGCGGATCCGCCGACGATCTTCAATCCGCCTCACGATACTCAGGTGGCGGGCACGCAGGAGGCGGATCTGAGGCCATCCGTTGGTGGCAGGAACAACCTGCCGACCGATCGCCTGTTCGGTTGTCTGACGGAAGAACAAATGAATATGGGCGATGATCCGGTGCGGTACCAGTGCTACCAGATCAGCATTTCGACGTCGAGCGGTTCGCTGGCTCAGCAATCGCCGACGGATTCAACCGAGACGGCGGGTCCGAACGGCAACGACTCCATCGATGATGCGACCCCGATCAGCGCTGCGAATCGTCTTGGAAACGACATGACGCCGACGCGGGCGGTTTTGGGCAATGGTCGCTATGGTGCGTGGCAGGGTGACGTTGATTTCTATCGAATCGACAACCTCGCGGCAGGCCGGTTGATTTCCGCCAATATGGGTGACCGCCAGATTCAATCGGAGAATCACAATGTCCGCAGTTTCATGGCGTTCTTCGATCAGGACGGCTTCGTGTTCGCCGATCAGGATTATTCTCTTGAGCGGTCGAACGGAACCGGCGGCATCAAGGATGAGATTTCCGGGACCATCGTGGGCACTGTTCCAGCCGGGATTACGACGGCGTTTCTGATGGTGGGTATCGATGCGGGTCGATTGGACCTGTTCGAGAACACGCCGTTTGATGCTCGTCGACCGGGTACGACGCAATCGCGCCGGTTCGGTACCAATGTGACGCTCGCGCGTCGGTACAACCTTACGGTGACGGTCATGCCACAGGTTCAGGCGTCCGCGGCTGCTGGTGAGCGTATGTTCGTGACGACACGTCGCGGGCTTGATGGTGCTCACACGGAGACGTTCCTGCTTGATCCGCTTGATGAACGATTGACAAGCCATCCTCCGATTCTTGAGCTTGATCCGGCGACTGGCAAAGCGATTCGCGTGTTGGACCTGTCTGTTGCGAATGTGCCGATGTTCCACGATCCCGAGGCAGATCCCGACGATTTCGGACGATTAACCAAGGTCACGTCCAGACCGTTGATTGCCTACGATGGCGATGTGCTTTGGGTCTCGGTTGAGGAGTGCCAAAATGCCAACAGTGCTAACGCATGCCCTTCTGTCCGGCGGACCTTGTCGAAGGTTGATCCCGACGAAACCGGTATTGGTGCGGTTGAACAGTTCGGTCTGATCGAGGCGCTGTCCACCAACGCCGTTCTGACCGGCATGACCGAGTTGGACGGTATCCTTTACGTCCTTGATGATGCCAATGAGCAGATTCGCTTTTGGGACAAGGGTTTTGAAGCGAGTAATTTCAACGGTGGCCGATTCGAGGGCATCATTGAAGGCGGTGGCGAGGCGTTTGACGATCTGTTCGGTGACATGACGACGGATGGTACGCACATCATGATGTCGTGCAGTCTGACCGTCGGGAATACGACGACGTCGGGCATTTGTCGATTCCTGCCGACGATCGATCCCGTCACGCTGGCCAACTCAACCCTGGCGTTCGTCAATATGATCGCTGACCCGGTTACGAATCGTCAGATCGTTCCCGGTCCGCGAATCGGTGGCATCGAGTATGTGGGCGGCAGCATCATCGCGTCGGACCTGAATGGCCCGCTCCTGACCACATGGAACGTCAGTTCCAACTCGGTTCGAGGCGTCGAACTCGACCGCGAGTTCTTCATCGAGCGTATCACGGCTCGGGTACCTGCCCCGTAGGGCCGTCAACTCAATCAGGCAATCCGGGGCGTCGGTACTATTGAATACCGACGCCTCTTTTTTTGCCTGTTGCGACCTGATAACCGGAGGATTGTCCGACTACTACGCCGGATGGGTTGGATTTCCGTCCGTCAGGACAGCCACGACGTCTTCGACCACGTTTTCCATGGCGGCCAGTGACCGCGACGTGCGCGACGCAACATGCGGTGATAACAAACAATTCGATAATCTCAGAAGCGGATCATCCATTCGCGGTGGTTCGGGATCGAACACATCCAACGCCGCACCCGCGATGCGCCCTTCCTCAATTGCTGTCGCCAACGCATTTTGATCCACAACCGCTCCGCGCGATGTATTAATCAGCGTTGTTGTTGATTTGAAATGTTTCAACGCATCATCATCGATCATTCCGCGCGTCGCACTTGTCAGCGGAACGTGCAGTGTCACGACATCCGCCGTTGCAAACAATTCGCGATTCTCCACGCCCGTTGCATCGAAATTCAGTTGGCCAACGTCGCGAATATCATTAAACACTACCCGCATCCCGAAACCATTCACACAAATTCGCCCGACAGCCTGCCCGATCCGCCCCATCCCCACGATCCCCAACGTCAACCCACGCAATTCCCGCGACACAAACGTCCGCCTCGCCTCACCAAACCGCCCATCGCGTACCATCGCGTCCCCATCAACAATCCGCCGCTCCAATGCCAAAATCATCCCCAACGTCTGCTCCGCCACCGCACGCGTCGACGCAGCCGGGGTATACACCACCATAATCCCCCGCTCCCTCGCCGCGTCCACGTCAATATTGTCCAGACCAACACCCGCCCGACCGATCACCTTCAATCGCGAAGCCGCCGCGATCACATCCGCCGTGACCCGTGTATAACTCCGCACCACCAGCGCATCACAATCCCCAACCGCCCCCAACAACGCTGCCTCGTCCGTCCCATCAACCGTGCGCACCTCTCCCGCCGTCGCAAGCCGCTCCATGGCAGCCGCCGCGTAGCTTTCAGTCAGCAATATCACCGGTCGATCCGTTATCATATGCACCTGTCCGAATCGTCGCATGCTCCGCCACGGTGGGCAACCCCACGTCGTTGCCTTACCATTCGACAATGTCGATCGATCTCTCAGAAGCCCGACGTTTCGCCGAATCACTCGCCGCAGACGCCGCCAAAATCTCCCACGAACTCATGGGCCACACCACCGTCGAACACAAATCCGACGACAGTCCGGTCACCGAAGCCGACCGTCGCATCCAGGAAATGTTCCAGCAACGCATCACCGAAAAATACCCCGACCACGCCTTCATCGGCGAAGAAACCACCGACACACCCGTCGCCCAAACGCCACACGACGATCAACCTCACGAATACTGCTGGATCGTCGACCCCATCGACGGCACGCGAAACTTCACCCGTCAATACCCCTGCTTCGCCTCGTCTGTCGCATTGGTTCACAACAACACACCGGTCATGGGTGTCATCCGTGACCACGTCAATGGCTGGACCGCCTCCGGGCATCGAGGCGGCGGCGTTACCTGCAACGGCGAGCGCGTCGTATTGAGCAACACCAAACCCAATGCCGACACCATCATCGCTGTCCCCTCGGGTCGTCGTGTTCCAATCTCGCCGATCATCAACCGATGGGTCGATCAATTCGTCATGCGCAACGTCGGATCGACCGCGCTGCATCTCGCGCAGGTCGCTTGCGGCGTCGTCGACGCTTCCTTCTGTCTGGAATGTAAAATATGGGACGTCGCCGCAGGTTGGTTGCTCATCACCGAATCGGGCGGAACATGCACCGACCTGACAGGTCAGCCCCGCTTCCCGTACGACCTTTCCGATTACACCAACCAGGAGATGCCATTCCTTGCAGGCTCACCCACCATCCACCACACACTCCTGTCCGACATGCGACAAACGCGACTCTCCAGACCAATCGACCTTGATCAATCACAGGAAACACTTTGAACATGCTTCCGCGAAAACGCTCGCAATGACAAGTCCAGCCTTGCTCGTCCCGGGCATCCCGAACTACACGATTTCGACCGTCCTTGCAGAACCACCGCGGCTCGATGATCAATTTCGCGCGAAATCGAGAATCCGGATCGAGGATGTAAAACGTCTCACGGGACACCCTATCTCAAATCGCTCAACATCAATGAGAAACCCGAGCCTGATCTGCGGTGACAGCCCCCACCGCCCCCGCTACCATACGCCCCTATGTTCAAGAAGGTCCTCATCGCAAATCGTGGCGAAATCGCTGTCCGCGTCGCCCACACGCTTCGTGAAATGGGCATCACCGTCGTGGCTGTCTACTCCGAACCGGACGCAGCCGCTCCACATGTCGCCATCGCAAACGAAGCCCACCCGTTCCCCGGAAAAACCACCGCCGAAACCTACCTCCGCGCAGACCTCATTATCGACATCGCCAAACAATCCGGCGCAGACGCCATCCACCCAGGCTACGGATTCCTCTCCGAAAATGCTGATTTCGCGCGCAGTTGCCAAAAATCCAACATCACCTTCATAGGCCCCACCCCCGAGTCCATCTCCGCCATGGGCGACAAAATCACCGCCAAAAAAACCATGCAAAACGCCAACGTCCCCACCGTTCCCGGATGGTCCGGCGACAATGACGCACCGATCGCAACCGTCCAAAAAGAAGCCGACAAAATCGGATATCCCCTCCTTTGCAAAGCAGCCGCAGGCGGTGGTGGCAAGGGCATGCGCCGCGTCGATAAACCCGAAGACCTCGAACAAGCATGGCAGTCCGCCGCAAGAGAAGCAGCCTCAGCCTTCGGAGACGCCCGCGTCTTCCTCGAAAAATACATCGAAAACCCGCGCCACGTCGAATTTCAAATATTCGGCGACAACGAGGGAAACGTCGTCCACCTCTTCGAACGCGAATGCTCCATCCAACGTCGCTACCAAAAAATCATCGAAGAAACACCCTCACCAGCCTTGTCACCAGAACTACGCGAAGAAATGGGCGACTCCGCCATCGCTGCAGGAAAAGCCATCAACTACACCAACGCGGGCACCGTCGAATTCATCCTCGCCCCAGAAGGCCAATACTACTTCCTCGAAGTCAACACACGCTTGCAAGTCGAACACCCCGTCACCGAAATGACCACCCAACAGGACCTCGTCCGCGCCCAAATCCTCGTCGCCGCAGGCCAACCATTACCGTTCACCCAATCCAGCCTCCAACAAACAGGCCACGCCATCGAATGTCGCGTCTATGCGGAAGACCCAGCCAACAACTTCGTTCCATCTACCGGAAAAATCGTCGCCTACCAGCCACCGCAAGGCCCCAACATCCGCACCGATTCGGGCGTCACCGCAGGCTCTGAAATAACCGTCTACTACGACCCCATGGTAGCCAAACTCATCGCATGGGCACCGACACGCGAGCAAGCCATCGCAGGAATGACAAACGCACTCAACAATTTCGTCATCCTCGGACCCACCACAAACATCCCCTATCTCCGGCGCATAATCAATCATCTGGAATTCGCGAAGGGCAACACCCACACGCATTTTCTCACCGAGCACACCATCGACGCATCACCGCCAAACCCACCCGTCGAAGCCTACATCGCCGCCGCCACAAGCAAACAGTCAACAACAACATCAGCCTCATCAACCCAAACGGTCGATGGTGACACACCGTGGCACACGCTGGGCCCGTGGAGGGTCGCCTGACCGTGAAAACCAAACTGACATCACCATCCGCCCCGGACCCTGTCGCGGTCGAATTACAAACACCAAACCCCAACGCCCCGACCCAAACCATCGTTACCGTCGGCGACCAACAACACGAAGTCGATATCGAATCCACCGCCGCAAACGCAGGTCTGATCCGCATCAACCATCAGGTCCACCGCTACGTCACACATCGCGACGGAGACCGTATCCTCGTCTGGATCGATGGCCAATCGTTCAAATTCAATACCGTCAACAACGTCCCGCGTCGCAGCGGGGCAGCCTCAACCGCCGCCGCGGGCAATGATATCACAGCCCCGATGCCCGGCACCATCCTCAAGATTCTCGTCGACCCCGGCGACTGCGTCACCGCCCATCAACCGCTGATCATCATGGAATCGATGAAAATGGAAATGACCCTGTCCGCCCCAGCCGACGCAACCATCAGGCAGATAAGTTGCCACGAGGGAGAACTCGTCGAACGCGACGCAACGCTCGCGACACTTGAACGCTCCGAATAGAAACGCCCGCCGGCGTTCGACAAAACCCGATATCCCGGGCGGCCCGTTTTTTCCTGTTCCTCAAGCCGAGACATCCGCTACAATCCGACTCGCCAAGCGACAACCTCAACACACGGAGACAAACCGATGCCGAATCGTTCAATCCTGACCGCCATCCTGACGCTGCCGCTGATTCTTACCGGCTGCCAATCACCCGAAACCAAATCCGCAAGCTTCGCACCTCAGCAGAGCGATTCCGACGCATCGGATAACAAATCCGACGAGAAGGATGCAGCCGAAACGGCGATGAAGATCGCAAAGGGGGAACGAAAGCTCGCCAAGCTCAGACGCGACCTCGCCGAAGCGAAGGAAGCCGTTACCAAGGCTGGTCTCGACATCGAACACCAACGCCAATCCAACGACGAGAATCTTGGCAAGGCGCGTCGTGAAGTGGAACTCGCCCAGGCGGTGCTGGCCAAATTAAGGGACCACGAGATCAGGGTTCGCATCGAACAAACGCGTCTCAACCTGATCGGCGCGACCGACAGGCTCAGGGAGGCGGAGGAAGAGCTTCAGCAACTGCAAATGATGTACTCCGAAGAGGACCTGGCGGACAAGACGGCTGAGATCGTCATCCGACGCGGTCAACGCCGCATCGAGCGTGCGCGTCAGAATCTCGAAATCCGGAAGACCGAATTGAACATCCTTGAATCGGAAACGATTCCACTGGAAATCGCCCAACATGAACACAAGGTTGATCTGAGCGAAAAAGCCGCCAACGCCGCCTCGCGAAAAGCGACGTCTGACATGGTCCAGAAGCAGATTTCGTTCCTGTCCGCCGAGAACAACATCATCCGGATCAAGGAGGATATCCAAACCGCCAAAGACGAAGTTAAGCAGATTGAGAAAGACGACGAATAACCCGGATGATCAGCAAACTGCAAAATGCAACGCGAGAGGATTTCATCATGATTCGCCAGGTCATTGCGATCGCGCTTCTCGCCGGCTCGGTCGTCGCACAAACTACCGACGCCCCGACATCGTCCGACAAGACGATTCAGCGTGCGACGGATTTTCTCCTTGAGGATCAAAACGACGATGGCTCGTGGGGATCGTGGGACAAGCCTGCTCATGAGTTCTGGTCCAACCCCGAAACGCACAAATCGTGGATCGCAGCCACGACCGCGCTGGGGTGCATGGCGTTCCAGGATGCGACGCAAACTGAACAGATCCAGGCTGCCTACGATAGGGGCGTCGACTATTTGATCGCCAACGCCGTCGTCAAACGTCCGTCCGATTGGGACACCGACAACACCTGGGCGTACATCTATGGTTTGCAGGGTGTCGCCCGCGCGATTCAAAACCCGCGATACTCGAACGACACAGCACGACTGGCCAAACTGCGCGACGTTGGAAACAGGCTGATCGCTGCATTGCAAAAATACCAGACACCGTCGGGCGGCTGGGGTTATTACGATTTCGAGGTGAAGGCACCGACGCCCGCCTGGGCAACGAGTTTCATGACAGCCGTCGCAGTACTCGCGTTGCATGATGCAAGGGCGGCTGATCTCGATGTTCCGCCCGACATGCTTCGCATCGCAGCCAAAGCGGTCGCGCACTGCCGCATGCGTAACGGAGCCTACACCTATTCGGTGAACGCCATCACCGCCCCGCGTCATTCGGAATGGATCGACACGATCAAGGGTTCGCTGTCGCGGATTCAGGTGTGCAACCTCGCATTGCTCAAGAGCGGGTATCCCGTCACACAGGACGATTTGCGAACCGGGTTGGACCATTTTTTCAAGCACCACAGATTTCTCGACGTCGCGCGAAAGAAGCCGATCCCACACGAAGCCTACTACGCCAACTCGGGCTATTTCTACTTCTTCGGACACTACTACGCCGCACAGGTAATCAACGAGTTGCCCGAAGCGGATCGCAGGAAGTACACCCCGCTTCTCGCCGGAGAGATTATCAAGACCCAGGAAAACGACGGCAGCATGTGGGACTTTTATTTCAACACATACCACAAACCCTACGGCACCGCCTACGGCATGATGTCCCTGCAGATGGCGAGATAGTGTCGCCTCCGGCGGTCTGATCATCACTGGATGTTTTGCGATTGGGAAATTCGAGGCATGGAGTCCGCGAACTTACCCGTAGGGTCAGAGTTGAAACCCTGATCACGACGCGACATCATGCGACGAAACACAGGTCAGCGCGTATACTCGCCCCCGCAATGGCCAACAGGAACGCACGATCATCCGACGTCGCCATCCAAAGCATCCGTGTGCATCGATTGGATGTCCCTTTGCGCACGAAGGTCTCCCACGCAGCGTCGCAGCGCAACGTCTCCGAGCCAATCGTCGTCGCTGTCGAACTGTACGGGGGTGTTACAGGATACGGCGAAACCCTCCCGCGACCTTATGTGACCGGTGAAACCGTTGAACAAGCCATCGACACGATCGAGAAGGTTTTCGCACCCCATCTGGTGGATATCAGAGTGTCAAGTTTCGCTGAATCCCTGGACGCAACCCACCATTTACCGTGGCGCGACGCAATTGGAAAACCCGTCCCCGCCGCCCGCGCTGCCGTCGAGTTGGCGCTTCTGGACGCCTTCTCCCGTCACTTCAAAAGACCCATCGCCGATGCGGCTGGCTGGTTAAGCCTGAACAATTTCGGCGCACCCGGCAGCATCAATTCCGTACGATGCAGCGGCGTACTGGCCAACCGCGATCTGAACAAATTGAAAAAAAAACTACGTCTTTTCTGGTGGTATGGAATTCGTGATTTCAAATTGAAAGTTGGCGAACCGAACGATGAAGCACGACTGCAAACCGCACGGCGATACCTGGCCGGTGCGATCAAACATGGGAAGGCGTCATTGCGCATCGATGCCAACGGAGCCTGGTCGTTGCAGCAGGCGATTGATCATCTGACGCAATGGCGGAATGATGATATTGTTTTTGTCGAACAACCGTTGGCGAAAGGAGACGAGGCGAATCTCGGCGAACTCAAATCCTGCGTGCATCAGCCTCTGATGTTCGACGAATCGCTGGTGACGATTGACGACGCCGAAAAACTGATCGCAGCAAGCGTCGTGGACGGATTCAACATTCGCATCAGCAAATGCGGTGGGTTCCTGCCCGCGCTGCGATTGGCAGACCTGGCGATGAAGCATGGTATCACGTTACAACTGGGCTGTATGGTCGGGGAGACGAGCATCCTTTCCGCGGCGGGGAGGCGTTTTCTGGAGTTGGTGCCTTACGTCCGATATCTGGAAAGCAATTTCGGCAGGTTTCTTCTTACCGACGACGTTGTCGATCGGTCCCTGCGATTCAGGTATGGTGGCAAACTCGGTCCGTTGGACGGGCTTGGCTGGGGCGTGGAGGTCAATCAAGGCAGGCTTGAAGAATTGGCGACATCGCAGTTTCAACTCGTGCTTTAGGCGAGTCGGTTGGCGTCGCAACTGGTTGTCAGACAAGGAATTGCGGATAAGAGGACTCGAACCTCCACGGGGTTACCCCCACTGGCACCTGAAGCCAGCGCGTCTGCCAATTCCGCCATATCCGCTTCGGTTTGTGCAGCGGTACACCATACCTGGCCTTTCGCGCTCGTCAAGACAGGTGTTCGGGGAATTCATCGCACGCGGATGAATCGATCCCGCGTTCAATTGGGCTGTGGACAGGCCTGCAGCCCTTGACCGGTCACCTGGAGTCACCATGATACAGGCAGGGATCCGCAGAGCAGCGTTGGCGGGCTGGCGATATAATTGCGGCAGGTCGGGGTTTTTCCGCCCTGAGATTCAAACTCCGCGGCATGATAAGGACGCAATGATGATGGAACGAGACGAGCGATTCGTCGCGTGTTTTCGCGGAACGTGGTGGCAGCGGTTGATGTTTGCCTGTGCGGGTGTTTTTTGTCTGGCATTGGGTTGTGACACAGCCATCATTCGCAGCGCGCTCAATCCCGCCTTTGTGGACGTGATTGGTCCGGGTATTGCGGGTCAACCGACGGGGCCGACGTCGCCGGGACATGTGGTGGTCGCGTTCCGCAACGACACGGTGTTCGACGAGCAGTTGCTCGCTTTTCTGGTTCAGGACGGTTTGGACCCGACGTTGCTGGATGATGCGGAGCTTCGCCCGCGTGTGGCGGTTCGTGTTCGGATCACCTTCCCTGACAACGAAACACTGGATGTTGAGTTTGTGGATGGTTCCTCAACGATTGTGTCGGCTGAGGTGGACATATCACAATTCCCCGATCTGGTTCGAAACCAACAGGACAATCTCGTCGTTCAATGCGACGTTGTGCGGGTGGAACTTGTGGAACTGCCTCGGGTTTTCGTACCATCGGTGTTTGAAACGCTCACCGTTGATCCGGGTGACGAAAACTCCGCGCCGTTTACGCGGCTTGTGAATCGGGTTCAGCCACAATTTGAACAGTTGGAACGTGACGACGTCGATCAGAACGGCAACACACTTTTGCAGCGGAATCTTGACATTCGTGACGTGCCTGGTCCCGCGATTGGTCCGAATTGCGGATCGGTCGTAACGATTGTGTTGTCGGGAACAATGCGACTGCCCTTTGAGGTAAACGCGCAAAACCAGTTGGTCCCCGGAGTGTTTGATTTCGACATCGAGGGACGTGCGACAAGTCCGGGCAGATATCAACTGAATGTTGGCATCAGATAGTATAACAAGGCGGGCGATTAGCCTGTTTATCAGGATATTTCGATGAAACGAAAAGTGATGATTCTTCTGCGTTTTTCGCTGTTGATCGGCATGGCTGGTTGTGGCGCGGACGCTGCGTTGTTGTTGAATCCCGCGTTTGTGAACCAGATCGAGGGTGGGGTGCTGTTCCCGTTGGCACCGAGACCTGATACGGGATTGTTGCTGATTCGTGCGAACAACGCCACGACCGAGCCGATCACGTTTTTGATCACGGTCGAGCGATCGACGGTATTGGCTGACGGTGACGCGACGACGATTACGAATTCAGAAACGACGGAGGTTTTCACCCGCCCCGGTTCCAATTCAAACGAAGCGGGCGTGCTGTTTCCCTGCGACGAGAACAACCCGATCGTGCGCATCGGTCTGGGTCGGAACCTGAATCAGCCCTCGACGGACGCGGGATTGTTCATCGGTGGGTTCAATGACGTGGTGCCGGGTTTTGGTGTTCCCGGGAACATCAATCCACTCGATATATTGAACGGTGATTTCAGGTGTGGTGATACGCTTGTCTATCGTGCGATTCAGAGCGTGAATCAGCCCGGTGGTTTCCGTGTTCAGGCGTTTATCATTCCGTGGGAAAATCAGCCTGACAATACGGCGCGGAACACGTTTGATGTAGCCAGTCAGTTCCTGAGCGGTCGTCCAACCGAGTAATCGCTAACCATCGACGCCGGCGAACCGGCCAACAGGATCAACAACATGAAAAGAGCAACGACACGGGCGGTAACATTCCTGGGTATGGGTTCGGTTCTACTGACGGTATTGCCATCGAGCTGTCAAATGCAGTTGAGCGACGCGCTGGTGAACGCAGCCCAGGCGAGTCTCATCGGGTTGGCTGCGACGGTGCTCGATCCGTGCAACGTCCCCGGACTGGATAACACAGCCACCTGCGTTGGGGCGTAGTCCGTCAGAGACGACGTTACCGCACACATTTCCGGCAGGATTCCTGCACACAAAATGCCGACTTCAGGGCGAACCAGGTGAAACTGGGCGCTGATGCACAGATGATGATCGCTACCGTGTATGTACTTCTCGTTTGGTGCGGTGTGCGCTGGTATCACTACTCCTGGCAGTAAATATTGAACATCGCAAGAGACGGGATGCATGACTATTTCGGCGGGACGCAATGGACCGCTGTAGCGTCACCCCTCGTGTGTGACGGGAACACAAAACGACGTCTGTCTGCAATCGCGCCGCCCACAAGGGGCGACGCTACAGAATGGTCGCCTGCAGGACATCACGATCGTACCCGCCGATTCTGTCACACACCCCAGGAGACGTGTTCAGCGTCATCCGGACGAGATTCGCATTGAGGCATGTTAAACAAACAGTGCTCCCGGTAATATGTCATGGACAGTTTCGACCAGATTGGCCTCGGGACAAATGGTGACGACCAATGCGGACAGAGGACAAGGTATCATCGGCAGTGGTTGATCACGTCATTTGCACCGACTGCGGGTACAACCTGTTCGGGTTAAACCGGGACGGTCGTTGTCCCGAGTGCGGGGCGGCGGTGGCGGACTCGGTTCGTGGGGATGGGCTTGCGTTTGCGAACCGCGAGTGGGTTCGTCGGATTTGCGGCGGGCTGACGTTTCTGTACGCAGCCTGTCTGATGACGATGGGGACCGTGGTGTTCGGGATACTGATCCTTTCGGTCGTGGGACTGACGGGTGTCTTCGATGCCTGGTTCCCACTCATCAGACTGGTTATCCGCCTTGCCGCGCTGGCGGCACCGATCCTTGCCATCGTTGGTGTGTATAAGGTGACAGCGCCCGATCCGGGAGCGTCGCTCAGCGAGGGTCCGACGTCCCGTCGCCGCGTCGCACGCGTGACGGTCGTCGCGATGCTCGGGACAATCGTCGTTTGGATCGGAGCCGAACGGCTCGTTCTGTCGGCCAACATGTCGCAGGATGTTGGGGAGGTGTGCATCATCCTCGCGGGAGCGTTGGCGGGCATTTCCGTGCTCGTGATGATTCTGACGCTGTTCGGATATCTGGCAACGTTGGCGCATCGCATTCCGAATGCACGCATCGCCAAGACCGGTATCAACACGGCGAGGTCGTTCGCCGGATTTGTCGTGGTGGTCTGGCTTTGCAGCGGCACCTGGCCACGCAGTGGTGTTGGATCACTCGAGGGGCTGAAACGCTTCATCCCGATGTTCGGTGCGATCAGTTGGCTTGTTGTGTTTATCATGGGCATCAAGCTCATGTTCCTGATCGGAAACTACCGACGGGCGATTCTGGAGTGCCTGGACGAAGGGCGTCGGTGAGCGGAGTTTGCTATTTGCCCGTTGCCGTAGCCGAAAAACAATGGACGACGCCGTCAGCGTTGCCGATGACGAGGCAGCCATCCGCGACAGCGGGCGAGGCGCTGATACCAGCCCCCGTTTCGTATCGCCAGGTTTCCCTGCCGGTCGCGATATCGACGGCGTACAGATTGCCATCGTCGCTGCCGAAGAACACGCGTGAACCAACCACGACGGCAGACGAATCGATCCTGCCGCGTGCGCGGAACTGCCATTTTTCCCTGCCGCTGTCGATGTCGAGTGCACGGAATCGCTTGTCGCGTCCACCGAGCATCATCAGCTTGCCGGCGATCGTCGCCGACGCCAGGAATGGAAACTGTCGGTCCCGGTCGCGAAACGACCAAAGCCCCTTGCCGGTTTTCCAATCAACGCAGCGAATCTGCTCGCCATAGGTGCCGACGAACGCACGCGATCCCGCGATGGCTGCTGACGCACCGGAGACTGATTCCATATCGACCTTGCGGACGACCGATCCGTCGGCGAGCGAAATAACGGTCAGATACTGATCGCAACCCGCGACGATCACGTTGTCATCCGCGATGGCAGGGGTGCCGTGGACGCGACCGTCTGTTTCGAACTTCCAGATTAGCTTGCCGTCGACGGCGCTGACGCAATAGACCAATCCATCGTAGGAGCCGACGACAAACCGTCCGTTGGTGTAGTTGGCGGACGAGACGATTTCACCGTCGATCTGGACGGTCCATTGTTTCCTGCCGTCGGTTTCGCGGACCGCATGCAGCACGCCCGCGCCGTCTCCGAACACGATCAAACCGTTCACCACGCTCGGTGACGATTGAATGATCTCGCCCGTGTCGTAGGTCCAGATGGTTTTTCCATCAGCCAGGTTGAGTGCGTAGAGCCTGCCGTCTTCAGCGCCGACAAAGACACGTCCGTTGGCGATCGCAGCCGTCCCCGAAACCATGTCGCCAACCTCGTGTCGCCATCGCAATGACAGGTTGTCGCCCAACGATGTTTTCGCGACTCCGGCCTGACGTGCGTCGCCGCGAAACAGTGGCCAACTGTTTTTTGTCGCCGAAACCGATGCGGGCCAATCGTGATCCCCCGCCATGGCCGGACCAACGGATACAAGAATCAGACACCATAATGATGCGAAAGTGCGAAACATGTTCAGGATGTGGATTCGCCGGGGGGAATGTTGACTTCGGTAACAATCGGACCTGGGGGTGACGCGGGTTTGGGCTTGTGACGCAGGATGATCCCGGTTCCGACGGCAGCCAATACAATCCCGGTCATGAACATCATTTTGTCCTTGTTCGCCCAGTTACCCTGCTTGTCCCACAACATCGAGACGAACGTGTTCATCAACGGTGTTCCCGCAAACACAAGCGGTGCCACGACCAGCGGCGACTGATATTTCAGCGCGAAAATAATCCCCAACGCCCCGAATGCTCCCAGGACGCCGGCGATCATCGACAATTTGATACCCCTGGGTGTGAACGTCATTGGTTCCTTTGTTGCGAACAGATAGACCAGGACGCACGCGGTCACGAGAAAATACGCGGTTCCGACAAACAAGAACGCCCGCAGCGCCGAGTCCTTGCCCAACTCCTTCTGCCCATGATGCAGCGTCGAGACGTAGGTCCCCCAGCACAGAACCGTGCAAATCACAAAATAGTACCACTTCATCAGTTGCTCCCGTTCATCATCCGCCGGTCGATCTCGTCGTGGGCAGTTTCACACGCAGTTCATTCGGTATCTCGACAGCACGAAACCGACCGTCGATCGTCGCACAACAAACGATCGTCGCGCGACCGGCTGCCAACCGATCATCGCCCCGTCGAAAGACGACTTCATAAGTCATTGACCGCGATCCGACATGTTCGACGATCAATGACAGGTCCAACTCGTCATCGAAACGTGCAGGCTCAAAATACTCGCACGCCGTCGCAACCCGAGGCCAACTGACCGGCGGGTCCGTGTCCTCCATCACAACATTCAATCCCAGCGACCGCCACCACGCGTGTTCACACTCCTCCATCAATCGATAATAGTTGGCAAAATGGAGCACGCCAACCATATCCGTCTCGGCAAACTGAACGCGGCGTTTGTACACGAATGGTTCGGTCATGACAGGTTATCCAGCCAATTCCAGTTCCGGCTTGGCGTGCGTCGACAGTTCGGGCGGGTTGGTGAAGAATTTTGCGATCGTCGCGTTTGAGGGTGGGGACGTGATCCATGACACGACGACGAGCGCCACGGTCGAGGCAGCCGTCATGACCGCCACCGGCATCATCCCGCCCACGAGATATTCACGATTGGCACCATAGCCGGATTGTGCGAACAGATAGATCCACATGCCCGCCGTCGTCAAAACGCACGCGTAGGCACCCATTTTCGTCGTTCCTCGCCAATAGACGGAGGCGAAAACGAGCGGAAACAAGCTTGCAAATCCGCTGAAACACCACACGCCAAGGGTGAACACCCCACCCGGGCGCGTTTGGGCGAGCAGATAGGTGACCAGCACAATAACAACCACGAAAGCACGCCCGATCATGACTTTCTGCCGATCGGAGAGACGGTCTTTTTCCATGTAGTGACCCACGATGTCGTTCGTGAAAATGCTGCCAAGGCACAGAAATTGTGAATCCAGCGACGACATAATCGCCGCCAGAATGCCCGCGGTCAGCAGGCCGCTCAGCGCGTGAGACGTCAAATCCGCCACCATTTCCCCAAGCACGGCATTGGGGTTCGAGAATCCAGGCGGAACGACAGGCTTGCCGCTGACGTACGCCGACGTTGCCCACGCACCCAGCATCACACAGGGCACCCACACGAGCATGATCAACAACGGATGCACGATGACCGCGAGACGGAATGACTTGGCCGACTTCGCGGTGAGCCAGTGTTGAAACAAATGCGGAAACATCCCGACGCTCAACGGTATAAACAAATAACTAAGAAACTGCATTTTTCCGATGCCGCGAGGTTTGTGCGGCTTTCGCGGTTTCGCCCCTCGTTGATCTGCCGGTTTCTCCTCCCACGTTGCCAGCTTCTTATCGTAGCTCTTCTCCATTCCGTGATAGCGCGTCAACGAATCATCCGCGCGAACCGTTCTTCGCAGGATATGCGGATTCTCCGCCTGCACCATCGCGGTGGCGTTCATGGCTCCGCCCAGCTTGTCCGAAATAACGGTGAACGTCACGATACCCAGCAATATGAACACGATCGTTTGAAACGCGTTCGCCCACGCGGTTCCACGCACGCCCGCGAAGAACACATAGATCATGACCACCAGGCAAATCACCGCGGACCCAAGCCAGTACGGAATCGCCCCCGGCGCTACCCCTGTTGGACCCGATCCCGATCCGGCAAACAGCGATGGCAACGCGCCGGCTGTCACTTTCTCGATCGTCACCCCCGCGCCCATCACGCCGATCAACAGATACGGAATCACCAGCCCGACAAGAATCGGAAAAAGCAGCAACCCAAGCCCGTCCGATTCAAACCGATCCCGGAAGTATTGAATTTGTGTCGTATATCCGTACCGTTTGCCGAATGACCACAGTTTGATACCAACCAGAAAAAAGCAGGCGGAATGGATGATGCCCGCCCACGATGCCATCATTCCATAGACACCGATCCCGACCGCAAACGACTCGCCCGACGCTCCGATCAACGCAAACGCGGTCATCGTCGTGCCAAACAGCGACATTACCAGCAGGAACGAACCAATCCCGCGCGACGCAAGGAAATAGTCAGCGGCTGTTCCCTTGAAAAACCGACTGCTCACCACGCCGAGAATCAACAGCAACGCCAGATACGCAACAATGATCAATAATGGGGTCACACGCGCCTCGTGTTTTAGGAAAGGTGGACCACACCACCCGTTTTCTCAATTAGCTCAGTATCAAATGTAGCGTCACCCCTTGTGGGTGACGCAAATGCGAGTAGATGCAATCCCGCGCATCACGCGCCCAATCACAACAAACCCGCACCAACTCAAACGGAGGACGAATCTTCCACCGACAACGCCTCCACCTCGTCCACGCCCGCAGGCCAGCAGAACCTGACCGCAGCCGCCCACAAAATGGCCGCCGCCACCGACACACCGGCGTGGTAGGCCAACCCGATGGGCATAATACCACCCACAAGCGTCTCGGAATCGTCCCAGTTCCACCAATCCTGATGCAGGACAGCCAGGGCAACAATCAATCCGTAAACGAGGTATTTCATGGTCCTGCCTGCTCCTGCTCCATCACGATGGGATCAGGGAAATCGACCCACTCGCCCATCGCATCAAATATTTCACCAACCTCGTCGTTGAACACATCGCCGATCAGCAGCCGCACCAAACGGTCGTGATGCTCCGGATGCGACTTCAAAAATGTCGCGAAACTGAACCGCGGATCGTAAAACGCGTAAACCATCTGACGCATCAACTGCATGCCCGCCATGAATCGAGGCCCGAACCGCCCCAGACGATCCGCCGAGACGTCGTCGGCGTCAAGGGCATCGTGAATCGCATCCGCCGCCCACTCGCCACTGACCAACGCAAGGAAGACGCCTGAAGAATAAACCGGGTCCAGAAATCCGAAGGCATCGCCGACCAACACCCACCCGTCACCGGTGATTCGTCGCGATTGGCAGGAAAAATCGGTCGTGACAAAAACGTTGCCGACGCGCGATGCCTTCTCAACGCGACGCATGATCGCCGGGCACTGCTCAAACTCCTCCTGCAACGTCGCCGACGGGTCGTCGCCCCGTCCACTGAACAAATACGATGGCGACGCCACAACACCCACGCTGGCTGTGTCGTCCGACAGCGGGATAAACCAGAACCAGCCATTTCGATCAGGTGTGTGGATAATGATCGTCGCACCGGCATTTCGACCCTCGTCACGAATCGCGCCCTTGAAATACGAATAGATCGAAGCCTTCTTGAGCCTCGCATCCGGATAGCGCAGGTCCAGTTGCCGTGACAGAAGGGCTGACTGCCCCGTCGCATCGACGACGACCGTTGCCCTGATCTCCCGTTCCTGCCCGTCAACGACTGCCCGCACACCCACCGCGCGATCCCCATCGAACAAAATGCTTTTGACCCGCGCACCGAATCGAATCTCCGCACCGTGATCAGCCGCGTTGTCCAGCATCATCTGATCGAATTCATCCCGCCTGACCTGCCACGTTCTCGACCATTCCGCAGGATCGCGATCGAAAAAAAAGAAGGGCTGCGATTCCCTGCCGGACGCGGACACAAACTGCACGCTCTCCTTGACCGGAGAATTCGACGCCCGCAGCTTCTCCAGCATACCAATCCGCTTGAACGTCGCATACGATTGCGGCATCAGTGACTCACCGACGTGATGCCTCGGAAATCGATGTCGCTCCAGCACCAGCACGCGACGCCCATGGTCTGCCAGGACGGTCGCCGCCGTTGCTCCAGCCGGTCCACCACCAATCACGATGCAATCGTATTTGCCTGCGTCAGAACCCATGACTGTCGTTATCTCCCCTCCACCGAAACATCCGCGACCACTTCCAAAACATCGATCACAGGTTTGCCCGAAACCCTGATCACGCCAATCCGCCCGTATCCCCCCGTCTTGCCATTGGAATCAAAATGCGCCAGAAACGGATGGTCCGCCCCAAATCGAAAATACCACTGCGGGTGAATCGTCCGCAATACATCGTGCTCGATCAAAATGTCCCCCAATGGCTGACGCTGCGAAACGACCATGTCCCGAACGTCACCGCCAAGGGTATCCAGACGAATCCGCGCGACCCCCAACTCAACCACCTGACCCGTCTCCGCCAGCGTCAACAAAATCAGTCGGCTATACCAGTCATCCGTCTCTTCGACCTTGAGCACATCGAGCCTGACGGGTTGCCCGTAGTGACCGACCAGCGTTGAGGTCATGTGATTCTCGTGAACCAGCAGACTGTCAAACGGCGCTGGAACATCCCGCGACGTCACCACATGCGCCGACCGGCAGGCATCGTCCGCCTGAAAGAAACCACGACACACCGTCGCCAGTCCCAGCAGTCCGTCCGTTTCCGATTCAATCCCCTGTCCCGGCCTCGTCATGTGTACCGAATCTCCCGATGCTCAGGCTCGAAAAAACAGGGCAACATCCCATCCGCACGCAACAGTCCGTCCCGCGTCAGACGAATATGGTCCGCGTCAAAATCAAGATAGCCCTTGTCGCGCAGGTTTTTCAATACGTCAGCATACGTCGCGGTCACGTCCTCGCCAAACTTGTCGCGAAAATAGCCGACCGACACCTCGCCCAGTTTCATCTGCAGAATCAACTCGCGAATCAGCGATTGTCTGGACGTCACGGGCAACGCCCGCGAAATCGGCAGCTCACCCCGTTGCAGGTAATCAACGTAGTCGCCCCAATTATCCAGATTCTGATAATGCACACCCGACAAATGCGAAAACGACGCCACCCCCGTGCCGATCAGGTCCGCCCCATGCCACACCGCGTCGCGATAAACAAAACCACTGTGCTCGGATGGCCTGGACATCGTGTAGGCACTCGAGACCCGATAGCCCGCCTTTTCAAACTGCTCAAACGCATACGCCACCCACGCCCGCTTGGTCGCCCAGTCTGCCACCGGTGTGGGTGCCCCCGTTTCCTTCATCCCCCGTGAAATCACCGTATTGTGCGGCAGCTCCATTTGATAAATCGTTACGCTGTCAGGCTCGAGTCTGAGCGCCTCCTCAACTGTCGCTTTCCACGTCGGCTCCGTATCGCCCACCATTCCCGCGATCAGATCGATATTGATCTGGTCGAATCCCACCTCGCGCGCCCACGCGTACGCCCGATAAACCTCCGGCGCATGATGCGCCCGACCGTTCTCCTCGAGAATCGCATCATCAAAATGTTCGACACCCAAACTGAGACGCGTCACTCCAATCCGTTTGATGGCTTCGAGCTTGCTCTTTTTCAACGTCCCAGGCTCACACTCGAACGTCACCTCGCGCGCTTTTTCCCACGACCAGTGACGCCCGATTCGTTCAACCAGCCCTTCAATCTGATCGCTGCTCAAAAACGACGGTGTCCCACCACCGAAATAGACGAATTCAAACGTTCGATCCGCCAGCGCCCGTTGCTCGGCGTACAAAGCCACTTCATTCGCCAAAGACTGAACGTACGTCTCAACGTCTTTCGAGTTTTTGTCGGTGTAAACGCGGAAATAGCAGAATTTGCACCGTTTGCGACAAAACGGAATGTGAATGTACAGCCCCACAGGACGGTCGTCGGCAGCCACGGGCGCTGCCAACACCTCGGAGACCGCCGGCAGATGTTTGGGCGACCAGGTCGAGAACGGGGGATAATTCGAGACGAAATAATTGCCGATTTCCGTCTTCGCGTCGTCTCCTGCGACGTCCAATTGCATGCCGACCTCTTTCGCCTGGAAAATCTCGTCTCAAACCGTCGCTCGCTTGACCTGCCCGCATTGTAACACACCGGGCTGTTGACGACATGCCCGCGTCAAAAGGCGGCTCTGTATATCCCGGCAAGTGAGGCTGCGTCGACAGGCCGAGGGTTAAACCGGGCGGTCCACTGTCTTTCCGCGACCGATGCCAATGTGTCGATCATGTCCTCGGTAACGCGATGTTCCGATAATCTCGACGACAGTCCCGCAGCCTCCCGCATTCGCGTCACGCGCCAGATCAATTCCTCGGTGTCGCTGCAAAGGTCGCTGTATGGGTTCTCGCCATTGGCTCCGTTGAAACGGATCACATGCGGGAGCATCAAACCGACGGCTTCGCCATGGGGTAATCCACAATGGGCGGTTAGCGGGTTCGCACAAGCGTGGGCTGCGCCGAGCATCGCCGACTCGATGGCAGCGCCGGCGAGGTGCGCTCCGAGCAGCATGTCCGCCCGCGCCTGATCGTTTTTCGAGTCGAGCATGGAAGTCTCGAACACCGAGTCGAGCAGTCGCCACGCTTCGCGCGAAAACGCTCGCGACACGTCGGTTCGGACGTTGCATCCCGCGCTTTCGACGGCGTGGGCGACGGCGTCGATACCCGCGGTGGCTGCGACCTTTCCCGGGGCACTCAAGGTTAGCTCCGGATCCAGAATTGCGACGCGCGGTCGCAGTCCACCGTCGGTCGGTAATCGCCGATCACCGCAGGCCATCTTCTGGTGCGTCCGCACATCGGAAATCAGCGCGAACGACTGGGCTTCACTGCCCGTTCCCGCTGTCGTCGGTACCATGATTTGGGGCAGCATGGGCTGGATCGGTTTGTTCACGCCCCAATAGTCCTCAATCCGCCCACCGTTGGTCAGCAGAAGATTGATACCTTTGCAGCAGTCCATCGCGCTGCCGCCGCCTATCCCGATCAGGAAATCGACGTGTGCGCGCTCTGCCGCGTCGAGGCCTGGGGTGATCTGATCGACGGTTGGATTCTCTTTCGCACCGTCGTACACGACAAAAACGAGTCCTGCCTGTTTCAACGAGGCGCTCGCGTGTTCGAGGTGACCCGCCTTGACGATCCCGGGATCGGTCACGACCAGTACCCTCGTCGCACCCTCGTTGCGGGCGATTCGTCCCAGCAAATCGATTCTGCCAAACCCGAATTCGACGCGTACCGGAGACGCCTTCAGGCAGGGCGGAAGTGCGGGGTCTCTGGGTCTCATGCAGATGGCTCGTTTTGAAAAGCCCGCTGTCGGTACAGGTGTTCGAAAAGGTTGCCCTCGTGTGGCTGATCCCAACTGATTTTGTAGGTCGGAATCGGACCGAAGTTGAGGCGGTCGATGTTTGAACAGGCCATCAACGATTTTTGGAAAGACTCGTCGCTGGTGATGGCGGACACGATCAGCGATTTTCCGATGGCGTGCGGCATCTGGTCTGTTGGACATTCAACGACGGATGCGTAGGGGAACAGGAACTCGCGGTTGGCCAGCGGGTGCTCGCGATCCGGACACCACACGACCGTCGGGAGCAGATAGGCGATCCGACCTTTTTTCACCAAACGCGGTGACCCGCGGAATTGCTCGGTCAGGTCGATGGCATCGACTTCGCGCAAACCGTGGTCAATCACCTCCGAAATGCGATCAGCTACCAGCGGATTTGCGAAGGCAGCCAGCGTCGCGTTCGGATCGACGGCGGGTAGGGCGTTTCGTTTGGCGAGTTGTTTTGCCACCGCGTCGGCAATCCTGCGACCATTTTTCGGGGTCCAGATGGCAGACGCATTGATGCACGACCGTCCGCCATTGGTCTCGATCGACGCGACCATCAAATCGACGAATGGTTCCCAGTTTTCGGAGGCATCATCGTCGAGCAGGATTTTGCTGAAACCGGGGCCGTGAATTTCGACGTTGCGGTTGTTCTCGTACGGACGCGTCGTGCTGGTGTCGCCGAACATCATCGAGCGATCGGTGACGCGTAGCAGTTCGCCCGCACCCGCGTGATCGGTGGGGTAGAATCCGAAGGCTTCTTTCGGAACGCCCGCAGCCATCAGGGATTGGATGATGCGGTAGGGCGTCCACGGTTCTTCGCGTCCGGGTTTCAGCACGATCGGTGCTTTCAGAACGATCGCGGGTATCCACAGCGAATGCACCCCCGGTGAGTTGCTTGGCAGCACCGCGCCGAAAATCCGGCCATCGCGAAAATAGCTGAGCGTTCCGCCGTTGTGCCGGCCAAATCCCTTGTCGAGGATACCGACGTCAAACCCGCGCGTCAGACCGCCGACGACGACTTCGATGTCGTCCATGACGCGGTGAATCTTGCCGGCGTTGTTCCGACAGTAGGTGATCGGCATCCCTGTGCCTGCCGACAACTGATTGACGTAATCTTTGAACGACTGCTGCTGATCGCCGATCGGTAACGAGGCTGTCATGAACAGGTTGGCCGCCTTGCGACACATTTCAAACAGCTCGCGCACGGTGAACGATTCCAGCACATCGTCCGGCATCCGCCCGACGTCTCGCACGATCATCCCGCTGTTGGCCTGGCTGACCTCCGCCATCGGCTTGCCCGTCGCATGATGGACGAGTTCAACGGATTCGACACTCTTGTATGGAACACCTTGTCGCAGTATTGGAATATGAAGCATGGCTTTTCTGCCGGGAAATTTTCATCGTTGGCTGACCGGGACTAATAGACACCCTCAACAACGGGTGTGGCGAATCCGGAAAACGGTCGCACATCACCGACCCCGTCCCAGGGATATTTCTCGCACGGCGGTAGTCGCAGGGCTTCGTCGCGCTCGAGAAACCCAGGCATGAAAAATTCCTTCGTCAGGGTTGTCAGTCTGACCCTGCCGACTTCGCCGTAATCAGCGAGCGTGTCGATTTCATCGGGTTTGACGACCTCGATCATCGCGCGGGGGCAGGGTGGATGATAAATGACGCAGTGGTCGTCGGCGGGGTCGAACGGTTTGTGACAGGCCAACCCCATCAGCGTGTTGCCATAGGTCGGGCAGAACGCAATTTTCTCTTCAAGAAGTTCCTCGCGAGCGAATCGGTGGAATTGTCGCGTCAGTTGCGTTCCGCCGCAGAACACGCCTTTGATGCCCATTTTCACGAGCGAGACGCGGTCGCAAAGCGCTTCGAGCAGTTTCGGTGTGGCGAACAGGCATTGAATATTGTCGTGTGCACGGAGCAGAGTCAGGGCCTGGTTGATGACGTGGTCCTTGTACTCATGCATGAGGTCCATGCGCCCGGATTTGATCAGCCTGACCACCCAGCGTGGGTCCATATCGACGCAGAAGCAGATCCCGCCACGATGTTGACAGAGATGCTCGACCGCCAGCCGCAACCTTCGCGGCCCGCTCGGTCCCAGCATCAACCAATCCGCGTGGCGGGGGAAATCGGTATCGGAGAGTGTTTGGCTGAACAGTTCGTAGTCGGTGCGAAAATCGTTGACGTTGATTCGGCTTTTGGGCACGCCCGTGCTGCCACCGGTCTCAAAAACGAAGACAGGATCGTTGGTAAACGCTTTTGGCACCCATCGTCGAACGGGTCCGCCGCGGAGCCATTCATCTTGAAACGGTTCAAACTTTCGCAGATCGTCAAACGACTGAATTTCCCTGTGCGGGTCCCAATCCAGTTTTTCGGCGTAGGAGAGCCAAAACGGACAACCCGTAGCGGGGTCGAAATGCCACGCGACGATGTCGCACGTGTGCGCGTCAAGTTGTGCACGCCACGAGTCGATTTTCGACACCAAACCAGAATCCACCTGCGTTTGAACCATTTGCGTTTCTGACTCCGAACAAGCGACTACTTTTTGATCGCGAACAGCATCCGCCGATTGACCACATACAACACACCGTTGGACGCGACCGGTGTGGTGTAGACGGAATTGCTGCAATCGTTGACAGCCAGTTTTTCCATTTTCGGGCCGTGTTTCAGCACGATGATCTCGCCATCTTCGGTGCCGAGGTACACCTTTCCGTCGACGACGTAGGGTGATCCCCAGATGGCAGCATAGGTATCGTATCGCCAGTGTCGCTTTCCTGTTTTCGCATCCAGACAGTATAGAAACCCGCTCAAATCGGAGATGTACAACAGTCCGTCGGCGATGGCGACCGTGGACATGGTCCGATGGAAATCGTCTCCGCCGGTGTGCCAGATCCTGCCCGATTCGGTGATGTCTCCGCGTTTGGTGGCGTCGATGGCGTATAGATGTCCCGGTCCCTCGCCGTGCTCAGGGTCTTGTCCAACGGCGAGAAACACCTTGTTCTCATGGACCACGGGCGTGGAGATGACGTTGTTCTTGGTTCCCCTGCCGCCAAGTTCCCACGTCGAACCTTTCGGGTTCAGGTCGAACTTCCACAGAATGTCACCATTCTTTGGATCGAGCGAATAACACCAGCCATCGCCACCCGCGAAGATCACCTGAGGCACGCCGTCAACCACGCCGTAGGATGGTGACGACCATTGGCCATGCAGCGTGTTTTCGCCCGGGTCCGCGCGCTGCCACAACACTTTCCCGGTGTTCTTGTCCACCGCGATGAAGGCGGGTGCGTAGGGATTGGGCATGACGAGGTGTCCCTCATCCACGCCGTTGGACGTTTGGACAAAAATGACGTCACCCACACCGACCGGCGAAGAGGTGGCCAGGTTGTGCGGAAAGACGCCCAACTCCTCGATCATGTCGAGTTTCCAGATGAAGTCGGCATCCTTGGGCTTGTTGTATTTTTCGTCCTTGAAGGGACCATCGTTTTTCCCGTCGGTGAATCCGGCAACGTCTGCACAGACCAGCTCGCATCGATTGCTAACGTAGTACAATCGATCTCCGTCCACCCACGGTGACGAGCAGATTCCCTGCTCAGGCCAATCGTTGACACGACCGGTCGGCAGCTTGTCGTGCGTCGCCTGCCACAGCAATTCGCCGGTGGTCTCCTTGAAACACGCGATCACACCCTTGTCGCCCTCGATGCCCTTGCGGAGTTGTCCGTTGTTGTTCGTACCGATGTAGATTCTTCCGTTGACGACGACCGGGTTGCCATACGATTGCGAACCAAGCGGTGCTTTCCACTTGATGTTTGTTCCCTTCTTGACATCCCATTTGACGGGCATGTTCCGCTCGCCGGAGACCATGTTCCGATCCGGCGATCCGCCCCACATAGGCCAATCGCCGCGCTTCGCGTCCGACAAAGGCTCCGCCTGACACAGCGAGGAAACCGCCAACAGGGTCAATACTCTTGCGAGAGATTTAATCATTGCGTTTCACCTGAAAATTGTCGAAATAGGTGGCTGGTCCGTCTTTGCCTGCCGTCGTTCCGAAGGAATAAGCATACAACCCGGCGCTGCCGCTCTTGTTTGGATGCGTGTCGACGAATTCGATCGCCCATGTCTCTGGCTCATCTTCTCCGCGAGGCCAGATTTTGCCACGAACCCGCGTGTTGTTACCTTGTTTCCTGACGTCAAAGATCATTGTGTACCATGTGTCCGGTTTGAATTGGAAAGAGGCATCGTGCATCACGCGGGGAATGGGTGACCACGAATCGATTCGCAGCTTTCGCGCCATCCCCATGGCGATCAGTCGGTATCGGCTGTTGATCAGACCCATGTCCGGCTTGAATACTTTTTTCTGCTCGCTCAGCATGTCGGCCTGCACCGTGCAACCACCTTCAATCGGCGGCGTCGCGTAACCGCGCATGCGCATAAACGGTGGGCTTGGTCGCTTTTTCGGTGACAGTTTTTGCAAGACATGCTGCCCATCAAGTTCGACAACCTTCGTCTTGCCCTTCACGCCGACCCAACCGGGCGGAACCGACCCGGTGGCCATCGACTCAAAATCGACCGAAATCGGCAACGACGGAATCACACGAACCCGGGCCTTGACCGTCTGATCCTGCCATACGGCTGTCACGGTGCCCTCCGCGTATTCTGACGCAACCGGAGCGATCAGCCTGGCATTACCCTTGCTGCCTTCAACGTCAATTCTGCCTCCGAATCCATCCACGGTCCAAAAACAGTTGCGGATGCCCAACGGTTTGTTTCCGGGCAGAACCAACGACGCGAGAACGTCGACCGTTTCGCCAGGTCGAAACGTCAGTTCCGCAGGGCGAATCTGCAACTTGCCCGCTTCGATCGCAGCGGGCCCTTTCAACACCTTTTCCGCAACGATCGGGATCGCAGCCTCCTGCCCCGGCGTGCTCTTTTGGCCCAGGCAGTATGTCTCGTACCGCGTCATGAAATACACCCTGCCGTCGGCGACGGCGGGCGAACCAAACAACTCCACGACGAGATTGTCATCGCGCGAGAATTGCTCGCGATCGAGTGACACACACTTGTCTCCCTCGTCCTTGAGAATATGGAAGACCCCGTTCTGCTCACCAACGTAGATGACACCGTCCGCCGTCACAACGGGCGACCCCTTGCCCACCCGACCTAACTCATACTGCCAATATTGCCTGCCTGTCCTGGCATCGAGTGCGTAAAGATTAGCGGAATTGTCGACGAAATAGACGCGACCGTTGGCAGCGGCGGGCGAGCTGTAACCAGCCGTCACACCATCGAACCGCCAAACTTCGCCATCCTTGGTAATATCCCCACGTTTCGACGCATCTACGGCGACGATCCGTCCCATTTTCGTCGTGTCGTGGTTTTCCTCACTGTGCGAAAAATAGACGTGGTTCTCAAACACCACGGGCGATGTATTCAACCCGCGTTTGCTTAGTTTGAATGACCACAGCCTTTCACCCGTCCGCGCGTCCAACCCGTAGCAATTGCCATCCGCATTCGGAGCGATCAGCATACGCACGCCATCGATCACCGCAACCAACGGCGTTGCATACGTCGTGTCCAACGGTTTCCCACCCGGTGTCGACCACCAGAGAACATCCCCGTTGATCTTGTCAAACGCGACGTAACGGTGCCGACCCATGGCCTGCCGTCCCCAGCTCGAATTCAGATAGCTGACCACCACGCGATTCTCGTCGACAACGGGCGTCATCAGGCGACCCCCATATCCGCTGATCCGTCCGAACTCCTCCGTCATCGAGTGCGACCAGATCAACCCGCCGTCGCGATCGAGCGCCAACATCTCGCCGCCGGTCCCGTGCGCATAGACATTTCCGGTCTCCGGATCGACGGCCACCGAGGTCCAGCCAACACGGTTCATCACAATATCCGTGTGAAAAACGTTGAACCGATACTCCCAGATCGTTCGCCCGGTGTTCGCATCGAGACAAATCACACGTTCCTGCAGGCTGCCGCGTTCACCGACCGGACCGATCGAATAAACGCGCCCATCGTGCACCACCGGCGTCGTCCGACCTCCCACCGGCACCTTCCATAAAAGGTTCTCACCGTCCTGCGACCAGCTTGTGACGATTCCGTTCTCGCGGGTCAATCCGCTCTGTTCCGGACCGCGCCAGGAAGGCCAATCATTCGCCGGGACGCACACCTGCGAACACAACACCACTGCGACCCAACCAAACGGTCTTCTCATCGCATTCTTTTGAATTTCAGTCTTTCGCATCGAGAAACACCACCCGTTTCGATTTCATCTCGAAGCGCGGCAACAAGCCACGCTCAACCGTCCGCACCGCAGGGCGAAAATGTAGCCGATCACGCACCGAACACGCCACCCCATCAGCCAACAAATCGCCATCCACCCCATCTGCAGGCTCCAGTTCGATCGTCAACTCCGACATCGTTCCGCGGCGATCGACCACCATCCGAAACTCAGCCACACCGTTGTGCTCGCGTACGATCGATTCGATCGCCGACGGAAACACGTTGTTTCCGCGAACAAACAACATCTGATCGACCCTGCCCGCGACACCGCCTTCGACTCGGGCAAACGATCGACCGCACGGACAAACGCCACGCGTCAACGTCACCTGATCCCCGGTACGGTATCGAATCACCGGCATCCCGACCCGCCCCAGACTGGTCAGCACCAGTTCCCCAGCCTGACCGTCCTCAACCGATTCGCACGTCTCCGGATCGATCACCTCCGGGACGAATTCGCTCTCGATCACATGCAGTCCGCCGGGATTCTCCTCGCACTCGAACCCCCAAGCGCCGACCTCGGTCATCCCCGCATGGTCGATCACCCGTGCTCCCCAGGCAGATTCAATCCGCGACCGAATCCCGGGAACACTGCCCCCCGGCTCGCCCGCCAATACCAACATCCGTACAGCGGACCCCGCCAAATCCAATCCTTCTCCCGTGGCAACCTCCGCCATTCGCAACGCGTAGGTCGGCGTGCAACAAACCATCGTCACCCCGTTTTCAAGCAGGTAGGCCAATCGTCCCGACGTCGTCATCCCACCAGCTGGCAGACACAAATTCCCCAAAGAAGCCGCCGCCTCAAACGCAGCCCAAAAACCGATAAACGGTCCAAACGAAAATGGAAACACCAACCGGTCATCCGCCCGCAAGCCGGCCCCACGATAGACAATGGACCAGCATTTCTTCCACCAGGCCCAGTCCTCCGCCGTATCCAGCCAGCGCAACGGTGCCCCGGAGCTACCGGATGTCTGATGGAAGCGACTGTACCGCGACAGATCGAACGTCGGCAGCGTCCCAAACGGCGGGTGGGCGGTTTGATCCGCTTCCAGATCACCGCGCGAGGTCAACGGAATGCACTGCAACAGCGCTGTCACATCCCCCTCGCCCGGGATCGACTGACCCGTCGGAAGCCGATCGCCCCAAAATGTATCCGCACCGGAGATCATATCGAGCAATCCACGCAGCCTCCCGGTCTGCAGGTGAATCAACCCAGCCCGGTCCAAACGCTCTTCTGCAGGCACAAAAAACGCCATCAATCGCTTCACTCAATAAACTCGGCACGACATTCCACCATCGAATCCAACGGAACGCAATCCGCCCGGTGAACCAATGCACACTCGACGACGCTGCCGATATGTAAGATGTTGTCGGTCACCCCCCCCCTTTTTTTTTCCATGGACCTGCATTCGGGAATCAGAATCCTGAGACTTGTGTTCGCTTGAGGCGGCCGTATCATGATCCCGGTTGGGAACAGCCAAATCGGTTTGGTTCGCGTCATGGCCGACGTCATGACTAAATTGATTTGTGTTACGGCAAACCACAAACGGCGAGCAGAGCGTCAGGAACCGATCGGCAGGCTTGATTCGGGATCATGCTGTCGGGTCGAACCGCAAAAAACTCAGGAGCGATCGCACATGCAAACCACGCGAATGATGTCATCGAACGGACTCGTCACTCGATCCATCGTGTCAATGCTACTCACGACGTCTGTACTTGCGTTCAATGCAGGTGCGGAACCGATCTATCCATTCGCCACGCTCGACACGAGCAAGGGAACGGATAACGGTTTCGAGCTGGATTTCATCGACTTCGGATTCGTGACCGAAGCGGGCATCGACGATACCGAATTCGTCTTGCGCGTTGAGTTCACGCAGGACGGGGTGCGTTTCGTCGATTATTGCCAGAACATTGCCCCGCTCTTCTTGCCGGGGCCCGACGGCACGGGAATCAGCACGGGCGATATTCTGGTCGAAATCGACGGGTCGGTCGCACAGACATTCGACCTGGAAACAGGAGAATTCGTCACGACGGATCTGTACGCCATCAGTTTCGATGGTGACCTCTCCGCCTTCGGAATCGAATCACCGTTCATTCTCGAGAGCACCTCGCGTGGCACGATCAATTTCGATCCGACACCGGCGGGTGGCGATCCCACGACCACCGGCACTGTCGAACTCGTCTGGGGCGGTGAGAGCGAACTCCAGAATCCCACCGATCCGAAGGTTCCCCTGCGGTTCTCCTATGCATGCAAGGTGGTGACCGAATTTGTCGTGACCGGGATTGGCGACACCGACGGTGACATTGACGTCGATTTGGCGGATTTCGCCCTGTTGCAGCGGTGCTTTACAGGTTCCGACGTTGCTTTCCTGGGCGACGTTTGCGAGCTGGTCGATCTCGATCGGGACAACGATGTTGATTCTGCTGATTTTGATGAATTCCAGAATCGCGTCACGGGCGCGCAGTAAACAGAAATTTGACGAACGTTTCGTCCTGAAGGCAGATTCATGCGCGCCGTTTACCTGATCGCCGGTGCCGGCGGTATGTATTGTGGCGCGTGTCTTCGAGACAACCGACTTGCAGTCACGCTTCTATCTCAGGGGCGTGACTTTCTTTTACTACCCCTCTACACCCCCATTCGAACCGATGAGGAGGACGTTTCGCGATCGCCGGTCCTGTTCGGCGGAATCAGCGCGTTTCTCGAAGAACGTTTTGCATTCTTTCGCAAACCGCTTCCCGTTATCGACCGCATTCTCGACAGCGGGTTTCTGCTCCGATTCGTTTCCCGGTTGGCCTCTGCCACGAACCCCGCAGATCTCGGACCGCTGACGGTTTCCGTTCTTCGGGGTCCTGACGGGCACCAGGCCAAGGAGGTCGATCGTGTTCTCTCAACGCTGGCTGCCCTCAAGCCTGATGTCGTCAACCTCCCGAACCTCATGCTGCCTGGATTAGCCAAACCCATCAGGGACGCATTGGACATTCCGATTGTTTGTACACTGGCTGGCGAGGACATTTTTCTCGACGTTCTCAGGGAACCCTATCGCCGACAGGCATTTGATCTCATTGCCCAAAAAACCCGATACGTCGACGCGTTTGTTTCCCCGACGCAATACTACGCTGCCCACGCTGCCACCCATTTTGGCCTCCCTTTCGACTCAATCCACGTCATCCCGATGGGGGTCCGCGTTGAGGATTTCGACACGTCTGCCACGTCCTCCGATCGGCCGTTCACCATTGGCTTTCTCGCGCGCATCTGCCACGACAAGGGCTTGCACATCCTCGCGGACGCATTTATCGAGGTCGCCCGACAGCACGTTGATTGCCGGTTGCATGTCGCAGGCTACGTCGGTGCGGCTGATCGCAGCTATTACAAACAAATTCGCGACAAGCTGGCCGATGCGGGTCTGGCTGACCGCTGCTCGTTCGTGGGTGAAGTCGACCGCGATCAGAAATGCCGATTCCTTTCGCAGCTACACGTTCTGTCTGTCCCAACGGTATACCATGAATCCAAGGGGCAATACCTCATCGAGTCCTTCGCTGCGGGCGTGCCCGCCATCCAACCGCGAAAAGGCTCGTTCCCCGAACTCATCGAACCGCACAACACCGGGATCCTGTACAACGACGACACACCGTCCGCCCTTGCTGCGGCTATTTCCGACCTGATCGCCGACCCTGCCAAACGACAAACCCTCGCGACGAATGCACGTCACACTGCCCGAACCCACCACACCGACATCGGGATGGCCGATAAAACCTGGGCACTTTACGAGTCCATTAAGTAGTTCCCCTTGTTCCCGGTGTCGATCATTTGGGATTGTACCACGATTTATAATAGCGCACATGGATCGTCTAAACTCAGCCCTCCAATCGTACGATGCTCCAGGGAGGGACTGTGCCGGCGAGGAATCGCCCTGATGGAATCGAGTAATTATTAGAACTTTCAAACGAATCAACGATCGTGCCTTCACGCTCGTGGAAGTGCTTGTGGTCGTCCTCGTGCTGTCGATTCTCGCGCTCATGGTCGTGCCCGAGTTCAGTTCTGCCGCGCAGCGATCAGCCATCGTCACGCTTCAGTCCAACATCAACGCCATCCGGAAGCAGGTCTATTATCAGAAACAGGAAACCAGCGACGGCAGCTACCCCGCTGCGATTCTGTCAGACTGGTTCGCCGGCAAGAATCTTCCCAGGCATCCGCAAAACGGCTTTGGCATCGCCAGCATTCAGGTCTATAACGTCGACACCATCCGGCATCCTGCGTTGAAGGTCATCGCGGCGGGAGTCGCCGGCGCCTACTGGTACAACAGCAACACAGGCGACGTCAGGGCGCGCGTGGCGGACATGGGCAGCTCGGCTGCGACCATCGATTTCTACAACCTTGTCAACTGGTCGAATGAGACGCTGTTGGGGAATTACGGTGGTGGAGGAGGCAGTGGAGGAGGTGGCGGCGGCGGTGGTGGGTCATGACGATGGGCGTGAGTGCAGGCGGGAAGGGATTTTCTTCTGACAGGCTTGTCGCGGTGCTGCTGTTTGCTCAATTCGCCGTCGTCTGCGTTGTCAAGGTGAGCAAAGGTCTCACGCTTGAACTGGTGTGGCTGTCACATGTATCGCTTCTGTTGGCTGCGGTTGGAATGTGGACGCGTCACACCGTGGTTCTTGCGACCGCGTTTTCGTGTGTCTGTACACTGCACACTCTCTGGTGCATTGATTGTCTGTGGGGACTGAGCACGGGGACGTTTCCATTTTCCGCCACGAGGTATCTGGATGGTGCTGATCTATCCACCTGGCTTGCGACTCTGCACCATTTCTATCTCACGCCCGTCCTCGCCTGGGCACTGATCAGGCAGCGACAATGCCCGTTGATTGCGGTCGGAACGGCAGCCACGCTGTGGCTGGTACTCACGCTGATTTGCCACGCAGCAACGCCGACCCATCTCAACATCAATTATGCCCACGGCCTGAACAACCCGTTCGGTTATCACTGGCTTGCCTGTATCAACAGAATGCACAAATCGCTTTATTTGCTTGTGCTCAATGGTTTCATTTTCGTTTTCTGTTTGACGCCGCCCATTGTGGTCGTTCGAGCGATCCTCGGGCTCAGGGGAAAAACGCAACTACGCCTTCCGGCACCACATCTGACCTGAAAATCCGTCAGGAATCATCGAGCAACGAATCGTTCAGCGGCGGAACGGGTTTCCCGTGCGGGTCGCGTGTTGCGTCCGGCACGTCGCGCCTCAGCTCGTCCTGCAATTCCGGCGTAATGAAATGCTCCATCCGATTTGCGGGTTCGTGCAGATGATCGTCGGCCAGATCAAAATGCTCGGACATGTACGATTCCCAAAGACGGTGCGACCCCACAACCCGCTCCGCTTGAATCCGCCCGCGCTGCGTCAACCGCAAACCCGCTTCCCCTGATTCATGGGTTTCCACATCGAGCAGACCCTGGTGTTGCAATCGCCGTAGCGCCCATCGCGATTGCCAGGATCGCCCAATCACGCGGATCACCTCCGTGCGCATCATCACATGTTTTCCCGCTTCCTGCCCGCGATACAACCAGCCCAGAACATCCTGTCCCACGATGCGCGTCGCCAGTGCAAAACGATGATACGCCCGTCCGAGCAACCCGTGCTCCGGCGAAAACAGGACCGCAGCCAACAGCAACGCGCCAGCCACCACCGCCATCATCGCCGACGTCTCCGCCGTCATCGGCGATGTTTCTGCCAACGACGCAACCGTCGTTTTCATCCCCAACCATCCCGGACCAAACATCGCCAGCACATGACCCATCACGGCTGATACCGCGGCTGCGATCAGACTCAGAAAAATCATCGCACCAAGTCGATCAGCCAACAGATGCGCTGTGACGGCTGGCACGATCAGCATTGCGATGACCAGAATAGACCCCACCGCCTCAAAACTGGCGATCGTTGTAATGGCTACCATCACCATCAACGCGTAGTGCATGACGGACGCGGGTATTCCCAACGACGTCGCCAATTCCGGATCAAACGCACAAATTCGCAATTCCTTGTAAAATAGACCGACGAACAGAATATTGGCTGCCATCACGATCAGAAGATTCGTTATGGCGGTTGGAAACATTCCCCCAAAACCAGCCATTCCGATCTGCATCATGTTTCCGAGCAGAACGCACTCCGGATCCAGATCCACATGGTCCGCCCCCGGTGCCCGTCGAATCAAGACCAACCCAAACGCAAACAATATCGAAAACACGACGCCCATGGCTGCACCGTGCTCGACTTTTCCGTGTCGCGTGATCACCTGCGTCAGGAAGGCCGTCAACACCCCGACGATGACTGCCCCAACAAACATCGGCAACGACGCACGGCTGTTTGTGACGATAAACGCAATCACCAGCCCCGGAAGCACGGCGTGCGAAATCGCATCACCCATCAGGCTCAGTTTTCGCAAGACCAGGAAATTGCCAACCAGGGCGCACGAGCACGCGCTCAGCACACCAGCCAACAGAATCCATCCGTCGATCGACCACTCCCACACCATCAGATTCCCACTCCGGCAACGTGCGGCGATGGTGGGATTGTCGTTTCCTCCGCCAGCGCCTGACGCAACTCCTGCACCAATCCCTCGCTCAAAATGTGCTCGATCTCATCGGCGTCACGATCCACATGCGATGGTGCGATATCCGCATACCGAATCAGATACAGCTCCCATAGACGGTGGTTTGTCAACACGCGTTTGGCCAACGTGCGCCCGGTCGCGGTCAATCGACACTGCCGACCGTCCCCATCAATCCACCCCCTCCGTTGCCCGCGACCCATGACCCGTGAAAAACCAGCGGCTGACCAGCTTCGCATTTTCCACAGCTCTGATTCCTCCACCCGGGTCCCCTCCCCACGCGACTCCTCGATTTCTGCGAGCGCACGCAGCAAATGCTGATCCGCCACGCGTCTCGCGAGCCTCATCCGCCGAATCAAGCCAGCCAACACACCCCGATGAGGCGACAGAATCATACTCATCAGGAACAACACACCCGTGCACAACACGATCACCGCTCCCGTCGGCATCCTTGGCAACACGGCGCTGATCGTCGATCCCAACCAACCGCTCAACGCGCCAAACACCCCCGCCGCCACCGTCATCCGTCCCAGCCGATCGGTCCAGAACCGCGCGGCAGCCGCAGGGACGATCAGCAAAGCCACCACCAGGATCATTCCGACCGCCTGCAACCCAACGACCGTCGTCAATACCACCAAACCCATCATCAACAGATCAATCAACCCCACAGGCCAGCCCTGCGACGACGCATACGACTGATCAAAACAAATCAGCCGAAACTCCTTGAACAGCAGCACGCAGCAGACAAGCACCACCCCGGCAGACACACCGATCAACCACGCGTCGTTCGTTAACATCGCCGCGGCTTTGCCGTAGATGAAACTTCGTAACCCTGCCTCTTCCCCCGACCCCATCTGTTGAATCAGGCTCATCAGCACCAACCCCGCGCCAAAAAACACACTCAGCACGATGCCGATCGCCGCGTCTTCCTTCACCCGCGGCACGCGTCGCAAACCCAACACCGCCAACACCCCCAGCACCCCGGTCACGGCTGCTCCCACCGTCATCCAACCCAACCGCTTCTCGCCCAATATCACGAACGCCAACGCGATCCCAGGCAACGTCGCATGGCTCAACGCATCACCCAACATCGCCCGCTTCCGCAGGTAGGCAAACGTTCCAACCACACCGGCGGCTGCTCCCAACACGGTCGTCCCGATGACCACAACACGCGTCGTATGATCCACCAGCGTCAACGCCCGCCAAATCTTTCCCCATGTGGTTATTTCAAGAATGCCATCCATCGCCCCACCCACGTCGCCGAGGGCTTCACCCGCACCGATGAACAACACAACGGCAGGAAACAGGACGCGTCTCATGTGTAATATGCGTAACATGCGGCAAGGGCAGAATCCGTCACGCATCGGGAAATGCCGACCGAAAAGGGGATTCACCGCCGTCCCCCGCTCGCCATCACATGGGCGGCCTTGTCCAGCAGCGTCAAACGCCCACCATACGTCTTCTGCAGATTCTCCGGTGTGAACACTTCCGCCGTCGCACCGGCTGCCACAATCCGCATATTCAACAGCACAACATGATCAAAATATTCGGGCACCGTCTGCAAATCGTGATGCACCACCAATACCGTCTTGCCACCATCACGAAGCGTTCGCAGCAGCGTCACGATGGCTGCCTCAGTGGCTGCATCAACCCCGGCAAACGGTTCGTCCATCAGATACGTCCGTGCATCCTGAACCAACGCCCGCGCCAGGAACACACGTTGCTGCTGCCCTCCCGACAATTTGCTGATCTGTCGATCCGCGTAGTCGACCATTCCCACCCGATCCAACGCCTCCCGCGCTGCTTCGCGATCCTTTCTGCGCACAGGCCAACACCACGGAATCCGCCCGTAGCAACCCATCGCCACCACGTCCAGCGCGCTGGCGGGGAAATCCCAATCCACGCTCTCCCGCTGAGGCACATACCCCACCGATCGTCTCTGTGCGCGATACGTTCCACCGTGAAACCGCACGCTCCCGGACGCCCGGGGCACCAGATCCAGACAGGCTTTGATCATCGTGCTCTTGCCCGCCCCGTTGGGGCCCACGATCCCGATCAGGCTTCCCTCCGGAGCTGCGTAGTCAATATCCCACAGCACAGGCCTGCGATGATACGCCACGGTCATGTCATGAATCGACAACGGCGACGACGCATTATGATCGTCCGCCACGGCTGTCACATCCCGTCGTTCGTTCAATATCATGATTTCAACCCGCGATGTCCTGTTGGCAGCATCACTTGTGCGACGACGTTTCGCTCAGCTTTCCGAGCATTCCCTTTTCCGGCGCATACCCACCGAGCGCCCGCACGATCACCGTCACGTTGTGATCAATCATCCCCAGATAGGTTCCCTCGTACGTCCCCGACTTGCCCATCGCATCCGAAAACAGTTTCCCGCCAATTACGACCTCGTGCTCGCGGGATTTGGCCCCTTCGATCAAACTTCGCACGTTTCTTTCAGATACCGACGATTCCACAAAAACCGCCCCAATCTCCCGTCGCACGATTTCATCCACCAGTCGATTGATATCATCAATGCCCGCCTCAGACTCCGTACTGATCCCCTGAATCCCACGCACCTCCAACCCATACGCCCGCGCCATGTAGTTGAACGCATCGTGGGCTGTCACCAGAACCCGACTCTTTTCCGGAATACTCCCCAGCGCACGTCGCGAATAATCGTCCAACGCGTCCAGCCTCTCCGCGTAGCGTTCATAATTGGCTCGATAGGTCGCTGCATTTTTTCGATCAAACTCCGCCAACGTGTCCGCAGCCATCTTCGTACACTGCTTCCATAGCGACGCATCCATCCACAAATGTGGATCGTGATGCCCCTCGAACTCGGGCGGTTCCAACAGCAGCGTCTCATCCAACAGCTCGGTCACCGCGAACACGGGCTTCTTCCTGGCCACGCGAATCAGGGCATCGGTCATCTTCCCCTCGAGCATCAACCCGCTGTAAAACACAACGTCCGCCTTGAGCAACTTTCCAATGTCCCCACGCGTCGCCTGATACAAATGCGGATCGACCCCCTCACCAATGATCCCATTCACGACGGCCAGGTCACCAGCTACGTTCCGCACCACGTCCGCCACCATCCCTGTCGTGCAAACAATCTTGTACGGATAATTCCCGGGACCATCCGCCAAACCAACCGATCCCATCAAAACCGCCAGAATTCCAACCATCGTTGTCCTCATCATCTGATCTCCAGGCGTCGTCCTTTGGTTACGCACACCCTTTTCTATTTTTTCAGTATCGGTCAATGAACAGGCTCAAATGAAGCCTAAACTACAAAACTTTGTTCATGATAATCCGGAACGCGTGCGCTTGTCAAGCGTCAACCCTGTCGCCCGTTGGCACACGGACCCCCAACGGCTATAGTGACCCCGAAATGGCCCGGAAAACGACAAAAAACAACACCACGCGCCCCAAACGCTCATCCTCGACCACCGCCAGGGGACACGAGCGTACCCGCGCTGACCACGCCCGCGAACTCGCGGAGGATTACGTCGAGCTGATCGACGACCTCATCACCGAAAAAAAAGAAGCCCGGGCGGTCGATATCGCAAAGCATCTTGGTGTCAGCCACGTCACCGTCACCAACACCGTCGCACGTCTCAAACGCGATGGCCTGGTCACGTCGGAACCCTACCGTTCCATTTTCCTGACCTCAAAGGGCAGAAAGCTCGCCGAGCACGCACGGTCGCGACACACCCTTGTCCTCGACTTCCTCATCGCCCTTGGTGTTCCAGGGAAGGACGCCGACACCGACGCGGAGGGCATCGAGCACCACCTCTCACCCAGTACCCTCACCGCCATGCAGAAATTTCTTGAAAGCAGAGAAACAATCTGATTCAAATCGGGCGAATGGGCGATGTTGGCTACTGGTCGGTATTTGCGGCTGAATTCGTGCTGTCCGGGCGTGGGAAACATGCCGGGAGTGGCACCCGAAAACGTGAAATTCGCTCTATTCGCCTTGATCTGGTCACGCCCATTATGGGAGAATGACCAATTCGGCCATTCCCGGGAGGAGAATTCAATGCTGACACACCTGACGTTCCAGACAAGACGACGCATCCTGGAAGCAGACCACGCCTTCAGTTTCATGTGTATTCTTGCGGTGATATTCGTCCTGAACCCCGTCGCTGCAATGGGCGGCACGGTCGTTGTTGCGTATCGAATGGACGCGAGCATTGCCGGCGAGGAATTCTCCGGCTTCGGTGGGCCGGTGCTGAACGATGCGTCACAAGTTACGTTTGTCGGGCGGATTGGGACGGCGACGGCGGATGCGGATACGGCGATTTTTCTGGGCGATGACGATTCGTTGATTCTCCTAGCCCGCGAGGGATCGCAAATGGTTGGAATTTTCAACCGATTTCACGATGACTTCCTAAACGTTGCGTCGCGGGCGGAGTTGGCGATGAACAACGTTGGGCAGGTGGCCTTCTGGACGCGGGACCAATCGGACAACGATTGGGAAGCCATCTACGCGTGGGATGGAAACCGACTGCTGCATCAAACGTTCACGAATTTCAGCGCGCCGAACGGCGTTGGCAATCTCGTCGCGTTCAACCGCTCGTTGGGGATCGCCGAGTTTGGCGGCGTCATTTTTCACGCGGAGATCGACGTCGCAGGTGTCACCGAATTCGGCATCTTCATTCGCTCGGCTATTCTCCTGGGGCAGTCGGTTCGCCTCGTCCGCACCGGCGACCTCGAGTTTGGGGTGCGACCGGTCGTGTTGTGCGGCGTGAACAGCACTTGTGGACAGACTTTCGGGTTCAACGCATTCGGGCAAGTCACCAACTATGCCTTTGCCCAGACTCCGGAACTCCGATCGCGGATTCATCGGGTGTTTGCCGGTGGTCAGCCATTTGCCGTCGGCTCGGAATTCGGAAACTGGGACAACATCAGTGGATTATTTCTGAGGGGCTTGAGTTTTGAGTCATCCGTCAACGATCAATTCGAGGTGGCGTTTTCAGGATCAGTGGGTGGCGGCAGTTTTTCGACCTCGCCGTCGGTGGTGCTTCGCAAGCGGAATGAGGCTGTGATCGGTGCGACGCAGGTTGCGTTGACCGATGATCCCGCTCCTGACGGGAACGGCGTGTTGGCATCGATGCGTGGTCCGGTGATCAACAACTCGTCGCAGGTGGCGTTTGAAACATCTTTCTGGCAAACGGACGATGCGCCCAATGACCGCACTGGCATCATGTTGAGCACGGCTGACGTGCCTGCCATCGTCGCACGCCAAGGCGATCCTGCACCGGGTGGCGGTATTTTTTCCGCGATGGGCGACGCTCCGTACGCGCTGAGCCATTCGGGGTTGGTGGCGTATCAGGCGGACTTGCATGGCTTGCCCTTGCAACAGCAGGTCATATTCCTGAGCAATGCATCCGAAACATTGGAAGTCGTACGAACCGGCGGCCCGTTGCTCGGGAGCACGATCGAAAGCGTCGAGTTTGTCGGTGGTAATTCCTCGCGGCGTACGGGGTTGAACGATCTTGGACAGGTTGCGTACCGGGCAGTCCTTGCGAACAACCTTGAGGCCGTGGCACTCTTCACTCCGGACGCACATTGGCGAACCGGCGTGTCGGGAAACTGGGACGAGGCGAACAACTGGAAATTGAACATTCTGCCAGCTCAGGTTCATGACACCTTCGTGGATTCGCAAACGCAGGTCACCATCACAGGCCCCTCGTCTGATACAACTGTAAATGGGCTGACAATGGGTCCGGGGCTGGTGGAGTTCGTGTTGCCTGCGGAATCACATGTGCAATGCAACGATCAATTTGAATTGTCAAACGACGCGAAACTCATTCTTGAAGTCAACGAAGCGTCCCCGGCATCCGCCAGCCGATTCGATGTATCAGGCGACGCCATCCTTTCAGGCCAATTCGAGATAGCCGCAACCGACGGATTCATTCCGCTACCAGGTCATGTGTTCGACGTTATCTCGACCGAGACCGGCACTGTTCAGGGACAGGTCGTGGATGTGCAGGGAATCTATCCGTACGTCGTGCAGTACGGCCCAACGTCGATGGCGGTGACCGTTCTCCCGCGAGCCAGGGACTTGCACACACTGGCAGCGTTCAACGCCTGTGTTGGCGGCGCCGTAACACCACCCGAACCGGACGGGCCGCTCACCGCCGACGGCTGCCTCACGGCATTTGATGCGGACAAGGATAATGACGTGGATATGCTTGATTACGCTGACCTTCAACGGTTCTTCAATGGAAATTGATTAAGCCAGGTTCGAGGGGCGCACATTTTATCTCCCAGGCTTGTGGGAGCGGATCGGTGCGACGATCACCAATCAGGTTCCCTCCCCACGCCGGGGGGGGGACCATGTTGCCTCCGGCCTCTTTTTCGACGCAAAAAAAGAACGCATGACGACAATATTGATCCTGAATGATCCATCTGAAAGCACCAATACGAGCCAGCGGGTGCCTCACAAAGTCGCAGCCGACCTGCTCGATCGTGCCCGCGAGGCCAAGGCTGAAGCGATTGATGATGATGGGTTGCGCTGCGGTCCGGAAACCGAACGATCCGCGAGCAAGTTGGGGACAATGGCTGGCGCGCTGGCGTCACTGCACCCACGGGAACACCTGTCGGACCCAAAAGTCGCGACGGCGTTCTGGCTCAATTTGTACAACGCTCTCGTGATTCATGCAGCCTTGCATTTTCGCGTGCGGCGGTCCGTACGAGAGGTCAAAGGATTCTTTTCGCGGGCTGCCTATCGTGTCGGTGATCACCTCCTCTCGCTGAACGATATCGAGCATGGAGTTCTGCGCGCAAACCGGGGACATCCGCTAAGAATCCTGGTTCCACAGTTCATGCCCTGGGACGCAAAACGTTCGCTCGCGATCCGTCCCTTCGACAGACGCATCCATTTTGCACTCAACTGCGGTGCCGCGTCCTGTCCACCCGTTCGCCATTACACAGCCGGTGATGTGAACGCTGAACTGGAACTGGCTTCGAGGAGTTTCGTTGCTTCGGGCGGCGTCAGGATCGACGACGAGCGTGGCGATATTGTGATATCCCGCCTCCTGGGTTGGTACGCTCGCGATTTCGGATGGACCAGACGCAGGCAACTGTCGTCTGTCGAGGAATTCCTCGACGACCGAATGCGCGACGACGTTCGACGGGCAGCCTCCGTGGCGATTCGATACGATGAGTACGACTGGACGATTGCATGACGGTGCGACCACCACCGGTCCTGAGCGTTATCATCCCCACGCTTAACGAAGCGTCATACCTCCGAACTGCGATGGATCGCGTCCGAACCCAGGCGGTGGGAACCAGCCTCGAGATCATCGTTGCCGATTGCGGCTCGATTGATGGCACCCCTGAGATCGCCGAGGAGTGTGATGCACAACTGGTGTCCGGAAGAGACGTGTCAACCCGCGCAACCGCGTGCAACGCCGGCGCAGGTGCTGCGATCGGAACGACGCTCTTTTTCCTACACGCGGACGGTGATCCACCGGCTCGCTTCGACCAACTCATCGCGCGGACCCTGAATGATGACCGTGTCGTCGGGGGAGCGTTCGAGTTCAAACTCGACGGCCCGGAATATCGGTTACGTTTTGTGGAAATGGTGAATCGCATTCGCTATCGGTGCAGCGGGCGCTATTTCGGCGACCAGGGGATTTTCATCCGACGACGCGTGTTTCATCAAATCGGCGGCTTCGGCGACGAACCCATCCTTGAAGATGCTCATCTCTGTGCCAAAGCTCAGCGCGTCGGACACATGAGGCTTGTTACCACCGAATTGCAAACCAGCGCCCGCCGATTTTACAACGGTGGAATCCTGACGACCCTGGCCATCGACATCGCGATGGTCGCCATGGACCTGCTCGGGGACGTGCCGAACGCGATCGCCAACGCTTACCAACGCGACAACATTGAAAGAGGCAGGGCTCCATCTCCCCGGCTATCGGACTGAGGCACATAACATCACCCACTGTGCCGACGAATCAACGGGGCCAATAATCGACCCTTCCGGCGACATCCGCCGATTTTTCACTACGCATTGTGGCTTCTCGATTGCCCGATAGACCATGTAACAGATGCGCTGTGAAATCCCTGTGCGCGAAGGGTTGGGTTCAACAGCGTGGCAAATCGGGCAAACAGCGACCAGTTCCATCAGGATGCGCTCCAGGGCGAAAAGACGGATGAAGATTGAACCGACACATGAAAAACGCAACCGCGCAGCCGCCCACTCGCAGCCGCAACGTCGTGGCAGCCTGAAGCTGAGGCTTCTCGCGTGGTTTCTCGCGGTGTCACTGGTACCGTTGTCCGTGGTCGTCGCGATCAGTTATTACACGGCGAAAAAAAGCCTGCGGGACAACGCCTACGCCGCGGTTGCCAGGGATGTGGAGCAACGGGCTGCTTTCTTCAATAACTGGTTCAATTACCGGCTCGTTGATCTGGAATCGCAGGCCACAAGTGTCAGCAATTCAAAATTCCTCCAGGAACTTCGCGACGCGTTCAAGTCTGGTGGCGAGAACCCCGGCAAGTTCACCCGGAGCAACCGTTGGCGTGCTATTGCGGACGAACGGGGCGAAGACCTGGAAACGTTTTGCAGGCTTTACGGGTATTACGACGTTCTCCTGATCGACGTCGAAGGCAACATTCTCTTCACGGTCGCCGAGGCAGGCGATATGGGGACCAATTTGTTCGACGGTCCGTATGCCGGGACGCATTTTGCAGCCGCATTTCGAGAGACGCTCGAGAGTGGGCGACCCGTCTTCTCGGATATTGAACACATCACCCCGACGAACGACGACGTCACCGCGTTTTTCACTGAGGTGATCATGGACGAGAATGGCGAGAAGATCGGTGCATTCGCCATCCAGATAACATCCGAACACATCGAACACGCGACGCAATCGGCGGAGGAAAAAGGCGCAGGCATTCATGCATACGTCATTGGAATTTCGCATGACGCAGACAGCGTCACTCTTCGTTCGAGGGTGGACAGGATCGTGCCGACAGAAAGCGGCACACAGAGTCGAGACTTGCAGTTGGATGACTCGTCGAGGTACCTGGAACAATATGTGGACACTGAGCAGACTCGACTGTGGTTCAGCGAACACGGCCCCGGAGGAAACGACTTCGCCGAAATGGACGAAGGTGCTTTCGTCTACGATGGGCCTGACGGTTCGCGCGTCCTGGGCATTCACAAGGATTTCTTTATCGCCGGTGTCAATTGGGGATTGATCGCCGAGATTCCCGAAGAGGTTGCATTTGCACCTGCTGCCCACCTCAGAAACCTGATGGTCACACTCGTGCTGGCCACCGGTGTGACGGTTGTGATCATCGCCATCATTATCACAGGGCGCATCGTTCGCCCGATCGTGCGACTTTCACATGTGGCCAGGCTGGTCGCCGCAGGCGACCTCAACCAGGAAATGCACACGAGCGCGACCGACGAAATCGGGGAGCTGGCGTGCAGCTTCAACGAGATGGTGTCGAGCCTCAAGAACATGTTCGCCGAGCTTTCAAACCAAAAATCCGCGCTCGACGAGCACGCCATCGTCAGTATCGCTGACATCCGGGGAAATATCATCCACGCCAACGACAAGTTCTGTGAGATTAGTGGCCATTCGCGAGATGAGTTGCTCGGACAGAACCACCGCATGGTCAAGTCGGGCGAACATCCACCGGAGTTCTATCGAGAATTATGGAAGACCATCGCCGGTGGGCGGGTCTGGTCGGGCGAGGTCAGGAATCGCGCCAGGGACGGCTCGCACTATTGGGTGGACCAGACCATCGTACCGTTTCTGAACGCGGATGGGCGCATCGAACGGTATGTCGCGATACGAACGGACATCACGCGCGTGAAGGAGGCTGAGGAGAACGCCAGACGTTTCGCGCTGGAACTGGAAAACACGAACCTTGAGCTTGGAGGACAGAAGGAGGAAGCCGAGGCGATGAACGCCGAGCTGCTGATCATCAACGCCGCTCTGGAAACGGCGCGGGTCGAAGCGACCGTGGCGACGAAGGCCAAGAGCGATTTTCTGGCGAACATGAGCCACGAAATCCGCACGCCCATGACCGCCATCCTCGGTTTTTCCGAGAATCTCCGCAACGGCGATCTTTCCGAATCGGAGACTCACGAAGCCATCGAAACGATTCACAACAACGGTGGGCACCTGCTCTGCCTCATCAATGACATTCTCGATGTGTCCAAAATCGAGGCAGGTAAGATGAAACTGGAACAGATCGCGTGTTCTGTGCATGAAATCATGACGGACACAGCCAAACTCATGAAGATTCGCTCGGACGCAAAAAATCTTGTGTTTAACACCGAAGTCATTGGATCGATCCCGGAGACGATTCAATCCGACCCAACGAGGCTGAAGCAGATTCTCATCAACATCATCGGTAACGCGATCAAGTTTACTGATGAGGGCGGTGTACGACTCATCGCTCGATTTGTGCCCGATCAGGTGACACCTTCCATGCAGTTCGACGTCGTTGACACCGGGGTGGGCCTGACCGAGGAGCAGGTTGGCAGGCTGTTCCAGGCATTTATCCAGGCAGACAGCACGATGTCGCGGAAATTTGGTGGTACAGGACTGGGGCTGACCATCAGCAAAAGTTTCGCCGAAATGCTCGGCGGGAACATCAGTGTTGTGAATTCGGCACCGGGGTGTGGCACGCGATTCCGAACGACCATCGCGACCGGTCCACTCGAAGGTGTCAGAATGGTTGACGCAGTAACAGCCACTCGGGGTACAACCTCCTCCAAACCGTCCGGGGCGTCGCAAAGCAACAAGCCGCTCGATTGTCGCATCCTCCTTGCCGAGGACGGACCGGACAATCAACGACTGATTTCCTTTGTGCTCAAGAAAGCCGGTGCGGAAGTGACCGTCGCGGAGAACGGGCAAATCGCGTTCGACCTCGCAATGGCCGCCGTGAGCGAAGGCAAACCGTTTGATGTGATCCTCATGGACATGCAGATGCCGGTTCTCGACGGATACAAAGCCACGATGTCGCTGCGAGAGAGGGGTTACAAAGGCCCGGTCATCGCCGTCACCGCCCACGCGATGGCAGCGGATCGCGAGAAGTGCATCGACAGCGGTTGCGATGATTTCGCCTCCAAGCCCGTTGACCGGCAGAAACTGATCGAACTGATACGCACATACGTCTCCAGAAAGGAAACCGCGATACTGTCGTAGGAGAAATGTCAGGACCCCACCACGCTCCCGGCGGACCCCAAATCAAGATTCCACATAACCCCTTTACTGGAAACGGGTTATGTTGTTTTCCCTAAACCCCGGCGTAGCCAAAATCACGAACACCGTCCCTTCGCGATGAATTCCCTGCGTTCACGCAACCAGGTTGCTAAAATGGAACAAGCCCTGGTGTGTCAGGGGGAGGGTGGAAGCTTCCACATCCCGCGAATTCGTGAAGTCAGGTTGTTCTTGTTGACGTTGAAAGAGTAGTGAGCAAAGGTCTGGACAATCCAATCAACTGGTCGTTCCCCTGTGGACGACTCTTCGGCATCCGCATCCGCGTGCATGTTCTGTTCGTGTTGATTGCGCTGTTCCTTCTCGCCGCGGAATTGGGCAGTGGAAGTGCGGGGCTTTCGTTTCGGTTCATCAGCATCGCCATGCTTTTCTTCATCGTTCTGACCCACGAGTTTGGTCACTGTTTCGGTGCGCGTTACGCCGGCGGGGATGCCACCGATATCCTGCTCTGGCCACTCGGCGGGTTGGCGACCACGAATCCCCCGCACACCGTCAAGGGACACCTGATCACCGTCGTCGCCGGGCCGATAGTCAACGTGGGCTACCTCATCGCGACCGGATTGCTGCTCGTCACCATGTACGGTGGCCTGTCCGCCATTCCGTGGAACCCGTTCAATCCATTCCCGAGCTATCTGCTCGAGTCTGCCATCCAGCGCTGGCTGATCGTTTTCTTCTCCCTGAACTGGATCATCCTGCTGTTTAATCTCGCGCCCGTTTTCCCGCTGGACGGGGGGCGGATTCTCCAGTGCATTTTGTGGTCCCGGCAGGGCTTCGCAAAGGCGACACTGACTGCCACCGGCGTCGGAATGGCCGGCGCCATCCTCATCGGGCTTGTCGGGCTGATCTCGCAGGCAACGCTCATGCTGGGCATCGCCATCTTCGGGTACATCACCTGTTGGCAACAACGACAGATGCTCAAGAGCGGGATGTTTGAAAGTGAGAACGAGTTTGGCTACGATTTTTCCCAGGGGTACACCAGCCTGGACAAGGGCGACGTGCAGGGCGGGAAGAAACCGTCCCGGTGGCAGCAATTCAAGCAACGCCGGGAAGAGGCCCGTATCGCGAAAGAGCAGGCCAGAGCAGAAGAGCACCGCCGGGAAGTGGATCGCATCCTGGAAAAAATCCGACAGACCGGCATGGATTCCCTGAGCGCCAGGGAACGACAACTCCTCGCGAAGGAAACCGAACGCCAAAGAAGCGAACATTAGGCCTACCGAAGCCCGAATTCCGGGTTCAGAAAGTCGAATATCACGCACCGTTCAACCATGGTCGCCAACGAATTGAGAGAACCCACAAAAACGACGGGGGTGCTTCCTTGTCGAATGTTTCAGCCATGACACAATGATACATTCCGTTCTTGACATATCGAACGCGACGCGGTGTCGTGTTGCACATGAAACGACGCGCCCCGGTATACGTTTTCGCCACGACCATTCTGATGCTGATGACAGGCTGTCGCCAGTGGTTTCTCGATTCAGCCGACCGCGAGGTGGCTGAGCTGATCGAGCAACGCCAGTTGGCTGCCATTGGTGAAACCTTCGACACCTCGCTTCCTCGAGAGGATGGCCACGTCTCCACGCGCGATTCGATGTACCGTTTCGTACCCTCCCCGATCGACTCCTCTGTCCCCGATGAGTTCCAGTCTGCAACCCCCGATATCGACGCGGCGTCAAAACCAACCGACGCCCGGCAGGAAAAGCAGGTCGCGGGGGATGGCCCCGAAGCAGACGACCCCGACACGGAGAATCAACTCCTGACACCACCCCAATTGCCCGAGGTCGGCGAACCACAAACCCTGACCCTGAGCGACGTATTAAGCCATGCCATTCGCCATTCCCGCGACTACCAAACCCAAAAGGAAGCCCTGTATCTGACCGCGTTGGACCTGACGCTCGAACGATTCCTGTGGACCCCCCGGTTTGTCGACAGCGTTATCAGCGTGGACTATCTGAACAATGGTCAGGTTTCCGAATTCGACCAGGCTTTGACCGCCGTCAGCAATTTCGCCATCGAGCAGCGTCTGCCCTACGGTGGGGAGGTGACCGCCCGGGTCATCAATACGCTGATTCGCGACGTTGACGACAATCTCACCGACCTGGAGACAGGCCAGGCCAGCATTTCAACGCGCATTCCGCTTCTCCGCGGTGCGGGACCGGTCGCGTACGAATCCCGTTACCAGTTGGAACGCGATCTGGTCTACGCCGTACGAACGTTTGAGCGTTTCCGTCGGCAGTTTCTCGTCGACGTCGCCGGTGACTATTTCGACTTGCAGAGTCTCAAGGCGCGAATCGCAAGTGCGGAAGGACAGATGGAATCCCTGCGTGTGAACTACGCCCGCGACCAGGCCCTCGCTGATGCGGAGAAGATTCTCCCCATCGAGGCAGACCGAACGCGTGTCAGTTGGCTCAATGCGCAAAACTCGTACATCAGTGCTCAGGAGAACTACTACGCCTCCCTCGATTTTTTCAAAATCCGAATCGGCATGCCCGTCAGCAAATCCATCGACGTACCCGATGCAACACCGGACGAGCAGGAGGAAGACATCGAGAAACTGTTCCTGATGGACCCGGAAATCGACCCGACCCAGGCTGTCGACGTCGCCTTTCGATACCGACTCGATCTGCTGACCGCCAAGGACATCGTTGACGATGCGCGCCGTGGTGTTCGCAACGCCGACAACGATCTGCTCCCACAAATGGACTTCAACGGCAGCGTGACATTCGACACCGAACCCGACAAACCTCGTGTCACCGAATTCGACTCGGATCGGTCCACATGGCGAGCGTCACTCGATTTTGAAATTCCCCTGAATCGCCAGGCTGAGCGAAACGCATACCGAAGAAGCGTGATTTCCCTGCGTCGTGCGGAGCGTGCCTACGAGAACACCACGGACATCGTCAGTCTGGAAGTTCGCCGTGCGTTGCGACGACTGGTTCGGTCAAAATTCACGATCGGTATTCAGGACGAACAAATTCGCATCAACAGGTTTCGAAAGAAGCTCGCCCAGGCCAAATTTGAGAGTGGGCAACTGACCTCGAACCGCGACATTATCGAAGCCCTGAACGATCTGCGCGACGCCGAAAATTCCCGAGCGAGTGCCGAGGCCGACTTTCGTAGTGCGGTGCTGGATTTTCTACTGTCTACCGGTACTTTGCGCGTCGATGACGAGGGGAAATGGCGTCAATACGCGGTTGTGGACGAATTGACGGCGGGCGACGGTTCCAACTAGCTCGCGGCATCGGTCGCGTCAGGCGGGATCATTTGACAAGAATGTACAAGGATTCCGTGTTGAGCGTTGGTGATTCAATCGTCGATCAATACAATGGTGTTAGTCACGACTGCGGAATGTTGCCAGCCCTGGCAAACTGTCAGTACGATTTTGAAAGACCCACCGAACAATGAGCACAACCCTTGAAGCAGCACCAGGCACGGACGCTATTTCCAGTCCGGACCGCGCATCGCACACCGCCTCTCCCGCCAGGCAACAGCGACGCTGGCCTCTGATTCTGTTCGTGCTGGTGGTCGCAGCCGGTGGCACAATTGGTTTGTTTTCGACTGATTTGCTGGACACCGCCTCGCGGGAGCGGGACGACCTTGCTTTCCGTGTGACGCGTCGCTCTTTTCCAATCATCGAAGAGTCCAAAGGCGAACTCAAAGCAGCCAGGACCATCGAGATCAAGAGCAGGGTTGAAGGCCGATCCACCATTAAATGGGTGATCGAGGAGGGCAGGACTGTTAAAAAGGGGGAGTTGCTGGTTTCGTTGTCCAGCGATCAGATCGACGACCGTATCCGAAAGTCGGAGGCTGAGCTTGCCAGCGCGGTCGCGGCGTTGGAAGCTTCGGAGAAGGATTTTGAAATCCTCGTCGACGAGAACGCGAGTGATATCCGGAAAGCCGAGTTGAAACTCGAATTGTCCGTGATAGACCTGAAGAAATATCTCGAAGGCGACGCGATCAACGCAGCCGAGGATGCCGACGCGGAAGTCGCTCGATCTCTGGACATGCTCGAACGAGCCGGGATCGACCATGACGCTGCCGTGGATCTTTTCGATAAGAAATTCATTACCAGGAGCGAACTTCTACAGGACAAGTTTGAACTCGATGAGGCGAAACGCTCGGTCGAGAAAGCCAATCGCAACAAGCGAACGCTCGAGGAATACACGCACCCCAAGGAAATCAAGAGATACACGTCCGATAAGGACGAGGCTGGCAAGGAGCTTATACGCGTCAGGAAAAGTGCACTAGCCAAGAAAGCCCAAAAGAAAGCCGACGTCGAGGCGAAGCGGGCGAATCTTCTCAATGTACAGTCGGAGTTGAAAAAATACCGGGAACAAAAAGAGTTCGCCGAAATCCACGCCCCCTCCCCGGGGATCGTCGTTTACAACACCGGGCATCGATACAACCCGCAATCCATCGATGTTGGCGCGGAGGTATACGAGGGTCAGACGCTGGTGAAGCTGCCCGATCCATCGGTGATGGTGATCAGCGTTCGCATTCACGAGGCCAAAACCCACAAGATCAAGCTCGGACAGCCTGTCCGCGTCGAGGTGCAGGGTATTCCGGGTGAGATATTTTCCGGGAAAATCTCGAAAATTGCTCCGTTGGCGGACTCGCGAAACTCGTGGCTTAACCCGGATTTGAAAGAATACGAAACCGAAATCACGTTGGAGGATGCCCGCGAGGACTTGAAGCCTGGTTCGACCGCGCGGGCGGAAATCTTTGTGGCTGAGTTGGTCGATCAGTTGGCGGTTCCGGTACAGGCCGTCTTTAGTGAGGCGGGTCGGCAGTTCGTCTTCGTCAAACAAGGTCGATCGATCGATCCTGTTTTGGTTTCGGTCGGACAGTCGAGTACGGAATACGTTCAGATTCTTGACGGAATCTCCGAGGGCGTCGACGTGATGCTGGCGGTCTCAGCCAATGACCGACTGAAGATCACCGATCTGATCGGTGACGACGAGACAACCCCGGAAGTGACGGCCGCAAGCTCAAAGGCCCGTCGCCCATCTCCGAGTCGCCGTTCCCGTCCCAAAGGCCGACACCGTGGCAAGGGTCCAGGTCGCTCCTAGTCACTTGTTTTTTCGCACTCGGTAAGGTTCGCAATGCCCGATCACATCGCCCGCGTTCATCAACTTCGCAAGGTCTACGTCAAACCCGGATCGTCCATCGCGGTCGAGGCGCTTCGAGGGGTGTCGGTTGATTTTGTTCGGGGTGAATGCGTCGCGGTTTGTGGAGCGAGCGGTTCGGGCAAGAGCACGCTCATGAACGTCCTGGGCTGCCTTGATCGCCCCACGAGTGGTCACTATTTCCTTGGTGAACAGGATGTTGCAGACCTCGATGACGATGGTCTATCCGCTTTTCGTGGTGAGCAGCTCGGTTTCGTTTTTCAGAATTTCAATCTGATTCAGCAGTTGACGGTGGCGGAGAATGTGGAGGTCCCGATGTTCTATCAGGGCATCCCCGTTTCCGAGCGACGGCGACGCGCGATGGCGGTCGTCGAAAGCGTTGGGTTGACCGACCGTTCCGATCATCGTCCGAACGAGCTTTCCGGTGGGCAGCAACAACGCGTCGCGATCGCACGGGCGTTGGTGAACGATCCCATTCTGATTTTGGCGGACGAACCGACGGGCAACCTCGACACGACCACCGGGGAAATGATTCTTGACCTGTTCGACACCCTTCGAGCCGAGGGGAAGACGATCATCATGGTCACGCACGAATCCGCAGTGGCCAACCGCTGTGACCGAATCATCACGCTTCGAGATGGGCTTGTTGTATCAGACGAGCGCGTTGGGGCGACGGTTGGTGTTTAGCGTTTCCGCCACCCACAAGGGGTGACGCTACATTAAGATCGCAGGGGGTTGGTGGTACATCAAGACGGTGCAGCCCTAACCTGTTGCGATGGCGATGATTTGATCTGCGTGTTCGATGGTCCATTTTGCCTTGCGTGAAATCATGCGGATGAAACCGAATCCGGAGATGTTTCCGAAGGACCCGGTGTTGGCGACCGGGAGCACGGACTCGGCGATCATGGCTTCGACCATCAGGTGGGGCAGTGTTCGACGCTCGTCATCGGACAACGTCGTTTCCGAGAGATAACCCTTCACGAACGCTTCGAGGCGCTGCTCGTCCGCATGATCGGGCCAATCGTTCGGATGACCTCCTCCGATGATTGAAAACTGGAGCATGCCGTTGGCGATATCGATGACGCGTTGTGCGACGCGACACGAGTCGTAATCGATCACACCGGCTACCTCGTCGCGCTTGAACAGCATGTTACCCGGATGCCAGTCGGCGTGAATCACGCTTGGCACGAAACCGGTCACGCCCAACGCGTCAGCCTTGTCGGCGGCGTTGTCGTACTGCTCAAAAATGGTATTGATCAGGCCGAGGATTTCGGCGTCCTTTCCTGCGGCGCTTTCGTGAGATGCGATGGACGTCGGAATCGCATTGAGCGACGTACGCACCCCGATCACGTCGTGATAGGTTCCACGCCCGACGTCCTGCGGCACGGTGAAATCGAACAATGCGTTATGAAAAAAACCGAGTGTTCGCCCTGCATTGGCGGTTTGTTCGATGGTCGAATTGTAGTCGTGACCTGGTATGAACTGAAACAATTCGTACATATCGCCCGCCAGGGACAGAATCGTCTCGTGTGTGTCGCGTGTTGGAACAATTTGAGGTAACGAGAATGATTTGGCGGTCAGGTGTTTTTGCACATCGTGTGCGAATTGAATCCGCTTGAGACGTGATCTCTCCAATGCCCGCTTCTTGAGCAGAAACTTGCCGGGTTCGCAGACGATGCCCACTTTCGGGCTGCGCCTCGAACCACGTTCAAACTCGGTGATTGATTCAATGACGCCCAAATCATAGTGGCTTAGGACGACGGCCAGTTCGTCGGCGGCGAAGCGTTGTCTGTCTCGACCTGACAATCGAAATCCTTACAATGGGGATGCGAACCTGATTGGCCGGTGTTTGGTAGATTCCGGATCGATCGTAACCATCCCGGATGTGAAGTCAAACAATGAACCGAGACGACGCACTCACCTTGCTGCATGAATACGTCAGGAATGACGCGTTGATCAAACACATGCTCGCCGTCGAATCAGCCATGGGTTTTTATGCGCGTTTTTTCGAGGAAGACGAGGATTTGTGGCGACTGGTCGGCCTGCTGCACGATTTCGACTACGAACGATTTCCGAATCCACCGGAGCACACGCGTGAAGGAGCGAGGATTCTCCGCGAGAACGGCGTGGACGAGGTCGTGGTTGGGGCTGTCCTGTCACACGCGGAGTGGAACCTTGACGGGTATCCGCGCGACACGCTGCTTCGCAGGACGCTTTTCGCCGTCGATGAGCTGTGCGGTTTTATCGTGGCTGTCGCACTTGTTCGACCGGACAGGCTCGTCGGGATGAAGCCGAGCAGCGTGAAGAAGAAGATGAAAGCAAAATCGTTCGCGGCGGCGGTCTCACGCGATGATATTCAGCAGGGTGCGGAGATACTGGGCCTTTCGCTCGATGAACACATCGCCAATTGCATCACTGCGTTGACGGCGATTCAGTCTGACCTGGGTCTGGGTTGTGAATAGGCGTGCGATAGGTTCGCTGACCTCTTTTGGTTTTCCCGTCACCCACAAGGGGTGACGCTACAGAAGAATGGCGGGGTGACGCCACACCGGAACTGACAACGACTCAGTTCCCTGTCTCGTCGGTTTCCGGGGTTTTTGGGATTGCCGTCTGCAGACGTTCCATCAGCATTTTCCCTTCCGTGCTGTTCGGATAGAGCTGCTCGAGCATTCTGGTGAGCAGTGCGGCGGCGTCCGTCAGGCGGTCGAGCTGGATCAGCAGTTTGACCACATGCAGCACATGCTCTTCGGACGGTGTGGATTTGGCCTGGGTTATTGGGGCGTACGCGATGGCGAGTGCCTGATTGGCGGAGACGCGGTAGGCGACGTCGGCTCGTGCCTGCACGAGTTTTGAGACCTCGAGGTACAGGTCTGTGCGGTCAGGATTTTGTTGCAATATCGCCTGTCTGGTCGCGAGCAATTGAGACAAGCTCCTGTCCAGTGACTGCAACCGCCCGACGTCCGGACCGTGCCTGCGAATATTGGCTTTGTCGAGATCGACGGCGTACTGCGCCGATCGCTCCGCATCAGTCAGTTGCTTGTTGGCAAACAGTGCCTGGCCGAGGAGGAGATAGGCATCGCTGGTGACACCAGCCCTCATGACCTTGACGGCTTCGCGTGCCCATTGGACGGCTTCGGCGCGCTGGACGAGGTTCATCGAACATTGTGCCAATCCGACAAGGATCCGCGCGTCTCGTGGGTTCAGATCCAATGCCTTGCGAAACATTGGTTTGGCGAGTTTGTAGAACTGCCCCTCGGCATACTGCTGGCCTAGGATCAGGAACCCTTCCCAATCGTTCGCGCCATCGCGAGACTTGACCCACGCCTCCAGAGCGCTTCGGGCCTCTCGCTCGCGATCGGCAAGAATCAGCAGTCGCGAACGATAGAATCGCCCGCGAAGACTCTCCGGGTCTCGCTCCAACGCGTGTGCCACCGCGCCTTTGGACCGCTCGAAGGCTTCGGTCCAGCCATCCCCACGCGTCTCGGCGATCCGAATATCGATGATCGCCCGATCCAGCGCATCGTTGACAGACTCGCTGTCTCGCGACGAATCGCTTTCCACCGATGGCTTCAGAATGTTCTGCGCTTCGACGATTGGGAGAGATGGTTGTAGCAAACCCAGGAAGCAAAGGCAAAAGCATGGACGTGTGACGCGCTGCATGGCTCAAACTCCGGGTGACGGAGCATTCGTCCGTCCGTGGACACTGACGGGTCACTATAGGAGAGACCCCGGACCCTGGTCAACCTGCCGACAAACCCTCAGCCTTCGATGGACAGTACGCCCTGGGTCGGCGTGGGTTCGACAGGTACTGCAGTAGAGCCTGTCGTGTTCTGACCGGATTCCTGTTCCCCACGTTCGACGCTGATTTTGTCGATCAGCATGACCCACGTTTCCCGCTGATGGCGGAGAACCTTGAGAGCATCGTCGACGTCTGAGGCGTTGCGATGAATGCAGGCATCAACGAGCTTGCGGTAGATGAAGTTGTACAAACCCGACATGCGATCGACGAGTTCCTCGTTGACCTCCCGCCTGAGGCCCACCTGCATCTCGGTTACGATGTGCTGGGCGCGGGTCAGTTTCTCGTAGATCTGTTCGTAGTCCTTGCGAAGAATGGCTTCCCTGCCCTGGGTGGCGTACCGAATCGCACCGTCGTAGAGCATCAAATGGAGCTGCTCCGGACTGGCTTGCATGATGCGGTTGCGGAGGTAGTCGTTTGGGGCTTTCACACTCATCTTACGCGTGGTATCGGTCTGCAGGATGGACGGATCAAGCAAATTAGCCGGGCAAAACCAGCCTGAATGCGAGGATCAGCCGGACCCCGGTTACCCTGCAAATGCTGCTATCGAGCCAAGCGAGGATTGGGCACCCTGCAGGCCTGCCAGGGACGATTCAAGCCCCTGGAATTGCCGTTCAAGCCTCAGCCGCTTGCGATCCAACTGGTCCTGCAGTGCGCTCATGCGGTCTTCAAGGAGGTCCTCGCGTGATTCGAGCAGGTCGTCCCTGCGTGCGAGGGTTCCATCAAAGCTACGCGTTAAATTATCCAACGCCTCCTCAAAGGCCTTTCCCAGCCCATTCTCGCTGTCGGTGAACAGTTTTTCGATGGCTTCCGGGTTTTCGGCCAACACCTCGCGAAATCGTTGTTCGTCGAACGACAGTCTGGACCCTGCCTCGATGGACACGCCGACGAAGGTCAATCTGTTGAAACCCGGGACCGCATCCTCGACCGGTCTGGTCACCAGTCCGCGTAGTCGACTCTGGATGATGTTCACGGTCGAATCCCCGAACAGAATCGCCCGACTGTTCGTCTCCGAGTCGAATTCCGTCAGATCGTCGATGCGATCCACGACGTCGTTGTAACTGCTCACGAAGTTGTTGAGGTCAGCCACGATGGCGTCAGTGTCCTCGGTGATCGACAGCTCGACGGGATCGTCCGAGGTGCCGTTCAGGTTGATGGTGACGTTTTCCAGCACGTTGTTGAGCGAATTCGTCGAACTCGTGAGAACGACCGGATTCTCGGCTCCACTGCCTCCGAAGAAAACGATGGCGTCCTGAGCCTGCACCAGGGTATCAAATGTCAAACCCGTGCTGCCCGCATCGAACACGAGTTCCCCTTGCGTACCGGAAACCTCCGAGGTCAGAATCAGGTGGTGCGGAGCGTTGTCGCTTCCGTCGTTGATGATCGTTGCCCGTACATCGATCCCCAGTTCATTGATCTTCGCTCGCACGTCCGCCAACGCGTCGTCGGCGTCGATGCTGAGTTTGTATTCAAACGACCCGTCGATGCGCTTGTTTGAAACCCCAGCCTCATCGACGAACGAAACCGATTCACCCAACAGGTTCAGATCCCTGGCGGTGGTGCTTCCATCGAGGGACTCGACCTTGAATTCGATAACACCCTCGGTCTGATCGATCAGCTCGATTCCGTCGCCGTTGGCGTTGACCTGCGCGACGATCCCCTCGAATCCAAGCGTGTTGATTCGGTCCAGCACATCGCCAACCGTTGTTTGCGAGTCGGTCAGATTGATGGTGGATGCCTGGCCATCCGAGGTCGTGATTCGGAACGATCCAGCCGCCACCCCCCTGCCATTGCCCAACGTTGATAATTGGGTCGATCGGCTGACGTACTGCAATTGCAGGTTTCCGGTCTGAATACTTTTCCCGTCTTCTGACTGAATGATCCCGGATTCGACCGCCTCTGATCCGAACAGGTCGTTGATTGTCGTTCCGCCATTGTTGTCGCGGAGGATGATCCTCGCGTCAGAATCGGACACATCCACGAATTCGATCCCGTTGCCCGCGTCGTTGAATTGAGCACGCACGTCGGTCAGATCAGTAACGCGGTTGAATCGCTCGATGATCTCCCGGACAGAATTCGCACCAGCCAGGTCCACGGAAGCACCGTCATTGCCGCCAACACCCCCCAACCCAACCGTCACAACCCCCAGCCCAACACCCTGCCCACCGCGCAGCGACGACGTCAAAACGGAATTGATGCCCGCGATGAGATCGTTTCCGTTGAGGGCGGTGCTGCCGTCCGATTCCCCGATCAATCCCAGCGCTTCGGCTGCGTTCGACGATATGGCAGACTCGGCTACGTCAACCGAGAAGGCCACGTTGCCGATACTGGTCAGTTGAATACCCCGTCCGGACGCGCCAAAATCCGCCCGAATCACATCGTTGCGATTCCCGTCGGCGTCAACCGCAAAATCGATCGCGCGAATCACGTCGCCGATTGTTTCGACACGGTGGATGATGTTTCCGCTGTGGTCGCCCTCTTCGGTCTCGAACACGATACCCAGATCCGCCGCAGCAGCACCTTCAACATCCGCGATGGTAAACAGGGGTGGGTCTTCGGTCCCCTCGGTGGGTGTTGAATTGTCCGTCAGGATCAATTGGCCGAACGCCGCACCGATCGTGACACCAAGGTCGATGTCGGCGCTTTCGATCTGATCGATCACGTCGCCGATGGTCACGACCGTTTCATCGATCGTCACGTCAGCCGTCTCTCCCGCACGGTTGGTGATTGAAAACGTCCCCGTGCGAATACCGTTGCCGTTGTTGAGAACGTCGATGTGCGTGTCACGGGTCAGCAACCCGCTCAGTCCGACGGTGAATGTCCGGTCTCCGACAACGATGTCGAGATCCGCATTCGTCCGCCCTGCTTCAAATCCATTGCCGTCGTTGAGTTGGTTGATTCGCGTACCCTGGTGGATGCGCAGGATCTGACCACCGACGAGAACACCGTTTGCATCAGCCTGTTCCGCGATCCCCAGATCGCCCGCGGCTGACCCACCACCGATGTCTCGAACATTCAAACCGGGTCCGCCGTTTTCATCTTCCAGAACCAGGTGATCTCCCACCGCCCTTGCGGTCACCCGAATGTCCGTTCGGGAGTTGATTTCGTCCAGCACGTCCTGAATCGAGATCGCGTTTGTCACGTCAATCACCGCGGTCGTCCCCGCGCTGTCGGTGATTTCGAAACTCCCACGCCGGACACCGTCACCACTGTTGAGGCTCGCCAGCGATGTCGGGCGATTCAGTTGTCCATGGCCTATCTCAAACGAAAGCTCGCCGGTCCCGACAGGCTGACGGTCCGAGTTGGCGAATCCCCGGCTGATCACCTGATGATTCGTCACGAGTGACCGCACCTGAAGCTGAAACGTCCCCTGAACAGCCCCCTCGTTGGCGATCGCGCTTAGAACACTTTCGTTCGTGCTGCCCGCTTTTGATTTGCGAAAGAAGCTCTGTTCGTCGAACCGACCGATCGTGCCCTTCAAGGCCAGCAGACGGGCACCGACGTCAGCCAGCGCTGCCCGCTGTGCCTGAATATTCTGGACACGCGACCGCAAGGTTGACAGTGGTCGTGCATCCAGTTGGATCAGTTGATTGATGATGTCCTGTGTCGGCAGCCCCGAAAGCAACCCCACACCGCTTGAAATTCCAGACATGATTCACCCTGGTCCCTGTTGGAAAGTCCGCCAATATTCGGACCCATGAACAATATATCGACGGGGGTTAAGGTTTGCTGGAAGCAGGATTTGCCGAACAACGCGCAGGAATTGCGCGTTACGAAACGAAATGAGTCAATCGGTCAGATGTCGCGTCCGGGAATCGCGTCGTCGCGGTTAACCGAGAAGCTGCAGCACCGCCTGTGGCTGCTGATTCGCGATACCCAGGGTCAACTGCGTACTTTGCACAAGAATCTGGGCGCGCGTCAGCTTCGAGATTTCATCTGCGAGGTCCGCGTCACGAATGCTCGATTCTGATGCGGTGACGTTTTCAAACTGAACCTGCTGGCTGTTGATGTTCGTTTCGATCTGATTCTTCTGCAAACCGCCAAGGCGACCACGCGCCTTTGCGACCTGCTGGATGGCTTCGTTGACGATGGCTTCGCCCTGGATGAACCGCTGCGAACTGATCGAATTGTTTCCTCCCGACCGAATCGTGCTCAGGAAACCGATGACGGAATTTCCCAGGTTTGCGGTCGAAACCGAATTCATGCCGATGTTGACCTCGCCCGCGACAGTGATCTGAGGCGTAATCTGGAATCGTGCTCCGCCGCCGACGATGTTGTACGTCGTCGAAGACGTCGCCTGGGCAAACGTCGAATCCAGGAACAATCGTGCGTCAAGTCCCACCGTTCTTATGTCAATTCGCAATCCCCTGGAATCAGTGATTTGCCCGTTCGCCAGCGCGGTCACGTCGACACCCGAGTCGATTTGCGTCTCGCCGTTCAACGCAATGAAGTCACCCTGGAGCGCCTTGATGCGAACGAACTGATCAGAACCGAACTCGGTCGAGTTCAGAACTAACGATGTCCCACTGACCACGGCTGAGACCCCGGTCACGCTCGCGTTCTGATTGACGCCCGTCGCAATTTGCGCAATCGTGGAACCACTCGCAAAACTCAGAATCTCGACACCCTTCGATCCCGCCAACTCGAACGTTGTCGCGGACGGAAGTGCCGCCCCGGTGAAGACCAGTTGTGCCGTCTCCGCCGACGCCGTCACCTGCAGCACAACGCTTTGGGATCCCCCCTGTGGAACACGGGCCGAAAATGTTTCGACCGACGCAAGGGCATTCTGGTCCACGCTCGACAGGAAATAGCCAAGGTCACCATTAAGAAGTTTCTTGTTACCAAACGACGTCGTATTCGCGATTCGATCAATACTCTGCAGAAGCGAGTCGATTTCCAGTTGATTCGCTTCGATTTCGGGTTGTGTCAGCCCGCCGGAGTTGGAGCTGCTCAGCAGCAGACCACGAAGGTCCAGCAAGAGAGACGACACCTCGTTCAACGCCCCCTCCGTCGTCGAGATCACGTTGATGGCACGATTCGAGTTGTCGATCGCCTGATCAATCGCGCGAATCTCGTTTCGGAGCGTCTCCGAAGCAATCAACCCAGCCGGATCGTCCTTGCCGCGGTTGATCCGAAGACCCGTGCTGAGACGCTCAAGCCTCGTATTCAGATCGAGGTTGTTTCGACGCAACTGCGCCAGCGAAGTGAGAGCAGGTACATTCGTATTGATGCGAGCCATGTCATCCTCCGTGATGACGGTCTCAGGTATGATTCGCAGGCCCGTTGTCGCACCGCCTTGTGCAACCCGTGTGAACTCAACCTGGGGCGAATCGCCCGACCATGTTGTCTTTCTCCCGGCCGACTCTCGTCCGGGAAGCACGGGATTGATTCCCGCGCGTTAAGTTGGATTTCGTCTCCGATAACACGACGCTTTAGCTATTTGCGTTGATAAAATCATGCCCCGCCGTCAGAAACTGATCGCCGACACCTTTATAGGACCTCGGGACACCACTCAGGAAAAAACCCGCCCGGGATTCCATTTCCCGGACGGGTTCATGGGATTTTCAGGAGGCGTTTTCGACGTTCCTAACCGAGAAGCGCCAACACATTTTGAGGCTGTGCGTTCGCCAGTTGCAAAATCGACGTCGCGGAATTCACCAGAATCTGCGAACGTGTCAGATTGCTTGTTTCCACCGCGAAATCGGCGTCACGAATGGCACTCTCCGCCGCCGCCGTGTTCTCAAACGTCACCAACAGGGAGTTGATGGCCGTCGAGACCGTATTTCGCTGGAACGCACCGATTCGACCTCGCAGCGAGGAAACCTGATCGATCGCAGAGCGAACAATTCGCTGAGACGTCGCCAGATTGCCGCCGTTCAGGTCATTCGTCTGACCGGTTTGCAACGTTGAGAGGAAACCGGTCGCAGCGTCACCGAGCGAGCCTGTCGACACGCTTTGCAAGCCAATGGTCTCCTGTCCGATCAACCCGACCTCAGGGGCAATGTTGAACTTCGCCCCACCACCGGTGATCGCGAAACTGCTTGTCGAGCCAGCCAACGTCGCCAAACCCTGATTCAACGTCAAATCAGCCGACAACGACCCCGATCGAACAGTGGCGTTCAGACCATCAACCGTCGCCTGCTGGCCATTGATAATAATCGTGCCGTCAACACCGCTGTCCTCACCATTTCCGGTCAGGGTAAGCCCGGTCGCACCGCCATCGTTGATAACGTTGATATCCACCAGTCCCTTGCTACCGAACGTCGTGCTGGTGAAGGCTACCGCGGGACCGGAAACGACGGCTGAAACACCTGTCAACTGCGTGCTCGAGTTGATCGCCGTCGCAATCTGAGCCTGTGTCGTACCGGATGCGAACGTGAATACTTCAGTCCCGAAGTTTCCGGTAACCTGAATGGTGGCCGTCGCGGAAAGTTCGCCGGTTGCATTCCCACCGACAGCACTGACCACCGCAAATTCCGACCCGGTCACAACCTGTACATTGACCGTTCGGCTGGCATTGTCGGGTATCTTGGCTGAATTGACCTGCACCGCCGCAATCGCCGACGTCGCCACACCCGACGTGGCGAAATCAAAGCCGCCAGCCAGCAACTTCGTATCACCAAACGTCGTCGAATTGGACAACCGGTTGATTGACTGGAGAATCGCGTCGATCTGCAACTGATTCGCAGAAACCTCGGTCGAGGTCAGACCCGCCTCGTTGGCGGATCGATCGATCAGATCCTCCAACTCAAGCAGCAGCGCGTTCACCTCCTGCAACGCACCCTCCGCGATCGCCACGATCGTATCGGCACGACGTGCATTATCGGTCGCTGCGGTGATCGCCACCTTCGACGCCCGGAGCGTCTCAGACGCGATCAACCCCGCGGGATCGTCTCGACCTGAATTGATCCGCAAGCCGGTGCTCAGGCGGTTCAACGACTGACTCAGCTCCGCATTGTTCTTGCCGAACACGCGGGTGGCGATAAGGGCCTGGACATTTGTATTGATCCGACTCATGTGTGTCGTGCCTCCTGAAGCGCGACCGTTCGCGTCCCATTATCAAACCACGATGCCCACCATCGTGGATGCCCGAAAAACTGACCTCGGTTCCGTCCGTCAGCCGATCACCACGTCCGGATGATCATGGGCCGGTAATTTCTCATCTCAAAAAGCTGATCCAACCTCGAAATGATCACAGGCAACACAACCGTTCAACAACCTGTGATCCTTCCAGATCAGCCCGCCCGGACTTCCGGGCCAAACACGCAATCGAATCCAACCGCTATAGCTGTCTCAATCGCGTCAGGTCTCGAATCGTCACCCCGATAACGCCCCTTTAGCTCGAACCTGGACGTTGTATCGTGACCCTGATAACCCCCCGCCACTTATCAGACCCAACCCTGTTCCCATAACCCGACGACCCCCGCCCAGCCCCATCCAGCCCCCACATTTACCGGACAATCCAACCCCCCAATCCCCCGACAGGCCGATTAAAATTTTGTTCCCAACCCCTAAACCAACGTCCCCCAACAAGGACGATTTACATTTCGGACGTTCGACGATGGCCAGACGCGAAGCGAGACCACAACCATCACGCTTGGACCAATGGAAGTTGGGGTACAATCTGCCGCAAACCAGTCCAGTCGTCACATCTATTTCGCGCAGAATCGCCATGGTCGCGTCACGGAATGCAACCGCCTAACAAGACCGAAATGTCATCGCTGTTGATGTTCGCCGTGACGACATCGGCATCTCCATCACCGTCCAGGTCACCCACGGCAACGAACCGTGGAGCAATCCCCGCGCGAAATACCAGGTCCTCAGAAAATGACCCATCGCCAGTATTCAGCAGAATCGAGATGTTCCCGTTTTGAAAGAATTCGCCAGCATTGGATACGGCCACGTCAAGATAGCCATCTCCGTTCAAATCACCCAACGCAATCCATGTTGGCTCATTTCCGACAGGGTACGGTACACCGTCGGACATCACACCCTCACCGTTGTTGAAAAACACCAGGATATTACAACTCTCACTGTTAGCGACGGCGAGGTCAAGGTCACCATCGCCGTCCAGGTCCCCCATGGCAACCGCACTCGGACATGTACCGGCGTTGTAGGCAACCCTTCCCTGAAAAGTACCGTCACCGTTGTTCAGAAGAATCGACAGGTTGTTGATACTGACGAACCCATTCGCAACTGCAAGATCGAGATCGCCGTCACCATCAAGGTCACCAACGACAACCGACTGAGGTTCAAATCCCGCGTCATAATGCGCTGGCAACGCGAATGTTCCACCACCGTGATTGAGCAGCACCGATACGTCGTCGCTGCGCTCATTTGCCACTACGACGTCTAAATCTCCATCAGCATCCAAATCGCCGATCGCAGCGTCACGGGGGGCATCGCCAGCCGGATAGGTAAACACTGCAGCAAAATTTCCGTTGAGATTATTTTGTAGTATCGACACGTCATCGCTAATCCGATTCGCGACGACAAGATCGAGATCGCCGTCACTATCCAAATCGCCGAACGCTACCGACCCGGCCCCGTTTCCAGCTCCGTATTGAATGCGGGGCGCATATGTACCGTCGCCATGATTCAGCAACACCGAAACATTGTCATCACCGAAATTGGCCACCGCGAGATCAAAATCACCGTCACTGTCCACATCACCAATTGCTATCGAGGAAGGCAATCTGCCGACGTCATAACGGTCGTCCGCCGCCATGGAGCCATCGCCCCGATTCAATAGTACCGAAATGTTGTCGCTGTCCACGTTCGCTACGGCGAGATCAAGGTGAGAATCCCCGTCAAGATCGCCAATAGACACCGAGTGAGGATGGTCCCCGACGCTCAAGAGCACGTCTTCGGGAAAAGTTCCGTCACCGGCATCCAGCAAGACCGACAAGTTATCAAAGATTTCATTGGCGACCGCGAGGTCTGGATGTCCGTCACTGTCCAAATCGCCTATCACCACAGACAACGGTCCATTTCCAGCGTCGAAGCGCACGTCATCATCAAACGTGCCATCACCGTGGTTTAGCAGCACTGAGAGGGTGTGTGAGAAGCAGGGATATCGCCGATAAGGATGGAAATTGGCAAGGAGTGCCTGATCCATGGCGAGGAATGCTTATCCCAGCGACTTGACGGACGCGCAGTGGAATCTGATTCGACGACGAATACCGCCGG
>JAJDDT010000037.1 GCA_029260165.1 Phycisphaerae bacterium | reverse complement strand
TCGGCGTCCTCGATTGTTTCGGGGTCAGCCTTCACGGGCAATTTCACAGACAACTTCACGACCGGTGATCAGCCCGAGTTCCGTCGTACCGCCAACGCGTCGTCGAACGCATCGTTTACGATGGTTCCACGTCAGCGTGCGGTTCGTGCCGGTGGTCTTGTCGAGGTTGACGTGTTTGTCAGCGGCGTCGAAGGTCTGATCGGCTTCGAACTCGGTGTCGCAACGAGCGGTGGCCGACGTGGTGAGTTCGCGCTCGAGGGTGTCGAGATCGACACGCAGCGTCGCGACTATGTCTTCGTTGGCTTGAGCAACTTCCCCGCCACCGACGCTACGTTGGGTCGCGTGGGTGGAGCGGTTCTCGCCGGCAGCACCGACGTGGCTGCGAGTGAGCAGGCCTACATCGGCACGTTCACGTTCCGCGTTTCGCAAGATGCGATCGGCGCGTTCAGCGTGCGTGCGTTGAGCGAGTACGTCGCGTTGTTCAGCGAATTCGACGCCCCCGTGATCAACCCGATCAAGGACACCATCGTCCTCGTGACCGGAGCGACCGAGCGGCGATAGTGTTTAACCGGCATCCTCGGTACTCCGGAGGGTACCATTTTGATTCTTGAATTCCGCCGGATCGGGTCGTGCGCGGTACATGGTTCGTGATCGCGATCCGGCGGACTTCAAGAATATTTTGCACGACACGGCCGTCTGGACGGATTATGATGGTGTGTCGCCGATGAGTGAACTGGACGGTTGATGAAACGATCGGAGTTATCACCAACATGGAACACTTCGCGACCGCGGTGGCTGAGTTTGACCATGCAACGGGTACGACGAATTACATGCACGGCGATCAGATCGGCAGCACGCGGGCAGCCAATTTGAATTGCACCATGCAACACACAGTGAGTCGCTGCAAGACGATGAGCACGATCCAAGCGGATGGGTTGCGCTTAGCGAAACGAAGAAAAAGATTTTGAGCATGTCCGAGCGAAAAAACCACCGTTTTCGCGAAAGTCGTTTCATGGCAACGATTGGCGGATATTGTGGGGGAAGCCGATTTCAACATGACCGACGCCCCCCGAAAAAGACAACCGTGCGCAGGAAAACACCGCGATAACGCGGCAGGCCGCCCGCAGGGGGTGTCCGGGAAGGACCCGCGTCCGCCAACGCAGCCGTCATGGGTCTGTGTGGGTGCACTGTTGGCTCGATGTCGTCAGCGGGCATTTGGCTTGTTCTTCAATCGCTTCCAGCAGATAGGCTTTCACGTCATCGGGGAAATCAGAGCCGAAAACCAGGCGTTTCGACTCCGCCGCCACGGCCGAATTCTCTGACGCCGGTACAACATAGGTACAGCACTTCCCGGAAATCGGCGTTCCTGGGGCTGTCAGGGCGGTTTGGCGACGGTTTTGAAAACCGTTTGACGGGCAACTGTCACGGGGGTTCGAATCCCTCCTCCTCCGATTGTTAACAGGTGACACGGAACGGCTGTTTTCGTGTGTTACGGAATCGGCGGGTACGATCGTGGTGTCCTGCGGGTGATGCTGCAACGATTGATGGTGCGCCGCTGGAACTGTCTACACTCCATGTCCGTCGCTGAACTGGTATCCTGCGTTAACTTGTGATGCGTTTGTCTTGTGGTTCGGGACGATGTCCCATTCCGATTATTGATGGGTTGGCCATCACGCACCCACATGCACGACGATCTGCCGCTCGCTGCCGCGCCGTCGGTGTTCCCACAGGTAAATCCCCTGCCATCGCCCAAGCGCGAGTTGGCCGTTTGCGATGGGAATGGACAAGGTCGTGGCTGTCAACGCAGCCTTGATGTGCGAAGGCATGTCGTCTGGTCCTTCTTGCGTGTGCGTGTAGAGCGGATCGTTTTCGACGACGAGGCGGTTGATCCAGTTTTCCAGATCACGTCCGGCGGACGGATCAGCGTTCTCCTGAATGGTCAGACTCGCGGAAGTGTGTCGGACCATGATCGTGCACAGGCCATCGCTGACGCTGGCGCGTTCAACAACAGAATCAACCTCGCGCGTAATCTCCCGCAGCCCCTGCCCTGTTGTTTGGATGGAAAGTTGCTGGTTCATGCCTGCCCTTCCATTCGCCCGCGTTCCCACGAACATTCATGGGACTTTACGAAAGATGGATAAACGAGGGTGCTGCTCCAAGGAAAACTAACAGAAATTTCGCTTGTGTTCCAGGACCGGACCACACAGGATCCCGCGAGAGGGGTTGAACAAGTCGGCGCGAACGCTTTTCGCGCGCTTCACCGGTTTGTCACGCTGTGGGCGACGACGGTGGAGGGAATGTGGCGCATGGACGGCATGGCGCATGGGCAATATGGCGGAAAGGTCGCCATCTATCTTTGCCATGGGCAAATGGCATCAAACAAGGGAGTGTATCGATGATCAGGACACGTTCACACTGTTGCGGATCAGTCTGTTTTGTATTGGCTTCGACTTTCATGTGGGGCGCGGTCACCAACGCCCAACCGTCTGCGACCTATTACGACTCAGTGGACGCCCGAAGCTCGACAGCCCTTCGCAGCACGCTTCACGACGTCATCGATGACCACACACGATTCCCGTATACGTCTTCAGCAACGGACACATGGAACATCCTCGACGCTGCTGACGAAGATCCGAACAACTCGAGCAATGTTCTCGACGTTTACAAAAACGCATCGTACACGAAGGAGGGTGGCGGGAATTCGAACTACAACCGCGAGCATTCCTGGCCAAAATCGTACGGTTTTCCCAAGGATGGCAGCACCAATTATCCGTACACCGACTGCCACCATCTTTTCATCGCCAACTCGGGGTACAACACGTCGCGCAGCAACCTCCCCTATCGCGAGTGCAACAGTGGTTGCACGGAAAAAACAACCAATGTCAACAATGGTCAGGGCGGGGGTAGCGGAACCTATCCGGGAAACTCGAACTGGCGTACCGGTTCTGGCACTTCGGGAACATGGGAGACTTGGATCGGTCGGCGTGGTGATGTCGCACGGGCACTCTTCTACATGGACGTGCGGTACGAAGGCGGAACGCACGGTGTAACGAGCGCATCGGAACCCAATCTCATTCTGACGGACACGGCTTCGTTGATCGTGTCGGATACCAAAAACAACAAGTCAACGGCCTACATGGGTGACCTGTCGACGCTTCTGGACTGGCATCTGGAAGATTCTGTTTCGGACGAGGAGCGAGACCGCACGGACGTTGTGGAATCTCATCAAGGGAATCGCAATCCGTTCATTGATCATCCGGAGTGGGCTGACTGTCTTTTCAACGACAATTGTGCGATTCCGTGGATCAACGAATTTCACTATGACAACAGTGGTGGAGACGTTGGCGAATTTGTTGAAATCGCAGGATACGCAGGAACCAGTCTGTCGGGCTGGAAAGTCCTGGGCTACAACGGCTCTAATGGAGAGGTCTACAAGACGGTCAATCTGTCCGGTTCGCTGTCGGATCAAGCCGATTGCATGGGCACGGCTGCATTCACCTTTTCCGCGATGCAAAACGGTCCCGATGGACTTGCCCTGGTCGATTCGGACGACAACGTCGTGCAGTTCATCAGCTACGAAGGCTCGTTTAGCGCAACGGACGGTGATGCCAACGGGATGACATCGGTCAATATCGGTGTGAGCGAATCGTCAGGCACCTCCGTGGGTCACTCGCTGCAACTGTCCGGAAATGGTGACGCGTACAGCCACATGTCATGGAACTCCGCCGCAGCAGAGACGGACGGAGAAGCCAACACCAGTCAGACGCTCAAGGGACACTGTGGTGACACGGTGGCGTTGGACGATCCCTGGATCAACGAAATTCACTACGATAATAGTGGCGCTGATGTTGGTGAATTCGTCGAAATCGCAGGACCCGCCGGTGTCAATCTCTCGAGCTGGTCAATCGTTGCCTACAACGGGAGCAACGGGACAAGCTACAAGACAACGTCGCTCTCCGGGACAATCGCCAACAGCAGCAACGGGTTCGGTGTGTTGTCGTTCACTATTTCAAGTTTGCAAAACGGTGCGCCCGACGGGTTGGCACTGGTCGATCCCGACAGCAATGTAGTTCAATTCCTGAGCTATGAAGGATCGTTCACCGCCACGAATGGACCGGCTGACAACATCACATCGACTGACATCGGTGTCAGCGAATCCGGTTCAACCTCCGTGGGGCAGTCGGTACGCCTGTCGGGATCCAATGGTTGCGAGTACGCCGATTTCACCTGGCAAAGCCCTGCCACCGATACCGAGGGAAGCATCAACACGGGACAAACGTTCAGCAGTTCGTGTCCATAGCAGGAGCTGTGTCCCCGAACAATTTCAAGAGGACCAGGGCATCGCAATGTCCTGGTCCTTTTCTCGTTCATATTGTCACGCGTCCCACCGCCGTGGATATTTCGCTGTTTCGCTACGGAAGCGGCACACCCTTGATCGCAAACGGGACTGAAAACGTCTTTTGACCGACACCCGCGCTGACCACAACATTGGCGTCCTTCGGCAGTTTTTCCCATCCCTGGAGCGTCAACATTGTCTTGCTGCCCATGAACATTTTCATCGAACTGACATTCAATTTTTTGCCATTTTCGTCCGTCATGTATACATCATGAATGACGTTCTCAGCGTCCTGAATTTCCAGGGTAACGCTTTCAAGGGCGTCGACTGAATTCTTGATACCTGTCACCCGCACCGTGACGTTGGCTGCCTTCAAAACCGGATGACCGAGCGAATCGCCCTTGCGTTGCGCAATATTGCCGAACGTGATTTCCTCCATACGATCGACCGTCAGCACCCGAACCGTCCCCTGAATCGCCTGAATTCGGCTGGTCGCACGTTTGCAAGGTTTGAACCCGAGGTCGATCTTGATGCGATCGGTCGGTTTGGTCTGCTCGAACGCGTACATGAAGTCGCGGTTGATGGATTCGTATCGGTCGGTGGGGTGATGACCCAGCGATGCGAATGGAATCACCTCCAGCGTTTCGCCCTTGTCGGTCGTCGCTGACGTGATGTCGATATGACCATATTGGCTCGCCTTTTTGAGTCGCTCCCCCTGAAGCTCGATGGTGACCGCCAACTTGCTCTGGTCAAATCCACCGAAGAATTTGTCACTGTCTTTTGCGGGTGGACTCAAGTCCACTTCGCGGGTCTCGACGACCTTGATCACCTTGACCGTGACCCCCTCGGACCTGGATTCCAGACCACTGCAAACAACAAGTGCAGCAGCCATCCAGAGGATTTCTCGCTGAAACATGGCATTTCCTTTCCTTTTGTGTACGCTCTGACGTCGTATCAGACGAAGCCTGAAACGGTCGCATGACTCATCGACGAATCAGAAGGCGTCCTTCGATTTGAACCGGAGTTTGGACATCAATTTCTCTCCCAGCCCACCGGTTCCGATAATGCATGGGTTCACAACGCACCAATGACGTCGCACAAACAACCCAACACCACAGCTTCCTGCCGTCACCACGCGGGCGCACTCTCCGTCTGTCTGTTGATCCTCGTGGTCATGCGACTTCATGCGTGGTCAATTCCGTTGGAAACAGACGAAGCCAACTACGCGCACATCGGATCCCGAATCATGGCGGGCGATCGACTCTATGTGGATGTATGGGATCATCAGCCGCCCGGGGCATTCGTATTGTTCGGCCTCGTCGGCGCGACGTTCGGAAACACCGACGCGACCTATCGTGTGCTCGCGACCGCAGCGTCCGCCGTTACCTGCGTGCTCATTTACCTCGTCCTCGCGCGTCGCAAATCGTTGATGGCTGCCATGATCGGTGCGGGCCTGTTCGCGATCACCTCGGCTGATCCGGGCACCGCCGGCGATGGTTGCAATCGCGAGATATTCATGAACGCACTCGTGATGTTCGCGGTCGCCCTGTTGCTATGGCATGAGCGGTTGCGTGCGTTTCATCTCGTCATGGCTGGACTGATGTTTGGCGTTGCGTCAACACTGAAGACCGTCATGGCAGCACCATGGTTGATGTTAACCATTTGGTCTTGTTGGCAGGCGTGGGGTATTGATCGTTCGTGGCGAACCGTCACGCGAACCGTTTTCCTGATGTCCATCGGTCCCGCCGTCATTTGGTCAGGTGTGGCTGGGTATTTTTCAGCCACCGCGCGTTGGGCTGAATTTCTCGACGCGGTTTTCTGGTTCAACCTCGGATACGCCAACGTAGACAACGGTCCTGGTTCCAGGTTCGCCGAGTTTTTCAATACGGATCACCTCGTGCAGATCATGCGCAGCGGAATCGGCATCTGGTTGGCCGGGGCGATCGGATTCGTAGTAGCCGCCGTCCGTTCCTGCAGACGGACTGGTGACAGTTCCGGCGGGACGAAACCAATCCATGTATCGTCACCCGTTGTGAGCGACGGAGACAGTGTAGCGTCACCCCTTGTGGGTGGCGGGAACACCAAACGACGTCAACTTGCGACCGCGCCGCCCACAAGGGGCGACGCTACAGAAGACCCTGAAAAACAGGCGCAACGATTGCGCCCGCCGATCCTGTCACCGCCCCACAGCCGACGCAATTTGTCCATTGATCCTGCGGTTGTGTTGCTCATGTTTGGCAGCTACATCGCGGTCTGTCTGCCCGCGCAGTTCTGGCCTCACTATTATCGCTTGATGTGGCCCGCCCTCATCCTGGCCAGTGCGATCGGTATCGATCGACTACCCAGACCCCGTATGCGGGCGATTGCGATCATGATGGTTTCAGCCGTTACGCTGACCTCCCAATCCTGGTACTACCTGCTCCTCCCACCACACGAAATCGGGCCATCCTCATTTTCCTATCGACGAGCATGGGCCAGAGCGGTCGGAGAACACGTCGAATCGCTGACCGATCCGGACGATTCGATTTTCGTCTGGGGAAACGAAGCGGGCATCTACCATTACGCCAACAGACGGTGTGCCTCGCGATACACCATGATCACCAGCCTTGTTGACAACGCATCCGGACACGAGCAACGCCGACAGCAACTTCTGGCTGAACTGAAGAAAAACCCACCCCGTCTGGTTATGATTACGGAAGATGAGTTCGACGAATTGAAAGCGTATCTGCAACCACGATACATCGTCGCCGGATTGGACTACCAGGACGAGGATCCTGAAACATCTATCATGATCGCCCTCACGTTGGCATCGAATCCGGTCGCGCCCTCTGATTGGGATTGGCGTGCTCCATGGATCGACGGAGACCATGAATGATCGACGGACGATTGAATATCGATCAGATTCGATCCGCCTTGTCGGTGAAAAGGATCGGTACGACCATCGAGTTACTCGATGAAATCGAGAGCACGAACGATTACGTCTGGTCCCGGAACATCGATTCAATCCAGGACGGTTTGGCCGTTTTCACGGAATACCAAACCAAAGGCCGGGGCAGGATGGGACGAACGTGGCTGATGCCTCGCGGAGCGGGAATTCTCTGTAGTACGTTGCTGGCCTACACTGACGCGTACGCGATACCCCCGGGCGAGTACATCAGCCTGATCTCCGCCATCGCCGTCGCCGAGGCGATTCAGTCCGGCACCCAACTGGACGCCCGGATCGAATGGCCCAACGATATTCTGATCAACGGACGCAAGGTCGCGGGTATCCTGGTGGAATCGCACCGCCTACCCGACGGCACTTATGGATATGTAGTGGGAATCGGGATCAACTGCCTCCAGCACAGGCGTCATTTCCCGGACGAATTATCGGACCACGCGACATCCCTCGATATCGAGTCTCGCCACACAATTTCCAGAGAAAACGTCGCCGTCGCCCTGTTGCAGAGTTTCGATGCATGGCTGACCGATCCCGCGCGCTGGTCTGAATCCGCGATTCGATCAGCATTTACGCGATCCGCGGTTCCTTGCGGTCGGCGCGTCAGGCTGATGCACGGCGGGGAGGTTTTTATCGGACACATCGTCGACGTCGAGCCGACCTCCTCGATCGTTGTTCAACTTGACAATGGCTACCGAAGGCACTTTCCGGCGGCGGGAACCACGATTCTTCGTGACGAAAACGCCCAATAGCGGTATGTGCTTCGTTTCCAACGTCAGATAATCGGCGTGCCCCAAAAATCCGCACAAAAGTAACCGTTCGACACCCGCTCGTAGTTAAGGACGTTTTGAGTTGATCCGATATCGTGGTTGTCATGAAAAGAACTGCCATCGCCATGATTGAAGTTGTCGCCGTCCTCTTTGTCGTCGGTCTGGCTGCAGTGGTCGCGATTCCCGAGCAGGATCGGGACAAGCCCGAGGTGCGTCAGAAAGCACTGATATCCGCTCTGGAGCAGGTTCGGACCGCGATCGACCGCTATTGGGGCGACAACGATGCCCGCTATCCTGGTCAGGAGGAAATCCAGGCCCTGCAGGTCGAGGCGAAACCGTTTCACCAGCGGTCCGGTTTGTCGAATTATCTTGAATGCGTTCCCGACAATCCTTTTACCAACGAAAATCGGGTCGGTTCTCCCGATACACCTTTTGGGGAGTCGGACTGGACCTACGACGCATCGACGGGGACGTTCAAGGCGAACGACTCCGACGAGCATCGCAAGCTCTAGAACCCGGTTCAATCATTCCAGTTCCAGAGCAAGGAGGCTCTCATGCAACTTCGATTTGCACCGACACGCCAATCGATTATCCGGACGTTGGGGTTTTCATTTCTTCTGCTCACCTGTTTGAAGGTCTGGTTGTCCCCGGTTGATGTGATTCAGCCTGCGGTTGCGCAGATTCCGAACAGTGGCAAGCAGCGATTCGACATGCTGGCTGAGTTGAAACGGGTCAATCAGCAACTGTCCGAACTGATTTCCGTCGTCAGGACACACACGATCAAGGTCCGCATGGACGGTGCCGATAATAAGCGCACCGGCGCGCCCGGGCGACGATAGGTCCGAAGCCCGATCGCGTACGCCCGTTTTGGGAGTCATTCATGCGGACTGATTGTCCTGCGTATCTCGTGGTACGATTTTGTTGTGGCCTGTCACTGTTGTGGTCGGTCGCATCGGTGTCGCATGCACAGACCCCGACGGAGAACGGGTCGGTCCCCACCGAGGGGACGGTCGCGGTGGGGTCGTCGGGACTGGTTGAACTGCATGTTGCGGACATGAGTTTGTCGACGGCGCTTCGCATGTTGAGCGTTCAGAGTCGCCGCAACATCATCGCGACCCCCGCCGTACAGGGGACGGTCACGACCGACCTGTATCAGGTTCCGTTCGAACGCGCGCTCAAGGCGGTGCTGGCTGCCAACAATTGCGACTATCGCGAACAAGGTGAATTCATCTACGTCTATACGAACGATGAACTTCAGGCGGCCAGCACGGGTACGAGGACGGTCAATTCGCGTGTGTTCCGCCTGAATTATGTTCGTGCGGCCGACGTGGTTCCGATGCTCGAGCCGTTGCTCAGCGCCGAGGGAAAGATTGTCCAGCCGCCGGTCGTCGAGACCAGTCTGGATTCGGCGGGGGAATCCGAGTCCGGCGGAGACGTCATGGCTGCTGACGAATTCTTCGTCGTTTATGACTATTCGGATCGGATCGCCAAGGTCGCCATTCTCTTGAAGGACATCGACATTCGTCCAAGGCAGGTGCTGGTTGAGGCCACGATCCTGCGAGCGCGTCTTAACGAATCGAATGCGTTGGGCATCGATTTTTCGTTGGTGGGCGGGGTCGATCTGGAACTGCTGGGATCGACTTCGCAGGGGATTCAAAACCTTGTTTTCGGACAATTGCCACAAAACCGGTTCGAGCAGTTCAACTCCAATTTGTCGACCAGTTTCGCAAACAACGTACCTGATGGTGGTTTGACCTTCGGTGTCATCAAGGACCATGTGGCTGTTTTCATTCGCGCCCTGGAAGAAATCACCGACACCAGCGTGATGGCGAATCCAAAAGTTTTGGCTGTTAACAAGCAAGTGGGCGATATCATCGTCGGTCGTCGAGATGGTTACATCACGACAACGGTGACCGAGACACAGGCGGTGCAAACGGTCGAATTCCTCGAGACGGGTACGCAACTGACGTTTCGACCGTTCATTTACGACGACGACTACATACGAATGGAGCTGCACCCGAAAGACAGCGTTGGCGGGTTGACGGCTGCCCAGCTCCCGTTTGAACAGACGACCGAGGTGACGACCAATGTGATCGTTCGCGATGGGCATACGATTCTGATCGGCGGTCTCTTTCGCGAAGCCTCGACTGCCTCACGATCGCAGGTTCCTTTCCTGGGGAATCTTCAGGCTGTTGGGGATTTGTTTCGTTCGCGCGATGATTCTCTCGATCGCGAGGAGGTCGTCATTTTACTCACGGTTTACGTCATCAAGGATGAAGAGCTTTACGCTGACCGAAGTCGTGAGCTTCGGGAAGACATTGAACGGGCGCGCGTCGGGATTCGCAACGGGATGATGTGGCATGGTCGTGAACGACTGGCGGAGCATCATTACAAACGTGCGCTGGATCGTTTTTCAAAACAGGATATGGAATCCGCGTTGTGGCATGCGGAGATGGCGTTGCACAACAATCCCCGGTCTCTGACGACGATCAGACTCAGGGAGGACATCCTCCAGGAGCGTGCATGGGACGACGATGGTGCGATCAATCGCAACTTCGTCACAAGACTCATCATGGATGATTCGGGGGTTGATCATTCGCCGTTTGGTCGCCCCACTGCCGGGGGTGTTCTAATGGAAACTCCGAACAGTTCGACGAGCGTCGAAGGGGAAACGGATCGATGAGCTGGTCGATGTTCAATCGCACCATTTTGACCTTTCTTCTGTTCGCGATCATCGGTTGCAGGACGACACCAGGGCCAACACCGCGCGAGCAGGCTGAACAGAACTGGCGTCTCGTCCGATCCGAGGTGAAATTTCAACTCGCGACTCAGCAACTGGACCAGGGGCGTCTGGATGACGCGATAACAAACCTTCAGGAGGCCGTCACGCTTTCACCCGAAACACCCGCGTATCACCGGATGTTGGCAACGTGTCACATGGAACTGGGCAACGTTTCAGGTGCGGCCAAACATCTTGCACGCGCGGAAGGCCTTGGCGACACGTCGTCCGAATTCCATTACGCACTCGGGTTGTTGTCTGAGCGACGGGATGAACTGACCGAGGCGACGGGTCATTTTCGAATGGCATTCGATACTGATCCATCCAGGATGGATTATCTGACCGCGCTCGTCGAGTCACTGGTCACGCTGGGCCAGATTGATGACGCGCGGGCACTGATCGACGAGCATCTGAATGATTTTGACCGGGCGCCGAAGCTGCTTGTGGTGCGTGCAACCATCGCCGAGTTGCAGAACGATTCAACCCAGGCTGATCGAGACTACGCTGAAGCGTACTCCCGAAACCAGGAAGCTGACTGGATTGGCGAGCGACATTCGTTGCTCCTGATTCGGATGGGACAATTCGCCAGGGCGATGCCGATCCTGCAATCACTCGTTTTCGGCGACGATCATGCGGCTGTTTCGAATTCCTCTGTTTCGTCTTTTACGGCGAACATCAATGGCGATCGCTCGACCGAATCGCGACCGTCAGCCATGCTCGTTCGGGCGTTGGCGACATGTCACAATCGGACCGGAACCCCGGAAACAGCGCGGACGATCCTGCACGACCATCTCGATACATACGGGACCGACGCACGCGCGTGGTGGCTGCTGGCCGAGGCATGTGTTCGGCTTGCTGACTGGCATGAGGCGCATCGCTGTGTGGACCGCGGTCGGAAGCTTAAACCCGATCGGCCCGAATGGGACCTGCTGCGGGCGTACCTGATCGCGAAACAGGAAGGCCCGGAGCGGGCATCGAAATATATCGAGAGGCTTGCCAAAAATTTCCCGGATTTTGAGCCTGCACAGTTCATGCTCGAATCCTTCACCGACACTTCCGGCGGTTCGCCAACCCCCTGATTCGCGTCGATTGACCGTCATGCCTCGTTGCCGTACACCATCGTCATGGCTGCACGGTTCGTCATTGGAAGAGCGGGAACGGGCAAGACACACCACTGTCTTCATTCGATTGCCGAGCAACTGACAGACTCGCCGATCACAGGTCCGCGACTCATCCTTCTGGTTCCCGAGCAGGCCAGCCTTCAATCCGAGCGGGCACTTCTTGATATTCTTCCGACACGAGCCGCCCATCGTGCGGAGGTGCTCAGTTTTCAACGGTTGGCGTACCGGATTTTGAACGAGGTCGGGCTGCACGATCGCGATGTGCTCACGAGCACCGGGCGGAGCATGCTCCTTCGTTTGGCCATGATTCGGTGTCGCAACAGGTTACAATATTACAGGAGTGCGGAACGATTTGGAGGGTTTGTCGAACGCATGGGCCTGACCATCGCGGAGTGCCTGGCTGAAACGGTCACGCCCGAGCAACTCCGTGCCAGGATTTCGACCGAAGACGATCCCACGCGGGAGGCCCGGCTTCAAGACGTCGCGTGGATCTACGAGACGTACGTTTCGCTGATTGAGTCCAATCGCGTTGATCCGACACAGCAGTTGGAAACGGCGACCGACAACGTCTCGCGGTGTGGATGGCTGACCGGCGCTCGCGTTTGGGTTGATGGATTCGCAGGATTCACGGGTCAGGAACAGCGGATGCTCGTCGGTCTGGCGCGGATATCGGAGACGATCGAGATTACCTTGTTGATCGATCCGCAGGACGACGCAGCTCCGTCGGGCGGCGCGTTGGGCCTGTTTCGACGCACGCGAGGGACGCTTGCGCGGGTTTCGGACGCGTTGACATCGGTCGGTGTTTCGGTTGAAAAACCGGTCGTGCTTTCGTCTGCCGCGCGTCGTTTTAACACTTCGTCCATGCTGCAGAGTCTCGAACACCGACTCTTTTCGGGCAGTCCCGACGTTGACGCCTGTGATGAAAGCGTGCAAATAGTCGAGGCGTCTGACAGGCGGACCGAGGTGGAATATTCCGTCGCGCGCATCGTCGAAGCCGTCCAACGCAAATCCCATCCGCTTCGATATCGCGACGTAGCCATTGTCGTTCGCAATTTGCCGACCTACCGCGCACTTCTGACAGCATCGTTGGCCGCTCGGGGTATTCCGTTCTTCGTTGATCAGCGTCGCCCTATTTCGAAGCACCCGTTGATCGACCTCCTGCGATGCCTGTTCGACCTGGCGATCGATGATTACCCATATGGGCCAATTCGACATCTTCTCAAGACGGGTTTCTGTCCTGTCGAATCGCGACGGGCTGACGCGTTGGACAATTATCTATTGGCCACGGGATTGAACGGGGCGGAGCGGTGGATTCAACCGGATTGGTCTGTTCCGCCACGACATCGGTCGCAGGGCAACAAGACGAAAGAACAGAAGCGGCACCCGATGGACCTGATTCAGTCAGCGCGGGATGCGATCAAACCGCTGCTGGCGGAGTGGTATTCACTGGCGACCACCGAAGACAAGATGGACGGGCGACGGTGGGCAACCGTTTTGCAGGAAATTGCGAAGGTGTTCAATTGCGAAAAGACCATCAGCGACTGGGCGGAACGGGCGGACGCCGCCGGTGAATTTGAATTGGCTGATCTGCACCGTCAAACGTGGGCGTCATTCGAGGAGTTGTGCGCCGAATTTGAAACGACCCTCGGTCGCGAGGTGTTTGATGTCGCCACCGCCCGACTCGTTTTCGACACAGCCGTTCTGCAGTGGTCGGTTGGTTTGGCACCATCCATGCTCGATCAGGTGTTGATCGGTTCGATCGAGCGCAGTCGAAATCCCGATCTCAAACTCGCGATTATCCTCGGTTTCGACGACAATACGTTTCCATCGCCACTGAAGGAAGATACCATTCTCAACCACGGGGATCGCTCTTCGCTGCGGGAAGCAGGGACTGACCTCGGAACACCGAGACAACAACATCTCAACGACGAAGCCCTGCTCGCCTACATCGCGATGACCCGCGCCTCGCAACAACTCTTGATTTGTTATGCGCGCGCGGACGAAAAGGGAAACGAGCTTCGCCCTTCCATGTTCCTTGATTCGGTTCGTCGCATTCTCCCGAAACTGGCGACGAGGAAAATCGAGGACCCTGTAGCGTCGTTGTCAGATTGGTCCATCCTGACACCGTTTGACCTGGCAGCGCAGGTGACCCACGCGATGCGACATCGCCCGATCGTGCCCACGTCCGATCCCAATTCGGACAACAAGGCGGACCGCAGAATGCTGTTCAACGATCTTTACGCATTGTCATACAAAAACACGGAATGGCGGAACGTGATGGGAACCGCGACCTCGTCGCTTGCGTACAACAACGCCGCATCGCTGTCACCGACGTCGGTTGCTCAACTCTATCGCGAGCCATTGAGGGCGAGTGTCTCCAGTCTCGAAGCCTATGCATCCTGTCCGTTTCGTCATTTCGCCAACAACACGCTCGGTCTTCAGGAACGTGAAATCGCAGCACTACAGGTCGTCGATCTGGGCACGTTTCACCACGCCATTCTCGAGGCATTTGTTGGCGGCGTCGTGGCTGACAAGGTTGCGTTCATCGAACTGGCCCCGACGGAAATCTCCGAACGACTCGAACGGGGATTGGATCACGTCAGGACCAACATCCCGCTGTTTGCGGAGCTGGCCAACCCACACGACACCTTTCTCTCAAGCCGGGCAACACATGAGTTGGCTTCGATCATCGCGAACCAGCAAATCGCGACGCGTGCCGGTGATATGCGTCCGACCCGAACCGAACTCGCTTTCGGTTTTTCAGACCGCAAGGGATTGAATGCCCTGGAAATTACCACACCCAGGGGACGGAAACTCCTGCTCCGAGGCTACATCGACCGCGTGGACCTTGCCGAGACAGCCGACGCCTATCTCGCGACTGTGATTGACTACAAACGCACTAGGGAAAGAACGCTGGATCTGGCGGCTGCGTACCACGGGATGTCCCTGCAACTGCTCGCCTACCTGCTCGTTCTCCAACAGCAGGGACAATCTCTGTTCGGAAGACGCATCATACCAGTGGCTGCGTTTTTTCTTCCAATCCGCGAACGTTATCGACGCGTCAAGCACCCCCGGGAAGCCGACGAATCCAAACTCAGCAACAGCGACGAATGCCCGCGCGGACTAATCAACACAAAACACATCGATCGCATCGAATCCACGGGTTCATCAAAATGGTCGCCGGTTTTCAAAATATATAGAAACCAAAAAGGTACATTTGGTTATAAGGACAGCTCCGATGTGGCTGACAACGCTGAATTCGCAGGTATGCTCGAACGCACAAGGCAAACAATAGGCCAATGGGCAGACCGATGGCTTGACGGGACAATCGACGTGCGCCCGTACCGACTCAAATCGTTTTCTCCCTGCCGTTATTGCCAATTCAAACCGGTCTGTCGCTACGAACCCGGCTCCACCCCGACACGCAGGTTGATCTCGATGTCACGAACCGAGGTTATGAACAGGGTAGGCAGGGTGGAGCAGTCATCCGATGGCTGACATCCGCTGGACACCCAACCAACAGGACGCCATCACGCGGATGGGGCAGGGCATCGCGGTCTCCGCAGCCGCCGGCTCGGGCAAGACGGCTGTCCTGACCGAACGCTGCGTCTACCTCGTTTGCGATGCTCCGCAACCTGACAGATGCAATCTCGATGAACTGACCATCGTTACGTTCACAGACGCCGCCGCCGCCGAAATGAAAACGCGTATCCGCACCGCACTTTCCAAACGGCTCACAACCCACGCCGACACCGGACGCGTTCGCGAGCAGATCGCGCTGGTCGACGCAGCCAACATCTCCACGCTCCACGCATTCTGCAACCGAATGGTTCGTCAGTATTTCAATCACGCGGATATCGATCCCTCTGCCATCCTCCTGCCGGACGATGAAATGCGAATCCTGCAGGCGGAATCCCTCGACACGGTCCTCAATAATCTGTACGCGTCAAACGACAACGCAGGTGCCACGTTTCAGAAACTGGTTGACATCTACGGACTCGGAAGCGATCAACAAATCGCCCAATTTGTGATCCGTCTTTCAAACTTTCTCGACAGCCTCCCCGACCCCGATCAATGGCTTGCCCAACAACGCACGCTCGTCACCGGAGATCAGCGGAATATTCTCCGCGACACCCTGCAGGCACTCGCCACGGAACTGTCCATTCAATGCGAACAGAACGTCGTACCACCGGCAAACACAGGTCCCGAGGCACGCGTGTATTTCGACGAAACCGCATCGCACCTCGACAGACTCCGCCTCTTTTCCGACGAGGCGCAACGCCTGCTGAACAGCTTCGGCCTTTCTCAACAATCCGCAATAGATCTCGACGCTTTGCTCACAAACGTCCGCGACCACAACCCCAAAATCAAGTCGCCCCCCAGACTCTCCGCAGACACAACCCCGCCTGAAACGATCCAACAGCGCGACCGTGCAAGTGCGGTTTTCAAAAAATCAAGAACACTCTTTCAAGCTCGCATCCAAACGCGATTCACGCTCTTCACCACCGGCGAACTCATCGAGGGTATCACCGCCATCGCTCCGTTCGTGACCACCATCGTCGACCTCGTCCAACGATTCCGCGATCAATACACCATCACCAAACGACGAAAAAGCCTGCTCGAATTCGCCGATCTCGAACGACTAACGCTCAACATTCTCACAAACGACACCATCGCCACAACCATCCGGCAGCGCTTCGCGCACATCCTTGTTGACGAATATCAGGACATCAACCCCATCCAACACGCCATCCTCCAGCATATCAGCCGCGAAGGTGTCTCGACAGAACCCAGCAACCTGTTCACCGTCGGCGACGTCAAGCAGAGCATCTACGGATTTCGGTCCGCCGACCCCGACGTCTTCCAGCAACGTCTGGCGCAGGGCAAAAACAACGATCGTCAACACACCATTCACCTCCAGGAGAACTTCAGAAGTCGCCCGCATGTCATCGACGCGATCAATCGCCTCTTCGCCAACCTCATGCACCCCGGCGTCGTCGGGATGGACTACGATGACACGCAACAAATGAGCGCAACACGCCCGCCCGTCGACCCAACATTCCCTGCCACCACCGACATCCATTTCCTCGAACGCGACATCCCCCACGGGAGCGACAACGACTCCACCGAAGACAACCTCAACCAACCCATGCTCGATCCGGACGACCCCGCCGAATGGGAAACCATCGAGCGCGAAGCCTACCTCATCGCCATGAAAATTCGTCACCTCACCGACAACGGAATGACCCGCGAAGATGGAACACCCCTCAGACCCGCCGACGTAGCCATTCTCCTGCGATCCGGTATCCACTCCGCCAACACCATCGCTTCCGTTCTCGAGAAATACGGCATCCCAACAGCCACCAATTCCGAAACCAACCTCCTCGAGTCCGTCGAAATCCGCGACGTCGTCGCTGCGTTGCAAATCATCGACAACAGTCAGCAGGACATCCCACTGGCAGCCACCCTTCGGTCACACATCCTTGGCTTGCCGTTCACCGAGGACGATCTCGCCGCCATCCGCATCAGCCGCCGCACCGAACCGTTTCACGAAGCCGCGTTTCGCTTTCCCGATCGATCTTCCGATCATCCCGCCGCTCAAAAACTCGCAACATTCTGGAAAAAGGTCGACCGGTGTCGTCGGGAATTCCGCGAACGTTCCATTCACGACACACTCTGGAAACTGATCACCGACACAGGCTTCCTCGCCTACGTCGGCGGGTTACCAAATGGCTCGCAGCGACGCGGCAATCTTTTCAACTTCCATCAACGGACCGCGTCGTTCAGCGATCACAAGCGCGCCACGCTCCACGATTTTCTATGCTTTGTTGATCAACTCGCCGCAAGGGAAAAACAAATCAGGACATCCGCCCGGTCCGCAAACCCCGACGGTGTCAGCATCATGACCATCCACGCAGCCAAGGGGCTTGAATTCCCTGTGGTCTTCATCGCGGACCTCGCAAGGAGTTTCAATCTGTCCGACGCCAGGGGTCGGTTCACCTTCGACCGCCACGCCGGCATCGGACTCAACGTGATCGACCGCGAAAAGCGCATCGAGTACCCATCCGCAAGATCCCAAATCGTCGCGAACAGTATCCATCGACACGCGATAGCCGAGGAAATTCGCATTTTGTATGTCGCCATGACACGCGCAAGAGACAAGCTCATCCTTATCGCAACGCCAAAATCCAAATTCGCCCCCCCCCGACCAAACCAGGATGAACCGTCACCCGTTTCCATGCTCGACATCTTGTCAGCCAACAACTACAGCGACTGGATCACCGCGTCACTTCGCACATTTCCGCCCAACATCGTTTCGTGGCCAGACCACCCGAACGAAACCGCCATCTACCGCGTGCACGCGCATGGCAAAGACGACATCACGCAATGGGATACCGCCCGTCCGTCCCAACAGACAGGCCCATCGCCCACCCAACTCGCCGTCGCGCAACTCAAGCCCCTGCCACCAGACGAGCCGCGGTCCGACGACCCAACCCGCGCAACCGCCATCCTCGAACGAATCGAGTGCGAATACCCCTGTCTCGCCGCCTCAAGCATTCGATCCGTCGTCGCCGCCAGCGAAGCCAACTACATGCTCGATCCATTTATCGACCCCGATGAAATCACCCGCGCACCGGCAGCGTCTCCACGATCACGGATGGACCGCGAAACATCCGCCAGCGTTGGCATCGCCACACACAAGCTCATGCAGCATCTGGATTTCAATCTCGAACACACCGTACGCGTTCAGCTTGATCAACTGACCGCCAACGGCATTTTGAATGAAAAGCAATCCGACCTGATCAACGTCGACGCCATCGAATGGTTCCTGATGACCGACCTCGCGGTTCGCATCCGACAGGCGAACAGCAACTTCCACCGTGAATTCATGTTCCTCGCCACCCAGGCGGCCTACAGGTTTGACGAAACGCTTCCGGAAAGTTTGAATGACGGGGTGCTCGTCCGCGGCGTGGTGGACGGAATCCTGGTTGGTGACGCGTGTCTGGATATCATCGATTACAAGACCGACAGAATTCAGGCGTCCAACGTCGACGAGGTCGCCCAACGATACCGATCACAAATGCAACTGTACGCAACCTCCGTCGAGTCGTTGTTCAACATGAAAACCAAATCCTGCCACCTTGTTTTCCTGCACCCACGCATCATCGTTGACATCATACCGCCGGCCAACAAGACCTAGCCACCACCATGCACAACACCGCACCACTCGAAACGCGCATCACCGAAATCGGCACGGAAATCTTTGAACGTGCCCGGGCAGCTCAACCCAATATCTGGCAACAAGCCTGGTGGCAGCGGGTCATGATCGACCTGTCAAGCCAACACGAACAGCTCAAGGTCCAGGCGTTTCGGTTCATCGACGTCCTTCCCGTCCTGAAAACCGACGAACAAATCGCCAATCACATCACCCAATATCTCGACCCACGCGACGTTCACATGCCATTGGCCATCAAGGGAATCCTGGGCTATAGCGACCCCAACTCTCTCCACGCCAAACTCATCGTTACGGCCGCCAAATTCGCCGCCAAAACGATGGCCCACAGCTTCATTGCAGGCTCCAATACAGAACAAGCCATCGCGTCTGTCCGGATACTCCACCGCAAGCACATGGCCTTCACCCTCGACGTCCTCGGCGAATTCACCACCAGCGAAACCCAGGCAGACCGATACCTCGAAACCTACCTCGACCTCATCGATTCGATCTGTCCCGCCGCCCAAACCTGGCCAAACGACAACCTCATCGACACGGGCAGCGACGGCCCCATGCCACGCGTCAACATCAGCATCAAACTCACCGCCCTCTCACCACACTTCGACCCCATCGACCCCGGCCGCGCGTTCAACTCCGTCGCGATCCGACTACGCCCCATCCTGAGACGCGCCCGCGAAAAAAACGCGTTCATCAACATCGATATGGAATCCTTCAACTACCGCGACATCACGTTCGATCTGTTCAAACGCGTACTCACCGAATCCGAATTCCACGACATGACCAACGTCGGCATCGTCGTTCAAGCCTACCTCGTCGACGCCGAAAACGACTACGACCGTCTCCTCGAATGGGCGATCAAACGCGAACATCCCGTCGCCGTCCGACTTGTCAAGGGTGCCTACTGGGACATGGAAACCGCACTGGCCAACCAGAACAACGTCATCCCACCCGTCTGGCAACAAAAATGGCAGTCCGACGCATGCTTCGAACGCATCGCCGCCAAAATGCTCCGAAACCACCACAGCATCCGACCCGCCTTCGCATCCCACAACGTCCGCAGCATCGCCCACGTACTCGCCACCGCCGAACAGTCAGGCCTCACTCCGCACGACTACGAAATCCAGATGCTCAACGGCATGGGCGATCCGCTCAAACAAGCCGTCGTCGAAATGGGACACTGCCTCCGCGTCTACACACCCTGCGGCGACTTCATCAGCGGCATGGGCTACCTCATTCGCCGGCTCCTCGAAAACACCGCCAACGACTCTTTCCTGCGACAAAGCTACGACGCCCGCAACGCATCAACCCTGTTGGTCAATCCAACAGCGTGTGCGATCAACTGTCCCACGAAATTCGATTCGAATTCGCTACTCCCCGGATCGCGCGATCAGCCCTACAATACCCGTTCCACGATTGGCGCGGACGATGGAATGGGATCGGCGAACCGACACCGACGATGAACTACCTCACCTACAGTGGCAACAATATTATCAGCGTGCCGTTGCCTGACGACGCGACGATTTTTTACGCACCGGAGCGGCTGGCCGGGATTGCGAAGCGGGACGTCCCAGCGGCCGTCCGACAGGCGTTCCGCGAACCGGTCGGCATGGAACCGCTGGACAAACTCCTGAACGCCGGGTCACGCGTGCTGATCGCCTTCGACGACAACTGTCAGCCATTCCCGCAGACCGCAAAGCCCGACATCCGCCAGCAATCGCTCGAGGTCCTGCTGCCGATGATTTACGACACCGGCGTCAAAAAGGAGAACATCCAGCTCATCTGCGCCGTCGCCCTCCACCGAAAAATGAAGAAACACGAACTCGCCCGCATGGTAGGCCCCAACATCATGCGCGAGTTCTACCCACAGCAACTCGTCAACTTCGACGCCGAGGACCGCGACAACATCGTCACCCTTGAAGATACCGATCAGGGCGAAACGGTGCAGGTCGACAAACGCGTCCTCGAGTGCGACCTCGTCATCTACGTTGATACCATCCAAATCCCCCTTAATGGCGGGCACAAATCCGTCGCCGTTGGACTCGGCACCTACGACTCCATCGCCTCCCACCACCACCCGAAAATGACAGCCGACATACCCCACGTCATGCAACCCGAAGGTTCATGCATGCACAACTGCATCGAACGCATAAGCCGCGTGATCAGCAAACACGCGCGAATCATGGTCATGGAGGCAGCCATGAACAACGGGACGTACCCCGCGCATGTCCGCCACCTGGGAAAATCTCCTGAAAAATGCAACGCGATCGAACGTTTTATGCGGTCAGCCACACCGCTTTCGATGAAACTGCTGCCCGAACGGATACGCAAGGTGATCCTGAGCAGCGTCCCGGGTGACTACGCCCCGGTCGAAATCAACGCAGGTTCCATCGACGCCGTCCACGAACGCACGATCGACGTCATGACCCGGCAGATGACCGTCCCCGCCCCGACGCAATACGACACACTCGTGTTCGGTTTGCCGGATTTAAGCCCGTATTCGGTCGGTGCCCGCATCAACCCGGTGCTGGTCGTCAGCGACGTACTCGGATATGTGTTCAACTGGTTCTACAACAAACCGCTGGTCAAAAAGGGCGGCGTCGTCATTCTGATGAATCCGTGTTACGAGGTTTTCCATCCCGAATATCACGTCGCCTACAAACGTTTCTACGACGAGGTCCTGGGCTCGACGGTTGACCCGTTCGCCATGCACCACGAGTTCCAGGAAAAGTTCGCCCGTGACCCCGACCTGATCGATGCCTACCGAAACCGGTTCGCTCATCATGGATTCCACCCGTTTACCGTCTGGTACTGGGCCACCTACGCACTCAAGTATTTATCGGACGTCATTCTCGTAGGCCCACCCAACGACCGCACCGCCAGGAAACTGGGCGTATCGTGGTCTCCCAACATCCAACACGCGCTGGACCGCGCCAGGGACTCCAGCGGAGGCGGATCCGTCGCCGCCCTCACCATTCCGCCGTTTTTCTATTTTCAGGTTGGCGGAAAATAGCCCTGGCAGACGGTTGGACCGGTTCTTACCATTTGTTGACAGGCAGTTGCGTGCCGGTTCGTCTGTGTTGGTGAGGATGCGAATGACGTTGGCCGTTAGAGAAGTGGATCCCGATCAGCCAGTAGTTGAAGCGGTGCTTCAAGGGGATCGGTACGCGTTCGGCGAGTTGGTGTCGCGGCACTCGGACTGGGTCCGGGCGGTTGTTTTCGGTGTCCTCGGTGATCAGGATCGGATCGACGATGTCGTTCAGCAGGTTTGGACAACTTTCTGGGAGCAGGTCGCGAAACTTCGCGATCCCACCCGCTGGCGACCCTGGCTTTATCGACTCGCCAGAAACGCCGCTGTCGACGCCGGGCGTGAGGTCACGCGGGATCGAAAAGCCGCGACGGTTCTCCGCGAGAGAGTGGCGAGTTCAAACAACGGACAGATGGCCGATGCGGTTGACGGTTTGGAACGTCGCAGGATGGTCCGTCGCGCGATCGACGCGCTTCCGGACATTTACCGCGAGCCGTTTGTTCTGCGACATGTGCAGGATTGGAGTTATCGCGAAATCGCGGACGTGATGGATTTGCCGGTGGACACGGTGGAAACAAGATTGGTGCGGGCACGACGACAGCTACGCGAAATGCTTCGAGACAGGATTTAGGGTTGGTTCGATGAGCGAAATGGAAAACATCGAAAGATTGATCAGCCGAAAGCTGGATGGCGAGTTGACGGCCGACGAGCAACTTGTGCTTGATCGCGCCCTCGTCAGGAACCCGGAGTATCGGGATCTGTTCGCGGACTATGAACGGATTGATGCCGAGTGTGGTGATGTTCTTGGTTCGATCCTCGTGACAAGCAAGAGATCAAACCATCGTCATCCGATACGGGTGGCGGCGTCGGGTGCGACGAATGGTGGCACTGTTGGTGGGAAAATGCCGCGTTTGTGGTGGGTGTTGCCGGTCGCGGCGGCTGCGTGCATTGCGGTGTTCGGAATGATCGGCCTGCATTCGTCCGACAGTGATAATCCGATTGAAGAGCCTTCGATCGTCAAGTCATCCCTGGCTGACGATCCGGCGACACCGGGTTATTCGCCGATTCGTCGACGTCAAAAACCGGATCTGACGTCAAGACCAGAGTACGTCGAGCACATACGTCCGAGAAACAACGAGCGCCGCAGCCCGATTGACTACGGCATCATCCCGGTCAGCACGCAGGCACCCCGTCTGGAGCGTCATCGGGATACGGGCATTATTGGTATCCCCGGCGAAGACGGAAAAATCTATCTGATTGAGGTGCAGCGGACGCGGACCTACGGACAGTCGCAGCCACATGGACGCCGAATGATCAGAAACCGCGGATTGTAGGAAACGACTTCGGGGGCACGAGACCTCCATAAGAAATGAAGGAGAACACGATGATGAGTAGAACTGTGATGGTGTTGGCGGCTACGCTCGTGAGCGGTTGGATCGCGAGTGGCTTTGTAACAGCGGACGAGCCGAAAGTGAGCGCAGCTGTTGAGCTGATTATTGAGACCGATGAAGGTGATCCACAGGTTCGGAACGCTATTGCGACGTCGCAGGGTGCTGTCATCGTCATGGCAGAGGCGGGTAAGGATGGCCAGATTCGGATTATCCAGGGCGCACCGGGCGGCAGAGTGATTGCTGCTGCCGGCGATCGTCAGCCAATCAGTCTTGCTGTATCGGTTGATGAGGATGCCGAGAACCGGGGTTGGCTTGGTGTTACGCTTGGTGGCGTTTCTGATGAAATGAAGGAGACGGCAGGTGACATCGAAGGGTTGTCTGTTCTGAATATCGCCAAGGGCAGTGCGGCGGAGGAGGCGGGTTTTCTTCCGAAGGATGTTATCACTGAGATCAACGATGTTGCGATCGGAAACGACCTTGGTGAGCTTGTCAGTCAGATTGCCGACGCAGGTCCGGGTGCGCGGGTGAAGTTTACGGTTGTGCGTGACGGCGAGCGTCGCAATCTGGTCGCGACGTTGGGAAGCCGGTCCGAAATGGGCAATCTCGAATGGATTCCCGGCATAACCCCGGAAATTCACATGAGCAACAACGTACAGTTCCGCATGTTGGAGCCTGGTGACACACAGGGAATGTGGGTTTTGAAAGGCGTGGATGATGCCGAGTTGGAAGATATCCCAGAGCACCTTCGCGAGATGCTTCGGACGGTTGAAAATCACACATTCGATGTTCTTGCCACGGAGAACGGCGTCAAAATCAGAACGTCGGTCGTTGTTGATGGCGAGACTGTCACAGTTGAGCGTGAGGGCGATGGTCCGATCACTGTGACACGCATTGACGCTGACGGTAATGAAACCGTGGATGAATATGCGGACGAGGATGAGCTTGCTGAAGGTGATGAGGAGGCCTACAAGGCTTTTCCGCGAAATTCGCACGGGATTTCGGCGTACAGCGCGTGGGGTGGGGTGGGGCCGGATTTTTCGGCGTTGCGGGTCGACGGTATTGGTGACATCCACCGACGGATGGCTGAAATAAAAGTTCAGCTTGATGGCGAGAGTGGTGTTTTACAGGAGATGCTTGAAAAGCTTCACAATGTGGACGTCCAGCGGATGGATAACGAATCGATGGCAGCCCGCAATGCATTACACGCTGCCAACAACGCGCGCATCCACATCGCGCACCTGCAGAAAGCCCATCGCACGATTCGAGAGAATGCCGACGGAAGCATCGAAGTTGTCGTCCGGAAGGGTGGGGACGAGTTGGTGACGGTGTATTCGGACGCGGCTGACCTCGAAGCGCGTAATGCGGATGCGTTTGAGAAGTATCAGGAGTTGCAAGAGAGCGAATAAGCCCTTCAAACCCCTTTTCAAGGGTTTTATGCGACCACAGCGCCACGGGCGACGGGACCTCCGTCGCTCGTGGCGTTTTTACGTCCCATCACACCGCTCAGATGCCGCCTCAGGATGAAAGTAATAGTAAGGTACCCTGTTCGGGTAATATCTTGTGCGCACTGTGGTGATTATCGGCGTATCGCTGTGTGGCATCGTGTGATAAGCGGAATTTTACGGAAATTACCAACTACGCTTTGCCTGATGCCTTTCTGTTTCTTATGTTTGAAGCGTTGGCTGATTGAGGCTGACAGGGAAGCACGCAGTGGAGATAAGGGAGAGAGTCACATCTTCGACCCGTATCTCGATGCTTCGTCCGAAGAAACGTGTTGTTTCGGATTGACGGACGAAACAGAAGCCAGGATGGCGACTGGAAAATTTGAATCCATGTTGGATCGAATTTTGAATCTGTGAGGGGACGGTTGGGCGACGACGGATGGGTCGCCGACTGTGCAAATATCTATTCCGTTGAAGACATGGGTCTTTGGCGGGAATATGCAAAAGGAGCATTGCAATGACGAATTTCATGAATCGATGCAAAGATTTTCTCAAGAGCGAAGATGGCCCGACTGCAACGGAGTATGCGGTCATGCTCGCCTTGATTATCGTTGCGGCTATCGGCTCGATTCAGCTGGTAGGCGACAAGGTATCGCAGACGTTTACGAACGTCGAGGGCAAGCTGCCTAACGTGGTCTAATCACGGATGACAAGGGTTTCAGGCGGGTGGGTGTCGTCAATCGTGGCGGTGCCCCACCCGCCCCTTTGTGTCTGAATCGTTTGTTTGAGTACAGTTTCCTGACTTGGGGGTCACGATCATGCTTTCGGGGTATTGGGGTGTCACGTGCGGGATTTTGATTCCCGGTGTGGCGCTGGCGTCCTGGATTGACTACGCGCAACGCCGCGTACCAAACTGGCTTAATGTGACGCTGGCTGCTGCTGGATTTGCCGTGCAAGCGGCATTCTTCGGTTGGTCGGGCGTTGGGGCTGGTTTTCTTGGACTGCTCGTTGGGTTTGGCGTTCTCATCATTCCGTGGGCCATGCATGGCATGGGGGCTGGTGACGTCAAACTGATGGCAGCCATTGGTGTCTGGTTTGGTCCATTCATGACGTTGGTGTCGTTCGCGCTCGGCGCGTTTATTGGAGGTATCGTGGCTGTGGTGATGATATTCGCCGCAGGAAGAGGATCTGAAGCATGGGCGAATATGGGGCTAATCCTCACCAAGCTTCAGTCCAAATCCACGTTATTCAGTGAATTTGCCGCTGCGAAGTCGCTGGGCAAGAAACCGCAACTGTTGCCTTACGGTGTCCCGTTGTCGATTGGTTCTGTGATCGTTTTATCGGGTCAAGTTATGGGATGGTGGACGGTATAAAATGAGACGATTAATACAAAATGGGCTACGTCGTTATCCGCGAAAACGACGTGGTGCCACGCTTGTTGAATTCGCGGTGGTTCTCCCACTTCTCCTGGCGATCCTTATGGGAATCGTCGAGTTTGGCTGGGTCTTTACAGTTCGGCAGACGCTGACGAATGCAGCGCGCGAAGGATGCCGCACGGCTGTGTTGAAAGCATCTACCGAGGATGATGTTGCCATTCGTGTGCGTGAGGTGATGGATCCGCTTGGCTACGAAGAAGGAACCGTCTGGACCTTCGATGCCTCGCCGATCGCGAACGAAATGCAGACTGTGACGGTTTCGGCTCCGATCGAGCGGATTTCGATCACGGGTGGCTATGTGCTTACTGGTGGCAGTTATTCGATAAGCGGCACCTGCTCGATGCGCAAGGAGGGCTTCGCAGCCGTTGCCATACCGTAGGGTTGGCTGGTCCAACCGTTTGAAAATCGTATTTTTGGGACACGAGCAGCTTCAGTCGTTGGGGTGAGACCATGGACGCAACCGCAGCGTTGCTGGGGCGATCGCGAGGATAGCGATGAAAAAAGTAGCAATCGTTCCGTTGGTAATGGGGGTCGTTCTTGGTGGGTTGGCGATCAAGTTCGGACTGGACACGATCCAGGAAGCGAAGGCGAACAACGCGCTGAGAATGGTCAAGACGGTTGTGGCCGCTGTGGACATTTCCGCGACCATGGAAATCACGAAGGAAATGCTCAAGGAAATCGAAACGCCTGAGACACCGCTTTTGGGCGAAGACGGTTTCGCGAGCATGGAGGGTCTGGTCGGTCGGGTTACGGCGATGCAGATTGCGGCGGGGTCTATCGTCAGGGGGTCGTTGTTGGCACCTGAGGGAACTCCGCCGGGACTGACGGTTCGTATCAAGCCGGGTTTCCGGGCCGTATCGGTCAAAATTGATGAGGTCACCGGTGTAGCCTATCAGCTGCAGCCGGGGGGATTTGTCGATGTGATCGCGGTGATGGACGTGCGTCGTGACAGGCGAAATGAGACGATCAGTCGCATTCTGCTTCAAAAAGTTGAAGTGGCTGCGGTCGGTCGCACGCTGAGTGACGACAGTGAATCAAGTGGTAAAGCGAAAGTGGCGAAATCCGTAACGCTTCTCGTCAGAGACAAGGACGTTCCGAAGTTGCACCTTGCGCAAACCAAAGGTCGATTGACCCTTGCGATGCGCAGTGCGGATGACGACCTTGAATCCAATCCCGGCAACGCGACCGAAAGCGAATTGCTCGGGCTGTTCGGCGGAGCAGGAAAGTCGCAGCAGCAGACTCCTGACGCACCGGCACAGCAGGCTTTCACCGGTCATTCGGTGACGGTGGTGAACGGTGGCGGCAAGCAGGTGGAGCTGATGTTCGACAGCCCGGACTCGATGCTGAATACGCAGTCAGTCGCACGCAATCAAGGGCGACCGATGCGGCAGAATCGAGCTCCGCAAAGCGTGCCGCAACGACCCGCTTCGCCAGGTGCTGCAACGCAGCAGGATGACGAAGAGGCGGACGAGCCTGGTCCGGCACCGATCCGACCGAGTTAGGGGTTTCGCTCCCTGGAGTTGTTCGCCTCGGTTTGCTGTACGGCAGTGGTCGACGGTGGAGCACTATTTTGAAAAGGCCGCTCGCTCGGCATTTCGTTGAGCGTGGCAAAACAATACGACGCGAGGAATTCAAGCTCGCGGGAGGGCGAAAGCATGGTTTATGGGAAAGCAAGTGACAGGCATACTGCCACCGGTCTCGGCCGCTTGACGGTTGGGAGAAGTGACGGTTGCCGGCGAATGCGGCCCCGAAGACCGACGCGCCGTCGAGGTGTGATCGCCGTTCAAGTCATGACCGTCTCGACGATCATGATTGGAATGGCTGCGTTGGTCGTCGATATGGGGTATTTATGGAACGTCAGGGCAGATTTGCAGCGAACTGCGGACGCAGCCGCGCTCGCGGCAGCAGCGATGCTGGGCGAGGGCAGTAGTGGACCAAACCTCGCTCGTGCCGCTGCGGAGGAATACGTTGTACACAACGACGTTGTGAACGATCCTGTCACCGTTGGTGTGGGTGACATCACGCTCGGGAGAGCCAACCTCGTCGGCGGACAATACGAATTCTCCGAGGTTGCGGATTCCGAATTCCCGGACGCCGTTACGGTTCGTGTGTCTGCTACAAGAGAGCTGTTTTTCGCTCGTTATTTCGGAAGAAACGAGCGCACGATGACCGCGGAAGCGACCGCGCTGCTCGTGCCTCGTGATATCGTGATCGTGGCTGACCTGTCAGCTTCGCACAACGATGACAGCGAGCTTGGCAGCTATGCGGATACAACCATCAACATCTGGGACGTCTGGGCTGCACTGCCGGGCGGTTCGGATGATGCAGGTTCCATGTGGACCCCGGCGGGCCTGGCCGGTCTCGCTCTGGACGGTGAGGGATTCAACTCTCAGTCTGCCGGACCAGCCTGGGGAATTTTCCAGGAATCGCGCTGGGGTGATGAGTCGTTCACCGACGGCTACGATCCTGCCGCCGATTCGGGGTTGATCCGACTGCCGCGTTATGGCAGCGGTCAAAGCGACTGGACCGGCGCGACGGTGAGCGGGTTCCTCAGCAACATCCAATTCAGTGGTGGTGCCCAATACAGTCCGGAGGAGACTGCGCAGATTCTCAATACGGGCCACCATTCCAGTTACTCTCGTTACAGGCGACAGGTTGCTGTTGCCCTCGGGCTTGCCCGTTGGGACAGCGGAAAAACCGGTGGCGCGTGGGAATCCGTGCCGGGGGCGTCTCCTGGTAACGGCGATGATCGTATCGATAGCTATGAAATCGAGTACATCGAATCGTTCTTCGGTGAGCCTGGCTCGAGATGGCTTGACTACATCAACTGGGCTGCTTCGTCGTGGTCGCGCATGACGAGTGCCAATAGCAATTTCCGATACTGCTTCGGTCCCAAGACGTTTACCGATTACCTGTTGGAGCAGCGGTGGTCGAACAGCAAGACGCCCGAATTGGCTGACACACCTTGTCAGCCGATGCAGGCGGTCAAGGACTCCGTCGAGCTGATGGTTGATGTTGTCAGTAGTTTTGACAACGACGACCAATTGGCACTCGATATCTACGGTTACACGATGCGTCACCAGGTACCGTTGGTTTCAAATCCTGATCTGTTTGATATTTCAACCGGCAGTAACGGGCTCACGCAGATGCAGGCAGGCCACTACGATGGCTGGACCAACATGGGTGGTGGTCTCTCGTATGGTATTGAGACGTTGTCCGGGACGGCGGCACGCAGCGCGTCCCATAAGATGATCGTGTTGCTAACTGATGGAAACGCGAACATCACGCCGACCGGGCAGTATCCGTCTGGTTCCTGGGCGGATCAGCAGGATATTCTTGCTGCGGCAAGGCAATATGTGCTCGATCAGGCGCAAATTGCATCTGATCTGGGTTATCGGATTTTCGCCGTCAGCGTGGGTGCCTACGCTGACGCAGGCCTCATGGAGGAGGTCGCGGCCATCGGAGGTGGTGAACACCTCCAGGCTACCAGCAACGACATCGCAACTTACCAGGCTGAATTGGAGGAAATCTTCATGAGGCTCGGTGGGAAACGACCTGTCGAACTAATCAACTAACGCTCGCCGGGGGCGGGGTGGGTTTTCGGACCGCACCCCGCCCCGGTTTTTTTATGCTTTTCGGGGACATCGTGCATGACAGCCAATGATGTTCGGGGAGTGGAGGCGAGTAAACGCCGAATAGGAGAGCAGGTTGTGAGCGCGTCGCGTCCGTAGGCGTGATTGCGGTATTTGCAGCCAAACGCTCGACTTCGGTACCGGAGTGACCGCAGTATGGGGACCGTCCGGGTCATTCTTTTCAACGCTGACGAATCGTATAACGCGACACTGCGCAACACGCTCATGTCGTTTGAGAATGTACGAATCGTTGCTGAGCTTGACGAGCCTGCCATGCTCGCACATGTGGCTGAGCAGATTCCCGCCGAGGTACTATTTGTCCACCTCGATCCCAATCCTGAGGCTGTCCTTCCCATGGCGGGACAACTGATCCCCCACCACCCAAACCTCAACATCTTCGCGGTCAGCGAATCGACCGACGGACAACTCATACTTTCGGCCATGCGTCAGGGCGTCAAGGAATTCCTGACCAAGCCGATCGATGAGAATTTGCTCAAGGACGCATTTGGCAAAATCGCTCAGTCCGGTGACGAGGGAGAGACGTCAGGGCGCATGATCGCCTGCCTGGGAACGGCTGGTGGGGTTGGTACCACCTGTCTGGCGACGAACCTGGCCGTCGAATTGTCGAGCATCTGTACCGGACGTGTCACTGTCGTTGATCTCGATTATCGGTTCGGACAGGTCGCCACAATGCTCGATCTGAACCCAAACTATACCATTGCCGATCTCGCCCATTCACATGAGAGACTCGAGGAGCAGGTCGTTGAACGCACGCTTGTTCAGCACGAATCGGGAACCTACGTCCTTAGCAGGCCGACGCATTTCACACAGTCCGACAACATTACAGCCGCCAACTGCGTCGGGGTATTGTCAACATTGCTCACCATGAATCAATACGTCGTTATTGATGGGCCGAACCGGTACGATGTCGGTGCCTCATCTATTCTCGATCTCGCCGACGTCACCTTATTGGTCATGCAACTTAACGTTCCGGCGGTTCGCAACGCACAACGTATATTGCAGGGTATGGAAGAGGCGGGGTTCAATCCCGAACGTGCGAAGCTCCTTTGCAACCGCATCGGACGTGACAATGGGTCACTCACCGTTGCGGATGTCGAAGCTACTCTCGATCGAAAGGTCTTCGCCACCATCCCCGAAGACGTTGTTACCGTCGGGGCAGCCGTCAACCTCGGCGAACCGCTCGTGACGCGTGATCCCAAGTCCAGGGTCCGCACCGCGATCAGCGACCTCGCCGTCAGAATACACGCACCGGAAACGGTCGCCCCGGGGTCACCCGATGCGTCGCGAACCGGATCGAAATTCCTTAGCAAGATTTTCAATGAGGCATGATGGAGAGATCAATGATGGAACATGAACTGCACATGCCGAATCTGATGAACGTAACAATAACGGTCTATACAGTGCGACGCATCGTAAAGGGGTAAGGATATGTTTGGACGCTCAAATCAAACCGCACCATCACCGCCGCCAAAGGCATCTGCACCATCTCCGCCCAAGCCCCCTGTAAAGTCTGCACCGGTCAAGACACCGGGTGGGCCACGGTCTCAGACAAGTCGTTCCAAGCTTGATGCCTTCAATGAACTAAAATCGCGGATTCACCGCAAGCTCGTGGAAAAGCTCGACCTGACCGCGCTGGAAGGTGACGACGCCGAGTTGCGATCCATGGTTGGCGAAGTCGTAGCCAATTTGGCGGAGGAGGAGGATACCCTTCTCAGCTTCAATGAGCGAAAGCGGCTCGTCAGCGAAGTGCTGGATGAAACATTCGGGCTTGGTCCGCTTGAAGTGTTGCTAAGCGATCCCGACATCAGTGACATCCTTGTGAACGGTGCGCAACAGATTTACATCGAAAAAGGCGGAAAGCTCGAACTTACCGAGGTGCAGTTTCGCGACGACGCACATCTGATGCACGCCATCGACAAGATCGTCAGCTCTGTCGGGAGACGCTGTGACGAAATCTCACCGATGGTCGACGCACGACTCAAGGACGGCAGTCGTGTCAACGCCGTCATCCCGCCGCTCGCCATCGACGGTCCGAGCATGTCCATTCGACGTTTCGGTGCTGACCCGATCACATGGGAGGACTACATCAACTACAATAGTTGCACGACGGAAATGCGCGACTTTCTCGAAGCCTGTGTCAAAGGCGCGCTCAATGTGCTCATTGTCGGTGGTACCGGTTCGGGTAAGACAACATTGCTGAACAATCTTTCATCATTTATTCCCGAGACAGACCGAATTGTTACTATTGAGGATGCGGCCGAGCTTCGATTGCGGCAACCGCATGTGGTGCGACTGGAGACAAGACCACCGAACATCGAAGGCAAGGGACGGGTCGCCATCCGCGACCTTTTGATTAACGCGCTGCGGATGCGTCCGGATCGCGTGGTGGTGGGTGAATGTCGTGGCTCCGAAACACTCGACATGCTCCAGGCGATGAACACCGGGCACGACGGCTCGCTGACAACGATTCACGCGAACAGCACCCGTGATGCCGTGCAACGTGTCGAAACCATGGTCATGATGGCTGGCTTCGAGTTGCCCACTCGTGCGATCCGTCAACAGTTTTCGTCCGCGATCCATCTGATTGTGCAGGCGCAACGACTCAACGGCGGTGCTCGAAAAATCACGACCATTACAGAGGTACAAGGCATGGAAGGTGAAATCATCACCATGCAGGATCTGTTCAAATTCGAGCCGCAAGGCACCACGCCGGAGGGAAAAGTATGGGGCCAGTTCGTCGCAACCGGCCTGCGACCGGGTTTTCTCGAACATCTGAAGGCCCACGGTTCCGTCGTGGACCAATCTATTTTTGAACAGCAAGTATTGGCAACAGACAAGCATTGACAAGAGGGGCAGTGAATAATGACAAGAGAATACTGCTCAATCAATACCGCAGTCGTGAAGGGTAGGTGGTGGTGATGGAACCGACGATTCATTTGCTGGCTTCGGGAAAGGCGTTTGCGTTTGCTGTCTTTCCAATGGTTGGGTCGATTCTGCTGGCCTACGGTATCTACCAGGTCATTACCGACTCGAAAACAAACCATAAGAAGAAACTGTCCGATCGATTGCGCGGGGTGCAATCCGGAAAGAAAGACTTCTCGTCAAGTTCCATCCTCAAGCGAGAGAATACGGACGACGGGTTTCTTGCGGGGACCATCGCAGCGCTCTCCTTTACGCCGAAGATTCAGGGTATGCTTGACCAGGCCTGCGTGCCCTGGACTGCCACGAAATTACTCGTCAACCAGGCGTGTCTCGCCATCGCGGTTTTCTTCGGCGTCATCATCTTCAATGGGCACCCCATGGTCGGCGCGGTCGGATCAATCGCGGTGATGCTGCTGCCATTGGCCTGGCTGAACTGGCTGCGAACGCGACGGCTCAAGCGTTTGACTACACAACTTCCGGACGTCTTTGAAATCATGGGACAGGCACTTCGTGCAGGCCATTCGCTCGCCAGTGCTTTTGAAGTTGTCCACGATCAACTGCCGGACCCGTGTGGATCAGAATTCGGACGGGTGTTCCATGAGCAAAACCTGGGAATCAAGATGGAAGACGCCTTGCTCAGCATGGCTGATCGCGTCGACTCGCTCGATGTACGGTTCTTTGTCACGGCGGTCCTCATCCAAAGGCAGACGGGTGGTGATCTCGCCGAGATTCTCGACAAGATCGGGTCGGTCATTCGCGAACGCATCGAGCTGTACGGCATGGTGCAGGCACTCACCGCCGAGGGCCGACTATCGGGATGGGTGCTTTTCCTGCTGCCCACGGTTGTCTTCGGAGCCGTCGTGGTTCTGAATCCGAACTACGCCGACGAAATGATCGGAAACTCCGCCGGCAAGATCATGCTGATGATTGCCTTCGGTATGCAGTTGATGGGAATGGCTATGATCCGTTGGATTGTGAACATCAAGGTTTGAGAGGTTTGCTATGACATTACCAGTCCTGATCATAATGGCAGTGGCCAGTATCGGCTTGACGATCTACGCGTTGATGTCGGGCAGGAACGAAGAGCACGACACCGTCGCCCGTCGCATGTCCGGCAGGACCCGCGAACGCGAGGAAATGCAGGAAAAAGCCAAAAGCTCCGTAGCGGCAAGGATGCTGGAAAAGGTCGCGCCGATCGCGATAAGACCGGTGATGCCGAAAAACTCGGCAGAGATGTCCAAAATCCGCATCAAACTTGCGTCCGCCGGGTTTCGCAAGGAAAACGTCACGACGATATTCCTCACGAGCAAGTCGGTCCTTGCCGTTCTCGGAGGCATCGCCGTTGCATTTTATGCATTCAATGGCGGGAACAGCGCAAGCAACATTGTGGGCATGTCACTCTTCGGAGCAGCACTGGGGTTTATGGCGCCAAATATCTGGTTGGCTTCGGCGACAAAGAAACGCGGGAATTCCATTCGGGAAGGGTTGCCCGATTCGCTTGATCTGCTGGTGATCACCGTCGAATCCGGTCTCGCTCTTGATGGTGCTTTGCAACGCGTTGGTGACGAAATGCGAAATGTCCACCCGGAATTGAGCGAGGAGTTTCAGATTTCGACCCGTGAAGCTCAGATGGGAATCCCGCGAAACGAAGCGCTCGACAACATGGCAGAGCGAACGCAGGTGTCCGAAATGAAATCGCTGGTGGCCATCGTCAATCAAGCCGAGCGGTTTGGTACAAGCGTTGGTAAGGCGCTGCGTCATCAGGCGGACGCGTTGCGAACGAAGCGTCGTCAAGCCGCCGAGGAAAAAGCGCAGAAAGTCGCGGTCAAATTGATGGCTCCTCTGATTCTGTTCATTTTTCCGGCGCTCTTCGTCGTTCTCGTCGGACCCGCGGCCATGCGGATGTACGAAATGTCACAGTCGAACAGCGCCTTGTTCTAATCGAAACGATCGCCCCCGACCGATCGGGAGTGATCGTCGTTTGATGATGATGGTACCCGCCGTCAGCAGCATCAGGGTCAGGGCGATCAGGCCCCACTGCGACACGGTTGGTATGGGCGGACCGGTGACGGTGAGTGTCGCGGCACCATAGGCCACCTGAGAGGGCAGGAGATCACCCACGCCGCAGATGGCGGTTCCGAAGGCGATGATTCCGGTGTCGGCAGAGGTCACGACGAGCGAACCCGAATCGGCGGCCTGCATGTCGAGAACAGCGACGCGGGCCCAGGTTGGCATAACGCCGACCTGATCGGCGCAGGTACTCAGGTGTGACCCGCTCAACCCCACCACAAGCCCTGCAACGTTGTCCACCTCGCCGTTGGGCAGTGATGAAAAGAGTGTCGTGTGGTTCACGCTGGTGACGATTGCAACGGACGGGTCGAACTGAATGGTCATCGAGGCGGACGAAATACCCTGGGAATTGCCCGTTCGTGCCCATATCTCCACGACAAACGGCTCGCCGGGGGCGACCTGAATCAACGGCGAGGGCAGGGTGGTCGTGGTGTCGCCGGGACCGGCAGTGAGCAACGGAACCAGTTCGATTGATGCGACCGTGCCGCCCCGACCGACTGCCGGGGTGGACCACGCAATGACCACCGCGAGTAGTATTGCTCGTGTCAAAGGGAGACACGGGTTCTTGCGATTAAGCTTCATCGCGGGCATTTCGTCGTCTCCGTCACGTCTCATTTACCGTTACGCGGGTTCGCTTCCTGGTGTTGCCGGGGAACCGAGCCGGCCTTGAACCGACGCTGTCCGTCATGAATCGCGGGCGTCTGAACGACGTTTACGACCGATGCTCCGAATTCGATCTGGAACGGGTCAAGATTGCCGAGTTCATTGACGATTGCCACACCGTGGACCGGATCGCTCGGGCCGGCTTCAAATCTGACGAGGCCCGGTGCGAGAGACCGAACCGCCAGCGTGGCCACCCGAACCCAGTTGCCCATTGCGCCGAGATTCAGTGAATCCAGCCTGGAGCAACCTCCCAACTGCGATACCATGCCCAACTCTGGTTGGATCATGCCGCCGGCGAACATGGACATCCGATCGCCGGGGATCACCTCTTCGACTATGAGCGCATCGGTCTCAAAGCTCAGGTCGACGAACACCGCCGCGAGTCCATCGCCGTCCCATCTTGTAGCCGTGGATCGAGTCGCCCATACTTCCACGAAGAAAGGCTGACCGAGCCTGAATGAGGTTCCTGACCGCGGCAGTACCGCGACGGAATCATCGACCGTCGGCACACGGACGGTTACCAGACTTATGTTGACCGTCGATTCTGTTGAGGAACTCTGACTCGCGGCACTGACGGGCGGCGGGCCTGCACAGTTTCCACAACTGGCACAGTTCAGCCCGAAGCAGCCGACAAAGCCCGCGAAATCGCCCGTGCCGACACAAATGCCGGGGTCGCCATCGAAGTTGGATGCGGCACATGGATCAGTCGCCAGGTAGCAACCATCAAAGCACCCGGAGAAGAGTCCGAAGTCACCTGTGCCCATCACGCCGTTGAAATCCAGATCCAGAATGCACAACTCGCAACTGCCACCAGCCTCGTCGCAGTGTTCGCAGGTGGCGGTACATACCGCCGCGCCGGCCTGGCAGTCGAGCGTGGCGCTGCAGGTCTCCACGCCTGTGCAGAACTGATTGTCGTCGCAGCTGGCGTCGTTGGGTGCGTTGAGACAGGCTCCGGTTCCCGCGTTGGCGGCTGGGTCGCAACTGTCGTCGGTGCAGGTGATAACGTCGGCGCAGTTCGGTGCGGTACCAGCCTGACAATCGAGCGTGGCGCTGCAGGTTTCCACGCCTGTGCAGAACTGATTGTCGTCGCAATTGGCGTCGTTCGGTGCGTTCAGGCATGCTCCGGTTCCGGCGTTGGCGGCAGGGTCGCAACTGTCGTCGGTGCAGGCGATGACGTCGGCGCAATTCGGTGCAGTACCGGCCTGACAGTCGAGTGTAGCGCTGCAGGTTTCCACGCCGGTGCAGAACTGATTGTCATCACAGTTGGCGTCGTTTGGTGCGTTGAGACAGGCTCCGGTTCCGGCGTTGGCGGCAGGGTCGCAACTGTCGTCGGTGCAGGAGATGGCGTCGGCACAGTTCGGTGCGGTACCAGCCTGACAATCGAGCGTGGCGCTGCAGGTTTCCACGCCGGTGCAGAACTGGTTGTCGTCGCAGTTGGCGTCATTCGGTGCGTTGAGACAGGCTCCGGTTCCCGCGCTGGCGGCTGGGTCGCAACTATCGTCGGTGCAGGAGATGACGTCGGCACAGTTTGGCGCCGTGCCAGCCTGGCAAACATTGGAGACGCATTGTTCCGGTCCGTTGCAGAATTGGGTGTCATCGCAGTCGGCGTTGTTGAAGCATTCCCGGACGGTGACGGTCACCTGTCCGAAATCGATGTCGGCTGGTACCACATTGCCGAATTCGTTGCAGATGGCTGTGCCGAGAATCAGCGACGCGGTGTCGGCGGACTGGATGATCGACGTGCCGTTGGCAAGGGCCTGCATATCAACGACAGCCACCCTCGCCCAGTTGGTTAGTCCCACCTGGGCGCTACATGGGGGAGAAGCTGCGACGTGCGAACCACCGAGGTTGTCCACCAGACCACCGGGATTATTGATCGTTCCTGTGGACAGGCCCGCTGCGTTGAACAGGGCGGTGTGGGTGATGGATTGCGCCGTCACGACCGTATTGACGAAGCTCATATCCACGGTGACGGACGACAGCCCGTTGGTTTCCGTGGTTTGTGCCCATAGTTCGACGACGAATGTCTCGCCGGGCAGATACTGCGTCTGCGCGGTTGGCAGGGTCGCGGCGGTGTCGGAGGGGCCAGCCGATTGAAGCGTGATGGGCCGGATGGTGACGCGGATAACCGCGAGTGCCTCGGTCGGTACCGCGATGGTCAACGCAAGGATCGCGATCCATCGCGTTGTTCTACGAATTGTCATTGTTCTTACTCCTCACTGAAAAACAAGGCGGTGCCACAAGCCACATTGGCCTCACTGATTAACCCCCGGGCGGGCCGGTGCAATTTGAACACGCCCCACAAGCCTGATTCATACATCCAACAAGTACCGAGTAATCTCCCGTTCCGACGCATCCGCCTGCATCGCCGTCCACATTGGCAGCCGCACAGAAGTCGGTCGGGGCGTAACAATCGCCGAAACAACCGGTTAACATACTGATGTCGTTCGCACCGATCGTTCCGTCTCCATCCAGATCGGCGGAGCAAAGCCCGCAGGCTGACGCTGTTTCGTCGCAGTGCTCGCACGAGGCGGTACACACGGCCGGTCCGGACTGGCATGAACCGCCTGAACAAGTTTCAGCCCCGTTGCAAAACACGCCATCGTCGCAATCGGCGTTGATCAGACATTGCGCCGTACACGGGTTGGAGCCGAGTCCATCAATGTGAAGTGACCACGCGTCCAACGTTCCGGGATCGGGCGTCGCGCTATCAAAGACCGTAATCGTCCAGTCGCCCGCAGAATCCATTCCGTCAAACGCGCTGAGTGCGTTGTTTGGTGTATAGTTCGGCGGAGAGGTCAGATTGGGGGCACATTGCGACTCGATATTGCCGCCTGTTCCTTCGTCGTCGAGGATGATCCCCGCGAAATTGCTTTCGCCGCATCCGAATCCCGACGCAGGAACACCCGGTCGATCAATCAGCGTCACCGTAGTCCCGCCGTGGGACAGCGTCACAGTCAGATCGCCCACCCATGTGTGCGTGATCGTGACCCCCACATTCAGGTCGCCGATGGGAAACGAGTCCGGGACGATGATCGTGTCGGTGACGGGGTTTCCAGCGCCTCCACCGTCAGGGATCATCACCGCCGGTGAGTTCTGATAAATCGTCGGGCTGCCAGCCGTCCCGCTGCCACACACCGTACCATCACCAAGATAGGCTCCACCCGAAACAGAGCAGCCCGCCGAGGTATCGATACTGCAAAAGGCACCTGCACAGCACGCCCCCTGCCCTTCGCAGATGCCCCCGACGCAAACCTGGCCGGCGGGGCAACTCATCGGCGTGTTGGAGCATGACCCGCTCGTGCAGACATCGACCGTGCAGCTATCGCCGTCGTCGCAATCGATGTTGGTCATGCAGGGAGCCAACAGGGAAAGCGAATTGATCGCGTCCACCCGTCCGAACCCGTATCCGATATCGAAACCGACCGGTCCCATATCAATCGCTCCGTCGCGGATGTGTTGACGAACGTCGGCAGGGGTGAGATTTGAATCAACGCTGAGCAACAGTGCAGCCAAGCCGGCTACATGGGGTGACGCCTGGCTGGTTCCGCACTGGCCCGCGAAGGTCGTTCCCCCTGCAGCAGTGCCTGCAGACGTGGCGACGCAGCCCGGTGCGGTGACGTCGAGTTGGTCGCTTCGATTGCTGAAGCAGATCAGCGAGTCCAGGGTAATGTTTGTATCTGTACACAAGGTCGTCGTGCATGATGCATTTCCGCACCACGCAAAGCTGGACTCGGGATTTTCGCAGTTGGGAAAATCATTGTCGAACACTGCCCCAACCGCGATGGCTCCGGACGCGCACGCGGGCGACCCCATGGCGTTGGCGTTGGCTTCGTTACCCGCCGCGGCCACGACCACGACACCGTTGGCTTCGGCGTTGTTGACCGCGATGGCCGAGCTGTCACCGTCGCACGTTCCGGCAAACACCCCGCCGCCAAGACTCAGGTTGATCACATCGCAACGACCACCGGCCGCAGTCTGATCCGCCGCATAATCAATTCCCGCGATCACATCCGAATTGAACCCACTCCCTGCCGAATCCAGCACCTTGATGCCGATGAGGGTCGCAGCGGGGGCGACTCCCTGCAGCGTGGTCGAAACGGCGCAGCGCGTATCCGAAATCCCCGTGCCGCCCACCGCGATGCCGGCGACGTTCGCACCGTGGCCATTGTCGTCTTCGGGATTGTTGTCGTTGTTCGCGAAATCGCGACCCGCAGCTGTGTCGATCCGGGCCGAATACATGATGTGGTCCGTGTCGATGCCGGTATCAATCACGCACACCCGAACGCCGCTTCCGTCCGCGGAAAGTCCGGCCCCGCTGATCTGACTCTGCAACGCCCGAATCAGCGGCGTGCTCACAGTGAGGTAGGCGTGCATGATCCGGTCTTCTTCGACCTTGACCACGCCCGGTAACGTTCTGAGGTCCCGAAGTCGGGCCGGTGGAATGTTACGCAGGTTAATGACATTTGTAAGAACGGTCTTATATTCGTATTTGATGTGTCCACCGACACCGGCAGCCCAGGTGCGGACCCCGTCCCGCCGCTCAGCCGCGACCCGACGGGTCACAGCTCCCGCGACCGGAGCGAAGTGGACAAGAACGCTGACCGGACCCGCCGCCGCAGGCTGCGCGGGAACAGGTTTGACAGTCGCGATGCCAGTTGCCCGATTCGATTTCCCGTTTGGCACCGCAATCGGACCTATGGGGCCGACCCAATCAGTGTCAGCGTCGTTTGCGTGTTTAGTGCTTGATATATAGGGTCGACGAGGCTTTTCGCCATCGTCATATCCGAAGGCTGTCCCGGGCAGAATGACCGATATGAGGATGACGAGAAACCGCCGATCCCAGGCCGAACACAAAAGCCCGGCCGCATACCTGACTCCCGCCACCATATGATTCACCCCAATCTCGTCTTATCACCATTGACAGGCCCGGCTTACAGGGACCACACCCCGTCGAACCTGAGACCGCCCATTGTGCCCGGAAACCCCCCTCGGTTCAAGCGCAGTCGTTCGGACCCGATAACCCCGCGAGGCCGGTTCCGTGATACTTCCGGCGGAGTCTTCGCGGGAGGGCGAGTCGGGAGTTCGGGGGACACACGCGTTGCCTTCGGGGTGCTTGGGTCGCGAGGCGTCATGACTTTGCCAGGTTTCGCAGGACGTATTGGAGGATGCCGCCGTGGCGGTAGTATTCGACCTCGACGCGTTTCAGAAATCCGGATACGTCACGGAAGCGATGACGGCGATGACCGGTTGGATGCAACGTCAGTCGGGCGTGCGGATTTTGACGTCGGACACCTGTCCCCACCTGAAGCCGTCCATCCGCGTGATGGAGAAACCCGGCACGATGTACGAAGGAGCGGGGCCTGAAACAGGCACGATTCGGTACGTTCGCGCCACGGATTGATACCCGTTGGCTCTATGCGGTTCTTGTGTGTCCGAGGAACTCCCTCACCTCGGCCCCGTAAACGCGTCCTGGATGACCGAGTAATCGTGCAAGTCGACGTCGCAGTCACCGTCAACGTCACCGACATCCGGGCATCCGCAATTGTCGCACAGGTGTGACGCCTTGATGGCGCAAAGATCGTCCCATCCTGTCGTGCAGCATGCCGGGTCCACCGCGCAAACGTTGGCACAGCAAGCTTCGGTTTCGCATCCAGGCGTACCGTTGCCTGTGCAGCAATCACCCTGCCCGGGGCAACTTTCGCAATAGGTTCGGTCTCCGGATCCGCAGACCCAGCCAGCCAGTTCGGCGCAAGTCTCGTCCCAATCACCAAATCCGCAATCGGGAGCGATGTTCGTCACGCGGTGGCAGCACAACGCATCACTGCAACCTGGGCTGCCGTTGGCTGCACAACAATCTCCATCGCCCGCACATTCCGGGCAAGATGCCTCGACGCAGTTGCTGGCGTGGCCCAGAAAACTCCCGAAGTTGACCAAACATGAAAGGCGATTGACGTCGTTCAGGCAAACTCCCTCATCGCCGCAGCACGCGCCAAACTCGCAGTTCGTCAGGAAGCATTGACTGCCGGCACCGTTGAAGCGTCCCCTGGCAGCTTCGCAATCGCCCTGCGTCATCCCTTCAGCGCATGTAGCGTTGGGCAAACAGCACGATCCCTGAATTACGCAGTAGGTGCCAGCAGCGCTGCCGCAAAGCTGCGCCGCCTCATCCGCGCAGATGCCGTCCCACTCGGTATCGCAGCAGTAGTCATCCTTGCTGCAAACGGTCTCGCAGCAGTCCTGGTTCACACAACTGATCGAGCCGTTGGCTTCGCAGCAATTTCCCAGCCCCGGACAATTCGGGCAGAACGAATCGACGCAAATGCTCCCGTCGCCGAAATACTGTCCATGCCTCAGAATGCAGCTGATGGGGTTGAAGCGATCGATGCACTCGCCGCCTCCCACGCAACAGGCGCCGTATCGGCAAATGGAGAACTGGCAGGTCGAGCCGGGACCTATCCAAATGCCACCGGTTTGATCGCAACCAACAGCCGTCCTGCCATCTGCGCAACCACCGGTGGACTGACAGCAGGCACCCGTGGCCGTGCAGCGATTCCCACACACATCCTCCGCAATATTCGCGCAGAACTGGGTCCAACCATCGATGCAGCATGTGGGTGCAATGTTGCAGACGGACTCACAGCAACTTCTGTTGAGGCAGCCCGACGTTCCGTTCGCCAGGCAACATTCCCCATCACCTGGACAACTGAAGAAGGGGCACGCTCCGCCGTCGCACTCTGTGCCGTTGCCCTGGTAACGCCCACCGAGGGATGTCAGGCAGGTATGAGCGGTGAGACCCGACAGACATTCGTCGTCGGGCAGGCAGCAGGCACCCGCGCATGATTCGGCGCAGGTCGACCGATCGCCCTGATAGGATCCCTGCAGCCCATCACAAAGGGCGGAAAACACTCGATCCAGGCATTGCCCGTCGGTTAGGCAGCATGCTCCCGAGCAGGTTTCCTGGCACGTTGTTCCGTCTCCCTGGTACTCTCCCGACGCCTCAGAGCACGCTGCTTCTGTGAGAGTTTGGCAAGCTTCGCCATCAAAGCAACAAGCCCCGGCCGGTGCACAGGTGACAGTGTCGCAGTCGGTTCCCCTACCCTGAAAACTGCCGCCGGCACCGAAGAACCCCGTGCAGGAAATCGACGTAGTTTCGTAACACGATCCGTCGTCAAGGCAACATGCCCCGTCGCACGCGGAGCAATCACTTCCATTACCCTGGTAGCTGCCCGAAGAAAAGGCACATTCGTTATCGGTTGTCACCGTGCAACTGCCCATGAGGGGGAGAAAGCAGCAGGCGCCGACACAGGTGCTCTCATCGCAAGTCGATCCGTCCCCGAGGTAGTTTCCCGCAAATAGGCTGCAATTCAGCGATGTTGTGCTATTTACGCATTCGCCGAACTGACTACAGCACGCCCCCGTGCAGGCGACCTGGCTACAACTCGTCTGCGGCCCCTTGAACCGCCCCAGCGGTATGCCATTGCATGAGGCAGAGGTGTGATCGTTGACGCAGGAAGACCCGAGACAGCAGGCACCCCGGCAGTCTGTATTGCTGCAAAGTGAGTTTTCTCCCTGAAAAATCCCATCACTGAAGATGCAACCGATGGCGGTCACGCCGTTACTGCATGTACCGTTCGAATTGCAGCAAGCGCCGGTAATCAGCTGTGCACTGGTCGTACCGCCCATGAAGGCCATGACAAAGACACCGGTCAACACGCCGTGGTACGCTTTTCGCGAACAAACTGCGGTCATTTCCCACTCCTCTGTTTCGGTTTGCATCTACACCCCGGCCGAAAGGAACCACCCCTGCGTAACGGTACTCAGCCTAGGCAGCGCAGCACCGAGCATAGCTACCCGCATCGCTCGATGTCAAGGAACTTACACGATATTGTCCATATATTTATCGCTAACTGGATAATGGGCTCTTCAGCAGGATATGTGCGGCGAGTTCGGGGGACACACGCGTTGCCTTCGGGGTGCTTGGGTCGCGAGGCGTCACGACTTTGCCAGGTTTCGCAGGACGTATTGGAGGATGCCGCCGTGGCGGTAGTATTCGACCTCAACCGGCGTGTCGATCCGTGCCGTCGCCATGAAATGCTTCTTCGTGCCGTCCGGCGACGTCGGCGATTACCGGTTGGATGCAACGTAAGCGCCCATCAAAACCATTCTTGACGGGTCGGCTATCCTTGCTCGGGTGTTGATTGACGGGGTTTGATGGCCAGGAGGTCCGGCATGGCTTGTTCGACTGATCCGAAAAGGCTCGCGTTGTGGCAGGGGCGATTCCTGCGTTTCGGGGATTCCGGATTAACGGTCGTGCGGTTCTGTGCCGTCGAGGGTGTGTCCGAAGCCTCGTTCTATTATTGGCAGAAGAAACTCGGGCCGCAGACGCGACGGCAAGCCGCGCGTGCGAAATCACGCAGCGACTGTGTCAAAACGCAAAGCATTAACGCACGCGACGCTAAAGCTCACGACGGCAAAGCTCGTGGCCCAACCCAATCGCACGGCCTCAGCGAATACGATCGCAACGCGCGCTGCGAAGATCGCGCCGTCTTCCAGCCAGTGACGGTGTTGCCGGCCACGTCCGGGGTGGTCATTCGCTTGCCGGGCGGAACGCAGATCGAAGTGGCGGCGAGTCAACTTGATGCCATCCGCGCGGTCGTGGCGGAAGCGACGCGGATCGATCGAAGCGAGGCGGCCGTCGCATGCTCGTCGACCGGGTGCCGAATTCATCACGAGCACGACGGTGCGTCATGATGCTGAGTGTTCCATCTTCCGTATCAATCTTTCTCTGTACGCAGCCCACCGACATGCGCAAGGGGTTTGATGGGCTATCCGGCATCGTGCGCGGCGCGTTCGGGGCTGATCCGTTGGACGGCAGTCTGTACTTATTCGTGAATCGTCGTCGCGACAGGATCAAATTCCTCCATTTCGACGGCAGTGGCTATTGGCTGTATTACAAACTTCTCGAAGCAGGGACGTTCGAAGTGATTGCTTCGCAAGAGGCGTGCATACAGATTGATTCAACGCAGTTGGCCATGCTACTC
>JAJDDT010000036.1 GCA_029260165.1 Phycisphaerae bacterium | reverse complement strand
GCGAATGTCCACCCCGAGGGACTTCCAGGAAAACGGTGTCTGGAAGATTCGCTGCCCGAGGTCGCCTGCGAAGAACAGGCCGTTCTTCTTGTCTCCAGCCAACGCGGCCAGGAACCTGAGTTGCGGAACACTGACGTCCTGGGCTTCGTCAATCACTACGAAGTCGGCCGGCGATGTCTCGTTCTTGCCGAGAGACTCGGTCGCCAATGCAAACACCGCAGGGATGGTTACGAAGCCGCGTTCCTGTAAGTCGGCACGAAGATGTTCAAAGATAGACCAGAGAATGGATCGCTGCTTCTCCCCCAGCCGGGTCTTTCGGCCGAGGCGTGCGACATCGCGGTATGCTTCCCATGTGTCTAGCTGCCACGCGTCGACGACATCGCTCCACTCCGACTCAAGAAACCGCAGCGAGAAGCGATGGTCTTCGCTCGTTTCTGACGCGGCTTTGAGCAGTGTCCTCAACATGGTCGGGGTAGGCACACTCGGCGTCCCGAGTGTCGATTCGTACAGCTCTAGTCCAACCTCATCGATCGCGCGAACGGCGATGCGGCTCTTCAGCTTGTCTTCGTCACCAATCAGCCGCCCGAGTTTTCGCCGAAGATTCCTGGCAAGCGTGATGGAAAACGTAGTGAGCAACACCGTGCTACTCGCATTGGTCCTTGCGAGATGTACTGCGCGATGAAGCGCCACGATCGTTTTACCCGTTCCAGCCGATCCGGCGACACGGGCCGGTCCGTTGTAATCACGGTCAACGATGTCCCGTTGAGCAGGATGCAGGAAGAGGGTCCATTTCTCCCACGGAAAATCCATGGCCCGCTTGAGTTCCTCGATGCCGGTCACAACGCGGAAGCGTCGCTGAGCATCTGGATGGTTGAACGGATCCTCGCCCTCAGAGATAAGTGCAGGTTGTAGTGGCGTAGTGCCCGTAGCCAGTTCGAGCAATGCCTCGGACGCCTCCGCTGGCAGGTGCTCGGCTATGTCGAACAGCGTATCTTCAGTGGCTTCGCGAACGCCACTGAGCCACTCCTCGGGTACACCGTAACCAAGCAATTCACCATCGGTGACGCTAGCGAAGAGTGGAGGCTTGGGTGGGACCGGTTGCTCCACCTCGACGTACTTTGGAACGACGATCTCACGAACTGATTCACGCAACTCGACAATCTGTGCAGCACCCGTCTTCGGATGCCGTTCGATCTTTCGTCGCTCAGCCCACGAGTAGGCGCGGTCGTGATGATCAACGTAGCAAAGCAGTAGTCCGAATTCGGCCTTGTGGACGATGAGTCGAACGTCACTGCTAACACGCACCGACCAGAAGTTTGAGTCCTTTGCCTTGTCTAGCCGGTGGAACTGCATACCCGGATTCGCCGGGTTCATCTGCAGATCGAACGCCGTTGTCTTGGCGGACGTTTGCTCCTTGCCCGTCAACTTCGCGAGGCTGTCGGTAAACGTGTCGGCGATTCGGAAGTACATGGTTTGCCCTTCAGTCGCGGATCCCACCTCGGCTACTATGATGGTTGCATCGCGTCGTTGTGAGTCAAGAGAATGCAAGGATCCTGCCGTGGCGTCAGGATCGTCGTTCGGTGCTTCGCCCGGGTGACGCTGACTCGGAAGTTCTGCCTAGTCTGTTCAGTATCATGCTCAGACGAGTTGGCGCGCACTATCCGACCAGGATTCGACACGATCCTGCCTTTGACCACACGTGGCCACCCATCAAAGATGATAACCTCATCGAATTGTTTTCCTTTAGCCTTGTGCATGTTCATAACAATGACGCCCGTTTCGGGGCGATGTGCCATCGCGAAATGCTCTTGCACGAACGTCTGCCGCACGATCTCCAGGGCATTTCGATAGCCTCCGTTGTCACGCCAGTCCTGAGATAACGCCTGACGAAGTTGTGTGCCCCTATCGAGCAGTCTGACGTTCCGTAGCTCCTCGGCGACCGTCTTTAGCCGAGGGCATGCACCCTCCTCCAGCACGGTGCGGATGGCGAGCCAATCCGTGTCCGGATTGCCTGAGGGCACCGCAGATTGCGTCTGTCCATAAACACTGAGCACTGCGACAAGGAGACTATTCCCGCGAATCCGCTGTCCCTTTCCGGTCCTGGCCAGGTAATCGGCGTACGCTTTTCGTATCTTCTCCGCTTCTGCCAAATTGGTTTTGGACGGGCTGTCCCCACTCTTTCCACGAAAGAAGTCGCAAAGCATGTCGATAAAGCGTGGGAAATGGCGGTCACCCACTTTGTGCTGAATGATCAGGGCTAGGAGCTCGGAGCCCAAAATCGCGCCTGCCATCTCGACGGCGGCGCGATGTGAGATTTTCGGCAAGCCGGCCGGAGGTGACCGAAACGTGTCCGAAACAGCCCGAGTCATGCGTTTCGTCGCAACCAGGACGGCGAGGGACCAGTCGCGTCTACCCGAGTCAATGAGGCGTTTTCTAGCCTGCAAGGTGCTTGTAGCTAGTCGAGTTAATGCCTGGTTTGAATTGGCCTCGTAGCGAACACACTCCACGCCTTGATATGCTGCGTTGTGGAAGCGGCCGCTGAGAATGTGATCACCGAACAAGCGGATCTCCGTCCCTGCGTTTCGATGATTGTCTGCGCCGAGATCAAACTCGGCTGGGTTGAACTCTGCTTTGAAATGACTCAGGCGCTCAGGGTCGGCACCGATCCAGTCGTAAATCCGTTGTTCCGGGTCGGCAAGGGTTAGAAGCGTGCTGTTCTTACCGATGGCCTTGATGACGTGCCATTGGTCGGCGTTCGTATCCTGGAACTCATCAAGTATGACGAATGGATACATGGTCGAGACGAGTTTCCTAATGCGTGCACTGCCGTGCAGCACTGTCGCCACGGAACAAGCAAAGAGGTCGAAACACACCCGACCTTCCTCGAACGCGAGCCGTTGACGCTCTTCGGTCTCGCGCCGTCGCTTCTCCTCCCTTTCCGCGTCGGATAGCTTGGACGTTGGCTTGTACTCGCCACGGATGGTGGACAACGCGACTGATTCCTCCTGCGGTACTAAAATAGAGAGCTTGCGCGGGAGTCCAATGAGATAGCCGTGCGTTTTCAGAATACGCCAGAAGAATGCATGGTACGTCTCGACCACTATCCGCCTTTTCCGCTCCTGTGGAATCTGATGTTCGTGTTCTATCGCTTCCAGCACTCGGGATACGGTGGCGCGAGCAAACCCGACAAAAAGCACCTTCTGGCCGGGCCGCAACCTGTGCTCGCCAATAGCAGCGGCCTTGAATATCGAGACCGTTGTCTTGCCCGAGCCGGGACCTCCGGTAACCAGCACATGACCGTCTGCTGACAAGACCTGCGTTTGAGTATCACTCAGCGTCAACATCGTCGCCAGTTTCCTCAGGAGGTACTGCCTTCGGCGCGCCCTGACCGTCCGCTTGGACGGCTGAAGTATCACAAACGTTCTTCAGGAACGCGCATGTGGATCGGATCCACTCGGGGATTTCATCCTCGGCGCACTGAGTGAGAAAGTCCGCGATCGTCCAGTTCCCTTTCGACCAGCCAAAATATGCTCGGAACGCTTCCTGAAGTTGGGCCGTCGGGTCGGGGTATTTGTCAAGGATATGCTGGGGCCATTCGACGAGGGACGCAAACCGTTCCAGAGCAGCGGTGGGCGTGTTCTTGAGTACGAGGTTCTCGAAGCCTGCTTCGTCGTGCATGAAGAGCGATTCGACCTGGGCTTCGATGGTCGCCTTGTTCTCGTCTGTCTGCTTGTCGCAAACCGCAAACACGCGTTTCCCAAGCTTACCGTAAAGCTCTGCAAGGTCGGCTATGTTAGCCTGACTACCAGCGTCAACGGTGCAGATGCCAAGGGCTTCCAGGGAGACATAGGATTGGGGGCTGAGTTCCGACAACCGCCTAGCAACGGCCGGTAGCGCACCCGCTTCTGTTGCTCCTTCCGCTACGAGAATGCGGCGTGCCAGCAAACCTTCACAGAAGCGAATCCGAAACTCCTGTCGGTATCGCTTGAGCTTCACGCTCTTGGGAAGGACGATCGTTGATCGCTCAAGACGACCATCAGAAGAGCGCGAAAGAGCGACGGTTTCGTCGATCGTAAACTCCTCTAGCACATACGGGGAATGGGAGGCGAAAATGGCCTGGGAAGCCAAGTTGCGGATTTCATGCACGATTCGTTTCTGCGCATAGGGTGGGATTGCAGTCTCGGGCTCCTCCATAGCAAAGATGACGTTCTGCTTGTCCTCGGCGATCTGCGACAACATTGCGAGGACAAGCATGTTTATTGTCCCTGTCCCCTGCAGATAGAATGGCGCAGCGTGATCGCCATCGCCGGTCGCGATGAATGCCGTGATGACTTTTCGGAGGTGCTCGCGCGTGAGGTTCGACACCTTCAGGTGAGGCTGAACGCCCCATTCCTTCGGGACGTATTTCTGGAGCGCCGTATTGATGCTCTCGAGGATTCCAGAAATGCCGAGTTCCGACTCGCTTGCGACCGTGAAAGAGGCGAGCTTGGCCAGCGTGGTTTCCCACATCTGCGGTCGGACCTCCTTGAGCCGCAGAATGATGTCGAGAAGGCTCCCTCGTTCCAGGCTGAGGGCGCGTCTTCCGGTGCGGAGCGAGCGCAGGTACAAAAAGCCGCAAACCTGCTTGTCGCGCCGGCGGAATTCATCAGGACTGTCGCTCTCGGAGAGAGTACGAGTGAAGTAGGTCTTCCCTTCAAAGTCATCGTCGTCAGAATCGTATCGGCCGACGAACGAAACGCGAAGCGCTTGAACAATGGACGTCGCATCAACGCCAGCAGGATCGGCGTCCGCGTAGAAGAGATCGGTCGTTTGATCCCACCACTCTGCGTAATCGCCGAACTTGGCTCTTTGCTTTTCAGAGAGTCCGATTACAGTTACTTCAATCTCGATTTGCGGGGCCGGTTCAATCTCGTCAATGCCATCGCCCGTCTGCTCTTCTCCGACGTTAGTGTTGTCCTCGCTTGGATCTGCGTCCTCGTTTCGACGCGGCATGTACTTACCTTCGAAGAAATCATGCTCGTCAATAGGAGGGCGACGACTGAGTCTGTCCGGACCTAGCACAAGGTCAATCGCTTCTAGAACTGTTGACTTTCCTGTATTGTTGTCACCGATCAGCACGGCGTGTGGGGGCAGCAGAAGATCCGCCTGCTTAATCCCGCGAAAGTTGTTTATCTTGATCCGGCGGATCTGCATTCCTGGTAGCTCCGAGATTCCTGCGGCTTTCACTCCACCCTACTCACCTGCATCACCTCGTCCCAGGTGTGGTTGCTTAGTTTTGCGGCGACGCGAAATGCCGTCCATTTAGTCAACCTACTGTTACGCAAACGCGATTGTCATCGGGCAACCTCCGCAAACAGCCCGGATTCGGTCTCCACTGGCTTGAGGAACGCTTCCAGTTCCTCGCGATGGTCTTTCAGGAACGGCGCATTCTTGACTCGGTCGTGCAGCTTGAGCAGTCGACTCTTGGCCCTCTCCAAAACCGTGGTGAAGAGCATAGGGCGGATGTTCACCATGCCTTCCTTTTCCACGCGAGCAGAAACTTCCTGGGGATCTACATGTGACCCGAGGACAAAGCACGTTACCTTTGTCACGCTATCTTGAAGGAATCCTTTTCTGTAGAGTTCCTTGACGTACTTCCAGCATTGGGCTTTGTGCTCATCCCCGATACTCACGCCGGGTTTCTTTAGCTCAATGATAACGAGATGATCCGTTCCGTCCTCGCTGCCTGCATCATCATAGCGAGGGTACGAATAAAGACCGGATGTCCCATCGGGTAGGACAACAAAATCTGGTCGATTGCGGCTTCCGGTCACGCCATGTTGCTTAAAGATGTTTTGCGCGACACGTGTCATCCCCTCGTTGGATGTGTATTCAATGGTCTCGAATTCTGGGCCGAATACCCACAGGCCCTTTTCGAAGAGCGGTTGTAGATCCTGTACTTCCTTAGTGTTCTTATCGAGAATCCGAACCCGGAGTTCCTCGACTTGCTTCAAGCGTTGCCCGATTGTATCGAGCACAGCCTTGGCCATGTCGAGCGTCCAGTCCTCAAGGAGCCGATGAAGATCGTCCAATTGATCAGGGCCATACTCGCCGAGCTTATGCAGAAGGGCGTATCCGGACTTGGCTTGCTCCAGGTTGGCGACGACCTCCGACAGCTTGACAATATCAGTCACCCTAATCGATGGGCAACTCTCTTGAGCCTTCGTAACGAAGGTCGTCCACCTCTCTCGCCCCAACGGGCCGATGCTCTTGAGGACTTCCCGGTTCCCCTCTCTGGCCTTCTTCAGCGTATCTATGCGGTCCTCCTCTGAAACCGATAGCAGGTGCTTACGAACTTCGTCGTGGACAACCTTCGCCGCCCGCCGATACTGCTCGTTATCTTGGTCGAAGCCCGACCAGTCCTTCTTGATTGCCTCTGCGTCGGCGAGGTGGTTAGCGCGGACGATGAAGGTAAACCGCTTCGCAGCGATACGCCGTCCGTCGATTAACTCATCCGCCTGAGTGCCTTTCCACGAGCAAGAGCCAACGAGTCTTCCGCCGATATGCCAGGCTACGCCGTGCTGTTTCGTCGTTCGGTCGGTGTTCTGCGTGTCGATGATGATCAACTCGACGCTATTGCCGTCATCGATTGGCAGCGACAGCTTTTGAATGTTCGGATCATCGATGTCCTCGAAGCTGACCGGCTCGTCGTTTACAGAGACCTGGAAGTTCGGATCTGTCAAGAATCGCATTCCGATCTCGCCTCGAACGTCGTCTGGACCTAGTGACAGGCGACGGCAGATTGAGCATGCGATTCGCGTGCCGTGTATCCTGGCTGCTTTGTCCTTAGTTTTCTGTTCAATCTCGAACGGTTTATCGATGCCCCTTGCTACTTCGTAACGATTGCGGCGGCCGCCTTTGCGCGTGTCGACAGTGTACTTTTCGCCGAAACAGAAGCCCGACCATCGCCCAATACCGTTGCGGCCGAAGGCGATTCGCTCGGGATGCTCTCCCCGAAGAGCAGGCGGAAAGGATACCTTTGTGCCCTGCTCCTCCACGCGGTTGTAGTTGAGCGTTCGCCATCGCCGCTTGAACTCGTCGTCCGTCATACCGATACCGTTATCGTCGATGGCGAAACGCCTAATGCCTTCACCATTGGGCCAGGTGATCTTCACCGTCGTTGCCCCGGCGTCCCAAGCGTTCGCGATTAGTTCGACGATGGCTGTCTTGGGATCGTGCAGAATTTGGCTGCCCACGTGCGACTCAAGGAATCGCGGAGCGTAGAGCACATCATCGAATAGCAGTTGTTGATTTGAACTGGTCGGTTCCTTCTTTTTTGCCATTTCCGTCACTCCACCCGGAACATGTTCATCACGCCGTCGCCGAGGCCGTCGGTGAAGGTGTCGGCGATAAGGAGTTCCGTCGTCTCGGCCTCGGCACGCTGATCAGACGCACACCTCGAAGGCGATATCAGGAGATCGTCTTGGCCCCTTTTCCGTAAACGCCGTCACACCACCATCCTCAGAAATCTTCACAGAAAACCCAAGTCTCGAAAGTGCCTTGGCCGCCGCACGGCGGCCGCCGCCATCGCTACCGGCTGGTACGCGTACTATGGCACCGGCAGCGAGTATCTGCCCCTCTTGATCCAACACGATGGCACCGTCAAGTGCTGCTACCTCTTGACGGGCGAGGCGAGGAAGCTTGTGGAATGGCTTGCCTATCACATGATGAAGCAGCGACGTCTTCTCTGTCTTGGTTTTCGCTAGCATGTCATCGGGGCTAAGGAGCGATTCCAGCTTTGCGGCGTTTTCCTTCGTTACGACAGCGACGCAGCCCCCCGTACGTGAAAATGACACGTCCATGCAGGTGACGTATACCGCTCGTTTTAGTGCATTGTCGATGGCCAAGTAGTCCATCCTTTCAATGAACGACTTGTGGGGAAAATGAAACCAAGTTCCGCGACGATAAGCGAATTTGAGTTGTTGCGCCGTGAACACAAGTACTTCGCCATGAGGGTTTAATACTAAGGCGACTCGCGGACCTTTCGACCACGCTGCCAATGGGCCATAACGAAGCGGCGCAAACGATGGGTTGGAGGCCTTCTTGGAAGGACGCGAGTCTGAGTCGAGTGTCCTATGTTCAACGATGTGCCCAGAGGGCGATAGCACGAGCACTGTATCCATGCCGTTGGTCAGCACTTTGGCAAAATCGTGGTCAATGCAGTTGCGAAGATGGATATTGGATATCAGTTTTGGATCGGGCTTCGGGTCTACACCGATAGCCACCGATATCCGGGATCCTTCGTACGTCTGCGAGGCCCAGCTCTGCATCGTTGTAATGACCATTGGCAAGAGCCCGTCGTCGACGACGCGGTGCTGCACTGAGCGTGTGACAACTTCTTGTGCACAGCGTGTAACAAGATAGCCGAAGAACGGTTGGTCAGACGCCACCAACTTCTCGCCGAGGGCCTCCACGAACTGAGTGGCGAGCTCAGAGTTGTCAGGCTCGAAGGGATGCTCCCTCGTCATGCGAAAGCAGTACGGCCATCGCGCGTCCGGCCGTATGAGGAGGCTTTCGCCCGTTTCCTGTGTCACCATTGAATCACTGATCGCAACTGGAATCGCCGCCGGGTCTAGACCCGCGCCGGGGAACATGGGCACGAGGTATCGGGCGAGAAGTCCGTAGTATTCGGGTGATGTGAGAAGGGCTTCTGGCATATCAGATAATGATCCAGCGACGTTCTTTGGTCGGTGCCTCCGCGACATTCGCGAGAAGCCAATCACAATGTCGGTACTGCTGGGCCCGCGCCCGATAGACCCAGTACGCAAAGGAGTTCACGCCATCACGTTGCATGCGGAGGATTGCGGGCCGAGGAGGCTTCGCGTCAGCGATTTCAATGGTCAGGTTATGGTGGTGCTGCACGACCTTTCGCTGCTCAGGATCCGCGCGTTTCTTGGCCATGTTCTGGAGCCGCAAGGTTGGGCGGATCTTGGAGTTAATGCGTACGCCGAAGAACTGTTCCCACACCTCCGCTGGAGGCTGCACTTGTGACTCGCGGCCCTTTCCTTGCTCGTTTGTCAGGTCCATGATCAGTTCTCGAGCTTGCATACGATGCTCCTTGTGTCATCGGAAGTAGGGCATCACTCCACCCTGAACACCTTCATCACTTCATCCCCAAGGTGATTGATCACCTTCACCGCAATCCGCCCGGACTCTGGCTTGTCGAACGAACGCGACGTGTCGCTGTGCAGCGTTTCCCAGGCGTCTTCGTTGATCTCGGACTTGAGCGTAGTCTTGAGCGACTTATACGGATCGTTGGCGCCGAGAAAGTAGGCTTGGCGGACGAAGAAGCTCTCCTCGTTGTAGTCCGTGTCGATGAACCAGCAGGCGATGTCGTCGGCCTCGGCGGATTCGACTTCGCCCGTCTGCGGCTTGAACACGTCCACGCCCTTGATCTTCACCTGAATCTGCCCGTCCTCGGCATCAAGGATGTCGATGTCCGGCTCGCCGAAGATGACGAACAGGTTGCCCTTGCCGGTGTTTTTGAGGTCGTCAGCCATGTGCAAGTCGGCGTTCATCCTGGCCTTGAGCACCGGAATGCGGCCGAGCTTGTTGAACTCCGACGCATGGGCTTCGTAATTAAACGCGCAGGCGATGACCACGTCGAAGTCGGCGTCGCCGGCCTCGCGGGCCGCGAGCACCAGGTCCTGGCGCGTCACGGTGCCGAACTCCGGACCGATGAAGATTCCCGCCCGCTTCTCCTTGCCGTCCGTCTCGCCCTCGAGGTACCGACCTTCGGCGCAGATGAAGTGCCCCGGCCACGGCGCGATCGAGTGGAACGTGATCTTGTCCTCCTTGTGGGCCTGCTGCACGCCGGCGGTTTTGAGGTTCTCAAGGATCATTCGGGCGAACTCGGTCTCGTCATGCGCCCGACCCGGGTCGATCAGTTCGTCGTCGGCGTCAACGATTAGCACGCGGTGGGGGGAGAGATTCTCGACAGTGAACGGCCCCGCCACGCGGACCTTCTTGTTGTCCTCGTATGGCCTGTCGTACAGATACTCGACATCAGCCTTGGCAGTGATCGAGGCGTCGATCTCCTTCCGTTTTGAGTTGCGCTGCACCCACCAATTTGCGTGCAGCTTCCTAGCCTCTTCCGGCCACTTCTTGTCGGCTTCGCGGGGAATCTCCCACTCCTCCCAGTCCTTGCCAAGCGCGGTGTTGAGCTGTTCGCGAAGGGATTCGAGTTTCGCCTGGAACTGCTCCCAGATTACCTCGAGTTCCGCGTTGTTAGCGATCGAGCCTGATGTGTTCCAGCTCGCTCTGGTATAGACAAAGCCCTGTCGCATGTTCATGTGAGTTGGAGCTTCAGAGGAGGCCGACTCCGAAACTTCGGCTTCCTTCTCTTGCCCGTCACGACTGTCGGCCAGCAGGTAATACGGATAACGAGCACCCATGATGCGTGCGCGTGCCAGTGCGAGGGCGACGCGGGACGTGTCGATCGTAATCCAGCGGCGACCCCATTGTTCTGCGACGTAAGCAGTTGTCCCGGAGCCGCAAGTGGGGTCGAGTACCAAGTCACCTGGATCGGTACACATGAGGATGCACCGCTTTACAAGTTCCGTGTTCGTCTGCACGATGTAAATTGGTGAGGATGCTCCGCCAAGGTTGTCCCACCAGTTCGACAGCCTCTTAATCGAGGGCGATGGTGAGTATCGGACGAAGCGCACGTCTGTTTTCAATGGAAAGAGCCGATCCGCAAGACCGAGCCGATCCATTCCCGGCGTCCTGTCCTCGTCTTCATCGACGACTGTATGTTTCCAACATTGTCCGTCCTTGATTGGGAACACGCGATTCTGGAAACGGAAATCATGAGATTGATTCTTGCGAAAGCCACCACTCTTGAGTGGGTGCAATCCAAAGACTTGGGCATTCGGATGCTGCTTGCGAAATGCAGAGTGGTTCGCTCGGTAGTTGACACCGTCCCGCTCCTCTAAAGCGGCCAGGTTGAGCCGTTCGCCACTCTCCAATTCCACGAAAGGAAAATCGTCGAATATCTCTTCATCTTCGCGGATCGAAAACAGCGAGCGAAACTTCAGTGAATGTGAGTTCTTAGGGCTCTTCCCGTAGCATAAGATAAAGTCGTTGACAGGGTCAAGTGTTCCGCTGATCTGACTACCCTTTTTCTTTGCGACGATTTCGGTGATGAAGTTATCCTCACCGAAGACCTCATCGAGTAGGGCTCTGACACGGTGAACGTTCTCATCGCCAATCTGAACAAAGACAGCGCCAGATTCTGAGAGCAAGTCTCGTGAAACCGTGAGACGATCGCGCAAGTAAGTTAGGTACGAGTGAATCCCATCTCGCCAAGTATCGCGGAATGCCTTCACCTGCTCCGGTTCGCGCGTGATATGGTCGACCTTCCCATCCGTTACGGTTCGGCTTGTCGTTGACCACTGGAAGTTGGAGTTGAACTTGATGCCGTACGGCGGGTCGATGTAGATGCACTGCACCTGTCCGCGGAGACCCTCGCGCTCGCCGAGCGAGGCCATCACCTGGAGGCTGTCGCCGAGGATCATGCGGTTGGTCCAGTTGGCGTCGTGTTGATAGAACTCGGTTTTGGCGTCGGTGTCGGGCAGGCCGTTGAAGTCGGCGTAGAGGTCCTGGAACAGCATCGGTGCGGCGTCTTCCTCCTGCCGCCGCTGCTCTTTCTGCGTTCGCCGTAGCAGGTCGTCGATCAGCACCTTGGGGTGGACCTTCTCCTGGATGAACAACGGCGGAGCCTGCGTGACAAGGTCGGACCAGTCCTGCTCATCCTTGCCGCGCCAGACGAGCTGCGGATCGAGGTCGCGGTTGCGGCGTTCGTATGCCACGCGAATCGGGCTTTGGTCGTCCTTGGCCATAACCGACTGAAACTCAGCCGTGGGGATGTTCGTCCGCTTCGCCTCGTCGTGCGTAAGCGTAGTCACGGCCTTCTTCTTCACCGTCTTCTTGCGTGTGGTCTTCCTTGCCATCTATGCCAGGCCTATCTACGCATCGAGTGCGTCGGGATTCTTGAGGGACTTCTTCTCTTCGGAGACGAGACGGCGCTCGACCTTCTTGACGTCTTCAGCCGCAGGGAGTTTCTCGGGGCGGATGCCTCGTTCGAGTAGCGTTCTGCGAACTGCTTCGTTGTTGGTAATGTGCTCGCTGGAAATGGCGTGCTCTGTTTTCATGCTGTGCTCGCGCGCGTTGTGGATCGTGATTTCGGTGGCGAAGTCTTTGGCTTTCAAGATGATGGTCGGTGCGAAGTCGGCCAATGGACGACTCGATGGCACTTTCCATTCTGCCTTCATGGCCTGAGTCGTTTTGCCGAACAATGCCTGGTCGCCCTTGCTGCGGATGAGTGCGAAGTTCTGATTGCCGCCGGTCTGTTCGTAGATGACTGTCGATAGCTCCTTCTCGGTCGTCGTGAGCTTTTTCCTGGCCGAAACCCGCTCAGCATCGAGCAAGCGCTGCTCGATCACTTCCGCCCGGCGGGTTTGGATGGCAAAATAGGTCTGGGCGAAGGCGATCTCCTGCTTCTTGGGATCGCCGTTTTGGGCGATGAGGTAGCAGGCGTAGCGGGTGAGCATGATGTCATCCACTTCACGCTGGCTGCCGGAGCCCAGATCGACCATTTTGCTGACGTCAACAAAATGGTCGGAAACCGCTTGTTTCGAGACTTCGCAGGCGGTTTTGGCCTTGCTGACCACGGCAGCGAAGTTGCGCCATTCAGCATAGCCCAGCAGGTGTTGGAGATCCCGCGCGAGCCAGTATTCGACGCCGCCCTCGGTCTCTTGAGCGTGACCTTCGAACGTGCCGGTTAGCGTGCGAATGATGTCTGACTTCATGGCTTGGCTTCCTTTCGCTGAGCCGATGCGGATTCGATCATCTTGTTGAACTCGGCTTCGACCTTGGCCTCGAAGTCGGACTCGATTGCGTAGACGTCGCAGAACTCTGCGAACGTCCAGCGGCCATAGGTCTTGAGGTTGTTCACACCGGGGGCCCAGTAGGTCTCCATCGTGGATTTCTTTTCCTTGGCGTCCTCGCGGCGGTAGCCCTTGATCTCAACGACCAAACGCAGGAGATCGTCGTCGCCTTGGCCATCGTCAACCAACACGATGAAGTCTGGCCGATACCGGCGGGACTCGGAACCGTACTTGTACGGCACCTCCATCCCGAGGTTGTGGTTCTTGACGTACGCCTTGACGCGCGGGTGCGCTTCGGCGACTCGGCAGAACTCGGACTCCCAGTCGCTGTCGAGGATGACCCAGTTGATGTGACAGCGGCGTGCGTCCGTTTCCCACCGGTCTTTCTTTGACGTGTTGAAGTTCACATGGATGGTCGAGCCGGTGGGGTTGTACGGGTCGAGCACGGCCTTGATGGGGTTCTCGCCGATGAGCTTGCGTGTGATTCCGGCGGTGATGCGCTCGCAGGCCATGTCGGCGAGTTCCTGGTACATGAGTTGTGCCGGGAACGTGCCACCCTTGCAGACTAGGTGGCCGTCGAGCCATTGCCGCGTGATGCGTTTGAGCTGGCCGAAAAGGTGGAGCTTCGGTTCCTCGCTGGGGTCGCGCCACTTCGTGTAGAGCAACCGTTGCGTGATATGGAACAGAAGCGTTGACCGGCGAAGGTCGCCGGTGTGGACGAGATTTAGATCGACCGCCTCGCCGATGATGCCTGCATTGTGCGTGACCGATGGGCCGACAAGATCGGGTGTCAATTCTAGCGTTGAGTCGTTGTTGAATTCGGCAGTGAGTCGTTCCTCGGGAAGCTCGACACGATAGCCCTCCACTCGCGGGAACTGTATCTCAAGCGGATCACGGTCGGGACGCATGGCTTTGACATGCACCGTCTCGCGCGGCGGTTGCGGTGGTGCGACGACGGGCTTGGCGGTGAAGTCGAACGGAATACCCAGGACATCGGCGTACTCGACGTTGAACAGGCCTTCCTCGTTTAGGTCGTAGGATTGACGCCGAAGTGCTCGACCGATGACCTGCTCGCAGAGAAGTTGCGTGCCGAATGCGCGAACACCGAGGATGTGGGTGACGTTGTTGGCGTCCCAGCCTTCGGTGAGCATTGATACCGACACGACGCAACGGATTGATTCGCCAAGTCTGTCCTTCTTGCCGACCGTGTTCATGACCTCGCGAAGAAGCTCTTGGTCGGTGATTTTCTCCGCCTGGTGGCGATCACCGGTGCGTTGGACGATTTCACGGCGGAATTGCTCGATTTCATCCGAAGCGAATTCGCGGAAGTTCTTGTCGAGTGCATCGCCGGATTCCAGCTGTTCGCTATCAATCAGGAGCGTGCGCGGCCGACCGAACGGGTCGCCGTGGTCGTTGAAATTGCGGAACAACGCGAGTCGACCGTTCTCAAGGGTGGACGAACCGTCGTCGTTCTCGCGGTGGAAGCCGGAGATATAGTCGTAAACGAGTTTCGATGTGGACGTGTTGTTGCAAACAAGGATGAAGCACGGGGGTACACTGATGCCTTCTTCATGCCACAGGTTGAAGGTCTTCTCGTAGTGACCGTAGAGCGCTTCGAGTGCGGTCTGCAACTCGACCGGGATGCTGAGCGGGTCGAGCTGGGCACCCTTGCCGCGACCTTTCTTGGGCATTTTCTTCGCGATATGCTTCCAGAGCTCGCGGAACTTCGGCATATCGCCGCCGGGGATGTTGTCGGCGACGGGAACGCGAGGGAGCTTGACGATTCCACACTCGATCGCATCCATCAACGAGAAATCAGTCGTGGTCCATGGGAACAGCGTTCCTTCGGCGTAGCCCGAACCGCGCAGGAAGAACGGTGTCGCCGAAAGGTCGAAGATACGGTTAACGCCTAGCTTGCGGCTGACCGTTTCAAGACCTGAAATCCAAACGCGCGCAGCCTCGCGGTTCTTCTCCGCCTCTTTTCTGTCGTCGCCCTTTAGTTCGCCTTCGGCGTCTTCTCCCGTTGGCTTCTCGCGATAGCAGTGATGAGCCTCGTCGTTGAGAATCAAGACGTTCTTCAAGCCCATGAGG
>JAJDDT010000035.1 GCA_029260165.1 Phycisphaerae bacterium | reverse complement strand
GTTTCTGCGGAGTGAATTCGCAGCCTGGGAGGCCGACCGAAATGCGAGCCAAACGGGCGTCGATTGGCGGTTCACCACCAGCGACGCAAGGATCAAGCTGAAACGACTCTATCCGCAGATTCAAAACTGACAGTACAGTAGAGCCGTTTCAGGCCGAGCGTAGTGTAATCGACTCGCCGACAGTCTCCGGCTTTCCCGTCACCCACGAGGGGTGACGCTACATCAGGATTGAACATGTGCTAATGGTTGGCGGTTCGGATCGTGTTGGCTGCATCGTCGGGCGGATGTGACTTGGCGTTCGTATGCAGGCAGGACATCGCCATCAATATGACGGTGAACCATGTCAGCAAATTCAGAACGATGAGCGATGTCGTGGATGGACGATTCATGGGGTCGGTTTGAAATTCGGCGTGCCTGTTCAGGGTTGAAACGTGGTTGAAATCGTTGACAGGTTGATTTTTCGCTGGATGTTGATGTCGCCGGTGACGTCGCGGATTTGTAGGCGAATTTCGGGGTCGGGCGTTGACCATTCGATGTCGATGATGCCGAAATTGTCGCCCCAGTTCATCGTCGCGACGCGGTGGCGATTTACTTCGTAGGTGCGCCAGAATTCGCTGGCGGAGTTTAATCCACTGGATGTTAAATCGTAAATCGGATATCCGATGCCTGCGTCCATCATGGATAGTTCGCCGATGTGCCGATCGCCCGACAGAATGAGGACGCCCTGGGCGTTTGTCTTTTTGATCAAATCGAACAGTTGCTGTCGCTCGCGCGGGAGATTCGCCCATTTTTCCCAGCCGGGGTCTTCGGAAACGAGCTGGATGCTTGAGGCGATGATGCGGAGGTTGGCTGGTTGGCGAAGCTGTTTTTCGAGCCATTGCCATTGTGCATCGCCAAGCATGGTGGCGGACTTGTCGGGGTTGGGGACGTATCTTCGGAACGCGCGTTGCGCTGCCGGGGCTTTTTTAAGCGGGCTTCGGAAGTAGCGCGTGTCCAGGAGAATTAGTTGCACGCGGCGACCGGGTGGACCGATGGTTTTGGCCATGTAGACACCGGGACGCGACAGGCGCGGGGAGTTCTTCGGTTCGTCGAATGCTCGCAGAAATTCGCGCTGAGATGCGTCGCGTGCGGGGTAGTCGGCTCCGCCGTCGTTGACGCCGTAATCGTGATCGTCCCACGTCGCGAGGATCGGGCAGGTGCGTTTCAGACGTTGATAGGCCTGGTCGGCGTTGAGCTTGTCATACTCCTGTCGCATGACCGACATGTCCTCGGTGTCGGCGTAGATGTTGTCGCCGATGAACAGAAAGACGTCGGGTTTCATGTCGGCGATGACATTCCAGATGGGAGCCGGCTTGTCCTGTTTGAGGCAGGAACCGAAGGCGATGCGTTGGATCGCGCGGTCGTTTCGTGTCGTGGAGCAGGCACCACAGGCGAGCATGACAACGGCGGTGGCTGCGAGCAGTGTGGATCGCATGTCGAATTCCTATTGAGCGGTTTCGGTGTGGCGATACTGGTGGAACAGTTGTTGCGCGTCTTTCATGAGATTGCGTGCGTTGTCGAGGCACAACCACGTCTCGTCGATGTAGCCATCTGCTGACGCTGACCATGCGCGGTTCAGATTCCGCTCTGCCAGGGCGAATTGGCTCATCAGGTCGGCGTAACGTTGTAATCCGTAGCGATGGGCGATGGACTCCCGGACCTCGACGAATGCGCCGAGGTCTTCCACGATGTGGTCATCGATGTGCGGGTGGATGCCATAGACGCCGATGTCGTCGCGGTTTTTGTTGAGCGACTCAATCTTTTCGACGAGGAGGTTGAGGGTATTGTCGATGGTCTGCATGTCGGCGTCGATTTTGTGCGAATGGGTGCCGACCTGAGTGGCTGAGATACGCAGGACGACAACACCGGCGAATCCGACGGTTGCCCCGATTGCGTACAGGCTCCAGGTGACCGCCTGCCATTTCAGTTCAGGTTCGTCAGCCTGTTGCACGCTCGCAAACGCGGCGACCAGGAAGCCTGCGTACAACAGCAGTTTGCCAATGGAAGTCAACGCTATCCTCCGGCCCATAGTATCTGGACAAACGCGTTACCGACTCCGACGAGTGCTTCGCCGACTATCAAGCCGGCTGCAATGGGAATTCCGACGTCCTCGATGAACTTCATGCCTCGTTGCTTCTGGAAATGCATACGAGCGAGGCATCCGATCGTGTAGGTCAGAACAATGTCAAACGGCATGTAGAATCCGAGGCCTATCTGGACACCGATTCCGCCGAGACCGCTGAAGGCTAGGATCAGTCCCAAACCCGCCCCGGCGGTGTATCGCCACGCGGGAACGTCTCCGCCGACGACGCCATTGATCATGCTCGCGAGGGCTGCCCCCTGGGGTGCGGGCAGGTTTTTGGAGCCCAGGCCGTAGGCATCGTCCAACGTAAAGATCAGCAGGATAATGAGAATCGGTCCGAGCCAGGTCCCAAGGAGTTGGCCTACCTGTTGCCATTTCGGCAGGGCGCCGACGAGGTAACCTGACTTGAGATCGAGCATCATGTCACCTGCCTGGGCGATGGCGACGCAAATCGCAGCCCCGCAGATGACCGAACTGATGATGGCGCTGTTGCTGTCCAATCCCCCGGCGATCAACAGCAGAATGGTCACGGCGATGAGCGTCATGCCCGAAAGGGGTGACCAGTTCGTTCTGCCGAGGCATTCGGAGACGATGACGCCTGCGATCCAGATCCAGAGGGTGCCGAGAACCGCCATGGCGATCCCGCGCCAAATCTCCATGTTCTCGACGGTGAATATCGTGATCAGGGCGAGACAAGCCGCACCTCCGATTACGCCTGCGTAGAGCATTTTGATCGGCATTTCGTCCGACACGGCGTTCGGGTTGTTTTTTTTCTCAGCCGCGGCCTGCTGCATCGATTTGATGGCGCTTCGCACGAGCGGGAAGGCTGCGATGATTCCGCCGATGGCCGCTCCGATGAGCACACCGATACCGGTCGGGCGGAACAGTCCCAGTCGCAAACCGTCGGGCACGCTGTAGTAGGTTTCCTCGGCTCGGGTTGCGTTGAGGAGCATGTCCTGCGAGGCGTCGGACAAGCCCGAGTTTTTGACGACCTGCCAAACGCCCTTGGCGGTTGTCTGCGTGGTCAACGATTGTCGCAAGTCGTCGCGGCCGGGGGTATGAAGAAACTCGGCAGCAGCGACCACCTCGGCGGCACGGCTGGTGTCGCGTAGTGATTTGGCGGCGGTTTTGGCCTCCTTGAATGTCTGATATCCCGCGTCCTTTACATTCGCGTTGACCATTGTCGTTGACGCGATTTGATCGGCAATGTCGTCGATCCGTTCCGCAGCAGCGAGGATCGCGGTCGCCTGTTTAACGTTATCAAAAATGCGGTCGCCGGTTGGGTTCTGGTCGTCATCTGTGGCGACCAGGGCAGCTCTTAGCGCATCGCCTGCGGACGCGTCGTGTATCGATGTATCGTCCGCGATTTTTTGAAAGCTCTTGACCTCGGATTCGGTCAACAAGGATTGACGAACCTGCGGATCGAGGATGTCCTCCTGAACGTTTTTAGCACCAAACTGCCCCAGTAGTGGTGCCAGGAGGAAATAGCAGATGAACCCGCCGTAGCCAAACACGAGTCCGCCTTTTCCGGAGAGAAATCCGACGCCCACGGTCATGAGCGACAGGAAAAACGTGATGTTCAGGAAGCTGGGCAGCGACAGGTATTGTCCGACGTGGGCGTCCGGGTGTCCGCTCATGACGAGAAGCATGACAAGATGGAGACCGCCGGAGAGGGCGGCACCGATGATCAGCAGGCGAGCCTTTTTCATGCCCGCGCCGGGAGACTTGAGAATTGCGGCGACGGCGATGCCGCCGGGATACGCAAGTCTGTTGAAATCGATCATCTGCCTGCGCAGCGGGATGATGAACGCCAATCCGAGAATGCCGCCGGTGATGCAGGCGAGCACCATCAGAACGGGACTGAATTCGGTCAGTCCCCCGTATTTTTCCGGGTTTTCGCGGGCGAGGATGAACAAGGCGGGGACCGAAAACATCATGCCGGCTGACGCACCGTTGACGGCTGATGCGATCGTCTGGTTGATGTTGTTCTCGACGATACTGGTCCGCTTCATGATCCCGCGGAGGATGCCCCAACCAAGGATGGCGGCGAGTTCCGAGCCTTCGATCGAGAATCCGAGGATCAGCGCAGCGTAGCCAATCGATAACGCGATGATCGCGCCGAGAACGTATCCGACGAGTACGGCTGAGAGTGTCAGCTCGGGGTATTTGCCGCGTCGGATGGGCCGACCCTGTGCGTCAACCTCGCTTGACAAATCATCGCTCCGTCATTGGTAGATTGGTGTCAACAAAAACCGATCGGGGCGACATCTGCGCCGACCCCGATTCACGGTGCGGATTCTCGCGAATGTGGCGCAGGATGCAAGTCGGGGCGTGAAACGGTGATAATTCCGGAGACCGATTGTTCGTAGCGGATGGCTCGGTTACGCTCTCGGCGGCGTGTTGTGTGAACGGATCGAATGACAGTTGCACATCAACGTGGAGGTGCCTTCGTTATGAATTTCCTGTACTTCTTTCTTGTTATTGCCGGGTTGGCGGTTTTTTTCGCCGGGCTGATCGCCGGGGCGTAGTGGTCGCGAGTGGGACGACAGCCTATTCGATCAAATCGTAGTAGAAGTTGCGTTTTTGAGGTGTCCAGCCTGCGTCGGTGATGATGTGTCGAATCTCGCCCTCGTTCAGGGAGAAAGTCGTGCCGGCGGCGGAGACGACATTTTCCTCCATCATGACCGAACCCATGTCATTGGCGCCGTAAAAAAGCGCGAGTTGCCCGATCTTGGGACCCTGCGTGACCCAGCTTGATTGCACGTTCGGGATGTTGTCCAGATAGATGCGCGAAATCGCCAGCATTTTCAGGTATTCGTGGGCGTCGGCGAGTACGAGATGTTGGCCGTCGGGTTCACCGTCGTGGTCGGATGGAAATTGTTTGACGCGACCGAGGGGTGTGTCTCCAGGTTGAAATGTCCAGCAGATGTAGGCGCTGAATCCGCCGGTCTCGTCCTGCATTTCGCGAATCAGGCGAAGATGTTCGATGCGATCGGGAATCGTCTCGATGTGTCCGAACATCATGGTGATGCTGGTTTTCATGCCGAGTTTGTGTGCCTCGCGACAGGTGTATAGATACTGCTCAGTGTTTGTCTTTCCGAGACCGATCCTGTCGCGTACGCGATCGACCAGAATTTCGCCACCGCCACCGGGAATCGAATCAAGCCCCGCGTCGCACAGTTTTTCCAGAATCTCGCGGACCGGCATGTTGAAAATCTGCTCGAATGCGTAGATTTCCGGTGGGCTGAACGCGTGGACGTGAATCTGTGGATATTCCTTCTTCAGGAATCGCATCAGTTCTAGGTACCACTCGAATGGTAGAATTTCCGACGGAACGAGTCCGCCCTGCATCAACACCTGCGTCCCGCCAATGGCGAGCAGCTCCTCGATTTTTTGCGCGATTTGCCCGAACGTCAGCACATATCCCGACGGGAGATCTTTTCGACCGGAATCCATCCCTGGTGGGTCAGCCTTGAAATTGCAGAAAATGCATTTGGCGCTGCAATAGTTGGCGTAGTTGATGTTTCGATCGACAACGTACGTCCGATAATCCTCCGGATGCAGTCGCGTTGTGATTTCGTGCGCCCGGCGTCCCAACTCGTGGATATCGCAGTTGCGGTACAGGTCCAGCGCGTCCGCGTCCGAGATGCGATTCAACGATGCGGGCGGTCCGGTCTGTTGTGTCGTCGAAGCGAATGTCATGCGAAAATCAACTCCTGACCGGCTGAAACGAGTTCGTGCTTGCGGGCGAGATCGATGAACCGTGTCATGGCTTGTCGGTGTCGATCGGTCAGTGTGAAGTTGAGGCTTGTGGTCAGATAGTGCTCAGCCAACTCGACGGACCAACCGTGTCGCGGGCCATTCTCGCGAGCGAGCTGACCGGCGATCGCGACACCCTTGTCGCGTGCGATGTCCAGGATTGGTGTGACCCGCGCAGCCACCGCATCGTCGCGACACGCCCAAACGGCGAACACGAACGGCAGCCCGGTCAGCGATTTCCACATCGCGCCCAGGTCTGTCTGCGTCGAAAACAGGTCCATTCCCACCGGTGGCGTGATGACCTTGTCACCGATGAGCAGCACCGCGTCTGCATCACCAATCCCGCCAACGCCCAAATCCGTTAGCGGAACGACGTCCACCGCTCGTCCAAATCGCTCCAGCCACAGGACTTGCGCCAGCACGACCGACGTGTGCGAGTCGCCATCGACGTGGATCGTCGTGATGTCGCGCGCATCGACCCGCGAGAAGACGCGTACGGTCAACGTCGCGCCATCGCACCCGATGCAGGCGTTCGAGCACACCTTCCACGAACGATTGTCGCGAACGGTGTCAATGATCGGGACCAGTCCGACGTCAATCGACCCGTCGTCGAGCATGGCTGGCAGAGCAGCCGGCACCGCTCGGATCAGTGACACGCCTGAAAGATCGTCAAGTCCTTCGATCAGTGGCTGGGTGTTGAGATACGACACCGCGCCGATCCGGAGCATTTTTTGAGTTTCGGTTGATTCTGTCATCGCTTCACACCCGCAGAGCAACATTCCGCACCAACGCTGAATTATAGGTGCGACGTCCGGTCCTACCAGTCTGCCGGGCGGATTTCAACGTTTTTGAAACCTCAGGTTTCGACGTGGCTGGGACGGTCATTACAAGTCCCGATTTCAAATTTGTCGTTGACGCACCCGGTTCTGATTCGTAACGTGCCCGACATGACACGAAAAACAAGCCTCCTGTTGATTGGCTGCCTTGCGTTGACGATGGCTGGTTGTGCGGAGCGGCGGACACAGTTTCGCATCGTCAATTACCCGGTTGGCGGGGGTACGGAGAGCTTCCATCAGGATTTTGACGAGTGTTACTACTGTTTTGACGGGCACCAGAATCTCGAAATTATTGCCAGTAGGACATCGCGAACCGACGGCAATGTCCCGACCACGCAGATCGTTCACATCCGCACGTTCTGGTTGCCCAGACCCGGTGTCACCCACGCCGAACCGAGCTTGATCAATGCCACCGTGAGTTACATGATATTGGCGGGTCCGGATGGTGCGACATTTGGCGGGAGCGGTTTTTTTTCGTTTAAGGAGAACCGCAAAAAGGGCAGTATGACGGGCCTGTTGGAGTTGTCTTCTCTTTCTCCGCAAAGGCGCGTGGGACAGGGAGAGCGTCTTTTCGAGCGGGCGACTCTGCAGGGTGAGTTGACGGCTGTTCGCGACCGGGCCAGGGCGCTGGCCATCGCGAATGAGATGGAACGTCTCTTCGGTCCCATGCCGGATTACGAGAGCAAATCCGAAAACCCCGACTTGCATTAGACGGTGATTGGCTACGATTCGCGATCGTGGGTATCGATGTCGAGCGGGACGTGGTGATGCTGCTCGGGCGACGTTTCGCGGAAAATCCTGAAAATGCAAAACGTCGTCAGACCGCAGACGATGGTGATGCTCAAACCCATCATGACCATCCCCGCCGGCTCGAGTTGAACCGGTTGGTCCGGTGTTTGTGCGATCAGTTGAATCAGGCTAACCACCATCGATCACTCCAGTCGCACACCGCGCGCCTCCGCTTCGGCGATGCGTCGGCCTATGTTGTTCCGACAGGCGATATCCGCGAGCGCCAGCAGGAACAGGTACAGGACGATCAGTCCGATAAACACCATTCTCGCGACACTCGCGTCGTCGGACGACGCCTCCCTGGCCTCTTCGGCGGCGGTTTCGTGCTCGCCAAGCCAATCGGGCAGCGGACGTTTTCGGGCATCTTTTCCAACCAGTTCCAGCAGACGCGTGTCGATTTGTTCCGCGGAGAGTTCGTCTGTTGCGAAATGTTCAGCGATCACAGGTCGATAGACGGCCGTCGCCGCACTCACGCCGCGGGTCGTTGGGCTCATGCCTTCGATGTACCCCGGCAGGGTGCTGTAGGTCCATGCGCCCAGTACCACGATCAAGAATGTGGGCGTGATGTAGCGAATCATGAACGGCATGAATTTCGGCAACGCGAAATCCGAACCGCGGTTGGCTTCGCGACATCCGCGGGCTGCTCCGATGACCCAACCGAACATGATGACTTGAGCGGTGGCAGCCAGAATCATGCTGAAATTGCACCAGAAGTCCGCATGATCCAACGCCGTCAGATTGTGCGAGAAGTAGATAATCGGTGCGGCTCCGATGGCGGTGATGACGCCCAGCAGAACGACGCTGCCCGTGCGTTTCAACCCGAAACCGTTCTCGAGAAATGCGATGGCAGGTTGCAACATGCTAAGCGACGACGTGACAGCAGCCAGGAAGAGCAGACCGAACCACATGCCGCCGAAGAAATTTCCGAACGGCATGAAATGCATGATCGCAGGGAGCGTCAGAAATCCAAGCGAAAACGTTCCGCCGGTTGCATTTTCAGCGCCGAGAAAAAGAAACGCCGTAGGCACAACGATCATCCCGCCAAGGATGACCTCGCAGAATTCGTTGGTGCTCGACGCGCTCAGCGACGTCAACACGACGTCGTCATTCTCGCGCAAATAGCTCGAATAGCAGAGAATCAAGCCGAATCCGACGCTCAGGGTGAAGAAAATCTGTCCCGCTGCCGCAAGCCAGACCTGCGGATCCAAAAGCGCTTCCCACTTCGGGTTCCACATGAACCCCAGCCCGGTTGAAATGTTCGGCAGGGTCAGCACGCGAACGAGAATGATGCACGCACAGAAAATCAGAAGCGGCATCGCGACCTTGCAGAACGACTCGATCCCCCGGGTCACGCCGCGATAGATAATGACAAAATTCACGACAAAGCATATCAGGACCATCCACGGCAGACTGCCCACAAGCATCCCGCCGTTCTCGCTCTGGCCGGTGGTTGTTCCGAAATAGTCGCCGGCTTTCCCGACGACGGCGCCGACGATTTCCTTTCCATCGGTCAGTCCCCTGGTAGCGTCCGCGAACATCTCGCCGAACCCGCCCTTGAAAAACTCGATGGCGTACATCAAACACCACGCCTCGATGACGACGTAGTACATATACACCACGACCGGGATGAACAGCGTCAGCGCACCGATGCCCTTGGCCGGTCCGCGTCGCCACAGCGCGTACATCACTCCCGGTCCGTTGTTCTGCCCAAAACGACCACCGAGCCTGCCCATGGTCCATTCGCACCAACAGATCGGCACGCCGAGCAGTAGAAAGCTCAGAATGTAGGGGATCATGAACGCGCCGCCGCCGTTGTTGACAGCCACGCCGGGGAACCGCAGAAAATTACCCAATCCGACGGCTGACCCCGCGACGGCGAGGATCACGCCGAATTTCGATCCCCAGTGTTCCTGTTGTGGTGCGGGATCACCGCCGGCGGGTTTGCTCATGACTAACGGATCCGTCGTGTGTGGTCGTTCACTCGCTGGGGGACATTACACGACATCGGCGATTGTGTGCAAGTGAAATCACCGAAGGCAATCTCTTTGCAAGACGCCACATCGCTCCGTACAATCCGTCCGCTCTGGTTTTTTACACGCGGGCTGCGAAAGGAAGATCAACATGCCGTTGGCGATGACATTGTCCGAGATGGCCACCAATTTCGTGGATACCGTCTGGGCGCTTCCACTGTTCTTTATCCTGCTCGCCTGCGGGTTGATCTTCACCATCGCCACGAAATTTTCGCAGTGGCGCGTCCTCACCCACGGCTTCGCCTGCGTTCGAGGCGATTACGACGACCCGGACGATCCTGGCGCAATTTCTCATTTTCAAGCTCTGTGTGCCGCGCTCTCCGCCACCGTCGGTCTTGGCAACATAGCAGGTGTAGTCGTTGCGATTTCGATCGGTGGGCCGGGCGCAGTGTTCTGGATGTGGGTCATCGGTTTTTTCGGGATGGCGCTCAAATTCGCCGAGTGCTCCCTGGCGGTCATGTACCGCGACATTCGCGATGTCCCCGATCCGAGCGCTCCAGCTCTGATCGAACGCGACGCGGAATCGCGCACTCTCGAATACAGGGGCGAATCACCACCCGACCCCGGTGCTGCCGAATACGCTCGTGGCGAAGTTCGTGGTGGCCCCATGTGGTACATGCAGAAAGCACTGGTTGAACCTCTGAAAGCGAAGGGCAACGCGTTCTGGGTCATTTTCAAGGTGCTCGCAGTCGTGTTTGCCATTTCGACGATGCTGAACAGTTTCGGTGGGGGAAACATGTATCAGGGCTGGAATGTTTCCAACCAGCTATCCGCCAATTTCGGCGTCGACAAATACTTGTCCGCCGCCGTCGTTTCGATTCTCGTGGCGATGGTCATCATCGGGGGTATCAAGCGGATCGGCAGCGTCGCGTCGAAACTCGTGCCCGTGATGTGCGTGCTCTACGTTCTTGGCGCCTTGTTCATCATCTTCTCCAACGCCTCGGAGATTCCGCAGTACCTTGCACTCATCTTCAAATCTGCATTTGCCCCCTCAAACGCCGAGGGATCATTCGTCGGTGTCAGCATTTGGGTCGCTTTCCAGTGGGGACTCAAACGTGCTTGTTTCAGCAACGAAGCCGGCGAAGGTTCGGCAGCCATGGCCCATGCTGCTGCCAAGACCGACGAACCCATCCGAGAGGGCGTCGTCGCGGGGATGGGACCGTTCATCGACACGTTGATCATCTGCACCATGAGCGCGCTGGTGATCCTGATGACTGGCGCATGGAACAGACCCGCCGTCGGACAAGTCAGTCAGATCGATGCGACGACGGCCGTCATCAGCATCGACCCGGATATCGATGATGCATTTCACGCATCCTTCCATCGCGAACTCGTCAACAAGACGGACATCGCCATCCATACCAAACGCGTCGCCGACCAGAAGCTCGAAACCGTCGTTGCCAATGTCGCGTCAATCGATCCGCCGGACGCTTCATCGTGGAGCGACATAAGACAGATCACCCTGGCCAGGCCAACCGATACCACGGACGAGACATGGTCAACCATCGCCAACGATCAGCCTGCCTTCGTCGAACTCGCAGGTGCCGAAATGATGCGCTTTGCATTTGATTCGGGGTTCGCAGGCCTCGGTAAGTGGATCATCACCATCGGTGTTTGCCTGTTCGCGTTCAGCACCATGATCAGTTGGTCCTACTACGGTGAAAAAGGGGCGGAATACATTTTCGGCCCTGGTGCGATCCTCCCGTATAAATTCGTCTTCGTCATATTTGTGTTCTTCGGGATGGTTCTGGAGAAATTCGACACGGTGTATAACTTCTCCGACGGCACCACAGGCCTCATGGTCCTCTGCAACCTCCCCGTCGTGCTGATCCTGATGCCCAGGCTCCTCGCGGCCGCCAGGGACTATTTCCGCCGACTCGATTCCGGAGAAATCAAGCCTTATCGCAAATAGTGCAGGATGTTTGACGCCCGTACCCGACAGCGATAGCTTGGAACCCGCAGTGTACCGATGAACCTCCCGATTGGACGGTGTACCGATTTATGAGAATTGCGATTGTTGTCACCATGTTGTGCGGATTGTGCCTCGTCGCAGGCTGTCGCGACTCGCCCGACGCGCCGGAGGAGTGGAACGTTAACCTCGGGACCGCTGAAAATCCGCTTCTACCATCGACCCCGCCGAACCTCGACGCCTCCATTTTGGAAGGCCGAGCCGATTTCGCCGAACTCGGTGCCACCCCACCGTCAGACGAGGAACTCATCACCGAGTTGATCAGGAATTACCAGACGGCGTTAAAATCCGACGATTTTCAAAAACAAGCGGACCTGGCCGTCAGCAACCAGCGACCTCTGCTTGTCGCAACCATCGATATCCAGGGGGAAGCAGTGGCCAGGATTCGCGAGTTCATATCACTGATGAAAAAAGCGGACCCGCCGGTCACCAACGCAGAAGCCATCCTCAAGGCGATGGAATCGAACCTGAATTTCGACATCACCATTGACGACGTGTCAATACAATCTGAGACGCTCGCGACCATCACGAATCCACTGGTTACCAACACTTTCGTGAAAGAAAACGGCCAATGGTTCATATCGAGCCAGACCCGTGTCGAATCGGTTGACGCGTTACAAAAAATGGGTGAGAAGGTCTCGGCTGCCATGACGCAACTCATCGAAATTCTGAAAGACAAGGCGCTGTCGCCGCAGCAACGAGATGCCAAAATGATGCCCGTGTTCATGCAACTGGCCGCCGCAATGAGTGAGTCAGCCACGGCACCTTCGGGCAGTCCGACAAACGAAACGCCCTAGTCGGTCGCCGATCGTGTCAACGCTCAGGGATGAAAGGTTGACCAACCAAATCCTGCAATCCAAAAGCGTCGTCGAGATCCAATTCTACCTGATGGCTACCCCTTGCCGGGCGTGCAGGAAAGGACGTCTCAACGCGCTTCGCCAACACGCTGAAGATGAATCCAGTCGATTGCGAGTCGATGTCGAATGCGCCGGTTGCCAGGACAAGACCACGCTGGAATTCAAACTTGACCCGGACGCACCCGATTCCGACCGCAACAATCTCTACCCCGTCGTCAACCCGACCGACGAACCATCCCGCCTGCTCGATGTCGGCCAATGGATCACGCTTTTCCGCGTTGTTCTCGAAGCTGCGAGCAAGGAATCCGACAGGATCGAAGCCCGCCGATTAGGTTACGAAGCCGCCCAATGTCTGGAGGAAGCCCTCAAATTCTACGACGACAACGAACTTCCACCCGAGGGGGCGGTTTTCACCGACACCACCCGCACCCGTCTCCGCGACGTTCCCCAACAATTCTCCCGATCGCATCTGCTCGCCATGCGCGCCAAACTCCCGTCCAACACCGTCATGCAACGAAATATACGCAATCAGGATTCCGATCAGCCGCAGAAACGTCCGTGGTGGCAGTTTTGGCGTTCGTGAACGCAACATTGACGCCCGTCGCCGGCAGCCGATACCATACCCCGCACGCGTAACACCCTTTGGAGGAGACTTTCAACTGTGAGCAGTGTCACGCTCGGCGACCTTTCCGCATTCCTGACCGAAAACGGTTTCGCCAACGAAATCGACGGCGACAGGCAGTTGACGGTCTCAGCCGTCAATACCCTGGAAGACGCTGTCCCCGGCGAAATCAGCTTTCTCTCAAATCCGAAATACGCATCGCAACTCGCCTCCACAAAAGCATCCGCCGTCATCACCCCCGCCACGACCACCACGCCGGACGGTAAATCGTTCATCAAATGCAGTGACCCCTATGCCGCTGTTACCGCAGCCATCATCCGCATCCACGGATATCGCAAACATCCGAAATGGGGCATCGACCCCCGTGCTGTGGTCGACGAATCCTCAAACATCGGCGACAACGTCAGCATCGCCCCGTACGTCACCATCGACGCCGGCGTTCGCATCGGCCGGGACTGTACGATTTATCCTCACTGTCACATAGGTCGGG
>JAJDDT010000034.1 GCA_029260165.1 Phycisphaerae bacterium | reverse complement strand
GTTTCTGCGGAGTGAATTCGCAGCCTGGGAGGCCGACCGAAATGCGAGCCAAACGGGCGTCGATTGGCGGTTCACCACCAGCGACGCAAGGATCAAGCTGAAACGACTCTATCCGCAGATTCAAAACTGACAGTACAGTAGTCGCGTAGGGCAGGTGCTCGCACCTGCCGTCACCATGAGTCTTCCGGACCCTCCGCAGCTCGACAAGCAGAGCAGATTGCATCCACCCCCCACATCCCCCATCATACACAAATGCTCATCGCCGGAATCGACCCAGGCCTCCAAACCACCGGTTACGCCATCCTCGACGTCGCAGGCCCACACCCGGTCATCTGCGACGCGGGCATCTGCAAAACCGACGCATCCGCACCCCTGCCCCAGCGACTGAACCAGATCGACACCGACATCTCCGCCATCCTCGACCAGTGGCAACCCGTCACCATGGGCGTCGAAAAACTCTACGCCCATTACGCCCACCCTCGAACCGCCATCCAGATGGGCCACGCAAGAGGCGTCATCCTCGCCGCCGCCGCAAAACGCAACATCACCATCCACGACCTGGCAGCCACCGCCGTCAAACGTCACCTCACCGGCAACGGTCGCGCCACCAAAACCCAAATGCAAAACGCCGTCACCGCCACCTTCAACCTCCCCGCCCCACCGGAACCCAACGACGTCGCCGACGCCATCGCAATCGCCTACTGCTGTGCAGGAATGGCCATCACCACACAATAAATAACCTCGAATTCAATGGCATTCGCCCGGGTGCCCCACGTTCTCCGAACGTGGGGAACAGATTTCAAACACGACCCGGCACCAAACCAGGCGACGGGTGGCCCACGTTCTCTGAACGTGGGGGACAGATTTCAAACGCAACCCGACGCCAAACCACCTTGCACGGTCATACAAAACCACTACTCTCGGTCAACATGCCATCACGCCTGCGACGAATCGACGAACCGGGGCACGTCCACTTCCTGACGATTTCATGCTACCACAGACTCACATTCTTTTATCACGACGCAATGAAGATCATCGTCATCGACGCACTGCACCGACTTCGCGACCACCATGACATCTGCCTGATCAGCTACGTCATCATGCCCGACCATATCCACCTGATCATTTACCCACACAAACGGCGCAATGACGAGCCGATCCCAATCTCGATAATCATCAAGACCTTGAAACAATACGTCGGTTACTATGGAAAGAACAAACTTCGCGAGATGCAGGCGCGCCACGGAACTCTCTGGTCACCGGCGATCAACGAGTGGATGGCCCACCAACGCGGGCAATCCGTCTGGATGAAACGCGCTTACGACTTCAACATCACACGACATAAGGCACTTCTGGAAAAAATCGATTATTGTCACAAAAACCCTGTCACTGCTGACCTCGTCACCACCGCCGAAGATTGGCCATGGAGCAGTTTTCGCTTCTACGAATACGACGACCGTTCCATCATCCAAATGGATTGGAGCGGTCATTGGCCCATCGAGTGGTGAGAACAAGGCACCTCGCTCACGCAACCCACAAAATCACTCCCCCACGTTCAGAGAACGTGGGCCACCCAGCCCAAACCGCCAAAAACACGCCGCACCACCCAACAGCCGTCCTCCCACAACAGGCTGCATCCAGACAGAACTACTTCCCGCGCAACTTCGACCAGTAAAACAAAACCGGCAACCCCGCCATAATCATGCCCGAACCGAACATCGATTTCGGATCACCTCAGCAAGCCGCCATCCGCAAATACACCCCCGCCGCAGGAACCACCAACAACCCATACGCCCAGTTACCCAACATCACTTTTCTCCCAAAAAACCCAACCGCAAAACAATCTCTTCGACCCGCCACCCGATTGTCACCCCTGCCATCGTCTGAATCAACCAATTCCCCACCACAACAAACCCGCCGATCAACCTCGCATTTTTCACCCCAAATCGAAAAACCCTGCAAATCCGAACACCAACCCCCAACAACTTCCGACAAAAACCCCCGTAGCCACCGTGCCAACAGGCGCTCGCCTCTAAAAAAAAGTTCGATCACCTGGCGCGTACTTATAGAGGAGGGAACAGAGTACGAAGCATGGACATGCACGATCGAAAAACGCAACAGCCAACACCCAAACAGCGGAGCCTCTACATGACCAATCGAAACACGACAAATCCGGTCAGCCTACCCATTTTCCACCCACACTTAGCCACACCCGCTTTCCACACAAAAACACCCTCCGTTTCGCCCGCCAATCCGCTACAATACACCCCGATCCCTCAGCGCAGACAACCCGCGCAAGAAGGTTCGATAACATCGAAACAACCGAACGCCGACCCCGCGACACAATCGCAAACGACGCGTCCGAAAGACAGAAGGACCCAACACAACATGACCGCTGCCCGTATCACCACACTGCTCGTCTGCACCATCGCCACGTTCGCGTCCATGACGCATGCCCAGCAATTCGACGAGGACACCAACCCACGTCTGCCCGCACCGTCACCGTTTGAATACTCCGAACAGGTGGATTTCGCCGACGTCGACAACGATGGCGACCTCGACATGCTCTTCGCCAACGGATCCGGATTCGCCGGACCCCAACAACAGCAAACCAACCGACTCTACATCAACAACGGTAGTGGCGTCTTCACTGACGAGTCCGCCGACCAGATGCCCAACCTCGCCGGGTTCACCCGCGACGTCGATTTCGGTGACGTTGATCGCGACGGCGACCTCGACCTCATCATCGTCAACACCTTCAACACCCAGTCGTGGCTGTTCATCAACGACGGTGCGGGCACATTCACCGACGAAACCGACGACCGACTGCCAACCGCCAACTTCAGCGGTTCCGACGCGGATTTCGGCGACGTCGATAACGACGGCGACCTCGACCTCATCTTCACCAACACCGGCACCTCCGCCTTCGGAACCGGACTCGACCGTCTCTACCTCAACGACGGAGACGGCGTCTTCACCAACGCATCATCCCAACTGCCTGGCACCGCTGTCGCACAAAGCATCGACTGCTCGTTCGTTGACATCGACGGCGACCTCGACCTCGACCTCGTCATGGCCCATCGCGACGCGCGGTCCCAACTGTGGCGAAACGACGGAGCAGGCCACTTCTCCGACATCACCCTCGCGAACCTGCCCAACGACGGCAACGGAACCTATTCGATCGACAACGGTGACATCGACGGCGACGGCGATCTCGACCTTTTCGTCGTCCGCGGTTCCACCGAACTCGTCTACCAAAACGACGGAACCGGCGACTTCTCAAACATCACCAGCTCCGCCCTGCCCATCAATCCGTTCCAGGATGACAACGACGGCGATTTCGTGGACGTGGACAACGACGGCGATCTCGATTTTGTCATCGCCAGGCTCGGGTCCGGTGGCGAACGGTTTTACATCAACAACGGCAGCGGTGTGATGACCAGGACCAACGGCATGATCACAATTTTCAACGACTCAAGCCTCGACATCGAAATCGGCGACCTCGACGGCGACGGAGCACGCGACATCGTCACCGCCCAGGGCGAGTCAGGCTCATTCCGAAACCGCGTCTACATGAACACCGGTCCCGCCGACACCCGCCCACCGACTTTCCACAACCTCGAAAACCTGGCCGACACCGACAACGTTGCCGATTCGCACATCGTTCGCGTATCCATCCGCGATGGCATGACCGGGGACCGGAATTTCTTCGCACAGGAAACCGTCCTGAGATACCGCGTGGACGCCGGTGACCTCTTATCCACCCCGCTGCACTTTTCCGGCGGTGATCTGTACCGCGCCGAAATCCCCGCCCAACCCGCCGGCGTGACCGTCACCTGTTTCGCAAGTGCCACCGACTTCGCAGGCAACACCGGACAATCCGCCAACATCACATTTGACATCGGCCCCGATTTCGCCGATCCCGACAACAACAACGTCGTCAACCTGCTCGACGTCAACGCATTCAACAACTGCGTCACAGGTCCCGAAGGCAAACTCGCCGGCAATTGCGCAGTTTTCGACGCCGACGCCGACAACGACATCGACTACAACGACTACGCCGCCCTCCAACGATTATTCAACAGCGAATAGTGCCCAGCAAATGTAGCGTCACCCCTTGTGGGTGGCGCAAACGCAAGACCATGTTTTCCAGCGCCAAGCGCTTCCCGAACAACGATTCTGCGTTAATCCCGACCGATGCGTTTTAGAAAGGTGGTTTCATCAATGACTTCGACGCTGAGCTTGTTGGCTTTGTCGAGTTTGCTGCCAGCCTTGTCGCCAGCCACCACGAAATCGGTTTTTTTACTGACACTCCCCGTCGTTTTGCCGCCAAGTTCCTTGATGATCGACTCAATTTCCTTCCGCCCCAGACGTTCCAGCGTCCCGGTCACGACGATGGTTTTCCCCGCAAGCAATCCGTCGCCGCCGGACGCACGGGTCGGCTGTTTCATGTTGACACCCGCTTCGCGCAACGCTTCCCAGGTTGATCGCCCCGCCTCGCTATCGAAAAACACCCGCACGGATTTCGCCATCTCCGGTCCGACACCGTCCACTTCCTGCAACGCTTCTTCACTCGCTTCGGAAAGTTTTTTCATCGTGCCGAAATGCTCCGCCAACAATTCCGCCGACGATCCACCGACATGGCGAATGTTCAACGCAGCCAACACCCGCGACAGCGGGCGACGCTTGCTCTTCTCGACACCTTCGACCAATTTGTCCGCCCGTTTCTCACCGTATCGCACGGATACCTTTTTGATTTCACCGGCGTTTTCTCGTTCATATTCAAAATACATTTCGGCGAGTTCGTCACGTTGTTCCGGCAATGTGTAGATGTCTGCATACGACGTCAGCCAACCCTTATCGACGAGTTTTTCGACAACGACTTCACCCAAAATCTCAATATCCATCTGGTTGCGGCCACAAAAATGAATCAGCCTCTCTTTCAATTGGGCCGGACACATCGGGTTGACGCAGCGCACATACACCCCGCCCTCGTCCTTCCCGACTGCACCTTCGCACACCGGGCATTTGGTTGGCGGAACGATGCGCTCTCCGCGACCGGGGCTATCTTTGGTGACAACGCGCACTACCTGCGGAATGATTTCACCGGCTTTTTGGACGATGACGGTATCGCCGATGCGCACGTCGAGGCGATCGACCTGATCGAAATTGTGCAGACTCGCGTGGCTAACAGTGGTACCCGAAAGCTGCACGGGGTCCAGAACAGCGCGCGGGGTGATGGTTCCGCTCTTGCCGACCTGGAAATCGACCCGCTTGATTTTGCTCTCCGCTTGTTCCGCGGCGAATTTGTAGGCGATGCACCATCGCGGGTATTTCGAGGTTTCACCAAGAACCTCGCGGTGGTGCAGGGAATCGACCTTGATGACCATGCCATCGGTTTCGTAGGGCAGATCGTGACGTTTCCCATCCCAATCGGTGACACGCGCGATGACTTCGTCGATCGTTTCTGCGATTGCGATCTCGCCGATCGGCACGCCCCAGTTTTTGAACGCGCCGAGCAGCGCGGAAAACGATTTCCACTTCACCGGGCTGACCTGACCGAAACCGTGGGCGATGAAACTCAAACCTCTGCCAGCCACTTTGCTCGCGTCGAGTTGTTTCAACGTCCCGGTTGTCGCGTTTCGCGGGTTGGCAAAAACAGGTTGACCGGCAGATTCGCGCTTCCTGTTGTACGCATCAAACGCATCGCGAGGCCAATATATCTCGCCGCGGATTTCAACGACGTCGGGCACGTCCGATCCGCGCAGTCGCAGCGGAATCGGCTTGACGGTCCTGATCGTGTGCGTCACGTCATCACCGACTTTGCCATCGCCTCTTGTGGCTGCGAAAACGAGGAGGCTTTTTTCGTAGCGAAGGGAAATGGCGACCCCATCGATTTTGGGATCAACAACGTAGGTATACGGTTCACCTTCGAGACCTCTGGCGACGCGTCCGTCGAATTCGCGGAGTTCGTTTTCGTTGTAGGTATTGTCGATCGAGAGCATGGGTTGGGCATGGGTGACGTGAACAAATCCCTCGATGGGTTTTCCGCCGACACGTTGGGTCGGAGAGTCGGGCGCGGCGAGTTCGGGGTGATTGGTTTCGAGCTGTTTGAGGCGGTCGATCAGCCTGTCGTACTCCCGATCGGAGATGATTGGCCTGGCGAAGTCGTGGTATCGCCGGTCATGCTCGTCGATCTGGTCGCGGAGCGATTGAATTTCATTTTTCGCGTCAGCCATCGCGGGCATTATGGCGGAGCGACGACGGGATGTGAATGGCAGGATGCGATGGGAAAAAGACGCGGCTGACTCCCGGCGAACGATGCCGGGAATCAGCCGCGGTGTGAACCAGGCGGTCATCCAAATCCAGGAGGATTACGGCTGGTCTGTGGTCATGGACTCTCCCGACCATGGTTGGGTTGCGACGCCGTTTCCGTTGATGATTTGTCTGAGGCGGAACAGATCGAGAGGTTGGATTGCTCCATTGCGGTCGATGTCGAGGAAATCCTCAATCATGCCGAAACCCGGTTCCCACAGGCCATTGACGCCCTGGCGGAATCGGAAGAGATCGTTCGGCGTTACGGTGCCGTTCTGGTCCAGATCACCCGGGAGAAAACCGATGTCGATGCGGTCCGGCTCGTTGATGCCCGCGCCGAGATTTCCGAGGTTGCTAATCCGCGATCCGAACGCACTGAAGACGTCGGCTTTGATGGTGGTCCATTGTTTGAGTGACAGGGGTCTGTCCCATTCGACGAGGATTTGTTGCGGATCGATGACTTCGACGGCGACGACCGTCGGGGGTGTCTGCTCACCGGTCTGTTCCATCGAGAAATTTTCGGTGGTGACGGGTTCGCCGAAGCGTGATCCGTAGACGGGTCGATCAAATGCGATGATGGCAGCCTGGATGCCGACGTCGAGTTGTTTGCCGTCGGTGCTTTCCGCTCTTGGGTCGATGTATCCCGTGATAGGAATGGTCAGGGTATCGGGCGGATCGGTTTCCTCCGCGGGTTCCTTGACATCGACGATCGGGAGGGTGTTGGGCGGGTGAACGACTGACGGGGTGTCGCAAACGGCTACCCCACCCGTTTCACAGCGACACAATCCGATGGGGTTGGTTGAGACTTCCTCCACGGCGGTTCCACCCATTTGCTCACATTCCTGGGTGCCGATCTGGAGACATTGTCCGTCGAGACAGCAGCATTCGATGGTGGGCAGGGGAATGTTCCCGCACTCCGGGCCACAGTCCTGCTGATCTTCAAGGAAGGTGCCGCCAACTCCCGCACATGCGTCTTCGGTCACAACGCCCAGACAGCCTGCGTTTGCACAACAGGCACCGAACGCGGGTGGGTCCACGCCGCCACAGTTAACGACGTCGCATCCACCTCCCGGGTTGCCTATACCGATGGATTGTCCTCCCAGGGCTGCGCAGTCGCCGGCGGTGGTTTCGGTGCATTCGCCGTTCAGGCAGCAGGGGAGAATCAGGTCGGGGAAGTCGCAGCCTGTGCCGTCGCCACAGGTGCTGTCGTCGCCCAGGTAGGTACCGCCGGAGGTGGTGCATGCGTCGCCGCCGACAGGTTCCGCGCATGAGTCGCCTAAACAGCAGGCCCCCACGTTATCCGGCGGGCAGAGGATGTTACCGAGGCATTCCTCTCCATCGACGATCGGCAGGCAAAGCCCGAACTGGGCGCAACAACAATCCGGGTCGTCTCCGGGATCACCTGCCCAAAGCGGGGATCCGCAAATGGCTGACAGGATCAGTGCGGTGCAAAAAGTAACGCCTGTGATTTTCATGTCCTTCTCCAATTCCTCAATTGTAACGAATTCGGCTCATCATTTCACCCGCTCATTCGACACTGACACGGGAGATTCGCGGAGCGGATTTTCCTGCACGCTCGACAATCGAACGTGCTACAATCAGCGACCGGACGCGGCTGACCGTGTTCACCCTGACAAGCAGGAACCGTGGGAATCAGGGATCAGGATTTTCCATTTTTTTTGACAGTTATGACAAATTCCTCGAATACCTCACATGACGGGCAGCCCTCATCGGACGACATGAAAGGCGTCGGCGACCTTGTGCCGATGGTTTATGATGAGCTGCACAGGGCGGCGGAGCGATATCTGCGGTACGAGCGTCCGGATCACACGTTGCAACCGACGGCGTTGGTTCATGAGGCGTACCTGCGTCTCTGCGAGCAGACGGCGATTCAGGCGAACCAGCGGGGTCATTTTTTCCGCCTGGCTGCCAGGGCGATGCGCAACATTCTGGTGAATCACGCGTTGAAGCGAAAGGCTGCGAAGCGTGGTGGAGGTCGGGTTCGGCGAATCGTCGACGAGGATGTCGCGGATGATCGCCTTGATGTTCTTGATGTTGTTGCGCTTGATGACTCGTTGAAACAGTTGTCGGAATTTGCGCCTCAGCAGGCGATGGTGGTCGAGCTTCGGTTTTTCGGTGGGTTAAGTGTTGAGGAGACGGCAGAGACTCTCGACATTTCGACGGCGACTGTGAAGCGTGGTTGGCAGGCGGCGCGTTTGTTTCTGGTGCGTGCGCTTGATGACGGAGAGGGTTAGCCCTGGGTTATGACACCGGATCGCTGGACCAGGATTGAGGAGATTGTCGATCGTGCGATGTCGTGCGATCCCGGTCGGCGTGCGGGATTGGTGGACGAGGCGTGTTGCGACGATCGAAAACTCCGTGATGAGGTGATGTCGCTGTTGTCATACGCCGACAGGAGCGAATCGTTTCTCGGTTCGGCGGTTGTATCGGCGACAAAGCTTTTCGATCATCGCGAGGCGCTCGGGGATGGCGCGGAAGTGATGGTCGGTGAGCGTGTTGGTGTGTACGAGATCGTTCGAATGTTGGCGTCCGGCGGTATGGGGACGGTCTATCTGGCCAAGCGCGTTGACGAGCAGTTCGAGTCTCAGGTTGCGATCAAGATCATCAAGAAGGGCATGGACAGTCAGGAGATTCTTCGCCGGTTTCGGATCGAGCGTCAGTTGCTGGCGCACTTGTCGCATGAGAATATTGCGCGACTCCTGGATGGAGGGACGACCGGGGATGGGCGCCCCTATCTCGTGATGGAATACATCGACGGCAGGCGGATTGATCGGTTTTGCGACGACGGGCGTCTTTCGATTCGTCAGCGGCTGGGGTTGTTTCGGCGTGTCATGAAAGGCGTTCAGTTCGCACATCAGCGGCTGGTCGTCCACCGCGATCTCAAACCGGGCAACATTCTGGTCACCGATGATGGAACGCCGAAACTGCTTGATTTCGGGATTGCGAAACTTCTTGACCCGGAACGGGGTGAGCTGACGGGCGACACGAGTGCACAGCCTATGACGCCTGACTACGCGAGTCCCGAGCAGCTCCGGGGGCAGGCGATCACGACATCCTCGGATGTTTACTCGCTGGGGGTGGTGCTCTACGAGCTTTTGTGCGGGCGAAAACTGTACGATCGCAGGATGGTGGCGGGTGTCCGATCGCATGGCAGAACAGGGGCTGAGGAGTCGGACAAGGGTTCCGGGTTGGCGTTGAATCACATGGGGGACGACTGTCGCGACGTGGCTGCGATGCGCGACACGACACCGGATCGTCTGCGTCGCGAGCTTTCGGGTGATTTGCAGAACATCGTTTCGATGTCCACTCGGGCGGAACCCGACCGCCGTTACAGCTCTGTGGAACAACTGGACGAGGATGTCCGACGATATCTGGGTGGGCTTCCGATTTCAGCGCGTCGCGACAGCGTCGGGTATCGTGTCGGGAAATATGTGCGACGCAACAAGCTGTTGCTGACGGGTGTGGTTGTTGTGGTGTTGTCGGTGTTAACGGGATTGACCACGACGATGTTGCAGGTGCGTATCGCACGAAATGAGAAAGAGGCTGCGGATGCGGCGCGCATCGCGGAAGCGTCGCAGCGTGAGGCGGCGGAGGAACACCTTCTGCTTGCGGAGAATGTGACGGAGTTTCTGGTGGACCTGTTCGAGATTTCCGATCCCAACGAAGCGATGGGGCAGACGGTTACCGCGCGTGAAATTCTCGATCGCGGGTCGTTGAAGATAGACAGGCAGTTGTCGAATCAACCGCAATTGCAGGCAAGGCTGATGGATACGATGGGCAGGGTTTACATTAACCTGGGTCTGTACGGTCGCGCATCGGAGCTTGTTACGGGGTCGCTCTCACTGCGCGAATCGGCGTTCGGACGGGAGAGCGTCGAAGCGGCGGAGAGCATCAATCGACTCGGTGAGATTGCTTTTTACCAGGGTGATTACGATCGCGCGGAGCGCTTGCACGGTGAAGCGCTTGACACGCGCAAAATGATTCACGGCGGTCGTCATCCTCAGGTGGCGGAGAGTTTGAATGACCTCGGCATGGTAATGTTCTGGCAGGGGGAGCACGATGTTGCCAGGGGGTTGCTCGAGGAGGCGCTCGAGCAGCGGCGATATCTGCTGGGTGCGTTGCATTCCGAAACGGTTGAGTCTGTGCTCAACGTGGCGGGGTATTATCGTCGGGCCGGTCAATATGATGAGGCGGAGCGGCGATACAAACACGCTATTGAAACACTCGAAGAGTTGAGGCTGTCCGACCATACTGACATGGCGGTGGCGCTGTTCAATCTGGCTGCGGTATTCAAAGCCAAGGGGATGCTGGATGAATCCGAGTCTCGTTTGCGCGCGGCGCTTGGTATCTGGACGCGGCTTCACGGGGAGTCGCACCCACTTGTGGCGACGTGCATGAGCACGTTGGCGGGCGTCCTCAAATCCCAGGGGAATCTGGTCGGTGCGCGTGAGTTGTATCAATCAGCACTGGACATGCGGTATCGCCTTCTTGCGAACGATCATCCTGACATTGCGCTTGGGCACAACAATCTTGCGAGCCTCCTGTACAGGATGAAATTGTTTGATCTTGCAGAACCGCATTTCAGGCAGTCTCACAGCATCTGGCGGGATCGCCTGGGAGTTGATCATCCGAAGGTGGCGACCGCCCTTCGGAACATCGCCAATACTCTGATTCAGAAAGGCCGAGTCCGGGACGCGATTGTTCCGTTGGAACAGTCCCTTGCCATCGAACAACGACAGCATTCACCTGACGAAAAGCGGATCGCCCGGACGCTGGAGACGCTCGCAAAGACGTTCATGGATACGGATCAGGCAGCCCGGGCGGAGGGTGTTCTTCGCGAAAGTCTCCTGATTCGATCCGGAGCGTCGAAACCGGACGCCAATCGGATCGCGGCGACGCGAGGGCTGTTGGCGGAGTGTTTGATGAAGCTGGGGCGATCCGAAGAGGCTGACTTGCTGGTCGAGGAGCAGAAACAGCAAAACCGCGAGTGACACTGAACGTCGTTTCTGAAGGCGGCATCGGGCTGGACCGGGCGACGATGAACGGTACAATCCGCACGCGGTTCAGTCGTCTTTATCATCAACGCTATTGGGACACACAATCGATGTCATTGGCTGTCTGCTGTCGCGACCTGTTCAAACGGTACGACGCAAAGAAGAAAAAACCCGTCGATGCGCTGAACGGTCTCAACCTGGAAATTGAGGTTGGTGAATGCTTTGGGCTGCTCGGGCCCAACGGAGCCGGCAAAACCACGACCGTCGAAATTCTTGAGGGCATGCTCAAGCAGACTTCCGGAGAGGTTGAGGTGTTGGGCAGACGATGGAATGGCGCGGACGACGATCAGATTCGACAACGGCTCGGAATCAGTCTGCAGGAAACGCGTCTGAACGAGAAACTCACCGTCCGCGAAACAGCCACTCTTTTTCGCAGCTTTTATCGCGACGGACGCGAACCCGACGAGGTGATCGCGATGGTCGCCCTCGAGGAAAAGGCCGACGCGTGGATTGGTAAGCTCTCCGGTGGACAAAAACAACGGTTGGCTGTCGCGTGCGCGCTGGCTGGCGACCCCGAACTCCTCTGCCTCGACGAACCCACCACCGGCCTCGATCCGCAATCGCGTCGCGAACTGTGGGACATCATCCGCGAACAGAAATCACGGTCTCGAACGACACTGCTCACGACGCATTACATGGACGAAGCACAACGGCTTTGCGATCGTGTCGCGGTCGTCGATCATGGGAAGGTCATCGCACTCGGCTCCCCCTCTGAGTTGATCCATCAACTCGGCGGCGAGCACATCATCGAATTCGCGCTGACGGGACGTGACGGCGATGCCTCAGGAATCGATGTCAGCCTGTTCACGGAACTGTCGGGCGTCTCATCCGCCCGGTTGGAAGACGACGGTTACTCTCTGACGGTAGCAGAACCGCACGTCGCGCTGCCCGCGTTGATCGCAAGGCTGGACAAGGACAATCTCTCACTCACGCGCATCACCACCAGGCACGTCAGCCTCGAAGATGTATTTGTCACGCTGACCGGCAGACACCTGGCCGCTGAGGAACTCGATGAAACGCTATAACCCACTTACGGAGTTGTTCCTCTACCGCATGCGGACCTTCTACCGGGAACCGGAGGCTATGTTCTGGACCTATGGTTTTCCGATTCTGCTCACGCTCGCGCTCGGACTGGCTTTTCGCAGCAAACCACCGGAGGTGGTCGCTGTTGACATCGTCGCTTCTGCAAACGCCGCCGATATCAAGGCCAAGCTCCTCGAGCTTGACGACATTCTCGACATCGAAATCAACACACAGGAGGACTGCACCCACCGGCTTCGCTATGGCAAAACCTCCATCGTCATCAAGACGAACGATTCGGGCGATTCGGTCGAATATCAGTACGACCCAACGCGTCCCGAAAGCGCCCTTGCTCGTGCGAAGATTGACGATGCGCTTCAGCGTGCGGTCGGTGGTCGACAGGATCCCATCCCGGTCACAGACAACGAGGTAACCGAACCCGGTGCCCGCTATATCGACTTCCTCGTCCCAGGACTGCTCGGTATGAACCTCATGGGCGGTGGGTTGTGGGGTTGCGGGTTTGTCCTGACGGACATGCGTGTCAAGAAACTCCTCAAACGTCTCATCGCCACGCCCATGCGAAAATCTCACTTCCTGCTTTCGCTCATTGGCGGCAGGCTTGTCTTTACGATTCCTGAGTTGCTCGCGCTGCTCGGTTCGGGCTGGCTTGTCTTCAACGTGCGTATCGAGGGCGGCATCATCAACATCGTTCTGATGGCCCTCATCGGCGCGCTCAGCTTCACCGGAATAGGATTGCTGGTCGCAAGCCGGGCCGAGAAAATCGAGACGATTTCCGGGCTGATGAACCTGGTCATGCTCCCGATGTGGCTTTGCTCGGGCGTTTTCTTCTCTTACGAGCGTTTCCCGGAATCCACGCTCCCGTTCATTAAGCTGCTCCCGCTCACGCAGCTCAACGATGCCTTGCGGAGCATCATCCTTGAGGGCAGCACGATATTCGACCAGGGCGTACCCATCCTGATCCTCGCGATATGGGGCGTCATCTCGTTCATCCTCGCGATCAAATGGTTCCGCTGGACGTAACTACTGCCAGGCACAGCAGATACGGGCCTCGCGTTTCCATGCATCCATGGTCCGATATCACCCCGCCGCGCGCTTGTACACCATGTGTGAAACAATTGTGCTTTTTGAGTTGTTTTGCGCCGAGAAGCAAAGTAGACTTGAGGGGTGGTGGTCGTTAACCATGGACCGTCCCGGGGCAAAACAACACCGGAAAAACGTCGGAAGCAAACGCAAGCATGCCCAATACCCTGGACATTTCGGAAGCTCGCAAGCAGTTGAACACGCTGGATCAGCGTTTGCGCGAGACGCCGGTTATCACGGTAACGCGATACAACAAGGACGCTTTTGTGGCTGTGGATGTCGAATTCTTCTCCTCAATCATGGAGACCCTTGAGATTCTGGCTGATCCGGAGACCCTCGAAATGCTCCAGCGGAGCCTTGAGGACATCAGCAAGGGACGGCTGCATGACCATGAAAACGTCAAACGGGAACTGCTGTAGGTGACGGAACGGCGCGTTCGAATCCAATGGACGGAGGCCGCCAAAAAGGGTCTTGCCGGTTTACCCCCGACCATCAGGCGAGGAATCCTGCAGAAAGCGGACATCCTCCTCAACAGCGATCCCACCAGAGCATTCAAAGGTTTGAGTGGCCCACTCCACGGCCTATACAGCATGCCGTACAGTCGATACCGCGCGATTTATTCCGTGATTGAAGAGAAGCTTTCAAACGGGGACCATCTTGTGACTGTGATTGTGAGATTCGTCGCCACCGGAATCCGGAAAGAAGGCAGCAGAAAAGACGTATACAATCTGGTCCAAAAGCTTTTGCGACAAGGGAGCATCATCGATGAGGACACCTCGTCTCGCCACGACGCTCCCGACGAGCCGGAGTGAGGCTTGGTTAGCTCACTTGATGGTCAGCCAACCGCGATTGGTCTACGATGATTGTTGACCGACGTGGTCCAACAGCCCGTTGGGACGACAACCCATGATCAAGGACGACAACACCCGCAACCGCCTCCATGCCGAATGGACTGGTCTGTTGCAGATTCATGCCCGCGCGACGTCGCCGGATCAATCCGTCCACGCCGGTCTTTTCACCAAAACCCCGTCGGATATCACGCTCAATCTTGTCATGATTACCGCGCACAAGATTCTCTCGGAAGTCCTTCTCGTTCTCGCATCGCAGGAGACGTTTGTCTGCGAGGAGCGCGATCCGACGAGCCTGCTCCGCGCAAGCAGGGACGCGCTCCCATGGGCTGAATTTCACCTCGTTAACGAGGGAAACCAGATATGTGAGCGCGTTCTCAGGTATCAGCACTACGTTAGTGGCCGGGAAGCGAGTACGTATATGACTGCCATCGAGCAGGAATTCAGACGATGGCAGCCATTCGCTCCACGGGCGGAGTAACGACTTCGATTGTCAAATGCCGGAGACTTCGGCACCGGGTGACATCATGCGGACGCGTTTTCGGGGTCCGTCGATTTTTGCGATTTCCGCTTCCGACTTTCCGCTGTCCTCAGCCATGTGCCTCGCCTCCTCCTGAGACATCTCCTCGGTCGTCACGACACCCTCCACGATTACGGGATGCCCAATGGCGTCCATCGGGATCAGTCGGCCTTCGACCGGACAGGTGAACTTTACGAACATGGTTTGCGACGCGTCATCGTCGGTCATTTGCAACCAACAACCTTTTTTCTCGCAAACTTTTGCCACCGTTCCCGCCACGCGGACCGTTTTCCCTTCGTAACGATCCATGTCCGCAAACACATGCTCGATCGGTACTGTCTGCCACGAACTCAACTTCATGGGTTCGCCAAACGATGCGCTCTTGCCGGCGCATCCAACCAACATCATAGAACCTGCCAAAACGACCAAAACTCCAGCTCGCCGCAACATGATAACTTTTCCTTTCTGTAAGAAACCTTCAGTCACGCAAACGTGTGTATTGTACGCGAACAGGCAACGGGCCGACAATCGACGCGACTGCATTTTTTCCCGTTGCGCCGTGCCGTATTCCGTCGGACATTTGTAATGGATTTCTTACGGGGTCCCGCCTCCGCCCTTTACCGGTTTTGGGGTGGGAACAGGGCGCTGAAAAGAGCGTCGTATCGGTTTCGCCAGCTTGGCCAGTCTGTGCCGTCGTGGACCTCTCCGCCCCTGTATTTGTAGCCTTTGTCGGCAAGAGATTTTGCGAATTCGCGACTACCCCTGGCCATGTCCCAGTTTTCGTGCGGGTTTCGCAGATCGTATTTTCCCCATTCGAGGTAAATGGTCATGGGTGTTTTGCCCCTAGGCGCGAGGTAGTCGAAAAAACCCCGGGTGACGGGTCCGAAGAAGAACGGGGACTGGCAGCCGACCCTGGCGACTTTCCCTTCGCCGGCGGCGGCGCATTTGATGGCGAGGGCACCAGCGAAACCCTGACCAATGCTGGCGCGGGATTCGGGTGTCGCCTGTGTTCGAAAGGTCTTGTCGATGAAGGGGATAAGCCCCCTGGTGAAGAACTCGGGGTATTGCGTGTCGGGAGCGAACATGTTGGGTTGGTGCTTGATGAACACGACGATAATGGGTGGGATTTCCCTGCCTGTCAGGTTGTCCAGCGCGCGGATGAACCCGCCCTTTGTTATGGCTGCCTGCCCACCGTGGACGTAGGCGACGGGGTATCGGTTGTCGGAATCGTCGTAGCCTGCGGGAAGATAAACGTCGACGGGGATTTTGGCGGATGTGGCTGTTTCGATTTCGTGGGAGATGATCCTGCCGGTTGATTTTGGTTCGGCGAAGTAGTTTGGGGCTTTCCAGTCGGGCATTGCGAACCATGACATGGGGAAATCACCGCCGAACCCGAAGGATAGTTCCATGTCCGGGCCTACCATGTTGGTGGTGGTCTTGCGGTCGTTGCGGGGGTCGAGGATTTCGGTGTAGTCGCGCATGAAGATGTAATTGGCGCGGGCGTCCGATTCCAGGGGCATGGAATGGTAGAAGAGGTTGGTGCCCGCGACACGGGTCATTGGCTTTTCCTGTCTTGCACCGAACAAATCGCCGGCGACGGCGAGGTCGGTTCCTTCGCCGGAGTAGATGAAATGGACCCTGTTTTTTTCAACAACCGGGAATAATTTTTGGGCGGCGATGAATTGATCGACGACGGCTTGTTTGTCACCGGTGGAGGCCAGTTTTTTCAGGAATGCGCCGAATTCGGAGTTGGTGGCTGGTACATCCGACCTTGCCACGGAGGGCGTGGCTGTCGAATCACGGGTGATGTCGACGCGGACGAGGTGGTTGACACCTTTGAGGTAGACTGCGTTGTCGGAAAAGGCGGGGTGTGACCATGAGAGGTCGTCGAAAAGTTTGAGGGCGGCGCGTTCTTCGTATCCTGTAGTGGTTGCGTCGGCGATGTGGAGCGAGCCTTCCTTGGTGGCGATGATGAGATGTCCGTCGACAAGAATAAAGAAACCGTCACCGGGGTCGCGCGATTTCCATACGCTGTCGCCGGTGTCCGCGTTCACGCAGGTCAGAAATCGGCTGCTGAACGCGTAGATGTGTTCATCGTGGTAGACGGGGATGTTGAAGCTGTTTCTGATGGCGTTGCTGTTCCATTTTTGGTTGAACGAGGTGGCGGTGGCTTCACCGTCGAGGGTAAACATGGTTGACGAGTCGTCGTTGAGGGCGAGGAAGAATCGACGCTTTCCTGCGGACACGGGCGTGAGACTTGGGACGCCTCGGGACATTCCGCGTCCACCGTGCTCGTGCTCCCATACCACGTCGCCTTTCGATGGATTGAGAGCGAGGATCTTCCTGTTGCCGGTGGCGATCACCCGTGACGAACCGTTTTCCGATCGTTGCACGATGGGACTCTGATACTGCACACCGTCGCTGCCCCGGGTCCAGCGTTTTTCGCCCGTTTTTGCGTCGAAGGCCGCGAGGGAGGCGTTTTCAGCGCCAAGCTGGATGACGATGAGTCCGTTGGCGTGAATGGGTGAGGTGCCGAATCCGTAGTGTGGTTTCCGAGCGTGATGATCCCCGGCGAGGTCGGTCGACCAGACGAGTGCGCCGTCGGCGAGTTTGAGTGCGACGAATCGTCCGCGGGGTGCGAGGGCGTAAACGGTTGCGTTTGCGACGAGCGGCGTTGAGATGGCGCCGGTGTGCGAACCGTCGTGGCCTTCGTAGGTTTTGTCGAGTGCGAACCGCCACAGCTCCCTGCCGGTGTCGTTGTCAAACGCCGCGACGACGTCGTCCTTGCCGTCGGAAAAAATTGTGACAACGCGTCCATCGGCGACGACGGCACCGGAGTATCCACTGCCGAGTTCGTGCATCCAGCGGATCCTGAGGCTGATGTTCGGTGCGGTGGAGAGGATCGTGGTTTCGTTGGTGGTCCCCTGGCCGTCGTGACCGCGGAAACCGGGCCAATCGGCGGCGAGGGTTGCGGTGGTGGTTGCAACGAAAATGAACGCGACGAGGAGCGGATGGTTGCGGGTCATGAGCGACATATTGAGGGCCTTTCTCACCTGGTCTGGATTTGTGAACGTGTTGCCGAGGCACGCTGTCGAGGGACATCTTAGCCGGAGAACGGGGTTTGGGGTGCACCGCGAACCGGGCGAATTGTGTTTTTTTGTGACCACGGGTATCGCGTGCCGGTTCAGGGCGCGTGGTTGACTGACGAAGATTGCGCTATGATGCCCGCGTGAGGCAATTTTCAGGGCAGGGATGTTCACCCGGAAAGCGAGACCCGTTTTGGAACAACTATCGGCTACGCTGAAGATGAAAGTCGAACGGGCCATCGAGCTTGCGCGCGATGTCAGTTCCCAGACCGATCCGCAGATTATGGTGCGCAAGTATGCTGCCCGGATTCGCGAGTTGAGTCCGTCGGACGGGTATCTTTCACTGAGCCGCCGGGGGTTGGATTCTCCGTGGTATCGAATCACGCGGTATTCGGGGTGGACGGATGAGATCAATCCCTGGAAGGAGTTGGACAAGCTGCCATTGCTGGATGGTGGACTTCTGTCGAACCTGATCTACGCCAATGAGCCACGCGTGATGTCCGATGTTTCGTTGTCGGCTGACGATCCCGCTCTGAATTTTCTGGACGGGATTCAGACGCTGGTGGCTATTCCGCTTTTTGACGGTGGTGAGTCCCAGAATATGGTCATTCGCATGTTTCGCGGTGGTGATATTCCGGACATTGAAAACCTCCCCGATATGATCGTCACGAGCAATATGTTTGGTCAGGCGACCAAAAACCTCGTGATGGCGGATGCGTTGCGCGAGGCCTATGGGCGTCTTGATGCGGAGTTTCAGGCCATTGCGGCGATTCAGCGGTCGCTGCTTCCGACCACGCTTCCGGACACCCCGGGTCTTGATTTGGCGACGTATTACGAAACTGCCCATCGCGCCGGTGGGGACTATTACGACATTTTTCCGATGGATGATTCACGGACGGGGATCATCATTGCGGATGTGAGCGGACACGGGGCGGCGGCGGCGGTCGTGATGGCCCGGATGCACGCAAGCCTGCACGCATTTCCAGGTGATCTTTCCGCGCCGGCGGATGTGCTGACGTTTGCGAATGAACATTTGCAACAACAATGTTCCCAGCAGTTGCCGCAGGTGACGTTCGCTACTGCGTTTTACGGTGTTTTTGACGCACGTCGAGGAACGCTCACCTACTCGTCGGCCGGTCACAACCCGCCGCGTCTTCGGACGCATGACGGCGCGATCGCGTCGTTGGCTGGCGCGGTGCAGATGCCGTTGGGGATTGACTGCGGATTGAGTTTTGAAACGGCGCGTGTGTCGATGGCGTCGGGGGACGAGGTGCTGCTATACACGGACGGAATTGTTGAAGCCTTCGGTCCGAATCACGAGCAGTTCGGGTTGGCGCGACTCGATGATACGTTTGTGCGTTCTCAGTCAACGACGTCCGCTGTGATCGAGGGGATTGTCGACGCGGTCACGACATTCGCAAGCGGCACGCCGTTTGAGGACGATCGTACGCTGGTGGCGCTTCGCGTGACGTAGGTCTTATTGCCCGGAAAATCCCTGTTGAAATGCTGAAAAATCGATCAGATCGGCATCACAGTCGTTGTCGAGATCGGAAATCGGCCTGCCGTCGGGCGTGACGAAATCTGGTTCGCCGCTTTGTGGGCAGACGTCGAATGTGTCGTCGATGCCGTCGCCATCGGTGTCCGCGCTGCCGACGATGAAGTTTGCGACGTGCGACGCGGTATCGACAAACACGGTCCCTGTGCTTGTTTTTCTCAAATACGTCGGGCCAACGTGTGTGATCTCTCCCAGAAACAGCGACCCCGGATCAACGGTTGGCCGATTGCGAAACGGAGCGACGGAATTGCTGACACCGGAGGCGCTGAACAAATGCTCGCCCCAACCTGTGGCGTGATGATTGAAAAGAACAGCGGAGAACCAGGCGTAGAAGAATTTCGACTGGTCGAAGGTGTTGTCACCATTGTTTGTTGTGATCGAAAAAACGCTGAAACCGATCTGGTCACGATAGGCCCGAACTGCTTCGGTCTTGTCGATCCACGCGGCTCGTGACTGAACACAGCCACGGATGATCTGGTGACTCTCGAACAGGTAGATATCACGGTCGTCCAACGTTGTGGCCACGCCGTTGGGGTTGTTGGGGTGGACAGCATTTCCGAATACGTCATCGACGAAGAAACCGTTGGCGATAACCGGAAGATTGAGTGCATGGGCGCCGTTGACGGCCTCGTTTTGTCTTTCCCGCGTGACGCCGAAGTCGTAGCCAAAATCGTCGAGGAAAATGCCGTCCACACCCATCGCCTGCCAAGAGGCAATACGTCGATTGATTTCCACGATCGGAAGATTTTGCGTGGACACGCCGACGTCGATATAGCCATAGAAACGCGTGTTGGTGGTAGCGGGATGACTGATGATGTCGATAGTGTTCTGGTGATCGGGGTGCGGCGTGAGATCGCCCGGTCCGTCCTGAATACCGTTGCCAAGAACGATGTGGTCGTACCGGCCAAACTCCGCCGCCGCTAATGGAACGGCAAATGTCGCGTTGATCGAGCTGGGGAATCCATAGTAAATTAACAGCGTTTCAGGTCGCAGTGAGTCACCGGCTGACGACTTCATGGTTGCTGAAAACGCGACCACACCGACAAGCGTGATTGTTTTGTACCAGTACATTATCCTGTAACCCCTCGCTTCGTGACGTTTACGTCTGGATGCACAGTGTTTTTCCATTGTAACACATCCGGACCTGTAAGTGGAATCCTCGTTTCGTTGACCGATCAGCCATGTGTTTGGTAGTCTGCACGCCGTTCCGGAAAGGACAAAAACATGATTACCACACTTGCGGCCATTCTCCTTGCAGCATCACCTGTCGTCGCAACCCCGATCAAACTTCCCGACCCGGTCAGGGCGAGCCTCGAGCGTCGCGTCGATCAGGGGATCAACGCCGGAATCGTGGTTGGCATCGTCGAGGAACGATCTGGAAAGGTGGAGACGGCGTTCTGGTCGTTCGGCGTGTTGGAGACCGGCAAGCCCGACGAGGTCGGTCCCGACACCATTTTTGAGATCGGATCGATCACGAAAACGTTCACCGCGACGCTGTTGGCGGACATGGTCGAACGCGGTGACATGAAACTGGAGGACCCGATCAACAGATTTCTTCCGAAAGGTGTGAAATCGCCTTCGCGGTCGGGTCAGACGATCACGCTGGAACACCTGGCTACCCACCGATCCGGGCTTCCGCGACTGCCTGACAATTTCATGCCCGCCAACGACGGAAATCCCTACGCCGACCTGACGCCTGAGACCCTCCACGAATTCCTTTCAAAGCACGAGTTGTCTCGCGACGTGGGAGAAGCCTATGAATATTCAAATCTCGGTGTGGGCCTGCTTGGACACGCGTTGGCGTTGGCAACAGGCAAGTCCTACGGGGAGCTGGTGTCCGAACGTATTTGCAGGCCCTTGAAGATGCGGGATACGGGGACAACACTGTCGCGATCCCAACAGAACAGATTCGCCACCGGACACGCGGGTGCGGAGTCTGTGCGACACTGGACGTTTCTCAGTTGCATGGCGGGCTGTGGTGCGTTGCGTTCGACCGCGAGAGACATGACCCGGTATCTATCAGCCAACATGGGTTTGGTGGATTCACCGTTGTCGGCGGCGATGCGAAACGCTCACAAGATTCGTCGCGACACAAATTCACCCTACGTTCACATTGGATTGGGCTGGCACATCAATACGCGATTCGACACGACGGTCGTCTGGCACAATGGTGGGACGGGCGGATTTCGGACGTTTTGCGGTTTCGTGCCTGACCGCAAGCGAGGCGTCGTCGTTTTGAGCAATACGTCGCGGAGCGTGGACGATCTTGGCTTTCACCTGCTCGAATCGAAATACGACCTCGACGACATTCCCCAAACAGTAACCGTCCCCAACAAGGTACTCGAGGAATATGTCGGGCACTACCAGTTGCAGCCTGGGGCTTTGTTCGACATCACGACAAAGGACGGACGACTGTTCGCGCAAATGACCGGGCAGGAAAGTTACGAGGTTTATCCTGAGTCGAAAACGACGTTTTTCTACACGATTGTGGAAGCCAGGCTGATCTTCGATCGCGACGCGAACGGGAAGGTGCATCAAGTTCGGCTCGATCAATTCGGGATGAAACGACCTGCGAAGAGGCTGACTGACTACACCCCACCACCACCGCGCGTTGCAATACAAGTGGACAAGAAGATTCTCCGTCGGTACGAGGGGCGATACCAACTCGTCCCCGGAGTCATTTTCGACGTGCACTTGCGCGACGACCAACTCACCGTCCATATCACGGGGCAGTCTCGTCAGCCCGTGTATGCGGAATCGAAAACGAAATTCTTTTACAAGAGCGTGGAGGCTCAGATTACGTTTGTGTTGGAGGGCACGGACGTGGTCAACGAGTTGATACTGCATCAGGGTGGGCTTGATCGGCGTGCCAAGAGAATCGAGTAGCGTTGCAGGCCCTTCGTTGCCCCGTGTTTGAAGATCGGGTCGCCCGGTCCTTTCGAGATGTCCTGGAAACAACCGTATTGCCGATAAATGCAGACGGTGGCAGGGAGTGGCTGGTCCCTGGCGAGGAAAGTCGGTCCTGACGGACGCGTCATCGACATTGATTCGATGACGAATAGCGTCGCTCCACGACCCGGGCGCAATTTCAGGCCATGGTACGTCGTTTTTCTTGAGCCGTACGTCTCAGAGGGTGTGTGAGAAGCAGGGATATCGCCGATAAGGATGGAAATTGGCAAGGAGTGCCTGATCCATGGCGAGGAATGCTTATCCCAGCGACTTGACGGACGCGCAGTGGAATCTGATTCGACGACGAATACCGCC
>JAJDDT010000033.1 GCA_029260165.1 Phycisphaerae bacterium | reverse complement strand
CCTGACCCACACGGCCTGACCCACACGGCCTGACCCACACGGCCTGACCCACACGGCCTGACCCACACGGCCTGACCCACACGGCCTGACCCACACGGCCTGACCCACACGGCCTGACCCACACGGCCTGACCCACCGTATATCGACTGAATCTGTCCGGTGATTCATTGACGACTTTAGGGAAAAGCCCCACCGCCGCGCCGGGTCGTATATCGGACATGTGTCGCCGGCGGGTTGCGGTGAGGCATGAGCGGCTGTCTCGCATGTAGTGTGGGTCTGAAAGTCGGACCGTGGAGTCCATTGTTGCCCCGGGAGACACATGCAACATGACCCTCGACTCCATGGCGTAGGGTACGATCCGGGCGTTGGAGCAATTCGGTTGATCGCTTACAATGGGCGGCATGGAACACGGCAGTGCGACGGATTCGCATGTTCAACGTCATGCGGACCTGAAAAACTCGTGCACACCGCGTTCGAAACGAGGATACGCAGAGAGCAAGCCCCATGACCCGACCCACGGTTTTGCTGGCCGATGATGAGGACACGCTTCGTGAGAACCTCGCCCTTGTTCTGAAGGATGAGGGTTTTGATGTTATCGCCTGCCGCGACGGTACCGAGGCGCTCCGAATGCTCAAATCGCGATCGGTGGACGCGATCATCACCGACCTTCGCATGCCGGGATTGACCGGAATGGAACTGATCGCCCATGCGGCTGAGTTGGCTCCGGATGCGGGAATCATCGTGATTACGGCGTTCGGGGAGGTGGAAACCGCGGTTGAGGCGATGAAGCGCGGCGCCAAGGATTACATGTGCAAGCCGATCATCTTCGACGAGGTGATTTTTCGTTTGAAAAGGCTGCTCGTGCAGGATGATCTGGTGAGGCAGAACAAGCAACTGCGCGAACAGATTCGTGAAACGCATGCGGGTTCGATGATTGTCGGTCCATCGCGTTCGATGAAATCGGTGATGCTGACGATCGACAAAGTGGCTTCCAACAACGCCAACGTATTGATCTGCGGCGAGAGCGGCACGGGTAAGGAAGTCATCGCCCGGGCGATTCACGACAGCGGTCCGCGGAGCGAGGGACCGTTTACTGCGGTCAATTGCGGAGGGCTGGCTGAGGCGTTGGTCGAGAGCGAGTTGTTTGGTTATCGCCGAGGCGCATTTACCGGTGCGCACGCAGACCGTGTGGGCTATTTTGAGGCTGCAAACGGAGGAACACTGTTTCTTGACGAGATCGGGAACATGCCGCTTCGCGCGCAGGCCACGGTTTTGCGGGCCATCGAGGAGCGTGCGATCACGCCGGTCGGGGATAACCGCTCCAAAACGGTAGACATTCGCATCATCGCAGCCACGAACCGGGATCTCGAAACCTCGATCCGGGCCGGTGAATTTCGCGAGGATCTTTTCTTCCGTATTAACGTCATCCAGATTGCGGTACCGCCGCTGCGCGATCGCCCCGAGGATGTGCCCACACTGGTCGGACATTTTGTTGACAAGTACAACCAGGCGCTCAACTGCCACTGTCCCGGATTCTCTCCCGATGCAGTGGCAGCGCTGGCGGGGCAGCGCTGGCGGGGCAACGTGCGCGAGTTGGAAAATGTGGTTGAACGGGCCTTGATTTTCGCCGATGGGGCGTGTGTCGATCTCGATCAGATTTCGTTCGCCGTGACGATCGCGGGTTTTTCAGACACGACATCGGCTGATCTTCGGGTGGCGACGCGCGGATTCGAGCGGCAACACATTCTCAACACGCTTGACCGGTACGGCGGAAACAAGGCTGACACCGCCAGGTCGCTGGGTATCGGCTTGTCGAGCCTGTACCGAAAGATGGAAGAGTTGGCCATTGAAAAGGAGAATACGGGAGAATCTGATGATCTCTGATCCGATCCGAATGATCGTTGTCATACTGGTTTCTGTGTCTTTTTCGCAGAACTGCGTTGCGCAGCAGGCCGGAAAATTCGGCGACGACTGCACGAGTTCAGGGTGTCACGGAAAACTTGTCGCAAGCCGGTTCGTGCACGCCCCCGCCAGGGCCAATCAGTGCGATGCGTGCCACCAGCCGTTGGGCGGCAAGTCCCACCGTTTCGAGCTGACTTCCGATCCCGGGGAACTGTGCATGGATTGCCACGATGATCTTGTCGAGGATCTCGAATTTCATCACGGTCCTGTCGCGGTCGGTTCCTGTACGAGCTGCCACAATCCGCACGCAAGCGATCACGACAAACTGCTTATCGAAACAGGGCCCAAACTGTGTGCCCAGTGTCACGAGGACGTTTTCGAGAACATTGAAGACATGAAATCCGTGCATCAGCCGGTGCGCGGGGACTGCCTGGGCTGCCATAGGGCACATGGCGCGGACAACAAGATGTTGCTGACATCAACGCCGCCCAATCTGTGCTTCGACTGTCATGATGACGTCGCTGATGCGGTGGAGGATGCCACCGTGTCCCATGCTCCAGTCGCTCATGGGCGCGCCTGTCTCAACTGTCACAACCCGCACGCATCAGACGCAGCCAATCTGCTTCTCGACGACGGAGCAAGACTGTGCCTGACGTGCCATGACAAATCAATCGACTCAGGGCGAGGGGTGATTGCGAACATTGCCGACCGACTTGCCGGTCACCAAAACCCACATGGCCCTGTCGGCAAAAACGATTGTGTGTCGTGCCATCAGCCTCACGGCGGTGAACGTGCACGGTTTCTGACCGGCACCTATCCGATGAAACGATACGTCGCCTTCGACGAGGAGGCCTACACGCTTTGTTTCGGGTGTCACGAGGTCGAAGCATTCGACGACGCCGACACGGATGAGGCTACCGGGTTTCGAGACGGTCGGCGGAACCTTCACTTTCTCCATGTAAGCTCTGAAAGCAAGGGCCGAACGTGCCGATTCTGTCACGATGCCCACGCAGGCAACAACGCGCATCAGGTGACCGATTCGGTCGCATTTGGGGAGTGGCGCATCCCGATCAACTACAAAGCCACCGAAACCGGCGGTTCGTGCGCTCCCGGCTGTCATCAACCGAGGCGGTACGACCGCGAGACGCCCGTCGATCCCAATCGCAAAATACCTCCCAAATTACCAAAACCGTAGGGTCATCAGCCTGAACCATGTTCCAGGCTCTGAGAAATCCGTTCTCATCGGCGGGAAGCTCTTGTCCCGTGAATGGGCAGGCAGAATCCATATGGGCGGACAGTCCATAATTATCTCACGGGAAGTCCGAACCTGTCTGTTTCGCCCCTTGCCGGGGCGGTGCCACGAGTGGCTGGTACGTTGCAACCCACCCGATTCGTCGAAAAGGCCAGGATTCAAGGCCTGGCGGTTCGGGATTGGCACGGAACTTGCCTCGAAGCAGACTGCGGGGCTCTGATGGTGCGATACGGCGGCGCCCCACCCCGCAGCGGGCGTTGCCTGGAATCCTGTCTGGATTTGTAAGAGGAGACTTTTGATGCGTTCAAGACTTTGGATCACAACCGCGACGCTGCTATTGGTGGTCGGCAGCGCGTGGGCACAATCGGGGATCACCAACACGGACCATGACTTACGGAACGAAGTCGCGGGATTGACCAACATCTGCCTGCCGTGCCACACGCCGCACAAGGCTGACACGACGGTGGATAGCGCCCCATTGTGGAATCATGCGTTGACCACGCAGACGTTCACGATGTACACAACGCTGACCGGACGGACGGGCGATCCTGACGGACCGAGCAAGTTGTGTCTGAGTTGCCACGACGGCGTGACCGCGCTGGACAGTTACGGTGGGCAAACCGGATCGACGACGATGTCCGGCGGTGCGGTCATTGGAACCGACCTTCGTGACGACCATCCGATCGGGCTTCCCTACCCCACGACGGGAGACTACAACTCGGCTGCGAGCGTCAAGACCGCCGGCCTGTTCCTGTTCGACGTGGGTACTGAAACCGATCGTGTCGAGTGTGGCTCGTGCCACAATCCGCACGACGACTCCAATGGCGAGTTCTTGCGAATCTCTAATGATGCAAGCGCACTTTGCCTGACTTGCCATCAGAAGTGATGAATCGTTCAATGCGTGCCCCGTACCGTCCGCACGATACGGGGCACACATTCGCACCGATCCTGAATTTGAACAGGCCGGGCATCGCCCACAGATGGACGGGTTGGCGCGCCGGAGGAAGTGTTGTTTCTGCCGGATACCGGTGAGAGAGTCCATCCAGTCAATTGTTGGCGCATCGCTTCGGGGCATGCAGACAGGCGTCCCAGGCCGGGAGAACGCAACGTGCAATTCCAACCAGTAAAAAAGACCAACCAGATCCTCATTCGCAAGACGAGCACGCAGTTCGTGAGATGCGCGCTGCTCGCCTTTCCGGCATTTTGCGCGCTCTTTGGATGTGAAGCACCTACGTCGGAGAAGCGGGCACTGCTATTGTTCCCGCCCCCGCCGCAAAAACCTCGAGTCCAGTTTCTGACGTGGGCGAACGGCGCCGCAGATGTCGAGGATCAAGCCGGTGCGTTCGAGCGATTTGTGCTCGGCGAGGAGGAGCGAAGCCTGCGGGTGTTGAACAAACCGTACGGACTGGCTGTTCATGACGGCGCGGTGTTCGCGTGCGATACCAAGGGATTGTCCGTCGCGCGGATGGACTTCAGGAACAAAACCTATTCACTGTTGGGCATCCGTGGCCCGGGTCGCCTGCGCAAGCCTGTGAACATCACGATTGATTCGCTCGGGTACAAGTTCGTGGCGGACACAATTCGAAAACAGATCGTGGTCTTTGGTCCTGACGACGAATACGTCAGCGCCTTCGATCTGCCTGAGCCTGCGCGCCCCGTCGATGTGGCCGTTTTTGAGAACGAGCTGTTCGTTCTGGACAACGACAAGACCTGTCAAATCGTCGTCCTCGACCGCCGCACCGGCGAGGTGCTGCGCACGTTTGGATCGCCCGGTACAGAGCCGGGACAATTTCGACTTCCGAGCAGCATGTGCATCGGCCCCGAGGGGTTCGTTTACGTCAGCGACACGATGAACTGGCGGATTCAAAAACTCTCTCGCGACGGAGAACCCGTTTGGTCGGTTGGTCAGCCGGGCTATCAGATAGGGCAATTCGGTCGGCCCCGAGGGATTCGCGTGGGCCTTGACGGCATCGTCTACGTTGTGGACGGAGCCACCGAAATCGTGCAGATGTACGATTCTGACGGCAATCCCCTGATGCACTTTGGTGGTCCCGGGACGACACCGGGCGCGCTCGATTTGCCCTCCTCGTTGGCGGTGGATCGATCCTCAATCCCGTATTTTCAGGATTTCGCGCACGACTCGTTCGATATTGACTACCTGGTATTCGTCGCGAATCAGTACGGAAGGCATTTGGTCAGCGTATACGCGTTTGGTCGTTTTCCCGACGGTTTCACCGTCGCGGAAAACGAAATCGCTTCGATTCCGGCGATTCCGGAGGGCGCCGGAATCGGACCGGCGTCACCGTCGCCGCCACCTGAACCGCAGCGGAAAGACCAAAGTCAGCCATCCGAATCGCCACCAACAACCCCGCCCGACGGATCGTAGCAACGTCCGTCGCGGGAGGATGGATACGAAGTGTGCACGGGAAGAGCAAGACCCTGGCTGCAAAACACCTGTTCGCGTGTTGTGTCATCGCCACCGCGATCAGCAGTCTGACCGTTGCATGCAACGCAACCACGCGCTATCGCGTACTGAGCTTTTTCTTCGACGGTGTGCCCAATCCGGAAGAACCCGCGAGCGGATCTGAAGAGCGGACCGGAGATGTCCAACCGGATTCCGCCGCGGAAGCGGGTGCCGTGGATTCAACGCGTCCGATCGTCGTTGCAAGGACCATTTTCAGTCATCCGCCATTCCGCGAATTCCAATGTCGTCGCTGCCATGAACCCGCGGGCGTCGAACTCGTCAGCACGCCTCAGCAGGGTTTGTGCAAACACTGTCATCCGGGTGTCCCCGGCGATGACCGGTATGTCCACGGTCCGGTGGCTGTCAATGACTGTCTCTTCTGCCACCATCATCACCAGAGTGCCATTCCCGGTATGTTGCATCGCCCGCCCAACGAGACCTGCCTGAGCTGTCATGATGCAACGGACCTGACCGACGGGCCACATCATGCCGAACTTGCGGACCGACGCTGTGTTCAATGTCATGACCCGCACTCCGCCACAAACCGTTACCTCCTGAAGGGTACGGTCCCGTGATTCCTCCTCCGTCGAAGTGTCGCCGTTGCACTGACGCGTTCAGCGTAGCCTCCTTGCACTCCCGTCATCGGGCGCTCGTTTTCCAGGCGATGGTGCTAACCGCGACACTGATCGTTGGTCCATCAGGCTGTCAAATTGCGGCGACGCGAAAAAACGCAACAAGACCGATCGCGTTACGCGATGTGCGAACCGAATTCGAGGTCACCGCACGCCATCGAAGCGATGAACGCAAAACCAGACAATCCACCGGCGACGAGGATTTTCGCGAATCCGTCTTTCAGGAAAGACTGCGCGTTGAAGCCGATGGACATCTCTATCACCCGAACCTGGTCGATTTCTCACTGGCACTTGTGGGCGGACTCCAGCAGAGCGAATTCGACGAGCGTCTCGACGGTGTTACGCGAAGCAGCAAACAGGACGACACACTGGAGGAGTATGACGTTCGCGCGAGGCTGCTCCAGAACAAGAAATTTCCGGCCAGCCTGCACGCGGTTCGTTCACGCACGTTTGATCCGCGCCCTTTCCGCAGCAGCCTGGAGACCACAACGACCAGCTTTGATCTGACGTGGCAGTATGTGGACGAAAAAATGCCGACCCTTCTGCAAATCAGTCGAACCGACGTCGATTTCAGGCCCTTTCTCAGCGCCGGCGAACGCCCCGGCAATCGCCGCAACACCGTTCTGAGATTTGAGACCGGGTATCATTTCAACAAGCACAACATCCTGTCTCTGAATGCAAGCCACGAGGAACTCGACGAATCCCCGATCGATCTTCAATACGACACCGACCGGATCAATCTCGAACACCGAATCGACTTCGGCAGCGGGAAGCGACATCGCCTGGTCAGCACTCTCCGCTATTTCGACCAGCAAGGCACGTTTGACATCGAGCGTGTCGAATGGCGTGAAACGCTGCGCATGCAACACAACGACCAACTGCGATCATCGACGACACTGGAATTCATCGACCGAACACAGGGTAGCTTGTCCATCGTTGAGCCGGTCGAGGAAAAGTCATACCTGTTTTCCACCGATATCGAACACACTCTCTATGACAGCCTCACGTCGCGATTCTCCGGTCGCGTGCGACGGCAGGAATTCGGCTCGGGTCTTGAGATTGATCGATACGCCATCGCGGGATTCCTCGACTACCAGAAGAAAAATCGTTTTGGCGTGTTGCGCGGAAACTACAGCGTCCAGTTTGAACGCCAGGAACGCACGGGTGGTGACCAGACGGTGGCTGTCACCGACGAGCCACGCACTTTTCGCGACCCGGAGCCTGTCGTTATCACCGGTTCAAACGTCGAGTTGGCCTCTCTGGTTCTGATTCGGGAGGACCGCACCGAAACGTTTCGAAATGGTCGCGACTACCGTCTCCAGGATTTCGGGAATCGCATCGAAATTGAGCGCATGCCCACGGGTCGCATCCTGAACGAGGAAACCGTCCTGGTTAGTTACGAAATGACGCTTGGGGGAAACTTCGATCTGGACACGCTTCAACAGCGTTTTGGAATCCGGCAGGACTTCGATTTCGGACTCAGCGTGTATTATCGACTGTACCTGCAGGACCAGGCCATCACCCCCGCTCAGACCGACCTCTTTTCCGTCGAGGAAATTACCGCCCATACGTTGGGGGCGGAATACCGGAAGGACTCTTTCCACCTGTTCGCCGAATTCGAGGATCACGATTCCACCATCAGCCCGTTTGAATCTATTCGCGTCGGTGCTGACTACTCACGCAGAATCGGCGACGCCACCGCCAGTGTCAGCACGATTTGGTCCGATGTTCAGTTTCGCGACGCGATGGCCCGGAGCGTCACACTCTGGACCGTCGACGGTCGTTACCGCCATCCCATCACGCGCAATCTCAATATCGAAGCCGGTGTCGAATATCGAAATGAACAGGACACCCTTGGCGGCGACAACGAGGGGGTCAGCTTCGACCTGTCCGCGGAGTGGTTCTTCCGCACGTCCGAGATTAGACTCACCTACGAATACAACCTGTTCGGCGATAGTTTTGTGGACGATCAATCGCAGACACTCTTCGTACGATTTGTGCGACGATTCTGACTGGACGACGCGGAGGAACGCCATGGAAACCGGTGGATGATCAACCTGGAATCATACAGATGACGCACAACAGACCGACATCCCGGGCCGGGTCAGCCAAAGGGCACACGACCCCAGGAATCCTTGTCGCTCGATTCGCTCTGATCACGTTCTGTTTCGGATGGGGTGGTTCAGGGCCAATTGGGTGTCGCACGGCGACCAGACCCGTATTTGAACCTGTTGCGAACGCGCCCGCCTGGCCCTCCGCTCCAGCCCGGGCGCGAATTCGATACGTCGGCCAACTGAGCACAGCCTCGGACCTCAAGCCCGCTCGAAAAACCTGGGACCTGTTTCGCGATCTGTTGGCCGGACCGGAAAAACCCGACGAACTCCTCGGACCAGGATCGGTCGTGTGCACCCGGGGTGGTCAACGTGTGTGGATTTGCGATCCCGGCGGGCGGTCCGTGCACATCTTTGACCTGAACGAAAGACGTTCCAGCAGGATTACCCGAGTCGGCGAATTCCAACTGCTCTCCCCGACCGATGTTTGTACCGGTCCGCCGGGCACGCTGTTTCTCTGCGATACGGAGAGCAATTCGATTTACAAAATTCGCGAGAGCGACGGCTCGCTCATCGAAACCATTCAGACCGGACCTGACCTGCTGCGCGCGGTCGCACTCGACTGGAACGCACAAACCAACGAGCTGTTCGTCGTCGACATCGGCGCACACGACGTCAAGGTGCTGAATGAGGAAGGCAGAACGCTTCGCGTGATCGGCCGGCGCGGGGTGCAGCGGGGGGAATTCAACTATCCCTCCGATTTGCTGATCGATCGCGATCGTGTGTGGATCGTCGACAGCGGAAACCAACGCGTTCAGGGATTGTCCTTGAAAGGCGACGCGACAATTGTCATCGGCAGGACCGGCGACGCGCCGGGCGACCTTGCGTTGCCCAAATCCATCGCCGTCGACAGCGACGGACACCTGTACATCGTCGATGCTCGATTTGAAAACATTCAGGTATTCGACCCTACCGGCCGGTTGCTTCTATACTGGGGAGACGAGGGACATGGCCCTGGTGAGTTCTGGTTGCCGGGCGGGATTTATATAGACGTTAACGACCGAATATGGGTTTGCGATTCGTACAACAGGCGCATTCAGGTATTCGATTATATCAAGCCGAAGTCGGAAGCGAACAGTCGATCAGAACAACCCAACGAGTCAAATCAGGAGTCTTCGCGAAAGTAGTCGTCATGAACCGATCTGCCCGCACACCAGCCATATCGTCCGTATTCGTGATTCTCAGTCTCACTGCCCTGACGGCAGCGCAACAACGCGTTTCCGAGTCGGTGCACAATTTGTCTGCTTCGGGACCGGGGGCGGTTCGCGCCCAGGTTGAACAGCAGGTTTGCATTTTCTGCCACGCGCCGCACAACACCTCGGGATTGCAGCCTCTCTGGAACCGAGACATCCCGGTCGGCAGCTATACGATCTACGCTTCGTCCACGCTCGACGCACAACCCGGACAGCCCACAGGTGCAAGCAAACTCTGCCTCAGTTGCCACGACGGCACGATCGCGCTGGGATTTGTTCTTAGCCGGGCTGATCGAATCAGCATGGTCGGCGGAGATTTCATACCCTCCGGTCTGACCAACCTTGGAACTGACCTGTCCGACGACCACCCAATCAGCTTCGCGTATACCTCGGCATTGGCCGCCTCCGACCTTCAATTGGCCGACCCCCACACATTGCCACCCGCTGTCAGGCTCGACGCACTCGGCGACATGCAGTGCACGACCTGTCATGATGCCCACGACAATTCAAACGGCGATTTTCTCGTTGTCACGGAGGAATTCGGACAGCTTTGCACCGCCTGTCATCAAATGGACGGATGGAGCAGCAGCAGCCACGAAGCGTCATCGGCGTCAACGTCAGCCGCCGGTGCGGGTGAATGGCCTTTCGATTCCGTCGCCCAAAACGCCTGCCGAAGCTGTCACCGACCCCACACGGCCGGTGGGCCTGAACGCCTGCTCATCGTTCGCCAGGAGGAAGAGAACTGCCTTCGCTGCCACGACGGCACCGTCGCGCAAACCAACATTGCGTCCGAAATCAACAAGCTGCGAGCGCATGATCCGAGAGGTTCTCTCGGTATTCACGATCCCGCCGAATCGGCGACGCCACAGCAGGCGCACGTTGAGTGCACGGACTGTCACAATCCCCACGCAACCCAACCCGTCACGCCGATGACCGGTTACATTCCCATCGGCCCCACGCTTCAACGATCAGCCGGCGTCACTGCGGGCGGTGCCTTTGTCCGGAACGCTCAATTTGAATACGAGATATGCTTCCGATGCCACGGCGATACGGCTGTACAGGTTTCGAATCCTGTTCAACGTCTTTCACAGACCTCTAACCTGCGTCTCAAATTCACCCCGAACAATCCCAGCTTCCATCCGGTCGTTTCCAGTGTCGCCGGTACCGACACCGTTAGTCTGATGCCGGGTTTGACACCCGGAATGCTGATTCGGTGCACCGATTGCCACAACAACGATTCGGGACCTCGCAACAATGGAAGCGGACCTGACGGACCTCACGGATCGATCCATCCTTATATGCTCGAGCGAAATTATGTGGTCGCCAACTCCGCGTCGGAGTCCGCATCACAGTATGCCATGTGCTACAAATGTCACCAGCGAAGCAGTATCCTGAACGACGACAGTTTCGAGAAGCACAAAAAGCATATTGTGGACGAGAATTCGCCGTGCTCCGCCTGCCATGCGCCGCACGGCGTCAGCACCACCATCCCGTCAGGTTCGGATCACACGCATCTGATCAATTTTGACACCTCGGTCGTCCGTCCGGAGCCGCGTAGCGGGCTGCTCGAATTTCGCGATCTGGGACAATTCGCGGGTAGTTGCACACTCACCTGCCATGGCGAAGACCACCGTGATGAAAGGTATTCCCGGTAACGCAGGCGCCAGATCAGTCCGGCGACGACGCGTCAAACTCATCGACTTGTTCGGCTTGCTCCTCGCCATCTGCCTTCAGCGGCAACTCGACCGTTACCGTGGCACCGCAACCAACCCCGCTGTCGATGCGAATTTCCCCGCCGTGTTGCCTGATGACCTGGTGTGATATCCAAAGCCCCAGTCCGGTGCCCTTGCCCGGCTCCTTGCTCGTGACAAACGGCTCGAATGCGCTGATTCGCTGTTGCTCGCTCATGCCAGGTCCATCATCAGCAAACCGGATGATCACCATACCATCGACGGATTGTGCGGAGATGCGAAGCGTTCCCCTGCCTCCGTTTTCCCCGATGGCATCGATGGCGTTGATGACCACATTGAGAAACACAAGGACAATCCGATCGGGATCGCCCCAAACCGTTCCCACGTTCGTCATCGGTTCGCAGTCGATTTCGACCTCTCGTGTACGACGATCGTAGCCGATCAGTGTCAGCACACGCTGGATCAGCTCGTCGATGCTGACGGCCACGCGGATGGGCTGACTACCCGCACGAGAGAACGTCAGCAGGTCACGGATGATCCTGGAAATCCTTCGAGTCTCAGCCAGGATCAGTCCGATTTGTTCCTTCTGCGTTTCGTCGTGACAGCTTCGTTGCATCACCTGCGCTACTGCCGAGATGCTGGACAGCGGATTGCCAACCTCATGAGCAATACCGGCCCCGAGCTTTCCAACCGCAGCCATCTTCTCCGTATGGATCATTTTCTCCTGAGCGTTTTTCAGCTCGCCGTACGCGCGATCGAACGCGTCCGCCAACTCGCGAAACTCCTGATCCGCGTCCGCCGAAAGATGGATTCCACCAGGATCATCAAATCGCGCTCGCGAAATGCCTTCAAGAAGCGCCTCAACCGGCAGGGTAATCCGGCGCTTCAGGTGAAAAGCCACAAATCCACCGCAAACCAGCACTGAAATCATCGTCGCCCATAGCACTCGCCACGCCAACGACACGTCGGTCGTCACATCCTGACTGCGATCACTCAAATGGCTGAGCGCGCGGTCAGCCATCTCAAGAGACCTGGAATTGAGCTCCTCAACCACACTGAGCGCGGCCTGTTCAAACTCAGGCTTTCGGTCGATCGCGGCGATATCCAACGCTTGAATTGAATCTCGATATCGATCGAACGTGACGCGCAAATCGTCCAGAGACGACTGAACGTCCGCGCGGTGATGACAACTCCCGCACGCAGCAAGTGAAGCGTCGAGACGCTCAATGTGATCGTGAGCCGACATGCCGGAGACAGGCCGACGCGCCAACCGGGCAACCAGATCCGCGCGCACACGGACACCATCCGAAACGAGGGCGGTTCGGAGAGTCTGAATACGGTGGAATTCCACCAGTTCCCGAAGCTGCGCAACACTTCGGCTTAGAAAAATGACCGCAATGGCGTCACCAACCACGCAGAGAACCAGAAGAATGGCCAAACAGATAATGATTCGCTTCTTCACGTTCCGACTCCGTACGACGCAGACTGCCTGGGCGTCTGTAGAGTTTATCTCAATCGAGCCTTTGTTGCGCGGGTGGCCCACCTCTTTAGAGGTGGGCCACCCAACCATCAAACGACGAGTAGCAAAGCATCAGACGTCTGCGAAGCTTATCTCAATCGAGCTGTGGCTGGTAGGTTGGTTCCCACGCCATCGCATGTGAGAACTTCCACCCCTCTCCTTTCCTTTCTTCGGGAACCAGACTTTCCCGCATTTGAGAAAACAGCGGCAAGGGGAAGGCTGCACTGCAATTCCGAGACCCGGAAACCAGTGGCACGGGACGTGCCTGAACATTCTCCGACAGCGCGGGTTGTGCTGATCGTATGGTCCCAAGGGGAACCGTTCACATGAATGCAACACATCGAAGGCCTTGGCGGGATGCGCTTCACGCAATTGGGTCGCTCCGTGTGGGAACGGCAGTGCTCGCCGCCATGATGCTTGCTCTGGGCGCTGCCACCGCGATCGAGTCATCGCGCGGGACGGAGTACGCCCTTGAACGCATTTACCTGTCAACCTGGTTCACGATGCTTCTCGCCATGCTGGGATTGAACATGATCGCAGCCGTCGCCATGCGCTGGCCGCTGCAGCGAAAACACATCGGATTCGTGCTCACACACGCATCGGTCGTGGCCATTCTCCTGGGAGCATGGACAACCCGTCATTTCGGAATCGATGGACAGCTAAGCATCGCTGAAGGCAGGTCACGCGACTCATTCACGTCGACACAGGAGATGCTCGCCATCGCATATGGCGAGCAGAACATCACAGTCGATCTGGAGCCTCCCATTGGCGGATTGGAATCCGTGGACCGACCAGTGACACCTGATCTTGCGGATAATTCGCTCGGTGCGCTGATGACGATCGAACGATATGTGCCCGATTCTGTCGTGCAACAGCATGTGACCGACGACGGGACCGACGCCTCACACGCAGTCCAGGTTTCGGTGACGCGAGCGGACTCGCAGGAAACGTCCTGGGTGTTTGAAGGAAAAACGGCACATGCCGGTCCCGCATCGATCAAATACCGGTCTGCAACCGGGGAGCAGATGATCGGCTTCCTGGCTGCTGAAAAGCGAGACCGGTGGATCGCCGCCGGAACGATATCGACGGACCTTGGTGGAACACAAGCGGACGTTTCCCTCGCTGAATGTCTGGAATCACCCATGCCTATCGGCGATAGCGGATACCTGGTCAAGGTTATCAATGTCTGGACACACGCTTCGGTCAGGTCGGACGGCGAACTCGGAAACATATCATCGCTGCCCACGAATCCCGCCGTGGAACTGGAAATCACCGAAGCGGGTTCACAGGAACCAGGCCCCGTCGATCGTCGCCTCGTGTTTTCCGAATACCCGGACTTCGATGCGAGTCCGGACGCACACCGTATCGACAACCTGAAAGTCACGTTCTTCTGTCCGGTCGTGCCCAAATCCGAAACGGATGTCGAAATCATCCGCGGACCCGACGGCGGGATTTTCGCTCGATTCACCTGGGAAGGTACACCCGAAGACGTTGTTCGTCTCGAAATCGGTCACCCCGTGGAAACACCGTGGCCCGAAAGATATCTCATCCTGAATCGTCGATTCGCACACGCGAATCTGCATACGAAAATCGCACCGCCCGAAGCAACCCGGACGGACCGCGTGCCGGCGATGCTGGTTCGCGTCCGCAGAGGCGAATTTGACGAATCGGTGTGGGTGCGTCGCGGCAAACCAACACCGGTGCACCTGGGCGACCAGGACGTGCAACTGGTTTACACAAAAAAGCAACGCCCACTTGGATTCGCCGTTACGCTCGATCAGTTCAGCATCAGCTATTATCCGGGAACGCGACGGCCTCGTTCGTTTCAGAGTCTGCTGACGTTTGCTGATCAGGCAACCGGGCGTGAGGAACAACGCCTCGTCAGCATGAATCACCCGACCACTTACGGCGGAATGACGTTCTTCCAGTCGAGCTATCAAATGGACAACGGGCGGACACGAAGTGTCCTGAGCGTCTCGCGCGATCCGGGCATGACGATCACCTTTCTCGGATATCTGGGCACCTCTCTCGGGATGCTGGTCGTGCTTTTCAGCCGGATGAGAGACCGCCGCCATGGACAGCATTCAATCCCAACGGTGATCCGGAAAACACACGCGACGGAGAATTCCGCCGAACCTGAAAACGCAACCCCCGAATTCGCTAGTCATGAACCGGGCACTTTCGTCCGACAGCAACGTGAGGTCGTCCATGCAGCGCCGGAGGCAAAGAGATGAGACACCGAAAATCCCCGGGTCTGTGGTTGCCGTTGAGCGCGTTGGTGTTCTTTCCGGTGGCGACGCTCGCGACACCGTTGATTCCCGAAACACTCGACCTCGATGCGATACGCGGGCTGACCGTTCAGCACGATGGGCGGTACATGCCGATCGACACACTCGCACGCGACCTCGTTCAGTCGGTCACGGGCACGCAGTCGTTCGAGCACCAGGATGCAGTGCTCATACTTCTCTCATGGACCTTCAGCCCGGATACATGGCTTGACGAACCGCTGATCAAAATCAGAAACGCCGAGTTGCGACGTGAAATTCATCTCCCCGAACACATCGAATCGTTTTCATACCGACAACTGACCGCCCATCGATATCTGCACACACTTGTCGATGAAACTGAACAACTACGACCCGACGAGGAACCCGACGCATTGCAAAAAAAAGTGCGTGGGATTCATCGCAAGCTGCTGCTGCTGCACAAGTGCTTTCAAGGGCGGGCGATTCCACTGATACCCACAGCAGACGATACGCTCGACGCGTGGCAGTCGATCAGCGTGAATCAGCCAACGAACTCCAAACCAATCGGCCGGGTCCAGCAGGCATGGGAAGCGGTTGGCACAGCGTTCCGCGCTGACGATGCAGGCGCATTTACCGAAAATAACTCGAAGCTGGCAGCCGCTCTCAATGACCTGCCCACAACGTTTCAGCCCGACGCAGGCCTGATCGCAACCGAGCTGAGATACAACCGCCTGCGTCCTTTTCGATCCGCGTGGGTCGTTTTGCTCGGCGGTACTGTCCTTTCGCTGTTGAGCCTTCATTTTCGCCGGAGATTCGTCGATTTCGCCTCGGGAACCGTCCTGTTGGGCGGTTTTCTCCTGCTCACCTATGGGTTGGCGTTGCGCTGGACGATCGCCGGGCGAATTCCCGCATCGAACATGTTCGAATCACTCCTGTTCCTAAGCTGGGGTGCCGGCGCATTTGCAATCATCACCATGTTCCTGATTCGCCATCGGATCGTCCCCGCAACAGCCGCAGCGCTGTCCTGTACCGCGCTCATGTTGGCCGACTGCCTGCCCATGAATCAGTTCGTGCGACCAATCCCACCGGTTCTCATGGACACCGTGTGGATGTCCATCCATGTACCCGTTGTCATGACCTCCTATTCGGTGCTGGCGCTGGCTGTCGTGTTCGCGCATCTGCAATTGGCGTGTCAAGCCATCGTTCCGAACAAACCCAGGGTACACGCCACGATTGAATCCGTGCACTACTGGTACATCCATGTAGGCTCGGTGCTTCTGTTCGCGGGAATTGTCACGGGCAGCATTTGGGCTGCGTCTTCCTGGGGGAGGTACTGGGGGTGGGATCCGAAGGAAGTGTGGTCGCTTGTCGCGCTTCTCGGCTATCTGACGATTCTGCACACCCGAAACGGAATGCACCACGGGGTACGATGGAGCACAGCCCTTTCAATACTCATCGGAATCGTCGTCGTCGCCATGATTCTGGTCAGTCTCGACCGCGTCTCCACCTACAAGCTGTTGAGCATCGCAGCCGCGTGCGGCGCGCTTGTATTCATGGTGTTAGCGCGGGGAGCGATGGCCACGGCACTCAAGAGTATACTTGCGTTCTGGCTCATCATCATGACCTATGTCGGCGTCAACTATGTGCTTGGGATCGGATTGCACAGCTACGGATTTGGCGGAGGCGCGGTGGTTCGGCGAGTACTCCAGTGCGCCGCCTGCGATCTCGTGTTCGTGCTCCTGTGCTGCGGAGCCTGTCTGATTCGTCGTCGTCCCCTGAAAAGCATTGAATACACTGCTGTTCAAGCGTGAATTGGCACCTGCCGCGCCGGAACGGCAGGTCAACGTTACGCTTACACGGAACAACGATCTGCCTCACGGTTTTTTGTGCCCGCCGTTTTTAGCGGTGGGGTAGTCGAATTGGGACAGGCTGTGGACTCGAACCATTCGAGTTGCTCGCGGATGAAGATTCGACTCTCCCGCGTCTGAAGACATGAGCCACCCGTCAACTTCAACCAACGGTGTTAGTTGACCGATCAACCAGATTACCTGGTTGAAGTTTGACGGTCAACAAGGGGAGTAGCCGTCATGGTCATCGGGGCATTGTCATCAGGGTGTCCCGGGAAATCAGGAACTGTAGGGCAGGTGCTCGCACCTGCCGTTACTATTGATGAGTGACCCACCGTCTTTAGCGGGGGGGGGAGTGTGAAGAGTGACTTTGTGATTCCGTAAAGCAACAACGGATGTTGAGTGCTTTGTACAGCGCGATGCCGTAATCCGGGCAATAAGGGGCGTTTGGGAATGTGCGGCTCACTGGTGTCATTCAATTGTGGAATATTCAGGAATTCCGGTGGGTTTTCGGGTATGATAATACCGGCGGTCCGAGGGGAGAGAGGAGCGCATTGAGCGGCTTTCCACCACAGAGGGAAAATCCAAGGGAATCATGAACACCGGCGGCGGTTTCGCCCGGGCGTTGTTCGATTCCGGAGAGAGGCGACACACGATCATGATCAAAACAAAGGTTGGGTTTCTGGCCGTTCTTTTCGCGACGGCGGTCACCGCTCGTGCGAGCGAGCTTTGGCAGTG
>JAJDDT010000032.1 GCA_029260165.1 Phycisphaerae bacterium | reverse complement strand
CGGCGATCGTTGCTCTGTCGGCCGGTTACGATCCGGACGGCGTTCTGTCCTTCGCGACGGATGCCTGCCTGTTCTGCGATGCTAATGGCGACAAGGTGACGGACCTGTTCTTCACCGGAAGCGCCTCGGCACCATCGGACGGCTACTCGGTGTTCGGTGCGACGTCGACGCCCGCTCCGTAAAGCGTGTAATCACTCCTGGGTGGTGTTCTGAACACCGGCTGGGATAAAGATCGAAAGGCCCGGTTGCTCGAAAGAGTGCCCGGGCCTTTTTCCTTGTTGTCTGCGCGGTGCGTACGAAGCGCAGCCGGTATGGCACGCTCGTGGGTTGGGATGAGGGGTGTGGCTGTGGGGTTGGGGCTTGCTTTTCGGGTTTCCGGAGGCGGGGGGTGGTTACTGAGGGTTGTTACCTGGGGTTGTTGCGTAGATCGGGGAGGCGGGTGGCGGCGCGGTTGTAGCGGGACTTGAATTCTGAGGGGGTTGTTCCTGCTGCGTTGGCGAGTTTGTTGAGCGTGTCGGGGTCCTGCAGGTCTGACTGTTCGAGGCGGAGCATGTAGCTTCTGGCGACCCGGTATTGCTGGGAGTTGATATCGACGAGGCGGACCCGGATGCGGTTTGTCTCGGGGTCGATCATGTCGGTGAAATGGACGGGGTGCAGTTCGCCGGAGTGGACGGTGATCATCGCGCCTGCGTGATTTTGCGATCCGGTAAGAAGCCACTGAACCGCGCCGTGGCCCAGGGTGCGACAGTAGGACATGTCGAAGGGTGTGGGGTCCGCAGATCGCAATTCGTAACCGAGGACATGGGTGACCATGGAGATGGCGTCTCCGCGTGCCTTGAAACGGCTTTCAACCTCGCGTCGCAGGAGAAGTCCGAGAGGGATGTCGGCGAGACGGATGTGCCCGGCGTCGTCGACGGGCAGTTCGGTGCCGAGCATTCGTTCGAGTTCCGCGTGATCGCCAAGTTTGCCGGCGAGTCCCTCCGCGACGACGACGACGCCGTCGTGTCTGCCCATGGCTCGGCGTTTGAACATGGCGCCTTCGATGACGTTGGCGATGGCGTGGATGGTGAGTTTTTCGGGAAATTCCTCGGGGATGAGGGTGGCGGTGGCGCTGGCGGACATGCCGATGCTGTGGGCGAGGAAACCGGCGGTCCTGCCCATGACAGTGACGAGATACCATCGACCTGTGGTGAGCGAGTCCTGCATGAGGTTTTTGACGATTTCGGTGCCGTAGTATCGGGCGGTGGAGAATCCGAAGGTGCTGGTGTCGGGGGGAAGGGGCAGGTCGTTGTCGATGGTCTTGGGGATGTGTGCGATTCGGAGTCGGTTTTCGTCGTTTTCGCTAACGAATCGGGCGGAAAGCGCGGTGTCATCGCCGCCGATGGTGATGAGGTGGCTGATGTCCAGCTCACGGAGTCGGGCGACGACGCGGCGGATTTTGTCGGTATCGGGTTGGGCGCGTTGGTTTTCGGTTTTTGACCCTTTGTCGAGGAGCGATGCCCGGGCTGTGCGGAGGATGGATCCGCCGTCGAAGTGGATTCGGGCGACCTTCGGGATGGTCAGGTTGGTGGTGTGTTGTGTGGGGTCGAAATCGTCGGCGACGAGCCATTTGAAGCCGTCGTAGAATCCTGTGACGTTGAATCCGCGGTTGCAGGCTTCGATGGTGGCTGCCCCGATGACGGCGTTGATGCCGGGCGCGGGTCCGCCTGCGACGATGATCCCGAGGTTGTGCGAGTTTGGGTCAGCCATGGGTGTGTGGCGATTCCTTCTGTGTGACAGGTGTTGGTGATTTCACCTTTTCGACGTCTTGCTGGAAGCTTTTCCGTGCTTTACCAAGGGTTATCATAGCGTCAATCGCGTGGATGTGTGGGGTGTCGGTTGGGGTTTTGGTCAGCAGGCTGTGGTCGTGATTGATCGGGCGTCAGAAGGCGTTTTTCGGTTTTTTGGTCTGGATGTACTCCTTGCGGGCGTTGGCATATTCGTCGGGGGTCATTTCCTGGAGGTGGAAGGCGTCGGGGTCGTTGGCGATTTTGAGCAGGAATGGGATGCACCACCCGCAACCCGTACCGGCGTTGAGGCATTCGGTCATTTGGCTTGGGACCCTGGGGCGGGTGCGTTTGGCGAAATTGACGAGTTTTCGGGCGGAGACGTGGTAGCAGTAGCAGATGTGGTCGTCGGGGTTCATGGTGGATTATAGCGTATCCGGGGTGGGGTGGGTTGTCAGCCTGGGAGGGTCGGTCTTAGAATCCGGAGAGTCGCAGGCTGATCGGCGGGAATGGCGTGTAGCCATGTGGTTCGTGACGGGTCGATCGGCTGGACGGCGTGAAGCCGGTTTTTTTGGAAGGAGAAAATTCGATGCCACTGGTAACAACACCAGCACCGACGTTTGACAGCAAGGCTGTGGTTAATGGCGAGATTGTGGATTTGAGTTGGGACAAGCTTCATGATGGGAAATGGCTGACGCTGTTTTTCTATCCGCTGGATTTCACGTTTGTCTGCCCAACGGAGATTTGCGCGTTTAGTGACGCGTCGGATCGGTTTGAGAAGATCGGGGCGAAGTTGGCGGCCGTCTCGGTGGACAGTCATTTCACGCATCTTGCGTGGGTGAACACGCCTCGATCGGGCGGCGGACTGGGCAAACTGAACATTCCGCTGATTGCCGATTTGAACAAGAACATCGCGCGGTCTTATGACGTGTTGCTTGAGGGTCCGGGGATCGCCCTTCGCGGGTTGTTCATTATTGATCCGAAGGGTGTGGTGCGTCATGCGACGATCAACGATCTGCCGGTGGGGCGCAATGTTGACGAGGCGCTTCGGGTGATCGAGGCGTTTCAGTTTGTCGAGGAGCATGGCGAGGTTTGCCCTGCGAACTGGCGACCGGGTGAAGACACGATGAAGCCTGATCCTGTTGGATCGCGTGCGTATTTTGAATCGCACGCGTAGGGTTTTTGGGTTTGGGAATTTTAATGACGGGCGCACCTGCAGTTGTCGGGTGTGCCCTTTTTCTTAGCTGCGACGTCATCCCATAGGAATACATGATGTCAGGCGTCGGGCTTCGCAGTCCATGCGCCACCGCCAACCTGGTTTGCTATTGCATGTTTTGCACAAACCAGAGCTGTACCGAGTTGAAAACGGCGTGGCCTATGACGACCGGGATGATCGATCCCCGCCACAAAACCAGTACCGACCAGAACACGGCGATCAGAAACAGGGCGGGCAGGACCACCCACTCCTGATCCGTCGCATGGGGCAACGCAAACAACACACTGGAAATGATGACGCCGGCGACCGGGCTGTTGGTCGCCCGCTGAATCCGCGTCAGCAGAAACCCGCGGAAGATGATTTCCTCGTAAACACCAACGGTCAGCATGACCAGTAGAATCGACCACGTCGGCATGGCGGGCAGCATCTCGCCGATACGCTCGGCGTTTTCCTGCATCGCACCGGAGCCTGTACGCATGAGCATCAAGGAATAGGCCACCAGGATGGCGAACGCACCCCCGACCGCCAGCATCGCCATCGGACCTGCAAACGCGATGTCGTGCGACCCAACGCCGACGCTCCCCCACGGCTGACGTCGTCGTTTCAGAACCAGCCGGACCAGACCCACCGAACTCAAACCCGCGACGCACGTCATCACGACGCCAAACGTGCGCTCGTCACCAACATCGAAATCGCCCGACAGGGCTACCAGAATGTTTGGGGCGACAAACCACAGCCCGACCAGACTGAGAACAAGGACAACCGCGTCGATGGCTGCTTCGGAGCGGCTCATCGTGTGAAGGAGAAGAGGATTTGTTTCCCAAATCACCGATTCGGGGATCGTTCGGACGGGGCGTGCAACGGGAATAAACACCGGGGAGGGGCTGTCGGACATCACGTCGGATGGCATCAACGAATCGCGCGCGCCACCGACATCGGGACGCTCCTTCCCCGGGGAGTCTACGGTGTTCGGTCAGTTGCCAACATCGACCGACCCTCCGACGGCACATTTTCCTGTATTGGTGTTCCCCCTGCGTAGGCGGAACGAATGAAATGGTCGAAATCCATCTCGTGCTGTGCGACCGTTGCGGCGGGTCCGATCAGCTTGACGATGTAGTCACCATCCGGTGAAACGACGTAGGCTCCGATCATGCGATACCCTTGTCTGTCCACGCGAAGACCACTCCCCGGAGCGGTCTCAGCCACATACCGCCCGGAAATATCCACCAGGTGCACGGGCATGCCGTTGACACGCCACTCGGCGAAACGGGCAGCGTCCTGTGTTGGTGTGCCGTCCGATTGCAAAAACTGCTCGCACCAGCGCATCATGTTGGCGTGGATCATCGCTCCGTCGCCGTTGTCGCGCATCGACGGAAAATTCCAGACGATCAGCCTTGCATCATCAGAACCCGCTTCGCGCGGCGAGAGCACGAGTTGCAACCGTCGCGATGGATGCGTTGGCTGCTGCACCCGCCAGTCTGCGGAGGCTTCAAACATGATCGCGTCGGCGGACACCATCTTCGTTTCTGCACAACCCGACACCAATCCCGCGAACATCGCGACCAACATCACACCAACCAACCGAGCCATCGTCTCATCTCCAGAGTCTTGCACGAGCTACCGAATTATCACGCGGCTGGAAAACCAACGATGACGTCGACAGAGGCCTACGCAGACCGGACGACTCTCACTCGTTGACCTTGGCGCTTTTCAGAAACGCCACCGCCGACGCTTTCCATTGTTCCACAACGGCGACCGGTCCGGTGATTTTCACGAAATGCGGACCTTTTCCATGATCCACGATCGCAGCCAACATGCGGTAATTCGGTTTGTCCGTACCACCGCCCATCATTGGTCCACCGGCACCCATCGTGCCGGAAATGTCGATCAGCGTGATCGAAACGCCGCCCTGACCAAACACGCTCCGAAACGCAGCCGACGCACTCGGACGACCGTCGGGTTGGGTAAACTGCCCATACCAACGGACCAGATTGGCATCGTCCATTCCCTTCATTCCCGGGAAGTGCGTCACCACCACCTGAGCGTCCTCGCCATCGTTATCGGCGTTTGGAAGGCGGAACTGAGCAACTCTCGACATCCCGACCGGCTTTTCCCCGATCCAGCCATCCGGATTCGCGAAACTGACCCCCGTCAGAATGGTGCGTTTATCGGACATTTTGACGCCGGAAGTATCGACCTCGGGCATCGGCTTTGGTTCGGGGGCTTTCGTATTCCCCGCAGGCTTACCGTGCGGCGACGTCGCATTTCTTGGAATCGGTGGGGCGGACTGCGGGGTGATCGGCGTCGAGGAGGGAGGTCTGGGCGTGGGCTTTTCTTTCTTGTCACAGCCCGCCGCAAGAACACCGAAACCCGCTATGGAAACGAATACGACCCAATTCATAACATGAACCCCATTGCTAAATACCCAAAACGTTGGCCACCTCGGCCCCAATATCCGCCGGCGAAGCAGCCACCGTTACGTCCGCCTTATTGAACGCCTCGATCTTCGAGGCGGCTGTCCCTTCGCCACCACTGATGATCGCGCCCGCGTGACCCATTCGCTTTCCGGGAGGCGCTGTCTGCCCCGCGATAAACGAGACTACCGGCTTGGTCACATGATGTTTGATGAAATCGGCTGCGTGCTCCTCGTCGGTCCCTCCGATCTCACCAATCAACACGATTGCATCCGTGGCGGGGTCTTCCTCATACATGGCCAGTAATTCGTTATAGTTCAGCCCCTTCACCGGATCACCACCGATCCCGACGCAGGTCGATTGTCCGATTCCACGGGTCGAGCACTGCCAGACGGCTTCGTAGGTCAACGTCCCGCTGCGCGAGATGATCCCGACGTTTTTGCTGCCCTCCTCCGCCTTTTTGTGAATGTAACCCGGCATGATGCCGATTTTGCACTCACCCGGTGTGATCACACCCGGACAGTTCGGACCGATCAGCAGCGTCCCCTTGTCATCGAGGTACTTGCGGGCACGGACCATGTCGAGTGTTGGAACGCCCTCGGTAATCAGGATAACAAGGGAAATCCCCGCGTCGGCGGCCTCCATCGCGGCGTCCGCGGCAAATGGCGCGGGAACGAAGATGACCGAGGCGTCCGCACCCGTCGCAATCACCGCGTCATGGCAGGTGTCGAAAACCGGCAAATCGTGCTCGGATCGCGTCCCGCCCTTGCCCGGTGACACCCCACCGACAAATTTGGTGCCGTAATCGATGCAATTCGCAACGTGAAACGCACCGGCTTTGCCCGTGATGCCCTGACAGATGACCAACGTTTCGCTGTTTACCAGAATACTCATTTTTATATCTGCCCCTGCTTCGTCAAAATCACATCGACCAAAGATCGAATCGATCAATCCAAGCGATCGCCGCAACGGGCGCGATCGCACAGACCACGCAGTATGGAACCGGAAGCAACGATTGTCCAGCCAGGGCAGAGCGATCCGGCAAACAGGCGTGCGTGACATAATCGGCGGGTACGATCGTGATGTCCCGCAGGTGCCCGTTCCGTAGCGCCACCCAATACTGTTCGGCACAAGGCTTGCCGGGGGTCAAATTGCTGTTGTTCGGGGATGGTCCTGTGGCGGGTGCGAGGCTTT
>JAJDDT010000031.1 GCA_029260165.1 Phycisphaerae bacterium | reverse complement strand
CGCGCCGCCCCGCGGTGTGGTTGCCGCCTGGGGGGTTGGTGGTCGGGGGGGGGGGGCACAAAACCCCCGCCCCACCGACATATCATCACGACCCCACAACCGACGATGGCAAGGAAAATCGATCATGATTGCCCCATCGAGCGATTTGGTCTGGACCTGTCCGCATTGTCGCGTCCGCGACGATGGTATTGGTATTCCTGGTGACAGTATCTGGCGTTGTATCTCCTGCGGGTTTTCGTATCCGTTGGCTGAGCGTGACGGGCAGTTGGCTGAATTGATGCCGCTCGACGAGGACGACACATGGACAGCCAAGTGGGGACCGATTCGTGCGGATCGTTACCATGTGATTCGTGCGTTGGCGACGGGTGCTCAGGGTCGGATTCTTCTTGCGCATCATCGCCATCTGGATCAGCCTTGCGTCATCAAGCTTGTTTCCACGAACGACGTGCTTTGGGCGGACGTTGCCAACGCGCGTCTTCGCAATGAAGCTCAGGCTGGTGTGCGTATAAACCATGTGAACGTCGCGCGCGTGCTGGATTGCGATTGCGTGGACAAGACGTGGTATTTCGTGATGGAGTACATTCTGGGGGAGAATCTTCGCCGACTGTTGCGTCATGTGCATCGCGTCTCACCGGAGCAGGCGACGGACATGTGTCTGCAGGCGGCGCGTGGATTGAGTGCGATCCACGAAGAGCAGATGATTCACCGCGACATCAAGCCTTCCAATTTGATGTTGTCGACCGAAGGTGTCGTGAAAATCATGGACCTCGGGTTGGCCAAGTTCTGCTGGCGTGATGCGTCGATGTCGATCACGCACGCCGGTCAGATCGTGGGGACACCGTTTTACATGCCACCGGAGCAGTTCGACGGATCGGAGCATGTTGACCGTCGTGCGGACATCTACGCCCTTGGCGCGACGGTATATCATCTGTTGACCGGTCACCCACCGTTTGACGCGAGTGATCTGCGCGAAATCGCACAGAAACATCGACATGACCCGGTCACATGGACCGACGAGCAGGTCCGCAATATTCCGCGACGGTTGCGTGATCTGGTGGAGCATTGTCTGGCCAAGCGCCGTGAACACCGGTTCGCATCGGCCGAGGAGTTGATCCAACAGCTCACCGGTGAGCATCGTTCGGTTCGTCAGCCCCTGTCGCTGGAGAAGCCGACGACGCGCGGTGTTGCGATCCTGCCGTTTCGCAATTTGTCGCGTCAGGCGAGCGATGACTGGATCGGTGACGCCATCGCCGAGTTCCTCACAAGCAGCCTGGTTGCGTGCGAACAACTGCATGTGGCTGACCGATCGGCGTTTGGCAAGGTTTTGTCGATCGACGATGACGCGACCGTGTCGACCATGGACGCGCAGTTGGCAGAGGCGGGCAGGCTCGTCGGTGTCGATCTGATCATTATGGGCAGTTTCCAGTGCCAGGGGGATGACATTCGATTGTTGGCCAACGCACTGGACCGTCACAGTGGTGAGACCAAACTGCTGGGCAGGGTGCAGGGGTGTCGATCGAATCTGTTCGAGCTTGAGGATCAGTTGGTCGAGTTGATTGTCAAAGCCATCCAACCGGAGTCGTCCCATCCGAGTCGCTCCGACCTTCGGGGTGGGACAGCCAACTTGTGCGCGCACGAACAGTACATCCACGCTCGACGCGCGTTCGGCGACGGGGATTATGAAACGACGATCAAACACGCGATCGCAGCACAGGAAATCGACGCGGACTACGAGGAGCCTGTCAGTCTGGAGGGGGCGTGCTACGCGCGTATGGGAAGGTACGAACGGGCGGTCGAGTGTCACCATCGTCAGGAGAAACTGGCGCGTGATCATAAATATGATGTTGGTATCGCCACAGCGCTGAGCAATCTTGGTGCGACGTATTACTACAAGGGGGAGTACGCCGTCGCATTTGAATTTCTTGATCGGGCGGCTTCGCTCTGTCGCGATATTGAAGTCTCCCACGACACAGCCAAGTTGTATGGCAACCTTGGTATGGTTCTGTCGCGATTGAATCGCCTTGAGGAGGCGGAGGCTGCCTTCAAGCGGGCGATTACCATCGCGACGAAGTTCAATGATCTGGTTTCGATGGTTTGGCCTTATAACGGCATGGGTTCGGTGCTGCTCAAGCTCACGCGATTGGCGGAGGCACACGAGTTTCATCAACGTGCACTGCAATTGGCGGAGGACGTGGATGATCGCGTGATGGTCGGGGTGTCGCAGATGAACCTCGGTCGGTGCGCGTGTTTGCAGCGTCATTTCGACGAAGCCCGCGTCTGGTTCAACGCCGCGCTGGGAACGCTTGAGCGGACAAGCTTCTGGAACGGGTTGACGCTTGTCTACGAACATCTGGCTGAGATGCATCTTCAGTCAAGTGACCCGGAACAAGCTCTCGTCGCCGTTGAGAAGCGCATCGAACTGGCGCAGCGGCATGGCAACTGCCGCATGGAAGCGGACGCGTGGGAGCAGAAAGCGAGAGCATACGAGTGTCTCGACTGCACAAATGAGGCTTTGTCCGCCCTGCGCAGGTCGGTTGAGATCGCACGTCAGCCCGCTCCGTACGAATCCCTGCATCGCTACCTCAACGAGGCTGACGAGCCGAAACAATCGCGATAATCGAGGTATATTTTTCTTGCGTTTGGGTAGCCGGAGTTGTAGACTCGTTTTCAGCAGGGAAGGCGAGGCGTTTTTAATTTTCCGTCGTCTTCCCGTTGGCCAATTCTGACGTTCGCGAACAGATAAGATGCACTCTGCGTGACCGGGTGGCTGTGTAGTGACGGTCTTTCTCTTCGCGCGGGGTGCGCGCACTGGTGGTTGGTGGTCGTACACACCGAACCGGCTTCTGGTGTGTGTTTGTATAGTAGACACGAACAGGTGGATTTTGTTCCTCGATCGGCACGAACCGATGGGAGGCGAAGGATTCGCCGGGGAAGCGTAAGGCGTAGTGACAACGTTTGCTCGTTTTGCGTGGTCAGCAGGGTCGAACCGCGATCAACCGATCGGCGCATCGATTCTTTTTGAGGACCACGAACCGGACGCCTGCTTCCAATACCGGCCCATCCCGCCCTGCCCGGCGCTCGATTAAAAATGTGCCCAGATGCCGTTCGAGGAGCGGCCACCCTGTTTTTCAAAAACGAATGCGTTTCTATTGGGGCTGGTTTTCGCCCGCCGCGGGTTCCAGTGCGGAGGCTACGACGGTTCCCCATCGCCGGCGGTCCCCGTTTCGGATCGCCGTCATGTCGATGTTCTTTCGGCGAACGATTTTCCCGCAAACAGCTACACAGAGCACGCCCCGGGTGACATACCCCTCGTCGCACGGTGAAACATGAGCGTTGTGGACGTCGGCGGAAATCGTCAGGCCCGTCCATTTCAGGAGTCGCCTCAGCACGAACAACAGCCAGCTTAATCGATAAAACGTCCGACCGCTCAGCCTCAATCGGCCGACGGAGTAGGTCGTTTCCCGCGTATTGTCGCGGAGGTATCGCTCGATATCGCCATCGCAAAAACCCGTCAGCCGCGTCTCCCACATGTCGAGAATCGCCGCGCGCGTTTTGGTATCGATCGATTCATCGAACGTGATTTCGCCGCGCGAAGCGAGTCGGTGCGTGTCATTCATGATCGTCAGGAGGAGCGCTTGAGATGCCAAGAATGCGTATCAGGACCATAACGCCAACACAAACAGCCGCGACACCGAATCGCTGAGTCCACATGGCTACAGCGGTGGGAATCAGCAGGAGCACAAGCAATCCTGTGGCCAGCGTACGTTTCCTGCGTGCGTCCATGAACGCATCATAGTCAGCCATCAACAAGTGTCACGCGCGACAGTCGCACGCTGCAAAGGCTACGAAGTCGGTACGCAGACGTCGCGGTACCATGCGACGTACCGCTCGATACCCTCGGCGAACGGCATTGTCGGATCGTATCCAAGTTCTTCGCGAGCGCGGCTGACGTCCGCATAGGTGACTTTCACGTCGCCCGGTTGCTCCGGTTGCGGATCGATTTTCGGTGTCTTGCCGAGGGCGTTTCCGATCGTGGCGATCATGTCCCTGAGCACGATCGGTTTCGACTCACCGAGATTGTAGACGTGATAGTCTTTGCAGTTCTCGATCGATCTGACAACGCCATCAATGATGTCGTCGATGTAGGTGAAATCACGCTGCATCGACCCGTCGCCGAACATCGGGATCGGCTTGTCCTCGTCAACCAACCGGGTGAATTTGGAGACAGCCAAATCGGGTCGGCATCGTGGTCCATAGACCGTGAAAAACCGCAGACAGGTCATCGGGATGTCGTACAGCTTGTGGTAGGTGTGGCAGAGTTCCTCGCCGGCTTTCTTGGTGGCAGCGTAGGGTGAAATCGGATGATCGACGCGGTCGTCCTCGTGGAACGGGGTTTTCCTGTTGTTCCCGTAAACACTTGAACTGCTGGCGAAGATGAATTTTTGGCAACCATGCTTGCGAGCCGCCTCCAACATGCGAACGGTACCGGTGACGTTCACCTCGCAGTACAGCTCAGGCTCTGCGATCGAGGGTCGAACCCCCGCGCGGGCAGCAAGGTGCACGACGATATCCACCGGTTCGCGACTCCAGGCTGCCTGCAACGCGGACGCATCGCGGATGTCGTTTTCGTACAGACGACACGCGGTGTGCGCTAGCGCCGATTCGATATTCCGACGTTTGATCGACGGATCGTAGTAGTCGTTGAAATCATCGATGATCGAGACGCGCTCGCCCATCGCGAGCAGTCGCTCGACCAGGTGCGACCCGATGAATCCCGCTCCGCCTGTTACCAGCACATGTGCCATGGTTGTGTTCCTCTTGATGCCTGTTCCGTGACCGGTCCTGTCAAAACCCTTCGTACCCTATCGGCTCGATCCAACAGCGAGCATCGAGTTTCAGCGCCCATCGGACGCAACATCAACAGCCACCGTCCGAAAAAACCCACGATATCGTAGCCGACCAAGGCCGCGAATCAAACGGCCGCAACAGGGAAAGTGTGCATCAGCAACACAACGCGATGTGCGACAAGGGTTTGCATCCAAAATCGTCAGGGGGAAGAATGAATCGATTAAAGGGTGTCTTGAGACGGAAACGCTCTCGCCAGAGCGCGTGGGTCAATTTTCAACACCGTTGATGGTCTCGATTCGTGTTACATGCACCGGATCACACCAAACCGTTTCCTCGGGAATCCGGTCCAAGCCTCGATGAATCGCAAATATGACGTTGTTTCGCGTAACAAGCACCATCTCAGGATGGCGAACGTCGTAACTCGCACCGTCCGATACATAAACCCGAAACGCCTGAAACGGTTGGCGTCGAACATGCTTCAGGATTTCGTCAGCTCTCATGACATCCCGATCATAGCATCAATCCACCCGTTGCGAAAAGAAAAATCACGTCGAATTACCCCAACCCATACTCCGCCCATCGCTCGGTCACTTTCCTCCTGATCGTGTCGGTCATCTCGATGATCGGTGGATATTCGCGGACCTCGCCCTCACCGGGAATCTTCCGCGTCGCGTCGATACCGATCTTCGATCCCGCACCCTCAAACGGCGACGCGTGATCCAGAATATCCACAGGCCCATCGGCGATCACCGTGTCACGACGCCAATCAACGTTGGCACACATGTGGAACATCACTTCCTGTTCGTCGTGCACGTCAACATTTTCATCCACCACAACAACCATCTTCGTAAACATCATCTGCCCCGCGCCCCACACACTGCTAATCACCTTTCGCGCCTGATATGGGTAATGTTTCCTGATGTTGATAAATATACAGTTGTGAAATGCTCCCCACATCGGTAATGAATAATCAACAATATCGGGAATCAGTATCTTTAGCAGCGGCAGGAATATCCGCTCCGTGGCTTTTCCAAGATAATAATCCTCCTGCGGCGGCATCCCCACAATCGTCGTCGGGTAAATCGGGTCCTTGCGATGCGTGATGGCTGTCACGTCAAACGTCGGGTACGGACCCGCCGCAGAATAGAAACCCGTATGGTCCCCGAAAGGCCCCTCGATAATCGTCCGCTCGATTTCGACATACCCCTCGATCACAATCTCCGCATTGGCAGGCACCTCCATCGGAATCGTCTTGCACGGCACCAGCTCAATCCCGCCGTCGTTCAGGAACCCCGCAAACAGAAGCTCGCTCACATCGGGCGGTAACGGACAGGTGGCTGCGTAGGGTAATACCGACTCACCACCCAGCACAATCGCCAGCGGCATCTTCTCACCCCGGGCTTTGTACTTGCGAAAATGCCGCGCCCCGTCGTGATGCATGTGCCAGTGCATGGCTGTCATTTTCGGCTCGAACAACTGCACGCGGTACATCCCGACGTTTCGCTCGCCGTTTTCCGGGTCTTTCGTATAAATTCCCGCAAACGTGATATACCGCCCGCCATCATCAGGCCAACACTGTATCACCGGCAGATCGAACAGATTCGCGTCATCTGTTTTCACAACCTCCTGACACATCCCACGTTTGACCACCTTCGGACCGAACCCCGCCAGCTTCACCAGATCCGGCAGCTTCTTCATCTTGGCCATCAGCGTCGTGGGCATCTCAGGCTTGACCAGTTGCTGCACGCGGTCAGCCAACTGCTCGAACGACTCGCACCCCAGTGCGATCCGCATCCGCTCGTAACTACCGTACAGATTGATTCCCACAGGCATGTCCGAACCCGTCACGTTCTCGAACAACAACCCATGACCACCACGATGACCGTGCACCGGATCGGTCGCCGGCGGAGACTTGTCACCCGCCGCCTTCGACTTGCTGATCCGATCCGCGATCTCGGTGATCTCAAGAATCGGATCGACCTGCGCATTGATCCGCTTGAGCTGACCCTGCCGCTCCAACTCAGCCACAAACGTTTGCATATCCGGAAATGGCACGTCTCAGATGCTCCTCTCAAACGCATTCAATCAATGTAACGTCACCCACGAGTACGGTGGCAACGATGTAGCGTCACCCCTCGTGGGTGACGGGAAAACCAACCGACTTCGTCAACGACGAGACTCCACGCCGAGAGCAAACCCCAACCGTGAATCTCGTCATGACAGCCTGCATACCCGCGTTGGATCGATTTGGAAAGGATGGGCGACTACGGCCCCACGACCCGAAAGATGATCAGCCCAACTGCGAACGCCGCCATCCCCAGGAAAACAAGTTGGATTACGACGATGAGTACCATTTCCGCAACAAAACGCCAGGTCCCGCTGTGCGAATACGGACTCACTCCCAGAACAGCGTTGCGATGAATCCTCAGCCGCCATGCCAGGGCATAGGCGAGAATGATCCCATACGGAATCGCGAACCACATCATCGCACCCATCAATGCACGAAGCAGATCAGGTCCACTCACCATCACAATTGAAAGGAACGAAAAATACAAGGCCGGAACGCACATAAACAGCATCGCACGTTGTGCAGGAAACGGCTCATGTGCGTAACGTATTCGCGATAGAACACGCTCCCGATCAAACGTCTCCCCGCACTCCGGGCAACGATCCTCCGCCGTGCCCGTCAGGTTGTAATCACAATGCAAACAGAAAAGCGTGGGAGAAGAATCAATTTTATCGTCGCCGGTGTTCATCTCAACATGCTCGACCACGGCATATGCGGACCGCACGCGTGGCCCGTCGTCACCCTACGCGACCGGCAACGTCCCTGCCAGACTCAATGGAATAGAAAAACCAAACATCTTGACCGCGGGATTCGCGCCCGATACAACCGTCATGGCACGAGTGCGGCACAGTCAATGGGGAAGACACGCGCGTCATGATCGTCGACTGCTATACATGTATCTGGGATTCAAACGACCAGCTCGGTCGCGGAGACTGGACCCGGCGACCGATGTCGCCGCGACTCCGTCCGGTCCCGGGCGACCATCCGCCCGATCGCGCAGACGTCGAACGCCACTGGGCAGCAAGCCAACCGGTCGACACCTCCATCGTCGTCGGTTTCAAGAGCGCCCACCTCGAGGCTGAAATCCCCAACGCCCTGCTGGCAGATTATGTCAAAAGACATCCCGAAAACATCGTCGGATTCGCGGGTATCGACCCGACAGACCCGCAGCAAGCCATCCACGACATGCAGGAAGCCGCCAACGACCTCGCCCTGAAAGGCGTCGCGTTGTCCCCCGCCGCCCAGAATTTCCACCCCGCCCACACCAACGCAAAAGCCTGCTACGACGTCGCATCACAAATGGGTCTGCCGGTCTTGTTCCACACCGGATTGCGTAATGGCCCTGAAACCGTCCTGCAATACGCCCAACCCATTTTGCTCGACGAGGTCGCCCGCGAATTCCCCAACCTCAAAATCCTCATCGCCCACATGGGATTCCCCTGGACCAACGAAACCATCACCCTGCTCGCCAAACATGCCAACGTCTTCTCCGACATCAGCTGGCTCCTGCACCAACCCTGGCAGGCATACCAGGCCCTGCTGTCCGCCTACCAATACGGGGTGACAGAGAAACTGCTTTTCGGCAGCGGTTTCCCCTACACCATCGCAGCCAACTGCATCGAAGCCCTCTACGGAATCAACCACCTCGCCCAGGGAACCAATCTCCCCATCATCCCGCGCGAACAACTCCGAGGTATCGTCGAACGCGACGCGCTGTCCCTGCTTGGTATCTCCGAAAACAGCCTCAAACCAACAAGCCACAACGGAAACACCCTCTTCGACGAGGAAGACAACGACGAAAGCTGACCCCCGCAACATGTCACAACTGACCGCCGCCCAAAAAGATCATGTCCGCGAACTGCTTCAAAAACTCGTGCGCATCAACAGCGTTAACGAAAACGACGAACAGGGCGACCGCGACTGCCCCGAACGCGAGATCGCCAACGTCGTCGAAGCCTTCCTCATCGACATCGGCATGTCCGTCAGGCGATACCCCATGGCCCCCGGCAGAGACAACCTCGTCGCCCATTGGCCCGACCAGACCGGCTCGAAATCATTCGCTTACCAGGCACACATGGACACCGTCACCGTCTCCAACATGACCATCGATCCCTTCTCCGCCAACATTGAGGACGGCAAAATGTGGGGACGCGGAACCTGCGACACCAAAGGTTCGATGGCCTCCTGGCTGACCGCCTTGAAAATCGCAAAAGACGCGGGCTGGTCGTTTGTCGACAATGTCTGTTTCGTCGCGACCTGCGCCGAGGAGACCGGCACCCGCGGTGCCTACTCACTCGCCAAACACAACCTTGACATCGACGCCATCTGCATCGGCGAACCCACCAACTGTCAGGTCGTCACCTGCCACAAAGGGACTTATTGGACCCAACTACATACCGAAGGCAAAAGCTGCCACGCCTCCATGCCCGAAAAAGGACACAACGCGATCCACGCCATGTCCAAAGCCATCCAGTTCATCGAAAACACCTACATCCCATCCCTCGACAAACTCGCCCACCCCCTGCTCGGCCCACCCACCCTGTCGGTCGGAAAAATCGAGGGCGGTATCGCCACCAACATCGTCCCCGCCTCATGCACCGCCAACCTCGATTTCCGCATCCTCCCAGGGCAGTCACCTCAGGATGTGAATCAGCAATTCCTCGCCAGCCTGCGATCCGCCGTCCCCAACGAAACGTTCTCCACAACCGACATCCATGCACAAACCCCCGTCGAAACCCCCGCCGATCACCCGTGGGTCAGGAACCTCATCGCGTCAGCCTCGCCCATCAACGACCAGACCCAACCCGCCGGCGTCACCTACTACACCGACGCAGGCGCTCTCGGAGAAGCCGGCATCAACTGCATCGTCTTCGGCCCGGGTTCCATCGCCCAGGCCCACACCGCCACCGAATTCCTCGACCTCGACCAGCTCTACCAGGCCACCGAAATCGCCCTCAACTGGCTCAACAACGCCCAATCCCAATCCCTGGTCAGCTAACCCGCATCCAAATCAAATGTAGCGTCACCCAATACTGGTCGCCACGGACCTGCCGGACGTATGAAATGATCTGCCACTACTTCACCGGCCTGGCCGACGAGGAGGAGTTGCTCGCTCATATTCAAAAACTCCAGCCTCACACCTGACTGGCGTCCACAATCGCGACGCGCCGGCCGTTTGTGCCGCGCGGAAATAACCTGCTGTACCGCGTGGAATGACCTGTAGTGCCGCGTGGAAACAGTTGTACCGCGTGGAA
>JAJDDT010000004.1 GCA_029260165.1 Phycisphaerae bacterium | reverse complement strand
CGAAAGTGACGGGGTGTGCCTATGAACCGGACGCGCAATCCCCGCGATGGTTGCGGTTCCTTGCGGAGATATTCGACGGGGACGCTGAGCTAATCGCCTACTTGCAACGCGTCATCGGCTACAGCCTGACAGGTAAGGCGGATGAGAATGTACTGTGGATGTTCCACGGGTCCGGAGCGAACGGCAAGACGACGTTTCAGAAGACCATCGCGGCGATGTTCGGGGACTATGCGCGCCAGGCGGACGCCGGCACGTTCATGGCGAAGCAAAACAACGGAGCGAATTCCGACATTGCACGGCTGGCGGGCGTGCGGTTCGTGCCGGTCGTTGAAATCGAAGAGGACAAGCGGCTGCACGAATCGCTTGTGAAGTCCGTCACTGGTGGTGACTCAATTGTCGCCCGGTTCATGTACAAGGATTATTTCGAGTACACGCCTGAATTCAAGCTGTTCATCGGCACAAACCACAAGCCCACGATCCGGGGGACAGACCACGCCATGTGGCGACGCATCAAGCTGATCCCGTTCGACGTGACGATTCCGCCAGAGGACCGCGACACGGGACTCACAGAGACGCTGCACGGCGAGTTGAGCGGGATTCTGAACTGGGCGTTGGCCGGAACCCGATCGTGGCAGGACGCGGGGCTACGGCACCCTGAGCGTGTTGAGGCGGCGACCGACGAATACAAGACCGAGCAGGATGTGTTTGGGCACTTCGTTGCCGAGTGTTGCGCTGTTGCACATGGGAATGAGGTTGAGGCGTCGCGGCTGTACGGGGCCTATCGCGTGTGGTGTGAGTCACAAGGGGAAAGACCACGCTCGCAAACATGGTTTGGGCGAAAGTTGACCGAGCGAGGCTTCGACAATGTGCGGGGCGACGGCGCTCACGTTGGTAAGACCGTACGCGTCGGAATCGGTATTCGGTGCGGCGTTGAGGACGAGGTGCAATGACTTTGGGACAGTTGGGACAGTTTGACCCCTGTTTCAAGACTTTCCCCCACACGCGTGCGCGTGGGAGACTTTTGATAAATGGGTCTCAACTGTCCCAACTGTCCCAAAACCGCGTTTTCATGCCAAAAACGGGGGTAGGGGTGGGGCACCGTCGAATCTCTACAGCCCAAAAGCGCATGACCGTTAGCTAAGGCTTCATTTTTTTTTCACGTTTCAAACACTTGGGCCATACAGGCAAGACAGGAAATATAGGAAAGGCTGGTAAGATGGGTGGACGAACGCGAACGCCGACTGAAATACTACTCCGTCGTGGAAGTTGGCACGGCAAACGTCGCGTGAAGGACGGCGAGCCGAAACCCGTGGGCGACGTTGGGCCACCACCGACGTACCTGGGCGACGCAGCACGCGAAGAATGGGTGCGATGTGCGGACGCTATTCCGGGTCTGCTGACCGCGGCTGACCGGGGGTTCTTCGTGTGCTACTGCTACACGGTGGGCCAACTCCACGACCACAGCACGGGCGCGATTGAGTTGTCTGAACGGCAAGCTGGGCGGCTGTACGAGCGGCTGCGAAAGTTCGCGACGGGGCTGGGCTTCACGCCGGCGGCGCGGTCGCGGGGCTGGTTCAGGCGGATAGGTGGGGCGTGATGGATGGAATGGACTTGACTCGGACGGCGGAACGGTCGATGATGCTGGTGCTAAATAATCGCAGGAGCAATCCTTATGTGCCTTCAAATGGTCGTTTTCGACCGTTTACGAGTGTCCCCATGTATGTTGTCGGTAGCCGCGAGGCCCGAACCGTTTCTGCGAACGGTTAGCCAACATGCATGGGGCTGCTCAGATTTTGGAGGTAGTACCCATGTCAGCAGAATATCAGTCGGTAAAGATGTGTCGTATAGAGTGTGCCATCTGCGGCGTTCCGTTCGCTTACCCACAGACAAGGGAGGACAACACGATAGTCAATTTTGAACGAGGCGACGAAGACGCAGCCGCCGTGTATTGCCCAAACGGTCATCGTCTCGTTCCGGTTTCAAAAAAGGAACAGGAAATATTGAATCCGACCAGGGCCGAACAGAGCGAAATCACAAGGCTCAGGCGCGAGTTGACTCAAGAGAAGCACAACGTCGAGCAAATCGAAGCGAAGCTGTCGGAACTCAAGTCCAAACAAGAAGCAGCAACCGCTTGAACGAAACCGCGTCCGACCGGGGCGAGGGTGCGCGTCCCCGGTCTTTTTTTGAAGGAGCAAGCAAAATGCAGGACGAGCCTAGAGTATGGGTCGCAAAGCGTAAGCGAAAGTCCGTCAAGAAGGACAAGAACGGCAACCCGGTAGCGAGATACAGTTATCGGTTGCGTTGGGTGTGTCCGCGCACTGGTGTATGGCAGTCGATGACAGCCGGGACAGACATCAAGCGTGCCGAGTATGAACAACGGCGCATTGAGCGTGAACTGGCCGAGGGCACGTTTCAGCGTGTGCAACGCGTGCAGTGGGCCGACTTTGTCCGTGACCATATCGAGAAGATTGTGGGCGAAGCCAACCGACGAATAGCCAAGCAGGTGCTCGACGAATTTGGCGACGTTTGCAAGCCCGTCGGCCCCCATGCGGTATTGTTTCAGATGGTCGAGAAGTTTGACAAGTGGTTGCATGACAAGAAGCTATCGCAACAAACCATCAACAAGAAGCACAGATACATCAGGCACGGGCTGAACATGGCGAAGAAGCGTAGCATGATCAAACACAACCCGATGGATGATTGGGTGTGGGTTCGCGCTGACGAGAAGATTCCGCGTTACCTGTCTGACGACGAGAAAGCGAAAGTCATCGGCGCGTTTCCGACATTTCAATGGCGAATGTACGCCGACATGCTGATGTTGTCGGGTTGTCGGCGCAATGAGTTGTTGACGCTTTCGTGGGCGGACGTTGATTTTGGCCGCGGGGTCTTCACCGTCAGGAGAACCAAGGGGAAGCGCGACAAGCGCCTACCGCTTGCGGATTCCCATGTTGACGGGCTTCGCATCTTGCAAGCCGAGACATTGCGGGATGGCGGGCCATTCGTCGGGCTGGGGCATTCTGATGCCGTGTCCCGCAGGTTCAAAAAGTACGTCCAGCAGGCGGGTGTGGAGAATTGCACCATCAAGAGCCTGCGATCAAGCTTTGCGACGGACTTGGCACGGGCGAACGTCAATCAGATGGTTGCCCAACGACTGCTCGGACATGCGAGTCCATCGACGACCGTGAAATATTACCAGCACGCGGACGACGACATGAAGCGTGACGCGATTCGTCGGCTGCAATCAAAGTCGGCAGGTTGATTCTCTGCCCATTTCCTGCCCAACTGGCTGACGACCGAAGAAACGTCCAATAAAACCGCGTTCCCGACTGGGCAAGGCGGGAATCGAACCCGCACGACCTTTCGGTCAGGGGATTTTAAGTCCCCAGCGTCTGCCATTCCGCCACTCGCCCCGACGTTTCTGTTGGTAACGGTTTTCGGTGTTCCTGGTCACGACAACACCGATTGATCTATTGACTGTGTTTTCTCATTCCGTCGCGCCTCCGGCGATGTCGTTGGGTCTTCCGGGCGATACGTTACCCCAATGGGCTGTTACCGCAAAGCACGGATTTACGAGAAACGAGGTACGATTGGCTTGGACCGCGCTATCTGTCCGTTTCGGAAAAAACGGCGTCAAAGTAGATGGCGGGGTCCTGGATGATGTTGGTCAGAACGATTGTGGCGATATCGGTCTGTCCGCCGGTGGTACCGATTTCCTGTTCGACGAGGACTTGCCCGCGGGCGAAATCCAGCTCACGCTGAAATGCCATCGACGGGGAGCGATCCATGATGTCGAACAGTGCCACATGATACAGGCCAACGAGATGTCCGATCTCATGTGCTCCCGTCTGTGCCAGCCCCATCACGATGTTGTTGACCGAATCAATGGCGGACGATTGGCATGTTTCGCCCCGGCCTTGAAAACTGCCAACGTAAACAACGGCATCATCGTCCTGAATCTGATTGCCCGGATCCTGTCCCGCTCCGCGCGGCAGAACCTCGCCGAAAATGACCACGTCGTCGCATTCAGGTCTGTCCGAGAGCGGCGTTGCGACGGCGTCGATGGAAAGTTCAGACACATTGGCTTCCACGCGCTCAGGCGAGAACGTCAGCGTCGAGAATGGCGCGTCGGGTTGTCCTTCGCGTTCATCAAAGATTTCAATCGGCGTGCCCGCGAAGATGGTGTTGAGTCGTTCGATGATGCCGTCGCGGACCTGGTCGGAAATCTCGGCCAGCAAGTCTTGCTGTTCCTGTGTGCCGGAATCAGGGTCAAACAAGCCGGGGTCGGTCAGGAAGTTGTCGTCGAATGTTATGAGGACGCGTTGTGTCGTCGGTGGTGTGAATGAGTCGTCGCCGTCGCTGACTGTGAGGGTGACATCAAGGAGGGTAACATTGGCATTGGGGTCAGGTTGGGTGAACAGGAAATACTCGTTGTCCGCTGGGACGCGGTAATTGGCGGGTTGGTTGGCGATTCCGCCGCCGACGATGGTGCCCGCCGCGGGGACGAGTGTGTCGGGGGTTAGTAATAAAAAAGAAACGATCGCGTCGCCGGTGAGTTCAAGGTTGATGACCTGTCCTGCGGAGAGTTGCCCCAGGGAGACGATGTCGGTGTTGAGGCGGTGGGGTTGGCTGTCGCGGGCGATTGTGGGAGCGGAGATGAATGGGTTTGTTGTTTCGGGGCAGCCTGTTATTGGAATAATGACAGAACAGATCAAAACCAATAGCAGGATTTGCCTGTGAACAGTTTGGGGTTGGGCCAACATTTGATCTACCTGTCGATGTTGGTTGGTTATTTCGTCACCCACAAGGGGTGACGCTACATTTGTTTGTTTTTTTGTTGACATCATTATTTTCATTATAGTGGGTCAGCGATAATGGTGATGGTTTCGATAGGGGATTCAACAGGGACGCTGTCGGGGCGGAAAGCGAAGTCGTCAGAGAAGAATTCGACCTGATATGCCCCGGGTGGGCGGTCGAATGTGAAGTTGCCGGTTTCGTCGGTTAACGTGAAGGCAATGGGTTGCGAGAAGTCGGCGTCGGGGTTGTTGGTTTCGTCGGTGTCGTTGAGTCGGGTGCGGAAAAAGGTGCGAATAACGACGGTGATGTCCGCAACGCCGGTGCCGTTGGCGAGATTGACGCTGCCGTTGATGGGTTCAAATTCGGTGAGTGGTGGTGGGGTGCGGTTGGCGAGTCTGTCGTCGATGCCGTTGATTTCCCCGGCCGCGTCTGGTTCGGCGAAGATCATGCGGTTTCTGATTTCGGTGTCGATGTCGGTGTCCTGGGCGAATTTGACGCGTGCGGTGCCTTCGGGGGCGTCCCAGTTGACAAAGGTATAGAAAACACTGGCGGTGTCGCATGCGGGGATATTGAGGATTTCGCCGGCGACTATGGGTGTTTGTTCGACCTGTTCGCCGGGGTCTTGGCCAATGGGTGTTTCACTGTTGATACGTTTGTAGAGCAGGAGTTGGACGTCGAGCGATTGCGGACAGCCTGTGTTTGTGAAGGCGAGAAAATCCTCGCGGACGGTGGCGCCGGGCGGGAGGAGGTTGGTTTGGACGTAGTCGTTTTGTTCACCGGACGGAACGTGTTCGCGTAGTCGCAGGGTTGCGTAGAAGTCCTGTGAAAGATTGAGGAAGCTGAAGCGCAGTTCGATGGGGATAGGTATTTGCGGGCTGCACGATGCGGTAGTCAAACAAATTAGCAACATGGATATCCTCTTGAGTGTGCGTATCACGGTTGTATTTTCTCCATTACCAATCGGAATCCCATGGCATTGCTTGAGGCGTGTTTCTCTACATATTCACGTTGAGCCGATCTGCATCGTTTGGCGGCTGAGTAAAACGCGCCGCCCCTGCTCGCGTACAACTCCTTCTCACGATAATCTGGATATACCACTAATTCGGGCGGATACCGCGTGCTGCACAGCTCCTTCAGCCCGCCGTGCATATCATGCAGTCCGTACCAATTGGGCATGAGGCCTGCGACTGGATAATCCGGCCGTGACCCGCCGAAGTTCGCGAAATAGCCAGCGCACTTAATTGCTTCGCCGAAACAAAATCGTCCCGAATTTCCTGCGCGACAGGCGTATTCCCATTCTGCTTCTGTCGGTACGCGGAAGGTGTTCTTTCCGCGGTTGATCGGTTTCTCGTTGAGCCACCGGCAGAAAGCATGCGCCGCGTCGAGGCTGATCCAGGGAGCGGCGCGGCTTGCCTGTTCCGATAGAGAACTCTTCCTCAGTGTTTTTCGAAGCTCTTTTTTGGCGTCGTCGTTGAAGAAAGATTCACCTTCTCGCGAGTTGATGAACGGCGCGATAGCAGCAAGAGAGACTTCGGTTGTGGGTAGAAAAATGTTGTTGATCGAGACGGGATTGGTCCAGAAATCTTCGTCATCCTGGCGGTCTTTCTCATCCGTCGGCGATCCTGGAGCAAAGGTGGTGACGGACGGTAATCGCACAAAGGTCAGACCTGTGAGGTCATCGACGTAAAAGTCGCCCCGGGTTTCAAAGTTGACGTTGTGTCCCATGCGGTTGGCTGCCCATTTTGCGGCAGCGACGACGCCTGGTCTGGATTCGGTGCGGACCGCCTCAGCGCACCGTTTCCCCAGTTCATCGTGTTGGTCGGCCCAAAGGCCTTGATCGCCTGCAAGTTGCCCCAGTAGACAATAGGCAACGTATTTCTCCCGGTCACGTCCGAATTTTATTTTTTCTTCCAGGGCGTTGAGGAGGAAGCCTGCGTCGTTTTTCCAGTCCATTTCGAGGATTTCGAGCCATTCGCCGTTTTTCCAGAGTGGTCCGCCATCGACGGATCTCCAGAAGGCGTCGGGTGCGAGGAAGAGTCCCGCGCGGGCGCCGATGACGCGGTCGGTGTAGGCAGGACTCTTGAGGTAGTGTTCGGTGAGGTTGACGAGGTGCTGTGTGACAGAGGTCGGTGCGTTGTCGGCTTCGATGCGTGCGGTGGCGGGGGCGTGGACGAAGCGGGCCGCGATGATTTGGGCTTGGATGGGGGCGAGGCGGGCGTTTCTCTGTTCTGCGACAAAGACGCTGACGGCGAGGATGCCGAGGGCGACGACGAGTGCGATACGCAGCGGGTTGCGTTGCAGGAATTTCCTGGTGCGGTAGGTGCTGCTTTTTGCGAGCGCGGAAACGGGTCGATTCCTGGCGAGATTATCGAGGTCGGTTTCGACGTCGTTGACGGATTCGTAGCGTTTTGCGGGGTCGGGTTCGAGGCACCTGGCGATGATGGCGGCGAATTCGTGGGGGATTTTTCGGGCGTCTCTGGTTTTGAAATCGAGCGATTCGTTTTGAATGACGCGGCGGTAGGCAGTGAGGCGATCTTCGAGTGTGTTGGCACTGACGAGAGTTTCGTCGCTCTTTTGTGAGGCGCGGGGTGGGTGCCCTGTCAGGATGGCGTAGAGGGTTGCACCGAGTGCGTAGATGTCCCAACGGACGTCGGGTTGTGGTGGATGGCCCGCACTGGGAACAATGGCTTGTTCGGGGGCCATGAAGTAGAGCGTGCCGAGTGAGGCGGCTGATTCTGTGAAGACGCGTGATTGTCCGAAGTCGACGACACGGACATTGTCCTGTTCGTCGATGAGAATGTTGGCGGGCTTGAGGTCGCAGTGGATCAATCCCTTGTTGTGAACGTAGGTGAGGGCCTGGCAGATTTGGTGTGCCCATCGGATGAGTTTTTCGTTGGTGACGCGTTCGCCCTGGCCGACGAATTGCTGGAGAGACCCTTCCTCGACGAGGTCCATAACGTAGAAGGGTGGGTCGTTGGCCAGGTCGGTGTCGAGGAGGGTGATGATGTGTGGGTGGCGATCGAGTTTCGTGAGTCGCTCGACTTCGCGTTGCAGGAAGAGCCAGTCGAGCCCGCCTCGCTGGGTGAAGATTTTGACGGCCACCTGCTTGTTGGTGCGGTTTTGGATCGCGCGCCAGACCTGGCCATAAGCGCCTTCGCCGATTTGAGCGACCGGTTTGTAGCCCGGGACGGGTGGGGCGGTTGTCGTTTGCGTGACGGAGAGCCGGGCGGCGCGGTCGATGTCGGTTTCGGATTGTTTGAGGGTGGCGTCGAGGGGGTTGGGGTTGTTGGGGTTCTCGTTGGCCATTGGTTGTTCGCGTGGCTACTTGCTCGAAAGTTCGATCACGCCTCGCCAGTCCCTGGGTGGTTTTCCCTGGAGGGCTAGTTTGTACACATAACGGGCGGCTGCGTCACGTTCAACAATGGGGTGGAGCAGGCTGAAGGCGTTGTCCCATTGGCCTTTTTCGAAGGCATCAAGGCCTTGAGCATGAATGGCGTGGTCGTTTTCGAGGGCTTGTCTTTGGGCGGGGTCGTCTGGTGTTCTTACGACAGTGAAGAGTTCGACGATTTCCTCCATGCCTGCGGGTTGGAACCTGGCAACACGACGGGTGAGCACACGGTCGGGGTTGACCTGGTCAGCCACTTCTTTGGTGACGAGAATATCGACGCCGACGATTTTGGTGATGCCTTCGACGCGGGCGGTCTGGTTCACGACAGCACCAAGGATGTCGAAAGCGTAAACCTGTTCGGATCCCAGCGACCCCGCCACCACGTTTCCGCAACCCAGTCCAATGCCGCAGTCCCAGCCATCGGTGACATTTTTCATTTGTTGTGCCATGCTGATAGCAGCTTCGCAGGCTTGGTCGACGTGGTCGGCGATCGGTGTGGGGACATTCCAGCAGGCGAGAATACCGTCGCCGGCGTAGGAGATGATGACACCGTCGCGGTCGAAGACGCATTGCGACATGGCTGTGAGCACGCGTGTTCTTTCGGCTGTGAATTCCATGATGCGGTCGAGGTTTCGTTCGGTGCGCAGGGAAAAGCCTCGGATGTCGAAAAACATGACGGTGGCTTGCGTGATTTTCGGGGCGAGGGCTTTTTCGGCGTCTTCTTCGAGGATTTTGGCGGTGACCTTGTCGGAGAAGAAATGCCCCAGACGGGTTTTCCAGGTCTCCATTTTTTCCAGCGACAGGGTTCGTCCGATCATCTCGGCGATGAGTCCGACGAGTCGGGACTTGTCGCGGAGCGAAAGGTCGGAGTTGGCGGGGGCTGTGGGGGTGGATTGTGATCGCGCGCCGGCGACATAGAGAACGATGGGGTCTTCACCAGGGATGGGCATGGCGCATCCGATGGCCCAGTCGATGTCGTCGTGCGCGGTGGCGTCGAGGGTGGTTGGATTGGTGTCGTCGTTCCAGCAATAGGTGACAGGGGACGGTGCGTCCTGGATGGCTTGGGCGATGAGTTTGGAGCTGAGGGGTTTGTCGTCGGTTTTGTCGAGGGCGGCGTCTTCTGCAAGGACTCGTGGGCCTTCGTTTGCGACGCGTAGCACCTGGACCCAGCCGGCGTCGGTGGCGAGTCTGAGGCAACCGCTCGCGTAGGTGAAAAATTCGGATCGGGTTTTGGTGCGGAGAACAACAGGGAGTTCCATAAGGTCGATGAGGCGCATACGGTCGCCGGCGCGGTCGTGCGGACGGATTTCTTCGGCGGACATGGTGTGGGCGAGACCCGGTTCAGCCTCGTTGGTGTTGGGACGGTCGTCGGCGGATGTGGACAGGAACCGAAAGGTGGTTTGGCCTATGACGAAAACGTCGCCGGGCTGCATGGTGAACGTGTCGGCGGGTTGGCCTTTGTAGATGATGGGGTTGGTGGCGTTCGGGTTCCTGGTGACCCGGAGGCAATCGTTGTTGAGGGTGAGCATGGCGTGATTGCGACTGAGGGCGGGTTCGGTGGTGATGGAGAGATCCGTGTCGGTGGATCGGCCCAAGGCTTGGGGACGATCAACGGAAAGATCGAACGTGCGGGACGGGTGGTTGTCGGTCTGGAGGACAATCTTCATGAGAACAGCCAACTGTCTATCGGTTGCGATGCGATACTGATCGTATTGTTTCGTCGGGCGGTTTTTTGGGCAAGCGTGGCGATGAAACAGAATTTGTGGTCGCGACTGGTCTAAGAGGGTGTGTGAGAAGCAAGATCATCCTGGTTTTAGCCGGTGAATCATCAGATTGATCATGGTCAGTAGCACCATGGCTTCGCTGCTGACGGGCAACATTTCGTAATCTTTGCTCATCCGACGGTAACGGCCAAT
>JAJDDT010000030.1 GCA_029260165.1 Phycisphaerae bacterium | reverse complement strand
CTTTGGATGCCCCGAAATGAAGCGAACATCACATCCCAAGTGACCGAGGGTTGCACGACGTGGAGCCACAATTCAAGCCACCGTATCGCGAAAGAACAGGACGCGGGCGTCATTCTGGCGTCACTTTCTGGTGGGTTGCTGTTCCGCAATCAGTCGGCACGCAGTGCGAAGTGAGTGGGTAGCCCCATTCGCGTACCTGAAAACGCCGCTGCCACTGGGCCCGGCAGGATTCGAACCTGCGACCAATCGATTATGAGTCGACGGCTCTAACCGCTGAGCTACGAGCCCCAAGTCCCAACGATTGTCCGCCCAACCGCTTGATTACGCAATAACCACAGTCAGAATCCTGTCAAACAGGCAACGCCCCTTCGCGTAGCTGCACGCGTAACAGTCACCAACAGCTTGAAAACAAATTGTGATGCCCTGCGCCCATGCCAACTCACCGAACTACCACCTTTGTACTCGCCACCCTGTTTGTCGTGTTTCGATTTCTTCTGCTCGGCACGGTCGCGGTTACCGTTTGGATCGCCACAGACTCGCGGCAATCGCCGGGTATCTACACGCTTCCTCTTTTCGCAACGTTTGTGATTTTCGGCGGATCAGCATGGTTCGCCTTGTCGCAGACTCCTGACACCCCGCGATTCACGAAGCAATACCAGCTACCGAGCCAACGGATCGACAGTATGCGGCCACGGCAAGGTACAAATACTTCGTGGGCAATGTGGAGGCTCGCATCAGCGTGATCGCCATGTTACGCGTGGCGTTTGATCGCCGGCAGGCGGAGAAGTGGTTCGAGCGGGCCAGGCAAGGAGGCGGGTTTCGGCGCGTTTGAAGTCCGAACCTGCAAGAGCCTCTTCCGACATTGGCTCTGCAGTTGCATGGTGATCTACTTCCTGTCCGGCACCTGTTGATCGAACGTGTCGGCCAGAGACGTCGCGTCTGACCACGATTTGATCATGTCCGTGGTGCCGACCACTGTTGGCCAGGATGCGGATGGATTGTTTTTGATCACGCCGAACAACGACACCTGTCGCGGCGACAGGAATCGATTGGGATCGCTCTTGTCGCCCAGAGCGCTGTTGACGCGGGCCGCCTGCGTTTCCGTCATGGGCAGGTGCTTGTAAGGCGAGTTGGCGAGGAAGTATTTGGGAGTTTTGTCGGGACGAATCGTGGAATTCAGAGGCACGGCATCGCTGCCGACGACTCGGGACGCGATGGATTGTTGTTTCTTATTGTGCGTAAAAACGCGGGAGGCACATTTCATCGAACGTGCGCTGCTGAGCAATTTCTCGTATTTGATGACTTTCGGATCGTACTGCACATGGACGACCTCAACACCGTCCACGAACCCCGGTTTGGTCGTGATGGTTCCGTTGAGTCCGCCAAGCGCACCTTCACCCTCCCAGAAACAATGCATGGCGAACGTGGCCTGCTGGAGACCGGTCTTTTTGGCAGCGGTTTCGTCGGCGATTAGTTGGAGATACGCGGGGACTGCGGTGTCGGATTTGTTGAGCGCATTGACCATCGCGGCGGTTAACCCTGCGACGGAATAGTCGTTGGCCAGTCGCGAGGTGAGCGGCTTGCGGTCGGGCGTGATAATTCGGACGACCGGGTTGTTCCACGCTTTCTCCTCGAATGACGTCAACGTGACCTTGTCAACGCCTTCGATGTTGTTGTAGACGGCGACGGGAACAAACAAGGTCTCGGCTGCTTCAGCGACCAGAGGATGACTCAACACCTGCTGACCGTAGTCGACACAGGTGCTGCAACCGGGAATTTCCTGAAAAAGAACAAGCATGGGTTGCTGTTTCCTGGCAGCGATCTTCGCAGACTGGTCAAACCCGCGATGCCAATCGACTTGGCCCAGTTCCCTGGGACCGGGTTTCGATTCTGCAGAGGTACTATCCGCGTGGATAAACGTGACCGACATGATGACCGCCAAGAAGATTGGTTTCATTGATTGCATATCCGTTTCCCGAAAAAGATGTTTCTGCCCGCCTGTCAGACAATGGTATCGTCTGAGCGGCTTTTCCACCAACACAAACTGAGCAGGGCGAATAACAGATCGGCATGCTCCGCCCGGCGAGCACAGTGGTCAGCGTAGATGCGCTCGACGACGTTGTAGCGAAGGATGTTGAATGATTCGATCGTCTGTCGTGTAACAAGGTCGCAGAACATGTCGCGCAGATCGTGGCGGAGGAATTCGCCGATGGGGACCTCGAATCCCTTCTTGGATCGGTCTGGAATGTCGTCGGGGAGAATGTTGCGATAGGCGTTCTTGAGGACGGTTTTTGTGCAGCCCGCGTGGATTTTTTGCGTGGACGGGATGGACATCGCGCAGGCAACCACATCGGGATCGAGAAACGGCACGCGAACCTCCAGCGAGTGGTACATGCTCGCGAGATCAACTTTTTGAAGCATATCGTCGGCCAGGGAGTATTGCAGATCGTACGCGAGGATGCGGTTGAGAGGGTCGGCTGGGTCAGCGTTGCAAGTGACCGCAGCGACGTGCTCGTGCAGGTCGTCGGGGATTGATGACTCAATGAGATCGTTGGCTTCCGGATCGAGGATGCGCGACCATGCGGCGTGTCGGGCGAAGGGATTGTCATCCGCGCATCGCAGGAGTTTTCGGAGTTGGCGGACGCGATCCTGCACTAGGGAGCCTTTCCCGATCCGTACATGACGTGCGAGTCGTTCGATAAGTCCGCGGCGGACAAGTCGCGGAATTCGCTCGTAGGATCGCAGTGCGTCGTGGGCAACGTATCGCCAGTATCCGCCGAACAGCTCGTCAGCCCCATCACCGGACAACGCCACCGTGACGTGTTGGCGGGCGAGTTGTGAGACCAGTGCAGTCGGCAGGATGGAACTGTCGAAGAATGGTTCGCCAAGGTGATCGAGCATACGCGGAAGCAGTTCAAGCACGTCCGACGCACGACATCGTAGTGACGTGTGATCGGTGCCGAAGGCGCGGGCAGCCTGTTCGGCGAAGGCGGTTTCGTCGTAGGCAGATTCGTCCGCCCAACCAATGGAAAAGGTCTTGACGGGTTGGCTGCTGAGTTCCGCCAGGTGCGATACGACGATGGACGAATCGACGCCCCCGGACAAAAACGCACCGATCGGAACATCGGCTACGCGACGTCGGGCGACCCCCTCGCGAATCAATCTACGGATGCGCGCCGACGATTCCCGAGGGTCTGGGATCGGATCGGATGCTCGGCGGACGGGCACGGTGTAGAACGTTTGTGGATTGGCCAACCCGTTCTGATCGAACGTCGCGTAGGACGCAGGCGGGAGTCGATGGGCGGATTCGTAGATCGTATCGGGATGCGAGACGAACCCCCTGCGCAGATACTGAACCAATGCAAATTGGTGGATGTCACGAGACCAGTGACCGAGCGTTGCCAATGTTCGCATCTCACTTGCAAAAACGAATCCGTCCGATTCGGTTGCGAACAGGAGCGGTTTGATACCGAAACGGTCGCGGGCGATAAAACCGCGAGATGCGGACCGATCAAAGTAGGCAAATGCGAACATCCCGTTGAACCGCCGCAACGCGTCGGTGCCCCATGTCGTACAGGCAGCCAACACCACTTCCGTGTCGCAGGAAGTACGCAACGTCACACCGATCGATCGCAATTCGTCTGCGATTTCACGGTAGTTGTAGATCAAACCGTTGAAAACGATCGTGTGCCGACCGTCCGGGCTGACCATCGGTTGATGACCTGCCGACGATCTATCCAGAATAGCCAATCGGGTGGCAGCCACGCCGATGGCGAATGCATCCTGCTCATCGATCCAGGTTCCGCAATCATCCGGACCGCGGTGACCCATGGAAGCCACCGCGCGAGAAAGGCACGCCCGATCAATCGGACGCCCGTCGAAATTCACAATACCGGCGATGCCGCACATTCAGGTGTTACGAATTTCCCGCGTCAGGGTTCGATCGCGGCAACGGTGCCCTCAAATCCGTCAGCGATTCAACGACACCCGGGGTGAGCGGGTCCAACTCGTAGGCTTGTTGCAACGATTCGATCCCCGCGTCGGTCCGGTCCTGACGCAGCAGGAATCGACCCAGAGCGGCATGCGCGGTCGCGTTGTGCGGTTCGATGGCAACGGCTTGACGGTAGCGCAGCAACGCTGCATCCACGTCGCCTCGTTCCTCCAGCTCGGAAGCGAGGTACATGTACGCTCGGGCAGACGGCCCAACAAAGGCCGCTGCCCACTCAGCCTCACCGAGTGCCGAGTCGTATTGGCCCTTCAATTCGAGCGCGTGGTTCTTGGCCATGGTGGCAGACTGCATCCCCGGACGGGATTCAATCGCGCGAGAGAAATACCAGACGGCCTGGTCCAGCTCGCGGAGAGCAGCCGGTTCATTACGCTGCTCAGATCGCTCCTGGGCGTAACGCATGCACACCATCCCGAGATCGAACAGATTCTCCGCATCACCAGCCTTGCGCTCGTGGGCTTCACCAAAAAAGGCCCGGGCGGCCCGATAATCCTGACTCGCCATCGCGCGATGGCCTTCCAGACGAAGTCGGCCATACGTCGTTCCGCACCCACAGATCGACACGCACACCATCACCATCGAAAGCGAAATAACCAGTTTCCGTATCCCAGACTGTCCCACTATCATGAACGCAACTCCAAACGGCCGGCTCTCAAGCCTGTTCCGCGTTAGGGATGAATATTGTCCGATCGATTCGTTATCCTACAACATCTGGACCCGTCGGGCGAGCACTGGGATTTCATGCTCGAACGAGGCCACGTCCTGCTGACATGGCGACTGGCAAGGGAGCCGACCGCGGTTTTCCGGGGCAAAATCACCTGTCAGCGGATCAACGACCATCGCAAAAAGTACCTGAGCTACGAGGGACTGGTCTCCGGCGGACGTGGCGTCGTATCGCGCGTGGACGAGGGAACCTACACCATGCTCCGAGCCGACGGCCACATGTGGTCATTCGATCTGAAAGGCAGACACCTCAACGGTGAATACAGAATCGTGCAATCAGATCGCGCCGGCGAAGACGCGTGGCACTTCGTTTCAGGTCGTTAGCACGACAACGCTGGAATTGCTCAGGAACATCGTCGGCACCCGGAGAGGCTACCGGGGGCGCGTGACATAATCGGCGGGTACGATCGTGATGTCCCGCAGGTGCCCGTTCCGTAGCGCCACCCAATACTGTTCGGCACAAGGCTTGCCGGGGGTCAAATTGCTGTTGTTCGGGGATGGTCCTGTGGCGGGTGCGAGGCTTT
>JAJDDT010000029.1 GCA_029260165.1 Phycisphaerae bacterium | reverse complement strand
GACGTTGGTCAGGGAGGTTGCCGCGTGGGAGGGCGACCGCAACGGTGCCGGGAAACCAGTGAGCTGGCAATTCACGACCGATGACGCCCGCACCAAACTGAAACGGTTATACCCGCATATCCAGGAGTGAAGATGCAGTAGCGTCGAGTTGGTCGAGGGATGTGGTGCAGGTTCGTTATTGCGTGCCGGTCGCCGGCTGCGATGCTTCCCATCTACGGGAGTCCTCTCCGAAGACGCCGCCCGAATGTTGGCGCCAAGTGCCTGACAGCATCAATTCGTCAAGTTCCCCAGCATCCGTTTGCTGACCACGGTAGGTGATGGCAGCACCGCCGGGGAAATCAATCGTGAACTCGATCTGACCCTCTTGATCGGAGATGATCTCTGCTTCACCAGTTCCAAGAACCACGTCGATCACGCGGGCCTGCGTAAGATCGTCTCCCCGCTTCTCCAGTTCGATGGTGGCCCCGGCGCTGTCCTTGCCCCTGATGATCTCGACGGATGCCTGGGGGAGCAACATGCTCTGGCTCGATCCACAGCCGGACGCGACCACAAGCAAGACAGCGACGATGGCGAGAGTTCGCCCATCACAGCGCCTGCTGCGTCCATAATCCGCGAATCCAAAGCTCGTAGCGTGGTTGGACATCACATCGTATATCGGATTCGCAAGGCATCGAGTGAAGGCTGAACCGCGCCACAGCCATTGGAAAGCAAGAATCCCACTGCTTCTGTCCGCGATTGAGCGCACACTTGTGGCTGGCCACGAGCGGTAATGTCAAGAGCCATACTCAGGCGCCGCGCTACCCTCGAAGCAGGATGAGGGGGCCGTTTCTGTTGCCGATTACCGCCGCATGTGAGATTTGTGAGAACTGCCACTCCGCAAGCTGTCACCGGTTGATCGACTACTGTTTTGCGCGTGCGAATACCGCGAAACGGTGCGTCAAAATGCGTCAAAACGCGACGTCTTGCGAATCGCGACAATCACGCTAAGCTGCGACGAGCAAAGGACTTCTGCGGTTTCGGCCGCGAAATGCAAGCGGTTCTTCCAAGCTGAATGTTGGGCGTTCGAGTCGCCTCGCCCGCTTTCTTGCACCGCCTTGCATGGCGTTGCCAAGGCTTGATCCGAACTTGACTTATCTTCGCTTCTTTCGTCGTCCTCATCGCGTGCGGAATTGCATGTAGTTGCACCGGATTGCCCCGATGTGCGCACTTTTCCACCAAGCCAGACGCCAAGCTTTCGCGATTTGCCATACGTCCCAGTCGCACGAATCTCTTCATCGTGGCCTGCCCCCATTTTATGTACCAGTTTCCACGAGAGTCGCGAGTTTCTGTGATCCGGCCTGTTCCCCAACGGAGGGGAGGAAGCCGGGGGTTCGGGGGGAGAAATGCGAGGATCACGCTGGAGCAGGTGGCCGACGTGGTCAACACGCTCGCGTCGAAGATCTGGCAGACGTTTCCGGATTCGTGGAAGGAGTTGATACGCCGATGCGCGTATTATCAGGACCGTAACGAACGTTCGTACAAAAGCCGAAAGAAAAACGCCGCACGATCGGATACGTCATGGCGCTGTCATACCAGGCAGGCCGATAGATGGTCACATGGAATAAAACCGTATCCCGGCACCCAGGCCTGGATCGCGAACGAAGAAATTTTTCCAGCCTGATGCGCAAAAAACCCGCCTGAGATTCGTTAACATGGTTAGAGGGTATGGACGAGAAACTGATCGAACAATGGGCGCTGGCTGTCGCGGACGGCGATTCGGAAGCGCTGCGGGGTCTGTACGACGAGTTTAGCGCGAACCTGTTCGGCTATCTCGCGGACATGACAGACCCGATTCTCGCCGAGGATCTTTTGCACGAACTGTGGCTGAGGGTCATGAACAAGATTGGCACGAGACGGGGGCCCTTGAGACCGTGGCTGTTTCTTGTGGCACGAAACCTGGCCATCGACGCGCTGAGGGCGAAACGACCACACGCGCCATTGGACGCCTGTGTCGAAACGAAAGATGAACATGGCGATGAATCTGTGGACGCAGAGGATGAAAACGGGCATTTACGGTCGTCCATTCGGCGGCTGTCTGTGTTACACCGCGACGTCATCCTGCTGCGTCACTACATGGGGCTTCCACTGCAGAGCATCGCGGAAATCCTCGACGTGCCATTGGGGACGGTGGCATCGCGACTGCGGGCGGCATTGGGGAAATTGAAGAAGGAACTCTACTGTGAATCCCGACAAAACATCTGATTCGACGCCTTCGTCCGACGGGTTGGCGGACGAGACGATTCTGGACGACTATCGCGCACCGGAATGCACCGAAGCTGCGTGCGCCCGCGTGCGTGCACGGATATTCAGGTCGGCTTCGCTATCGAAGCGTCGTGCATCGTTCCGGTGGTCCCTGCTCTTGCGCACGGCAGCCATGGTCGCCATCGCGGCGGGGCTGTGGATCGTCATCGCACCGCGCGACACCCTGGAGTCCTTCACAGTGGCCAGCCACTTCGATCACGACGCAGGATTTCCTGAGATGCGCGCTGTGGCGGTGAGGCTGACAAGAATTGAGGAGAATATTTCGCAACTCGATAACAATTACTTTTGGGGCGACAACCGTTTGCGTTCGACGGTGCCTACCGGAAAGGTATACCGACGATGAGAAGTTACCTGCTGATTGCATGCCTGACAACGTTGGTAACGGTGCCGCGTGCTGCTGCCGACAAGCGTGAGCAGATAGCGGCGGAACTGGATCGGGTCCAGAATCGGATTCGGAAGCTCGAATCCCAGACGCGGGAGGTGCCACAGGAATTGCAGAACATGGAATCTGAGCTCCGGGAGGCAATGGAAGAAATGGAGGTACGCGATTTCATCGGTACCAAAGCCCTCAATATGCTTGATCAGATTAGTAAGAACCAGACCGACCGCCTGCGCAGGATGCGCGACAGGAATGAAGATGAGTTCTTTGAAGTTATTGTTGAGCTGGTGCCATGGCTTGAAGAGATGGAGGAGATGCAGCGCGAAGACCCCGAAATGTTCGATCTTGAACGCAAAAGCCATGATCTGCACTTCACCTGTGAACAGCTTGCCGACAAGGCACGCGAAGCAAAGCCCGAGGCGCGAAAACGCATCAAAGCCGATCTTCGCCAACGGATAACCGAATTGTTTGAACTTCGCCTGAAGATGAGAGATTTGCAGATCAAGAGGCTGGAGACCGAGCTTGCAGAGGTTCGCAGGCAGGTTGAAAACATGGGCAACAAACAGCAGGAGATGATCGATCGTCGGATGGATCAACTACTCAACACTGACGATGACTGGTAGATAACGACGTCGCGTTTCATTCGCGAGCCAACCGGATTTCCAGGCAAAACCTGAGGCGCTGACCTATCACGGGTCTGTCCTGCTGACACGACCCGCATGGGGGAGGTCTGCGCATTCCCGATCGGATCCCCCGAGGACCATGAACATCTCTTTGAAAGGAGAACCAGTGATGAACAGAATGCACGTTCTATTTTTGGGACTGGCCGTGGCGGGTGCCGTCGCCGCAGATGCTGTCGAACCAATGGTGAAACCGATGTCCGGCCCCGACGTTGACGCAGCGAGGTTTCGGGATCAGGACATTGTCAATCGCTCGGATTCTCTATTGGGTGATGGAGAAACGGGATGCGAAGAGGCCTGCGATGCGTACGCCGAGGAAATATTGACAACATGCCTGTCCGACGGCGCGCCCCCGAAACAATGCCACGCAGAGGCTGAACAGGTCCGGCAGGAGTGCCTGCAGGAGTGTCTTCCCGGGGAATGCAAGGAGGAATGCGCCGCCGAGGCTGAGGTGATTCGCGAGGCCTGTCTGGAGCAGAATGAGTCGCCGGAAACCTGCGAGGCGCTAAGCCGGAGCATCAGGGAGCAGTGTTTTGTTGATTCGTGCGCGCTGCCACTCTGCATCAGCCATTGCAAGGATTCGGTTAGATTCTACTTGGTTGAATGCCTGATCGAAGGACACCACGAACTCGGCGAGTGCATCGACCACGCCATCGAAGCCGTCGAGCATTGCGTCGAATATGAATGCGAACAACCGCTTTGCATCGAGCAGTGTCAATCCGCGGCTGAAGCTCAGATTGAAGAATGCCTTGCTTCCGGAAAGGATCCGGAAATCTGCGAAACGATCGCCCACGAGGCGGTATTTACCTGTGCGAGCGAAGAGTGCGGTGTTCCGCCCTGTATTCTGGTGTGCCGTCAGGAAGTCGAATTAGCCTTTGAAGACTGTGTCGGGCAGGGTGGCTCGCCGGAAGATTGCAAGGCGAAGGCCGAAGAAGCGTTCGAGATATGCGTGCAAACGAATTGTCAGGAACCGTCGTGCGAGGATGGCTGCCACCAGGGTGCGGACGAACTGCTTCAGGAATGCCTCGATTCCTGTCATCCATTCGAGGAGTGCGAAATTATTTTTGAAGAGGTGCTGAACGAGTGCCTTGAGGACTGCGCTGCGGAGATTTGCATCGGGGGGTGTGCAGCCGGCGCGGACCGTCTTGCGGAGGCGTGTTTGCAAAACGGCGGGAAGCCGGAACTCTGCGCCGACCTTGCGGAGGCGTTTGAGAGTGAATGCGTGCATGAAAACTGCGGACCGGATTGCGAAACCGGGTGTCAGAAATCCGCGCAACCGGTTGTGCACGCGTGTCTGGAACATGGCGGCAGTGAATCGCTTTGCAGTGCTGTGGAGGAAGCGTTCGTGACCGCCTGCATCGACAGGCATTGCAATGGCGGACCTGACTGCGGCGAATCATGTGCGGTGATGGCTGGTGAATTCCTTGAAACATGTATCGAGGAAGGTGGTCTCGAATCAGAGTGTGCCGCTCAGGCGGAGAAAATCCTTCAAGCCTGCGTTGCGGAGAAATGTGGGCAGGGAAAGTAGTCGGCACATGATCCGTCAGGGCACCGTCTCGCGCTGCGTCTCCGCAGCCCCGTCGATTTGTCGGCGGGGCTTTTTTGCGGGCGCATCGGACATGACGCACAGCCTCATCACCTTGTAATCTTTCACGGCGATGGCTGATTTGATACGACGTCAAGAAACGTTTCAGCCACCAGTTCGTTCCCTTCCTCGCTCATGTGGTTGCAGTCTTCGTAATGATCCTTGTCAGCAGCAATGCGATCATTGGCAGCGACATCGACGAGAATCGCGCCTGTGTTTCGAGCAGCCGCCCGAATCCGTTCGTTCAGCAGGTCGATGTAGGCCTGACCATTGGGTGCCTGCCCCGGAAACTGCAGGTTCAGCGGCAGCGTGTCACATTCGATCAACCCGTCGTACAACGAAAAGTAGGTAGCCAGGTAAACCGTAAGCTGCTTCTCCTGCCCCGCGACAACGCCGGATTCCAGATCTATCTGCAAACGGTCAAGCATTGAATTCAAGGACGCCGCAAACGGATAGTCATCGTCCATTGGGTTTCGCAACAAAAACGAATCATTCTCCCTGATGAATCGCGTGATGTTGACCCCACCCTCCCAATAGAGCAGCACAGTTGCATTGGGGTATAATTCCCCTTCAGGCAGTGACCGAAGGCGGCTTACCCCCTCACTGCTCGTCTCACCACCCATGCCCTCGTTGGCAATCGACGTTCGTGGTTCGCCCAGCATCTCTGCCAGAAACTCATGGTAGTTTCTGTCCGATGGTCCGTTCGTGGCGGAGTCGCCAAACGCAATGAACACCGCGTCCGGGTTTGGCAGACGAAGGTCCGTACAACCGCCCAACACCAGAACCCCGGAACACAACATCCCCAGGATCAACGTGGTTCGATTCTTCATAATGGATTCTAGTTCTCGTTGGGCGACGGAGGCCAATTCAATTTCAGATTGTTGCAATCGAGTTGACCATGGCGCCAAGTGGCCAGTGATTGTTTCAAGTAGACACCGAGCACCTCCGCACGCACTTCCAATCGCTCTTCCTCAAGAATACGCTGTTTCAACGCGACGCATCGGTTGTCGATCAGATGAAACGCAGCCAGATCAATCAGAGTCGCCGCCGACGTCGCCTGTGAGGTGATGTTCCGGATGATGTGCGGATCAAACAGCGTTGTTTCCCTGGTCTGGGCAATCAGTTCCCGCACCGCGTCGACCGCGGCGTGAACCGAGGACAACATGTTGCAAGGCTCGGTGGGGATGATACCGACGTTGGCTCGCCGATAGGCGTGGGTCGCGTCCTCGCTGGTGACCCTGGCTCTGGCGCGTCCGACGAGAACGATGTTGGATCGCCCGTCCGACAACGACACATGCTGCACAACCTGACCAATGCAGACGACCGGCGCGATCGGCGCATTGTTCGTGTCATAAAGATGTTCATACTCCCCACACAAGAGCGCCGTCGCGATGAACCGATCGCACAAGGGTCGGGACAACACGTCACAAACCATGTTGCGATAACGGGTTTCAAATACATGCAGAGGCAGCACCGCCCCGGGAAGCATCACGCACCCCGGAAGCGGGAAGATCGGGATTGGATCAATTGGCGACCATGCGTCGGGTTTCATCACTGGTATTCCAGGCTGACCGGATGATTTTCCGCAATCTCGCCCCCATCAACGAATCGCATCGCTTCTCCCGTCCGTGGCTGAGACCGCCTGATGGTGCTTTTCACCGTGCACACGCCACCAGTCGCGGATACGTTCGATCGCCAGGCGACGCAGGGCGGTTTTGAGATGCGGAAAATACCCAAAATCACGCCCCGTCAGTTTCTGGATGTTTTCGGCTGCGATATCAACGCTTGACCAGTTGTGGGGACGTCGCTTGCTGTTCACAGGCCAGGGAACCAGATTGTCACCATTGAACAACGCCCGGGCAAAGACGATCACCGCCATCGGGGTTTTCGCCTGCTCCACAGCCGCCAGAATCGACTTGCTGACCGAGGATTGCTGCCCCTGTTTCTTGTTTTTATCGGGCGTCAGCCCCTCGCTGTATCGGCGGGCAAGCATCTCGAAGTCTTTTCGCTCACCATAGGCTGCCAGCAATCGCAATTCGTTGATTTTCGGGGTGATGCTTGTCGCCACCTTCTGACTGACCAGACGAATACCCGAGTTGTCACCCAGATTCGCAAGTCTGCGGGCTACGTCGCGCAGATAATCGTCGCTGAGATCGCGATCGAGAAGTCGATGCAGATGCTCCACGACAATCCCGGTTTGTTTTTCAAACCCCAACACGTTCAACATCCAGAACGATTCGAGCACATCCGCACGCTCAAGTGCCCATATTCGGGCTTCAAGCGGCGACGCATGCTGATTGTGCTCCCACCATTCCTCCACATGCGCGATGATCTCGTCGCGTTTCTCCTTTGGTTGATGAGAAAATCCATGCCCAACATCAGGTGGGGAAAACTTGATGCGCGTGACAGCCTCCAGAATCGCCATCGCAAAGTCGGCTCGGCGCACCAGAACGGTCCAGTATTTGGTTGAGGATGGTTGATACCACGACCGCGTCGCGGTCATATCATCCAGCGCGTCGATCAGTTGCGGAATGATGTCACGTCCGCGGTGATATGTGGCGATGGCAGGGTCAAGAAATTCATGCGCAGGCCTGTCCGCCATCTGACCCCAGTACAACCCGACATCTCTGACCCATTGCAAAGGCCTGGTGATCAGGATGAACTCTTTTTGCGTCGGACCGAAAAGCCGCGACACGCTCAGCATCTCAATCAACTGATCGGGTGTTGCGTTGAGAACCGTAACCCCTTCGGGCACCTCGTAATCCCGCGCGAGAATCATCGCGTCGAGATAGTCGCGAAGCATCGCCCCCTGTTCAATATCTTTCGCGCGGGCGACCAATGGCTCCAGCTTGTCAATGTGCGTCTGCCAGGGCTCCTGATCGCCGACATCCTCGCACAACCCCTGCCACGCAACCCGGATTTCGTTTTCCAGACGCCTGTCGTTTTTGGGCTGCCCAAAAACCTCCGACGCCGAGAACACCCCCACCAACGCGAAAACCACCGTCCGCAACCGCATCGGCGTCAGCCAGCCTCCTACGCCTTGAAAACCCTGGCTTTTCCGTTCTTGATACCTCCCGTGGCGTTTCGGGTATCGACGACGAGTTTCGCGTGTTTCACAATCCATGGGTAGTCATAATCACTGTGGTCGGTCGCAATCAAAACGCAATCATAGCTGCCGATCGACTTGACCGTAAGCGGCTTGCTCTGCATCCGGAGATCGTGCTCACGCTGTTTCGGTGTCCGTTTGACATACGGATCATTATAGTCAACTTTCGCACCGGCTGCCTTAAGCTTCTCGATCAATTCGATCGACGGCGACTCGCGGATATCATCCACATCCTTCTTGTAAGCCAGACCCAGCACCAGTATTTTCGATCCGTTAAGCGGTTTTTTCGCCGTATTCAACGCCTCGCCCACCCGGCGGACCACATAATCGGGCATGGCTGTGTTGATTTCACCGGACAGCTCGATAAACCGCGTGGACATGTCAAACTGCCTCGCCCGCCACGTCAGATAGAACGGATCGATCGGAATACAGTGCCCACCAAGCCCCGGTCCGGGATAAAAAGGCTGAAAACCGAAGGGTTTGGTCGAAGCCGCCTTCACAACCTCCCAAACATCGATATTCATCCGATCAAGCAGCATTTTCAGCTCGTTGATCAGCGCGATGTTCACGCCTCGATAGACGTTTTCGAGAATCTTGCAGCATTCCGCCACGTCGCAACTCGAAACGGGAACAGCCTCCGAAATCGCAGCAGCATACAACGCACAGGCAGCCTTGAGACTCTTTTTCCCAACGCCCCCAACCACTTTCGGGATCGTTTCGGTCGTGAAATCGGTCCGACCCGGGTCCTCCCGCTCGGGCGAATACGCAAGGAAAAAATCCCGCTCCACCTTCAGCCCGCTTTTTTCGAGGATTGGCTGAACCAGTTCACGCGTCGTTCCCGGATACGTCGTGCTCTCAAGCGCGATGAGCTGACCCTTTTGAAGCACACCGGACAGCATCTCAGCCGTGCTCTCGACGTAACTCATGTCCGGGTCGCGCATTTTCGTCAGCGGCGTCGGCACGCATATCAACACAGCGTTGCATTTCTTGAGGTCTTTGGCATCCGTCGTCGCATGGAACTGATCCTTTTTGATCAGGCCCCTGATCAGCGAGGACGGAATATGTTTGATGTAGCTTTTTCCGGCATTGAGGGCCGCCACCTTCTTTGGATCAACATCCAGACCGACCACCTTGAAACCGGCACTGCAAAATGTGCGCGCCAGCGGTAATCCGACGTATCCCATCCCCACGATTCCGACGACCGCCTTGCGACTCTCGACCGCCGCGGTGAACTTTTCAAGGCTCAACGTTTCTCTCCTGTTGAAATCCCGCGATCCACGCCCATCACAATCTCGGCCCGTCGCGTATCCGTTTATCGGCACGTTTCCCGACGTTTTGCAACCACGCCAAGGGGCGATAACATCGTCGCTGACGACGTCGGCACTGGCAAGGGGCGAAATCCAACCTTCCCACGCCGGTGTCGACTGCCCGTTTGTCTGTCGATAGTTCTGGTGACTGGATTTCCGGTCACGCAGCCCGTTCGACCGTAATTCGACCATAACAATAACCATGGATCACCCATGACAACCGAAGTCACCGACATCCCACTGGCCCGACCCGATATCACCCCGCGGGAAATCGATGCCGTCGTCGCGGTCCTCAAAACCCCCAACCTCTCTCTGGGACCCAAACTGACGGAATTCGAACACGCATTCGCCCAAAAGTGCAACACCAGACACGCCATCGCCGTCAGCAGCGGGACAGCCGCTCTCCATCTGGTCGTCAGATCGATGGGCATAGGCCCCGGTGACGAGGTTATCACGACCCCGTTTTCGTTCGTCGCCTCCACCAATTGCATCCTGTTCGACGGCGCCAAACCCGTATTCGCCGACGTCGATCCGCGAACCTGGAACATCGATCCCGACCGGATCGAAGCAGCCATCACCGACAAGACTCGCGCCATCCTCCCCGTGGACGTTTTCGGTCAACCCGCCGACTACGACGCCATCGGTACCATCGCGAAGAAACACAACCTCCGCGTGATCGAGGATTCCTGCGAAGCCCTCGGCAGCACCTGGAACAACCAACTCGCCGGCAGCCTTGGCCACGCAGGCGTGTTCGGCTTCTATCCCAACAAACAGATCACCACCGGCGAGGGCGGCATGATCGTCACCAACGACGACGACATCGCCCGGATGTGCCTGTCGCTGCGCAACCAGGGACGCGACACGCACGGGGGTTGGCTCAGTCATCCGCGCATGGGATACAACTACCGCATGTCCGACATTTCCGCCGCACTGGGTGTTGTGCAGGTTTCCCGACTCGACGAGATCGTCGCCACGCGTTCCAACGTCGCCAACTGGTACCTCGACGAATTGCAGAACGAAGCCCGCCTCACCACCCAACACATCCTCGAACCCGCGCAGATGAGCTGGTTCGTCTTCGTCGTCCGGTTGGCAGACAACTACACCCGCAACGACCGCGACAACATCCTGCGAAAACTCCGCGATCAGGGCATAGGCTGCAGCAACTATTTCGTCCCCATCCATCTTCAACCTTACATGGTCGAACAGTTCGGATTCAAACCAGGCCACTTCCCCATCTGCGAATCACTGGCAGACCGCACCATCGCCCTCCCCTTCCACAAGGACATGACCCCGGAATTCGTCAACCGCGTCTGCAACGCACTCCGCGATTTGCTATAATCATCCGTCGTGTACTACCGTTCAAGCGGTCGTGTTTTTCGGGGCACCGACGATGGCTATCCTGGCAGGCATCGCGCGATGGAGGAGTTGCACAGGGCAGGTGCGAGCACCTGTCCTGTGCGATTTCGTCCACGGATTCCGACTTTTTTCATTAACCGCAAACATCGCGAATACGATAGATTGCGTGGGTCTTTCCCATACGAGGATCATTCGGAGAACGTCATGACGGGTGCGATCACACTGGATTCATTGAGTCGTAAGGCGTTGGTTAATCGTGCGTCTCTGAGTGGGATACCGCTGTCGGGGTGGGGGGCGGTTTTGTTTGGGATGCCGTTCCTGGGGGCGGGGGTTTTGATCGTTCTGGTTTCGTGCGGCGTGGTGGCGGTGGAGCCTGGGAGTGTGCATGTGTCGATGGGGGTGCTCGGCGGGATTGGGGGGATGTTTGCGTT
>JAJDDT010000028.1 GCA_029260165.1 Phycisphaerae bacterium | reverse complement strand
CCATGTGCCATTCGCGGTCGTCGTGACCAAACAGTGCAGCCGGTGTTTCCATATTGGGGATGCGGGCGTTCTGGAATTTACGAATAGTTTCGGCGATCTGATGAGCCGGCAGTTCGTGGATGGATTCCTGTGCCTGGGCGATCGGGGCTGCGACGATCAACACAGTGGACAATACGCGAAATGAACAATTGATTGAGCGATTCATGGGCAACCTCCCTGTTTCCATGATAAACGTGACAAAATGCAACAGCGATCAGAACAGTCATTCTGCCCCCCCCCCCGCTCGACTTGTCAAGAATTTTCCGGCGAAAATCGGAGAAATTTTCGATATTGGTGGTTTGTTGCAGTGCGGAGCCGGTAGGTGGGGATGATTCGACTCCCCCACGGCTGAAGCCATGGGCCACCCGGCCACCGATTGTCGAGCGCGGTCGCGCTTTCCGAGTGGGTTGACGATTACTCCTTCACAAGTCGCACGGATTGGCTTGTCTGGTTGCCTGCGCGGTCGGTGGCGCGGACGGTGATGGTGTGGGTGCCGCGTCGTGCGTTGGACGCGTCCCATACGAAAGATTCGACGGCGCGGGTTCCTGAGACGCTGGTGGTTTCCTTTCGAGAACCGTCGACGAGCCATTCTATTGTAGCGAGATTGTTGTTGTCGGTGACGGTGGCCTGAACACCGACGCTGCTGACGACGGTGCTGCCCTGGACGGGGAAGTTGATAACGACGACGGGGTTATCGTTGTCGGATCCGCTGCCATTGGAACCATTGCCCGAATCGACGCGGCTGCCTTCGACACGAATGCGGATGGAGGCGGGGTCGGAGGCGTTGCCGGACTGATCGGTGGCGACGGCGGTCAGGGTGTGGGTTCCGTTGGACAGGTCTTTGGTGTTGACGACGAATCGGTAGTTTTTGGCGGTGTCAGTTGCGAAAGGGACGCCGTCGATGGACAGGACGACGTCGGCGATGTCGAAACGGTCAAAGGCTTCCACCGATACGGTGATCTTTCCCGAGACGGATTCGTTGTTATCGGGTGAAAGAAAATCGACCTCCGGACTCTCGTCGTCCTCCTCCTCGATGATTTCGGTGGCCTGTTGGACGGCGGCGGCGGCATTGACCATGCCGTTTCCGAAGGCGTCGTCCCACCCGCGTACGCCAAGGTCTCCGGCTGTATCAAGGAGGATTTGCTGAATGGTGGATGGGCGCAGGTCGGGGTTCGCGGAGATAACGAGGGCTGCGACCCCTGCGACGATGGGGCTGGAGAAACTGGTGCCGCTGATCAGGCCATAGGATTCGTCGATCAGGGTGGTGCGGATATCGACGCCGGGTGCGACGAGATCCATGAACGGACCGGTGTTCGAGAATTCCGCCAACGATCGGGCGTTTTGGGTGGCACCGATGAACAGCGCGGTCTCGTAACCTCGCGATTTGAGGGCACGTCCGTTGTTGCCGCTGGCGATAACGACGATCGCACCGTTGGCGAAGGCGTATTGGGTGGCGGCTTGGATGGTGCGGTCTGCGGCGATGGGTGCGAAGCTGATGTTGATGACCTTCGCGCCACGGTCGGTGGCATAGATGATGGATTTGGCGATAGTGCGGGCGGCGGCGCGTCCGCGCGAATCTGAGATGCGTACCGGGAGAATCGGATTGTCCCACGCAACGCCTGACACGCCGATGCGGTTGTCGGTGATGGCTGCGACGGTTCCCGCGACGGCGGTCCCGTGTCCGAAGACGTCGGCGGTGTCGTTGTTGTCGTCGAAGGCGTTGTAGCCTGCGGTCAGTTTGTCTTCGAGATCGGGATGGGTCGGTTCGATGCCGGTGTCGAGAACGGCGATGAGGACGGATTCGTCACCGGTGACGGTGTCCCATGCGGATTGGGCGTTGATGATGGTCAGGTGGGACTGGCGGTTGAAATTGGCGTCGTTGGGTCGGGCCTGGAGGTCGTAGAAATAGTTCTTGTGGACGGACTCGAAGAGCGGATCGGTGGAGATGGTGCGGGCGATTTCGTCGCGGCGGTCGGGACTGACGCGGAGGACGGTGGACTGGATTTCGGTGATGTTTTCGATGACGGTGGCGCCGAGATCGTTGTAGGTGGACTGGAGGTCGGCGTTGGTGGCTCCGGGGGTGATTTTCGCGATCAGCTCGTCGGCTGCGAACGGCAGGTCAGCCACGACGGGGTCGGCGTCCTCCTCGAAATTGAAGCTGACCGAGGCGGTGTTGAGGCTGGTCGTGTCGGGATCGTTGTTGCTGTCGATAACCGGATCGTCGATCGCGGGGGGTGCGCCACAGCCAAAGATGACGGTGAGAAAGGCCGCCAGCGCGACAACTGGAAGATGTTTGAGCGTGTTGTGACGCATGTTGGTCCTCTTTTCGATACCCCTGAATGATGAGCGCGGAACGCCGACGGTAACGTACCATTTGGATCGGCGAGATGGTCGCATCGAATGGGTCGGGCATTGAAGGACCTGTAATGTGTGGATGTGGCGTGCGTGAAAAGGTGGCGTGTTTCGTTTACTATGGGACGCGGGCAACGGGCGTGACCCTGATCGCCATGCGGTGGACCGCCGGCAGGGATCGGCGTCGGCGTTGGTCGATAGACCACGGTGGAGTGGTGATCGAATTGGGACGACCGATATTCCGCGACCGGAGCCGGTGTTAACTGAATCGAGGCATTCGTGACGAAACCGAAGATAATCAATGTTTGTGGTGCGAGGCCCAATTTCATGAAGATCGCGCCGTTGATGCACGCGTTTGAGGCATCGGGGCGAATCGATCCGGTCCTGGTGCATACCGGTCAGCACTACGACGAAAAGATGAATCAGTGGTTTTTTGATGAGCTGCAGATTCCGGTTCCGGATATCAATCTGGAGGTGGGCAGCGCGTCGCACGCGGTGCAGACGGCTGAGATCATGAAACGGTTCGAGCCGGTGATGCTGGAACACAAACCCGCAGCCGTGCTGGTGGTCGGCGATGTGAATTCGACGGTGGCGTGTACGCTGGTGGCGGTGAAGCTGGGGGTACCGGTGATTCATGTCGAGGCGGGGTTGCGGTCGAACGATCGATCGATGCCTGAGGAAGTCAACCGGATTGTGACAGACGCGCTGTCGGCGCAGTTGTTCGTGACCGAGCCTTCGGGCGTGGAAAACCTCGTGCGGGAAGGCGTGGACCGGGCGAAGATTCATCTGGTCGGAAATGTGATGATTGACACGCTGAAAACGTTCAGGAAGCGTGCGGACGAGTCGAACATTCTGGAGAAACTCGGCGTGACGTCGCGTGGATATGCGGTGCTGACGTTGCATCGTCCGTCGAACGTGGATGACGCGGCTGTTCTGGGCCGGATCATGTCTGCGGTGGAGACGATTCAGCGAGACATGCCGGTTGTCTTTCCCGTGCATCCGCGGACGCGGGCGAATCTGGCCAAGGCTGGTACGGGCGTTGATGTGGGTTCGATGGCGAATCTGATGCTGATTGATCCGTTGGGGTATGTCGATTTTCTGAAGCTGACGTCGAGTGCTGCGTGTGTATTGACGGATTCGGGTGGGATTCAGGAAGAGACGACGATTCTGGGCGTGCCTTGTTTGACGGTGCGCGAGAACACGGAGCGACCGGTGACGATCAGCGATGGGACGAATCAACTGGTTGGGACCGAGACGTCGCGGATTCTGGACGCGTATCGTCGGGCGATGAAGTCGGACTATTCGCCACGTCAACCCGAGCTGTGGGACGGTCGGGCAGCCGAGCGGATCGTTGATGTGTTGGTGCAATGGCTTTGCGAAACGAAGACGGCTGCGACGGTGACGGCTGGGTAGGCGTATCCTGCGTTTGCAAATCGCGATCTATTCCTTTTCAGTTTTCCCGTCACGCACAAGGGGTGACGCTACATTGAATTGAAAGCGATCCTTTGCGTATCGCCTGATTGTGAACCTGATGATCGACAGGTCTCGGATACCGTTTGTTTGACGGGTCGTATCGGGTGGATACAGTTTGGTGGTCTCGAACATATCGACGGGCAAAAAACGGGAGCGGTGACGGTGGCGAGCGAGCAGGGCCGGTTTCGCTTGAAAACGACGACGTGTACGGAGCTGTTGGACGGGCTTCGGCGGATCGACAACCACGACGTTTGGCAACAGTTTGTCAATCGATATCGGGGAATGATCGAGCGGTATGCGGTGCGCCTTGGATTACGGGAGGCCGACGCGCAGGATGCTGCACAGCAGGCGTTGATTTCGTTCTGTACGGATTATCGCGAGGGGAAATATGATCGCGAGCGCGGGCGGTTGCGACAGTGGTTGTTTGGAATCGCGCGGAATCAGGTGCGGTCGTTTCATCGCAAAAATCAGCGTCTCGACAAGCAGGTGGCAGACAAGACGAATGAAACCGGGTTCTTTTCGGCGATGCCCGCGGATGACGAGATGGAGCAGGCATGGGAAGAGGAGTGGCGGGATTCGGTGATCAAGCAGTGTCTGGATGAGGTGCGACAGAGCATGGACGCGCAGTCGATCGAGGCGTTTGAGTTGTTTGCGTGGAAGGGGATGGACGCAGCCGAGGTGGCGGAGCGTCTCGACATGACGCCCAATGCGGTGTTTATTGCCAAGCATCGCGTGCTCAAAAAAATTCGTGCGTTGCAGGATGAGATGGAAGACGTGTGGTGATTTTTGACTCGATCGTTGTGACTGATGTTTCAATTCCGGTTTTCTGAATGATGCCTGACTGTCCCTCACAAGGTGAACTGAAGACCTATCTGAGCGGCGATTGCCCCGACGATCAGGTTCGCCGTGTGGAGGTGCACCTGGCCAACTGCGCGACGTGCTGTTCGTGGTGCATGGAGGCGGATGTCGATGACGCGCTGATGGTGGATGTCCGGCGGGTGTTGAGCAGCGATCCGTCGGGCGCGCTGACGAGCGCAGACGGTGACGCGGTAACGACACCCGCGGCGTTTCCGGGACCGATCGAGACAGCCATCGAGGGATTTCGGATCGAAAAGCCGCTGGGTCGCGGGGGGATGGGGGCGGTTTTTCTGGCGGAGCAGTTGTCCACCAAACGGATGGTGGCGTTGAAGGTTCTCCTGGAGGGGCCTTTCGCCTCGGAGACGGCCAAACGTCGTTTCGAACGCGAGGTGGAGTTGGCTGCCCATCTGGATCACCCGAATATTGTGACGATCCTGGAGAGTGGGATATCCGACGATCGCTACTACTTCGCGATGACGTACGTCGATGGCGAGCCGTTGGACAGGTTCGTGCGGCGCAGGTCGTGGGCAGTTCGGGAAGTATTAGCGGTATTTGTGACGATTTGCCGGGCCGTCCATCACGCCCATCAGCGTGGCGTGATTCATCGTGATTTGAAGCCTTCCAACATCATGGTCAACGAAGCGGGTCAGCCATTCGTTCTGGATTTCGGTTTGGCGAGGATGCACGACGGCGCGACGGCGGATGCGTTGTTGTCGGTCCCTGGCAAGCCTATGGGCACGTTGCCGTACATGTCGCCGGAACAGACGCGCGGGATGCAGCATGATCTCGACGTGCGAACGGATGTCTATTCACTGGGGGTGGTGTTGTATCGGTTGCTGACCGAAGCGTATCCGTATCGCGTGGATGGCGAGCCGATGGACGTACTGCGCAATATCAATGAATCGAAACCGACGCGACCGTCGACGCTTCGATCGGGTTTGGACGACGACGTCGATACGATCGTGCTGAAAACGCTCGCCAAGGAGCGCGAGCGTCGGTATCAGTCGGCGGATGCGTTGGCGGACGATGTCGAACGGTTCCTGACCGGTCGGCCCATCGACGCAAAGCGGGACAGCCCGTGGTACGTCGCACGGAAACTGTCCGTCAGGCATCGCGGGGCGTTGACGGTCGGGGTCGTCATGCTCGTTCTGGTGTTTGTGGCATGCGTGTCGTTGTTCCTGCAACGTGCGGCGAGTGACCGCGCAACAGTTCGCAAAATCTTCACAACACTCGTGAGCGAACCGGACACGGCGATGACGATGTTGAACGACGTGCCCGAGCGTGTAGCAGTGTTGGCATCGGAAACGACCGGCACGATGGCGGTGTCGGAGGCGTTTACGGATCGAGTGGCTGCGGCGCGCGGCGGACTGTTGCTGAACGCGGACGCGTTTTGGGAATCGGTGGACGGTGGCGCGCTGTGGGAATATGGGGAATGGCTTGAGTTGTGCACGTCGCCGGAATTGGTGACGGCTGACGGGTTGGCGAGCATTCGACGGGCTGCGATGTCGAAATCGGATCGGAAAAAGTATGTGGCCTACTGCCTGTTGGGGTGTATGCGTATTGAGGACGACGGATCGACGTTGGCGATGTGCGAGAAGGCGGCTGGCGAGGAATCGCAAGCGGGCGTGGCGATAGCAGCCTGGTGGGCGGCGACGAAGCTGGGATCAACGAAATCGCTTGATTCGACGACAAGAAGCGCGTTTGCAGACGATGTATCCGGATTGACGTTTGCGCAGCTGCCGGCGGCGACGGGATTCGTACGCGGATCGGACGATTCGGATATCTATCGCTGGGATGACGAGGTCGGACCGGTTGGCGGCGTGGACATCGAACCGATCTACGTTTCAACAACGGAAGTACCGCTGCGGACGTTCGAGCGGTTTCTGCTGGCGACACCCCGTTTGCCGCTGGAGGATTACGTCTACGCGCGAGAAAATATTTTGCAACGTTACAGCGAAATGATCGAGCGGTTGCCAATGGCTGACCATGGCGACGCGGTGGCGGGGTTCGTGCGGCTGGATTTCGCGCGGGCGTTTTGCGACTGGTTAACGGAACAGGGAAGATCGGCAAATCCACCCCGTTCGTATCGGTTGCCGACAGAAGACGAATGGGAATACGCAGCCCGCGGTGGATCGTCGCGGCGGTTCTGTTTTGGGGATGACCCGAAATACGCGCGATTTTTCGCGAATTGTGATGGTTTCGGAGGCTATCATCTGTCGGGGCGGCGGATGCCGAACTGGTTCGGGCTGTTCGACATGCATGGCGGGTTGTGGGAATGGACCGGTTCCGAATACGACGGCAACGCCGAAGCTGAACTCAAAACCACCGGACGATTCTACGTTTTTCGGGGAGGAGCCTACTATTCACCAGCCGTACGGTGTCGGTCGGCGCAGCGGAACTACGGGGAGGGCGCTGCGGCGTTGGACTATCACGGATTTCGGCTGGTGATGGAACTGGATGAGCCATGACACGTTTCAGGTTATTTTTCGCACTGTTGTCGTTCGCGGGGTTCGTCGCAATCGGTTGCGTCGAAATCGTGCCTGTTGGTGGTGACAACCCGATCGAAACGAGTTTCGCGTTTACGAATTTCTCGCGAACGCAGTATGCGCAGTTGGCGATTCGCCGATCGGGAGACGACGCGTTTGCGATGACGCCCCTGCTCGCTCCGGGGGCAACGCATCGGGAACGGTTTCCGGATGTATTGGGCGTCTCCTGCCCGGGCAGGCTGGACCTGCGCGTGCTGCTGTTTGAACGCATTCACAGCGATCTGCCGATCGGTGAGGATGCGGGTGAGGCCGTCGCAGATGCCCCAATCGCAACGGGTGCGATTCTGAACCTGCCGGCGTGTGACACGGTCGTGGTCGAGACGTTGACGATCGTGAACTGGGACGCGCCAGCCGGAACGGGCGTCGTGAAAATCGCGCAGGGAACACCCCTGGAATCTGTGTTGGGAGCGCTGCCGACGTTTGACCATCCTGATAGTGCGTGGACGTTTGACGGTGTAAAAGACGAATTGACGAACATGCCGCCGGAGGCGTTGGCGAGAGTTGAACCAATCGCCGGGCGCGTCGTCTCAGCCAACGGCAACGCCGTTTCAAACGTCGGCGTATTGCTGCGAACGCGGTTTCGGGTGCGTTTCAACGATGATGATCCGTCGAACGATCCCGATGCGGGATTTGGCGAACCGATGGCCGTAACGACAACTGACGACGCGGGGCGGTTTTCGTTCGACAGACCCGCAGGTGCCTATCGGGTCGAGTTGTTTTCAGACGACTTTCAGTTCAGACCCGCCATGATCGACGTCGAATCACCGGTGACTGCGCTCGTCGTCATCGCGGAACCAATACCATGACGACCTGTCGAAAAAATCGATACGGCGTCGGAATCGTCGCAGTCGGTGTCACGCTGCTCTCGTTGCTGACCTCCTGCATTCCGCTCAACGACGGCCGTGACACGTTGGCGGCTGCGATCGCGATACCGTTGGACGGCGTCGCGCGAAACATGGTCGGAAACCTTGCATCACTGGGTGTCATCGAATCCGATTCAACGCTTCAGATATCAGCCGGCGGAACGAACGTGAGGCGTGTGTTGCTCCTTCGCGCGGACGCCGAGCGGGAATCGACCGGGGTGATGGTCGGCGGGGCGATGGCGGGGATGACGTCGGTTTATCAAACCGTCAGAACAGGCGAGCATTTCCTGTTCGTCGAATACAACGCCGGTACGACGGTCCCGGGACAGACCGCCGACGTTTCTGTGTCATTGCTGAACGATTCGATCGAACGACCTTCGCGACAGATTGTTCGCGTCGTGTTTGAAGATGGCTTCCTGACCGATCCCGGACTGCTGGACCCCGTGGACGGGACAGCCGCGGATCGGGCGTTTCTCGATTCGATCGAATCGACCGTTCGTGACGAGGTGCTCGCGTCGTTGCGAAACCTGTTCGACCAGACACCGATCGACATCGTTGAGACCGACGCATCAGTCGCAGGCCCCGTGTCGACGTTGACTTTTTCGCCGAAACGGGTGCTGGCAGACCAGAATGACATCAATGATGCTGCCCTCCCGCCTGCCGACCCGAATCGACCGCAGTGTCAGGTGCGCGTGGTGTTCGGCGAGGTGTTACCGTCCGGGACGGGCCTGGACCCCGGCAACCGAAATCCGCAAGACGATGCGGTCGTTTATGTCGGCAGTTTTCAGGGACGCGGAGAAACCTGCAGAACCTCAGCGGTCACGTCGCTGCGAAGCATGGTGCTGACGCTGTCGCAGACCGGGGCACATGAGATCGGACACCTCGTCGGCCTGCATCACATCGAGCAGGTTGGAATCATGAATCGCAGCGCGACCCTCGCCTTTCAGCGCGAATTGTCCTTCGCCCGTGGACAGATCCAGGTCGATCGCGCCGCAGGCAACAACATTCGCAGCGAGGTGTTTCCCGCCATCGTCCAGGAACCGTCCACCTATCTTGAATCCATTTTTGCAACCGAATCGTCCGATTAGCAATCAACACAAAAACACTCATCGATAAAACACCGATGAACACCTCCGTTTGTCATCAACCACAAAAGTACCCGAGAAAATTCAAGTCCCACTTCGCCGCACCCCCGCTCACGAGGCGCATGCAGGTGATCGAAGAAAATAATTTGTTCGATCGCCTGGCGCGTTCTTTATAGGGAGACCCATCGCGGACCAGTTCCGATCCGCAGCCCCCGGGAGAAGCGTCGCATGAAATGCAACCGCCTCAATCGCAATCAACAACCCTGTAGCGTCACCCCTTGTGGGTGGCGCGAACACCAACCAACGTCATCCGAAGCCAATCGACGAAAACGCGCCCACACCGCCCAACCCAGCCGGTCCTCTCGTACGCCGCGCGAACTCCAACCACCGATCCCCAGGCCACCCGCCCCAGGCAACCATGCACGCGTGTCAACCACCCAACCCGCAATACACATTCGGGAACGTCGCGTAAAACGCAGCACACTTCACCATATGCTCAATCGGCACACAGTCATTGACCGTGTGCGCCACCTCTTCCGCCGCAGGACCAAACCCGACACACGGAATCCCATACATCCCCGCGATCGAAACACCATTCGTACTAAACGTCCAACGGCTCGGCTTCATCTTGCGACCAAACAACTTCTTATATGTATCCACCGCAGCCACAACCTGCTGATCATCCTCAGCCGCACACCACGTCGGAAAGAAACTCTCCGTCTCATACATCAATCCCGTCCACGTCGGCTCCGCGTACCGCTTCACCTCAACCTTCGCCTTCACACCCGCACGCTTGCACGCATCCTTCACCTCGCGAACCGCAGACGCCTTCGTATCACCCGTCGTCAACCGACGATCCAACTGAATATAAGCAGCCCCGGGCACCGCGCACATGCTCGGCGTCTCGCAATCGACATACGACACCGTGATCGTCCCATCACCAAGAAACTTGTCCTTCTTCAACCGCTTGTTCAGCTTCTCAATCTCGTTAACGACCTTCGCAATCTTGTAAATCGCGTTGTCACCCTTGTGCGGCATCGACCCGTGGCACGACTTGCCCTTCACGGAAACGCCGATCTCCATCCGCCCACGCTGCCCACGCAGGATTTTGCAATTCGTCGAGTCCGTCACCACCACGCACTCCGGACGAATCCCGCCCTCCTGCACGATGTACTGCCAACACAACCCGTCGCAGTCCTCCTCAGAAACCGTGAACGTAAACAAAAGCGACCACTCCGGACTCACCAATTTCAAATCCTTGATAATCTTCCCGGCATACACCATCGCCGGCGACGCTCCTTCCTGATCGCCCGCCCCCCGACCATACACCACACCATCCTTCACCTTCCCCTTGTAAGGATCGTGCGCCCATTCACTGCGATCACCAATCCCAACCGTGTCCACATGCGCGTCCACCGCGATCAGCCTAGGCCCATTCCCAATCTTTGCGAGTAGGTTTCCCATGCCGTCGATCCAGACCTTGTCAAACGCCTTCGTCGCCTCGATCTCCTTCTTGATCCGCTTGATCACAGGCCCTTCCTGCCCACTCTCCGAAGGAAGCGCGATCAACTCCCGCAGGAATTTGACCATCTTCTTCTCGTGTTTTTTCGCCTGCTGCAAAACCTTCGTCGCATCCACCATCACAAAACTCCCGTCACTTGCATATTCATCATTAAGCCCGTCAAAGGCGGAATACCCTACCATTTCGCGTTCAACGTGCAACCGCCGTCCCCCACGCCAACCAAACCGCCCCAAATCAATCCGACCCCCACCATCAAACAAAACCCCTTCCTGCTCCAACAATTCACGCTGCAATTCTTCCGATCCCCCACGCTCGGAAATCCGACCCTGCGCATTGACCACCCGATACCAGGGCACCGAATCCGCCAACGGCGATTCCCTCAAAACCCGCCCCACAAGCCGCGCCCGCCCAGGCAACCCCGCCAACATCGCCACGCGACCATACGCTACAACTTTTCCAAAGGGAACGCGGCGAACAACAGACAGTATCCGCAACGCCTTCGCATCAGGTTCCCGACTGTTCTCCGGCACCGGTCACCTACAAACGACGACCATTGAGCAAAACAGCCGACGGGGTTGGTTTCGTACGAACCAGATCGATGACGTTGTCCGCTGGAAAAACAGCGACGTTGGCGGGGGCACCGGGGATCAAATCAGCGTTGGGACGCTTGCAGATGCGCCCTGCCATACTCGAAACCATGTCGAACGCGGTGCGGATTTTTTCCGGGGTCGAAAGATGATCGGCGTGAACGAGCAAGAAAGCCTGATCCAGCATTTGCCCTGTCCCCAACGGATAAAACGGGTCCTTGATACAATCCTGACCAGCCGCACAAACAATACCGCGTTCGAGCAGTTGCGAAATTCGTGTCAAACCCCTGCGTTTGGGATAGGTGTCGAAACGACCCTGCAAATGCAGATTCACGCCGGGATTGCAGATGACGTTGATGTCGGCTTCGGCGATCAAGTCCATCACACGGGCGGCGTGGACCTCGGTGTAGCTCGACAACGCACAAACGTGCGAGGCTGTCACGCGTCCCCGGTAACCACGCTGGATGGCGAGCGACGCAAGGTGTTCGGTGTACAGCGACTGCGGATCGTCGGTTTCGTCGATGTGAACGTCGATATCAACGTCGAGTTCCTCGGCCAAATCGAACATCAACTCCAGATGCTGAATACCTTCGCGTCTCGTCCGTTCGATGTGCGGGATTCCGCCAACGAGATCGACGCCCTGCCTGACCGATTGTCGAATGATATCGACGGCACCGGGATCGCGAATCAAACCATCCTGCGGAAACGCGACGAATTGAATGTCGCACAAGTTGCGCGTTTCGTCTCGGGCAGCCAAAACACCCCGAAACAACCGATCGCCCGATGCGCTGGCGACGTCAACGTGCGATCGAATGAACCCTGTACCAAACGAAACCTCAGCGTTGACCGCACGAATGGCGCGGGCTTTCACATTTTCAACGGACAACTCGCGTTTGGCCGCCGACCAGATCCCGATCGCCTCCAACAGCGTGCCCGACTTGTTCGGTGGCACTTGCTCGACCGAATAGGCAAGGTCCAGATGCAAATGCGGATCAACGAGCGATGGCGTCACCAATCCGCCATCAGCGTCGATGATGGTGTCACCGGCTGGCACCTGCGATGCCTCGACAATCGACCTGATCTTCCCACCGTCGAGTTGGACAGCATATTGCCCTTCCCGATCGAGCAGCGTCGCGTTGGTGATGGCTGTCACTGTCACGCCGTCACCTCGTTATTTCTTACCTGTTCGCCAGACCGGGTCGTGCTTGTCGATTGTTTCATCCGCGAACCATCGGGTCATGATCGTCCGCTGCTGTGTGTAGAACATGATCCCTTCCTTGCCCTGAATGTGCAGATCGCCGTAGAACGACGTGTTCCAACCCGTGAACGGAAACCACGCCATTGGTGCGGGAACGCCCACGTTGATGCCGATCATGCCGGCGTTGAAATGTCGTTTGAACTCGCGGGCTGCCCGACCCGACTGCGTGAAAATGACAGCCCCGTTTCCATATTGACACTTTTTGCCCATCTCCAACGCGTCTTCCAGCGTCTTAACGCGGGCGATCGAAAGAACAGGACCGAAAACCTCCTCGCGACCAATCGTCATCTCGGGCGTCACGCGATCGACGATGGTCGGACCCACGAAGAAACCATTGCCATTCGCTTTCGTTTCCCTGCCATCGAGCGGAATGTCCGCCCCTTCGGATTTCGCACCGTCGATGTAGCTGTTGATGCGATTCAGGTGTTCCCTGCTGATGACCGGGCCCATGTCGGGTTGGTCGCCGTTGTCGGTTCTACCGACAGTCATTTTGGCGGCGGCTTCGGTCAGGTTCTCGACGAGGGGATCGGCGATGTCATCCACCGCGACCGCCAAGCTGCCAGCCATACATCGTTCACCGGCGCAACCAAACGCCGATGCACGCAGGCCGTGGACGGCCTGGTTGAGGTTGGCGTCGGGCATGATGATCAGGTGGTTTTTCGCGCCACCGGCTGCCTGCACGCGCTTACCGTTGGCTGCTCCGGTTTCGTAGATGTATTTGGCGATGGGTGTCGAGCCGACAAACGAGACCGCCTTGATATCCGGATGGTGAAGGATGGCATCGACGCATTCCTTGTCGCCGTGGATGAGATTCAGCACGCCTTTGGGCAAGCCTGCTTCGACGAGGAGTTCGGCGATCTTGATCGAACTAAGCGGAACGCGTGGCGATGGTTTGAGTATGAAGCAGTTACCGCAGGTGATGGCGACGGGGTACATCCAGAGCGGCACCATGGCTGGGAAATTGAACGGGGTGATGCCTGCGCAGACGCCGAGCGGGTGTCGGACGGTTTCGCTATCGACGCTGGGTGCGAGGTTTTCGAGAATCTCGCCGGTGAGCAGGGACGGCAGTCCGCAGGCGAACTCGATCATTTCGACGCCTCGCTGGACGGACGCGCGGGCTTCGTTGAATGTTTTGCCATGCTCGAGGGAGACGATTTTGGCGATGTCGTCGGCGTTTTTGAGCGTGAGCTCGCGGAATCGGAACATGATGTGCGCTCGATCAACAACGGGGGTTTCGCGCCAATCGGGGAAAGCGTTCATCGCCGATTGGACTGCCGTGTTAACGTCGTCGCTCGTGCACATGGGCGCTTGCGAAATGACGTCGCCCGTGGACGGGTTGAACACGTCGGTGTGACGGCTCGTCTTGAGTTCAGTCCATTGCCCGTCGATGAGGCACGGGCATGGATGTGATGTTGCGGTTGTCATGGTGTGGTTCTCCTGTCGATTTCCTTCGTTTTTCGGCAAGGGATGAGTATAACATGGGTGGCGTGCCGTGACACCGCATTTTTGGGATGGGTCGGAGATTGTGATGGGTCGTGTGGTTGTGCTTCGGAATGAGGAGCTTTGGGGGTTTTGGCGCCTCTTTGGAACGGGAATATGCGTTGTCGTTTGTCCGAGCCTTCTTGCCCAGAAAAGCCTGGGGCTTGGGCTTGCGTTGTTGTTCTTTCTCGCCCTGGTGTTCGTGTTCACGGCTGTTGTTGAGAAACGGGTCCGTTCGACGCGGTCCATCGCGGCATGGTGGATTGCGACAACTTTCTGTTTCGCTTCCGCTCCGATGCTCCTCGAATATCTGTCGGGCACCAAATTCTACGGGAACATTTTCACCGTGCACCTGATGTTCTTCATGGCGTCAGGTGTCGCCGTGCTGCTGGGAAGCGGTGCCAGCCGCGTGGCTCGCTATTTGTCAGGTAGTCGGGTCATCGTGCAGACGGGGACGCTGTGTCCGAATTGTGCGTACGATCTGCGTGGGAATGAGTCGATGGTTTGCCCGGAGTGTGGGCGTGGGTTTTCGTTTGAGGAGTTGGGGGTGACGGCGGCGGAGTTTGCGGCGATGAATTCGGGAGAATGAGGCGGCTGGTGTTTTGCCGGCGTTTTATAGTAACGGCAGGTGCGAGCACCTGCCCTACAAATCTGGAGGCTGGGATGAAACGGGTTCTGGTATTGCGGAAGGACGAACTCCTGACGTTTGGGGCGCTTTTCCGTCAGGGTCTGGTCGCAGTGTGGGCACCTTCGATGCTGTTGCTGTTGCTATTGGGTACCGCATCGGCGGGGCAATCGAACGGACATGTGCCAATCCCGACGGCAGGGCAGCTTCTCACTTTGGCGACCGCCCCGTTGTTCTGGGTATTGTTTGTCGTTTTCTGCGCGTCGCGGTGGGCGAAGGCTCGCGACGAGATGGACCTGTTTGTTTGGGGATTCCTCAGCGGGTCTGTTTTTGTTCTTGAATTCATGCTGGTCGGCAATTCGATGGGGGTACATCGAATCGACATGGGGGTGATTGTAACGTGCGTGTTGTGGGGTGTTGTTCATGGTATTGCTGCGGTAATTGCATGGACCGTGTGGCGAGGTGTCTGTCGGTCGCGAGGGATTTGTATGATGATTCAGGATGGCCACACCTGCCCCGGGTGTGCTTATGACTTGCGGGGGAATGAGTCGATGGTTTGTCCGGAGTGTGGGCGTGGGTTTTCGCTTGAGGAGTTGGGGGTGACGGGGGCGGAGTTTGCGGCATTGAATCCGGGAGAATGAGGCTGTTGGTGTTTTGCCTGCGTTTGACAGTGACGGCAGGTGCGAGCACCTGCCCTACAAAATCTATGCCCAACCCGGTTTTCGTTTTTCCAGGAAGGCTTTCATTCCTTCCTGGCCTTCATCTGAGACTCGACGTTCCGCGATCCGCTTTGTTGTCAGCTCGGTCAGCTTGTCCCACATGAATCCCTGCACGTCGCGCAGGACGGTTTTGCTCGCAGCGACGGCCAATGGTCCTGCTACTTTGACGGCGCTGACGATTTCGGCAATTTTCGTGTCCATGGATTCGATGGTATCGGCGGTGTCGGAAATCAGTGCGATGCGTTTGGCTTCGGTCGCGTTGAAGCGCTCGGCGGTCACGGCGTAGCGGCGTGCGTGGGCGGTTCCGATTTTCTCGATCACATAGGGGGAGATGACGGCGGGTATGATGCCGAGTTTCACCTCGCTCAGGCAGAATACGGCGGAGTCTGTCGCGATGGCGATGTCCGCGGCGGCGATCAAACCGACACCCCCACCATAGGCAGCGCCGTGGACACGCGCGATCACGGGTTTGGGACAGTCGTGGATTTTCCGCAGCATGTTGGCCATCGTGGTTGCGTCGGCCACGTTTTTTTCGAACGAATAATCGACCATGCGTTTCATCCAGTGCAAATCCGCACCGGCGGAGAACGACTTCCCGCTGGATGCGAGCACGACCGCGCGAACGGCATCGTCCACGTCAGCGGCTTGAAACGCTTTGGTCACTTCCTCGATCACGATTTCGTTGAAGGCGTTGTGCAATTCGGGCCTGTTGATCGTTACTGTCGCCACGCCGTCTGCAACCTGATAGTCGACAAATTCCGCCATGATCGTCTTTCTCGGTTTCTTTTTTCCGGTGCACGAATCGGGACAAACAACGGCTGTGAGTATAACGCCATCGACAGCGTTGACGCGAGTTTGAAAAAAGCGCCAAATGAGCGGTGGCTGACGTATGGAAAGCGTGTGGCAATTTTTTGTTGAACAGGCGGAAGGATGATGACGGTGAAAAGATACGCGATGTGGGGACTCCTGGTTGTAGCGTTGGTATGTCCTGCGTGCACGACGGTTGAGGGAACGGGGCGTAAGCAGTTCATGTTGGTCACGGAGTCGCAGGAGCAGCAGATGGGGCGGGATGCGTATCAGCAGATTTTGTCGAAGGAGACGTTGTCGTCAGATGCGCGGATGACGGGAATTGTTCGTCGGGTTGGGGAACGGATTGCGGCGGTGGTGAATCGGCCTGATTTTGCGTGGGAGTTCAATTTGATCGAGTCGCCTCAGGTCAACGCGTTTTGCCTGCCGGGGGGAAAGATTGCGGTGTACACGGGGATTCTGCCCATGATGGAGAATGAGGCGGGAATGGCTGCGGTGATGGGGCATGAGGTGGCGCATGCGGTGGCGAGGCATGGTGGTGAACGGGTGACGACGGGGATTGTGGCGGGTGCTTTTGGCGAGGTGGTGCAATACGGGTTCCGTGGCGCTTCGCCGGCTGCTCAGTCTGCGGCGATGCAGGCTTATGGTATTACCGCCAACGTCGGAGCGATTATGCCGTTTGGCAGGTCACACGAGAGCGAAGCGGATTCGCTGGGTCTGGTTTATGCTGCGAAGGCGGGCTATGACCCTCGTGAGGCTGTGGCGCTTTGGAGGCGGATGAAGGCTGCTTCGAAGAATCGTCCACCGGAGTTTTTGTCGACGCATCCGAGCACGGATCGGCGGATTGAGGATTTGCAGGGGCAGATGAGTGAGGCGATGGGGATCTACGATTCGGGTTCGGTTCGGTATGGGCTTGGTGATCGGTTGTGATGCGTTTTTTGAAGAGGCGGGTTGTGTTATGGAACAGTCTTCGCCCAACACAATTGTCGAAACTTGTTGCGCGCTGCCGTCATCGGTGGTTTTTTCCGGTCAATTGAGAGCGTGTGTCGATAAAAACGCGCCTTTTGGGGTTGCGATCCTTTACAATGCGGTCCTGTAGCGGGCGGTTGCAAACGTGCCTGCGTCAATGGTACCTGTGTACGGTAATCCTTGTGTGGAGTTCACGACGTTCCGGTTTCGAGTTGAATGGAGGCGAATAATGGGCGGCCATCTTTGCGGTGTATTTGGTTTGGGGTTTGTGTTGTCGGTGTCATTGTGTGGTGTTGAAAGCACGCTGGCGGATGACCTGAAAATCAATGACAGAGTGGAACAGGTGGGGCGTGCTACGGCTGCTGAGACAGCACGTCCGGGTCCGACGGCGGCGGGTATTACGGACACGTCCTGTATCGAGTTTACGGAGGATTCGTTCGGGGCGACTGGGGTGGTGGCGTCGCGGTCGGATACGAATCCGACGGGCGTTACGGCGTTGCGTGTGGCTGAGCGGGTTGAGTTCTTCAACACGGGTGCGATCACACAGCTCAGGTGGCTTGGGTATTACCGTGCGTTGACAGGGGGAGTGTTCGGGGAGTGCGATGCGTTTCCGCCGGACGCTTTCACGGTCCGGATTCTTGGTGACAATGGTGGTCTTCCGGATGATGACAACGTGCTCTTCGAGATTAGTCAGGCGACCAATCCGGGAGTGTTTTCGGTGATGGACAGTCCGCTGGTGAACACGCCGATCGGGTTTCGTCCTGTGCGCGAGCACACGCTGACGTTTAATCCGCCGCTGGCGATCGATTCCATTGATCCCATTTATGTCGAGATTGTTAACAGCACAGAGCCTGGTACATGCTTTTGGTGGTACCGGTCAGGTCCTCCGGGTGATGGTTTTTCCTGGAGTGATGATTTCACGGACTGGGATGACGGAGACGAGAACGATTTTGATTTTGCGTATTGCTTCTCGTTCAGTCCTGATGAACCGATGGCGTTTCCCCCGACGGCGGATTTTTTCCTGGCGGATGTTTCCGATCCCGAAACTGGTTGCTGCAACTTCGGTTTTGAGGTGCGCAATCGCAACTCGCCGGGGACCGGTGCGCTGACGGAGTTTTATGTGGCTGTTCACAAGGGTCCGGGCGCGGGCAACTGCGAGGATATTTCCGATATTAGTCCGCCACCGTTATGGGACGTTGAGTTCTGTGACGCGTGGGACAACGGGTATGTTGTTTATCGATTTACGGGTGGGTTCCTTGCGGAGCAGGATACGACGCTCGGACGTATTCGCGTGGACCGTAACGGTGAGGAAGTTGTTCTCGATGACCTCAACACGGTGCCGGCCAACGGGATTATTGGCTGGGCGTCGTCGGATACGGTAAGTGGCGGAGCGTTGTGCGGGACGGGTCAGTTTGGTCCGTTGGCTGGTCAATCGGGCGAGTGGGGCGACGGCGACGGTTCCGTTTGTTTTGTCGAGCCGATCCCCGCGTTGGGTGGTTTCGGACAAATCGGGTTACTGGTTTTGATCTGCGTCGGGGGTGTTCTCGCTCTGCGGGCGGGATCATCGCGTTTTGGCGTTGTGAATGAAGGATAGCGACGGTGCGTTTTTCTGTTTGCGACCGATCGCAGGCGAAGTCGGAGAGGTTGTACTGAAATCGCAGTTAATACGTCGCGGGCATCCTCTGGTGATCCCGTCACCCACAAGGGGTGACGCTACATTGGGATTGGGCGTCCTGTAGCGGATACCAATTCAGTTTTGCCAGACTGCCCCGTATCAATGATCGATTGGCGTCGTTTTCGTCTGTCGGATTGATGCGGGGCAGTTTTCGTTGATGTGGTCGGCGACGCTTCCGGATTTATGCTTATCTTCGTGGTTGCACGTTCCGATAACGTGGGAGGCGGGTACGTTGTTCATCAGTCGCGAACAGGCTGTCCTGAGTGTCCAGAATCATGAACCAGAAACTGATTCGCGTCCTGATTGTCGATGATTCTGTCTTCATGCGCAGCATGCTGAAAAGCGCTTTGGCGAACGATGATGGGATTGAGGTTATCGGGACGGCGCAGAATGGGCGGGAGGGGCTGAAGAAGATCGGTGAGTTGAAGCCTGACGTGGTGACACTGGACATTGAGATGCCCGGTGTTGACGGTCTTGAGGTTCTTGAGACGGTGATGAAGTCGAAGCCTCTGCCGATCGTCATGGTTTCGACGAAAACACAGGCGGGGGCGGAAGCGACGTTGAAGGCGTTGCGGTTGGGTGCGGTGGATTACGTCGCGAAGCCTCTGGGTGAGAAATCGGCGACACTGGGGGGATTCCGCAAGTCGGTTGTGCGTGCTGTTTTGACGGCGGCGGCGAGCAATCGATCGACGCTGGGTTCGCGTCCTTCGGGTCCGAAGAAAATCGGGAAGGCGGGTCGATATCCGAATGATGTTGTCGTTGCGATCGGCATCAGTGCGGGTGGACCGGCGACGTTGCATGAATTGTTGCCGGCGTTTCCGAGTCATTTTCCTCCGATCGTTATTACGCAGCACATGCCGGCGGATTTCGTTGGGGCGTTTGCGAAGCGCTTGAACGAGGAGTGTCAGATGGCGGTCAAGAAGGCTTCGACGAACGACCATGTTGTTTCGGGTCAGATTTTGATTGCCCCGGGTGACAAACATTTGCGTGTGATCCGTCAATCGAGGCATCTGGTGGCGATGCTGGACGATGGTCCGAAGGTTTCCGGATTTCGCCCGTCGGTTGATGTGTTGTTTGAGTCGATCGCAAGTGCTGCGGGTGATCGATCGGTGGGTGTGGTGATGACGGGGATGGGGTTTGACGGGTCGGCGGGGATCAGGCTGTTGAAGGGCAGGGGGAGTTATACGATTTCACAGGATCGGGAATCGAGCATTGTGTATGGTATGCCGAAGGCTGCTTTTGCGACGGGTTGTGTCGATCGGGTCGCGAGTCTGAGTGACATTCCGTCGGCGATCATGGCAGGTTTTGACGCGTTGGTTGCGGTCTCACGATAATTGGTTGTTATCCCGCGATGACACGTCCGATGGCTTCCTGAACGCGATCCTTTTCAAAAGGTTTGACGACGTAATCGGCTGCCCCGAGTTTTAGTGCGTCCATCAGGGGTTGGCGTTGATCGATCGCGGAGATGACGACCACTTTTGCTTTGGGGTCCTTTTGGCGGATATCCTTCAGTGCATCCAGTCCGCCCTTGTTTGGCATCACGAGATCGAGGGTCACCAGATCGGGTTTTAATTCATCGTATTTTTCACAGGCTTCATTACCGTCGGCGGCTTCTCCGACGATTTCGTGCCCCATGCCTGTGAGGATATTTTTGATGAGGTGTCTCATGAACACTGCATCGTCGACGACCAGAATACGCGATGACATGGCATTCTCCATTTGCGCGAGTGCGGTTATTCCACACGTCAGATCATGCAGGGTTCCTCGCCGATGATCTGCACCTCGACGTCTCCGGTATCGGGAGCGAGCAACATTCGCCGCCCTTTTTGTCCTCCGATGTGCTCAGCCACCAGGCGGATGTTGTGTTTTTTCAGACGATCCTTCACTGCGTTGGCGTTTCTCTCGCCGAGGCCGTTATCGGTGGCGGGTCCGAACATGGACGCCCCACCGGCGATTTTGGCGGCGATGCGTCGCCTGTCGCATCCTGCACCGATGACCTCATTCACGAGCCAGTCGACGGCGGTATCTGCGAACTTGCCCTTGTCGCCCTGACACCCTTCGGATGTCGGGAGCATGACGTGGGCCATTCCGCCTTTTTTGGTCACACGGTCGTAGATGGCGACGCCGATGCATGAGCCGAGGGTCGTTCGTATCCTGTCGGGGTGTGTGACGACTTTCACATCCGCGATGCCTATCAAATGCGTTTCTGACATCAGTGCATCCTTACCCACACGCAGCTTCAATAAATCGCAACGATGCTGGTGCGGGCAACAGATAGAATTCCCACTCCAGCCACTGCCCATCGACGTTGAAATCGGTTTTGGCCATGAAAACCTCATCGCCAGCCATCGCCTGTTCGACGAGGACGGACTGCATGATCGATTCCGGGTGATCGACCAGAACGTTTGGTGCTCCCGGTTCGGTGGTAATGTCCAGCCACTTTGCCCAACTGTTGACGAAGGAACTGCTGATGATGTTGCCTGTTTCCTGCAGGCATGATCTGCCCATTTCGTCGAGTTCGGTGGTGGTGCCGGGTGTTTGTCCGACGAGGATGTCGACCAGCCTGTGGGCTGTCTCCATTGACATCATCATCAGTGTGTGGCCACCCATCTGGTCCATCAGCGCGGTGTGCATCGCGACGACGGGTCCGGCAGTGTCTTCGGGCGTGCAGACGTCGCGCAGTGGTCGTCGTTCAAAACCCTCGGTGTTGAGTTGGACGCCTCTCTGGAGCCATTTGGACATGGCGCGTGACGCCTCGAATGCACCATTGACGGCGATGGTTTGCAAGGCCCGTTGTTTGACGTGGTCGCTCTCACTCCGCTGCTTCATGACCTTGAGTGCGTCGTTTGACGGCAGCAGGAGGAAGACCCAGTCGAGCTGTTTTTTGTCGAAGACGAATTTCGTTTTGCACAGGAGCACGGTGTCGGACATCTCCGCCTGCGAGGCGAGCAGAGGCTGGATCACGGCGGCTCCGATATCGTGGGCGAAGGCGGGTGCGGCTGGTCTGACGTCTGCTTTCAGCCAGGTTGCGAGGCTGTTGGCGAAGGCACTTCCGACGATGTTGCCAGTTTCCTGCAGCGCGGATTGTTCAAGTTCGGTGAATTGTGTTGTGGTTCCCTCCGGCATGGAGAGCATGATATCGACGAGTCGCAGGGCGGTTTTTTCGGGAAACGCGAGTAGAATGTTTCCACCAATGTCTCCTTCGAGAGGCATGAGAACGGCGGCGAGTGGTTCGTCCGGGTCGGCCACGAGTCCTGATGCGTCTCGGATGGGAACGGACTGGAAGCCGTCACAGTGAAGGCGAACACCATGCTTAAACCACTTGGACAACGCGCGCGAGGCGTTGTAGGCGCTGTTGACGGTGATGGTTCTCAGCGCGTCGGCCAGATTGGTTGTGGTCGTTTCGGTCAGCATATGATTTCAGGCACCCACTGTTTCCTCGGTTTTCTCAATCGCTTCGATAACAGGCGGACCGATTTCGTTTCGTTGTTGTTCACGGGTGACGAACATCTGCATCATGGCGGCGACATCGAGGATCAGTGAAACGGAACCGTCGCCCATGATTGACGCTCCGGCGATGCCATCGACGTTTCGGAAATTTGCGGCGAGGTTCTTGATGACGACATCCTCCTGTCCGATCAGATCGTCGACCACAAGCCCGAGGAACTCGTTCTGGAAAGCCAACACGATCACGGTCATCAGTTCGCCATCGGGTTCGTCTGCTGTTAATTCACCCTGCTGTTTGATCTGGAAAATGTGGTCGAATCTCGCCAACGGGATAACGCGTTCGCGAACGACAATCACGCGTTTTTTCTGGACATATTGAATTTCCTCGTTTCGGACGGTGAGGATTTCCGCGACCATTTCAAGCGGAACGGCGTAGACACCCCTGCCGATGCGGCAGAGCAGGGCTGTGATGATCGCCAGTGTCAACGGAAGCTGGATGGTGACCGTGGTGCCGACTCCAGGCTCGCTTTCGATATCGACGGCGCCGTTGATCTTGTCGATCTTGCTCAGAACGATGTCCATGCCCATGCCCCGGCCTGACAGGTCTGTCACTTCCGTTGCGGTCGAGAAGCCGGGCTTGAAGACGTGCTGAATGATCTCCTTGTGCGACATCTGCTCGACTTGTTTGGCGGTGGCCAACTCACGTTCGACGATTAATTCCCTGACACGTTCGACGTCGACACCCTTGCCATCGTCGCGAATTTCGATGCAGATGTGTCGCCCGCGATGATAGGCATTGAGTTCGACGGAAGCGACAGGTGGTTTTCCGGCGGCGATGCGTTCGTCGGGCAACTCGATCCCGTGGTCGACGCTGTTGCGGACCATGTGCGTGATCGGGTCGGCCAACTCATCGATCATGCGTTTGTCCATCTCTGTTGCTTCGCCGTGCAGGACGAGATCGACACGTTTGCTGGTGGATTTTGCGATGTCACGCACGACACGTCGGAAGCGCTGAAACAGCGGTCCGACGGAGACCATGCGCGTTTCCATGATTCGCTTCTGAATTCCCTCGGAGATGAGATTCAGGCTGTGTAGCGCCTCGGAAAAGACGTTCATGGAGTCGCGTGATTCGTGTACGCGACTGAGCAGCGTTTTGATCTGATCGAAATCCTGCGCGAGATGGAGCGCGGTATCGGCAAGCCCGGAAGGTGATCGATGGTTTCTGGATTTTGACTGAGTTTCTGCAACCTCGTCGTTCAGTCTGACCAGTCGATCAGACATGTCATCCACGAGGTAGCTGAGGTTCTTGCTTGAGAAAACGGATTCGAGCTGCGAATGGACCTGGACGAAGCGGGCTTTGTTGATGACCAGCTCTCCGCCAAGATTCATGAGTTGATCGAGGCGATCCAGATCGACACGAATCGTCTCACCGGGTTTGGCGGACGGTGCGGTTTTCTGCGCTGCCTTTTGTCCACCGGATACGGGTTTCGGTGGGGGGGGGGCAGTTTTGACGGGTTTTGTCGTCTTCGTTGGGCTTGCGGTCTTTGCCGTGTCCGCGGTTTTTGTGGGCGCTGGCGTGGGAATGGAATCCGGTTGCGGCTGACTGACGGCAATACCCGGAACGGGTTCGTCGTTGGTGGCTGATTCGGTATCTGACGGCTCCGGTTTGTCACTCCCGGCGTCTGAAGTCTCACGCATCGCGTCTGCGGGCGCAGCCCCACCGGTGACAACAACGCTCTTGACCGAAAATGCACCAACGAGTCGTTTAATTTCGTCGGCGTCTACGGTCGTGCGGATCGTGAAGCAGATTTTCTCAATCGACCCATCACCGTCGAGGTTGTCGAGGTCGGGATCGACGCCGACGATTTCACCACAATCCTTGAGTTTGTTGTGAATGAGATAGGATTGAATCTCGGACTCGATGAAATCCGGTGGAAACTCGACGGTCACCGTCAGCATTCCATCATTCCCATCATCGTTTCCGGCAGCCCCGTCGATGAATGCCCCGTCGCCCTCGTTGGTTTCGGCGTCCCGGGATTCCATCCACTGCGCAAACAGCGTGGTGTCGTCGTCGAACACGATCTCGCAAAACCCGTCATTTCTGACGCCCTCGACGCACGCCCGAAGCTTATCGACGCTGCTGAACAGGGCGTTCATCAGGGAATCTTCAATGGAGAGCTGTTGACTGCGAAGTCGGTCAAGCACGGTTTCCATTTCGTGGGTCAACCGATGCGGACTGTGGAGACCGGCTGCTCCGCAGGCTCCCTTTACGTTGTGCGCGCAGCGGAATATCTCGTTGAGCACGTCGAGATCGGCGGGGGTTTCCTCGAGTTTCAGCAGACCCTGGTTCAGTTCCTCCAGTGTTTCAATGGTGGATTCGACGAACAGTTTCGCCAACTCGGGATCTTCCTGCAGGAGTTTCTGACTCTCGGTCACGCCACCGGGTTGCTCGTCGGATGCTGCAGGCTCGACGGATAGCGCAGGCTCGACGACCTCTTCGATTTCGACGCTGGTGATTTCCGGCGGTGGTGATTCGCTGTCGTCATCCTGTTGTGTCAACGCGTCGGATTGTTCGGGTGCGGCGTCGGGTTCCTGCGGAGCTGCGTCGGGTGACGTGTTCAGGATGGCTTCCAAAGCTGCGATGGCGGCGGAGATGGTGACCGGCTCACCGCCTTCCTGAGACAGCTCACCGACGAGTTCGCGCAGGTTGTCGAACACCGTAAAGAGTGTTTCGATGGCGGTGGGATCGAGCAGTCGCTTTCGCATTCTGATCTGGTCGAACAGTGTTTCCATGAGGTGGGTCAGATCGCGAATCTTGTCGAACCCCATGGCGGCAGCCAGCCCCTTGAGGCTGTGGGCTGCGCGGAACATCTCGTTCATTCGTTCCTGTTCGGCGGGTTCGTCGAGCGCGAGACTTCCGCCTTCGCCCGCAATGGACTCGAAAACGAGCACGCCCTCGTCGAGCATCGACAGGTATTCAGGGGCTTCGTCCAGAAAACCGGCCAGCAGTTCCGGCGTCACTGTGATGAACTCGCTCATTTTGTGGCCATCCGTTGGTTGCCGGTGAAGGCGCTCTTTGCTCCCGGTTTTCGATAGACGCCCGGTCGCTGATATTCACACTGATTGGCTGCACTAAGCTCGGGAATTGTTCGAATCGGATCGACATCGCCAACGATGAGATGTCCGCCGGGGACGAGCGCGTCACCGACGTGTTTGATGACCCGCTTTTTCATTTCGAGATCGAAATACATAAGCACATTGCGAAGGAAAACCAGATCAAAGCGTGCGTTTGGAAACGGATCGCGGAGATTATGCGTCTGGAAACGAACCATTTTTTTCAGCTCATCACGAACCGTGTGTGAGCCGTCCGCAATTTTGAACCATTTCTTCAGGACTTCAGGAGGCATTCGGGAGACCGCGTAGGCGTCGTAGACACCACCTTTGGCTTTGTCCAGAACGCGGCTGCTGATGTCGCTGCCGATGATGGACACGTTCCATGAACTGAAGCTCGGAAGATTTTCGCGAAGAACAATGGCGCAGGTGTACGCCTCCTCGCCGCTGCTGCTGGCTGCACTCCAGACCCGGACGGTTTTGGTGCCTTTTGTTCTGGTCTCGACGAGGTTCTTGACGAAATCCGTTCCGACGAACTTCCACAACTGCTCATTGCGGAAGAAATAGGTTTCGTTTGTGGTCACAGCCGAGAGGAAATTCGGGAGTTCCTCTTCGCAGCCTTTTTTGTCGAGCAGCAGATCGTGGTAGGCTGAGAAGGATTCCAGGTCCAGCGCCTTGAGTCGCTTGCGCAAGCGGTTGCTCAGAAGTCCCAGCTTTTCGACCGGGAGGTGGATGCCCGTCCGATCGTAGACAAGCGCTGCCATTTTCTCGAATTCCCTGTCGGTGAGCTTGATCAGATTCATTTCGGGTCGTCCGTTGAGAATCGGAACAAACCGCCGCCGGTCTTGGCGACGGTTTGTTCACAAAGCATCAGTTCATCAACTAGCTCGCCGCAGACGCTGCCGCATCGATTTTGAAGGCTGAGACAAGCTCCCTGAGCTGCTGGGCCTGCCCTGAAAGTTCCTCGGCAGAGCCAGCCATTTCTTCTGACGCGGATGCGTTGTTTTCGGTGACCGAGGCTATGTTCTGGACACCGGTGTTGACTTCGGAGGCGGTGGAACTCTGCTCCTCGGTTGCGTTTGCGATCGAGGCGATACCCTGAGCGGTTTCATCAACGCCCTCGATGATTTTTTTCAGGGCGGCACCGGTCTGCTCGCTCAGCTCAGCCCCCTCCTTGACGCGCTGGGTCGATTCCTTGATTAGCGCGGCGATTTCCTTGGCGGCTTCGCTCGAGCGTTCAGCAAGTTTTCGCACCTCGTCGGCGACCACGGCGAATCCGAGGCCATGCTCACCCGCGCGGGCGGCTTCGATGGCTGCATTGAGGGCGAGCAGATTGGTTTGCGAAGCGATCTCGGAAATCACGCCGATGATCTCGCCGATCTGCTCGGACGACTTGTCGATCAGTTTCATGGCTTCGATGTTCTTCTCGACCGCCCCTCCGCCCTGTTCGGCACTGATGCTGGTCTCGCGGGCAGTTGTATCCGCGGTTTTGGCGCTTTCGGCGACACCGGCGATCATGCTGCTGAGAGACTGTATGGAAGCGGTCATCTCCTCAACGCTGGCGGACTGCGATTGTGCACCATCCGACAGGGAAGTAGACCCTTCGGACACGATGCGCGCGCCATCGGTGAACTGCTCGGCAGCCTCAACGATTTGCGAAATCACCTCGCGCAGGGAGGAGATCATCTTTTCCAGCCCCTCACCAAGTTGGCCTACCGCATCGCTTCCCTTAACCGCGACTTCGGTGGTGAGATCACCGGAGGCGGCGGCTTGAACGTTGGCCAGAAGCTGATCGACCTTGTCCTGCAATTCCTGGGCGGTGCGTTCGGTCTCCTCCTGCATCTGCTTCTGCTTTTCCTCCATGGCCAGCTTTTCGGTGATGTTCGCCCATGTGACCATGGGGCCCATGTATTCGCCGTTCGTGTCATAGATCGCACTGGCCAACAAATCGAGTTTTTGATCACCCACCTCGATGACCGCCTGGTGCGGGAGATTCTTGGGATTTGAAAGAAGGCTGCGCTGGTGTGAGGGGTTTTTGTGGAACACATCGATGTTGGTTCCAACGAGTTGCTCAAGCTTGATCGGCAACAGGTGCTCGAGGGGTTTCAGATTCTCGACCGTCGCCGGGTTTGCGTATACGATGTTGAAATCCCTGTCAGCCAGCATGATGTTGATCGGCGCGTTCTCGACCATGGCGGTTTTCCTGGAAGCTTCCTGATCTGAGGCCATTCTCAGTTTGGCTTGTTCGGTGATGTCGGTGGCGAATTTGACGACCCTTGTCGGGTTTCCCTGCTCGTCGAGAATCGGATTGTAGGAAGCCTGGATCCAGACTTCACGACCGCCCTTACCGATACGAAGGAATTCGCCGGCGACGAATTGGCCTCGGTTCAGCGTTGCCCAGAATTCCTTGTAGTCCGAGCTTGCTGCGAATTCCTTCTCGGCGAACATGCTGTGATGTCGGCCCGTGATTTCATCGAGGGAATAGCCCAGGCATTTGCAGAAGTTGTCGTTGGCAGTAACGATTGTTCCGTCAAGCTCAAACTCGATCACCGCCTGCGTGCGATGAACGGCCTCCAGTATCGCGTTGGCGTCCTGCGTATCAGAAGCGTTGTCCCGGTTTCCCTGAGCGTCATTACTCATCTCTTTTTCCTTCTTAATGCCAGTCGCCATGATTTCGTCCTGTTACTATTTTATTGTTTCGTTACGACCATCCGCTCTGCAACCGAGCGTCCGGGTTTCTTTGCGTTATGCCCCCAAAACCGCCTCGGACGCGAGAGCTGTGTCGTCGTCCCGCGACAGAATGTTTTCGATATCCAGGAGGATGAGCAGCTTGCTTTCAAACTTCACAAGCCCGCGAATGTACTCCTGATCAACGCCCGCGATGCTCGACGGAGGTGGCTCGACCTGGTCGGGCTGAATGCGCAGGACCTCGTTGACCGCGTCCACGACGATTCCGATCGTCCGGCTGCCAACATTGAGGACCACGATGCGGGTATCTTCGCTTTCTGTGGAGGCATCGAGCCCGAATCTCATCCGAAGATCGACGATCGGAATCACATGACCGCGGAGATTGATCAAGCCGCAGATAAACTCAGGTACTTCCGGCACGCGCGTCACCTTTCCCATCAGGATGATTTCCTGGACGCGCATGATATCCACGCCGTACTCCTCGTTCGCGAGGCGAAAACTCACGATCTGGCTCTGCGACACACCTTCTGCATTGACGTTGCCCTGGTCCTCGTGTCCCGCTGGTCGCGAAGCTTCTTCAATCGTGGCGGTTGTGGCTGCACTCATCGGATTTTGTCCCTTGTTCGCGCGACGGGTCATGTATGTGTTGACGGGCAAGACGCCTGCCAACCACTACTGTAAATCGTGTTTTGGAGGTCCGAGCTTGACCTAAGGATTTTGAACCCGGGAATTCGGTTTTCCCGCGATTGGGATTGGGGGAATTCTGGGTCACCACCAGGCTTATCGGACGCTGACCATATTGTGCGCGGGTGATGAACCCATGCCGACGAACGTGCGACCGGACAATTCCACCAGGGGGTTTGGGGAACAACGGTGGATCATTTAGGTGAAGGGCACGATGGTCGCTGTCGATGTTTGACGTGGGTACCGCAACGCGGGTTGCGCATATCGGTCGGTCTTTGAAGCTGAGAGGCTTTGCATTATGGATTCCAGGATTCTCGATTTCGTCGAGCGCTCAGACGCGATCCCATCCGCGCCGCAGATCGTCACCCGTCTGATGGAAATCACGCGTGACGAGAATTACAAGCAGAACGACGTGATCCAGTTGCTGTCGACAGACCCCGGTGTTGCCAGTGATGTTTTGCGACTGGCTAATTCACCTTTGTTTGGTGTTACCAGACAGATCAGTTCGCTGGGGCAGGCGTCGAGTCTGCTCGGAATCAAGCGCATTCGAACGCTCGTCATGGGTCGGTGCATGGTCGAAAAAATCTCACAATCGCAACCGTCGTCGGTCGACTCCGCCTACTATTGGCGACGATCGCTCGCAACGGCGGTTCTGGCTGCGAGATTCGCAGACCAGGTCGCCCCTCAGTTGCGCGAGGAAGCGTTCATGTGCGGATTGCTGAGCAACGTGGGTGTCATCGTGCTGAGTCGAGCCCTGCCGGACAAATACGCCGCGATCGCGGAAAACTTCTCGCCGCACAATCACAGTCTGTTTCAATCACAGGAGCGAGAGGTTCTCGGTGTGACCAACACGCAGGTCGCGTCACTCGTGCTCAACCGCTGGGGCCTCCCCCAGATCATGGTGGACGCCATCCAATACGTCGGATGCGACGAGCGTCCTGACGATCTCGATGAGAACACGGACGCACTGACAAGAACCGTTTCGGGTGCATGCGATCTGTCCGAGCTGCTCTGCGAGGTCGCAGCCGATGCGGACATCATCTCCAGGTGCGAACATGCGATGAGCACCGTCGGGCTGAACCTTGAAGTCCTGAATCATGTGCTCGGACAGATCGAGACCGACGTGGCGGAGTTCGCGTCGATCCTGAAGCTTGATGTCATTCCAAGTCGCGTTTACGAACTCATTGCCAAAAGCATCGCCCAGAAAATCGCAGGCGAACCGGTTGAGGGCTGAGGATCGGGAATCCTTGCGTCGAGCAACGCCACACCTATAATGTCGCGCGGATGGGATGAGACTCGGCGCGTTGTAATGGGTTTGTCTGATCGGTGGCAGCCTCGTCATTCGACTGCGGTGGGATGCCATCAATACTCGCAAGGAGGTCATCCAATGGTTGGTTCCCGGAATGGTGCCACTTCGTTTGTATTGCTGTGTGTGGGGGTCGCGTGGTGTTGCACGCCTCAGTATGCGGGGGCGGGCGAACTCCGTGACAGCGATCTGTCGTTTCGTCTGACGAGCAGCCGGGCACCCGACGACGCAGGCTCGACACGCGCTCCCTCCTCTTACCTGATCAGTGACAAAAACCTGTTTGAAGGGTATGAGGGTCCGTGGACGGGATTCCTCACCGGGATGCGTGCAACGACCAATCTGCGGGACAGGTTCGCCGACACCGTCGGCAACCCCATCTACTTTGAAAACCCCTTCATCGAGACAAGTCTGGACCTGTTTTACCTGTGGCATGATTTTCCGAGCAATGGCCAGATCGGCGGGGGTCAGTTGAATGTCTGGGCTGCGCAGATTCGCGTGGCATTGACCGATCGGCTGGCATTCCTTGCCACAAAGGATGGTTGGAGCGAACTGAACGCGGGTATTCTTCCGCGTGAAAGTGGCTGGAACGACTATTCGCTCGGTCTCAAATACGCGTTCATCGTCGACGAGAGCAATGAGTTCATTCTGACGGGCGGGTTGCGTTGGGAAATTCACCAGGGAACACCCGACATCCTTCAGGGAGGTGATTCTGGTGATAACGAGCTGAATCCGTTCATCAGCGTCGCGAAGAAATGGGACCGGCTTAACTTCATTGGGATCATCGGTGCGCGGTTGCCCATGGACCACAACGACGGCAACCACATCGTTTATTGGGATCTGCATTTCGACACGGAAATCGCACCGGAAACGCTTCCCGGTTTCCATCCGTTGCTCGAGATCCACGCCTTGCATTACCTTAGTAACGCCGACCGCTTCCCGGTCGATTTTGGCGGACTGGACTACACCAACCTTGGCTCTTCAGACGTGGCTGGCAGCAGCGTCTTCTGGGGAGATATCGGATTCCGCTGGAAACTGTCGCCAAACGTGTCCGTCGGTGCGGCGTACGGATTTCCCATTTCGAACCCCGGCAACGACATTTTCAACCAACGCGTGACCATCGATCTGGTACTCAGTCTCTAGCATCTTCCGGAGGTTTCCCACATGTTGAAACGACTTATCAAACCAATGATGTTTACGTCATTTTTTCTGCCGTCCATTCTGCCTTCGGGATGTTCGAGGCAACTGCTTTCCGAACTCACGCCGTTCTTGATTGACGGTGGAAACGGATTCCTCGTGGACACTTTGTTTCTGGTCGCACCGTTTGTTCTTCCGTGACGTCGGGGCCTGATGGCTGTGTCCCGTTTTGAAAAGACAGACCTTCGTCATGGCTGAATCCGTGTCGACACAAACCAATCGAGCGGGCACACAGACGTCTACACGGCGGATGATTGTCACAATCGGCGTGGTGATTTTTCTCACGATGCTGCCCGTGACGATGATGGTCCCTGTTCTGCGCGAAATCGTCGGCAGACACCGGGGGGCGTCCGGATTCTGGTCGCACATGTTCATGTCTGCCAACATGATCGGAGCGGTTGTGGCTGCACCGGTCGGGGGTATTCTTGCGGATCGCATGGGACGGCGGAAGCCCATTCTCGTGGCTGCCCTCATTCTCAATTCCTGTCTGCTGTGGCTCATGATGAATGCGACGTCGCTGCAAGCCCTGCTTGCGTTGCGGTTTTTTGAAGGAGCCGCCCACATCGTTGCCCTGTCCTGTGCGATGGCGATGGCGGCGGACTGGTCGGACCCCAAACGACAGGGAAGGACCATGGGACTGGTCGGCAGCGTCCTCATGTTCGGCACCACCTGCGGCGCTCCAATCGGCGGGAGGTTGGGAGAGGGAAACCCGCTGGCTGTCTTCCATCTCGGGGCGGCGTTTTCGCTCATGGCTGCCTTCATTGCATGGACTGTCCTTCGCGACGCAGGCCGACTGGAACGAACCAGACACTTTTCCGACGTGTCCCGGCTCATCAAACAACACCGTGCCCTGCTGGTGCCGTATGCGTACGCGTTCATCGACCGCTTCTGCGTGGGTGTGATCGTGTCCAGTTTTGTGCTCTTTGTCGCGGAATGCCACGGCATGTCACCGTCTCAACTGGGTTGGTTGCTGTCGTTGTTCATGTTTCCATTCGCCGTTTTGTGTTACCCGATGGGGCGATTGGCGGATCGCGTGGGCAGGGTCTGGATGATGTCCGGCGGGAGTTTCCTGTTCGGCATCGTTTACGCGCTCTACGCCGTCGTCCCCGCAGATGGGCTTCCGATTCTCATGGTCGCGTCCGGTGTCCTGAGCGCCATGATGTTCGCACCCAACCTGGCCATCTGTTCCGACCTCGCGCCCGGATCGCAACGGGCGAGTGTCTACAGCGGATTCAACATGGCTGGCTCACTCGGGTTTCTGGCAGGCCCGCTCTTTGGTGGAACCTTGCTCTGGTTGATCGGAAATCGACTTGAACCTCAGGCAGCCTATGTGGCTGTCTTCGCGCTGACGGGAACGACCGAGGTATTGTGTGCAGCCATCACTCTTCCCTACCTGCGTCGACTCCGGACGTCCGGGCAACTGCGCTGATTCGCGAGTCGCTATTTGACCGCGTGCGCGGTGATCTTGTAGGCGAGCATTTTCGCTATTGGCCTGGGGATGAGATTGTATACCGGCACGAACCCGTTGTTGTAGAGCGCTGCTTTCGCGCCGGTGCGCAAGGTTGGAATCGCGCGGTAGTGTTGAAGGTCGAGCGAACACTCCGAAAAATCTGCAAACATGCTCCGCACCTCGGGACACAAAAAGAAATCGGTCACCGGAGGGTCGCCATCGGCAAACTCGATCGGCTCCCTGCCCCATTTGGAAATGAAATACATCCACGAGTAGCGACGGTACAGATGGCAGATGAAGGCGGACCCACCGGGCTTGAGCACGCGGTGCACTTCTCGAATGGCTCGCGGTGTATCGCCGGTGTGGTGCAGGACGCCGCGGCTGTAGACGACGTCGAACTGTTCGTTACCGAACGGCAGATCGAGCGCGCTGGCGTTGACGAATGAAGCGGCGAGGTTTTTGCGTGCGAGATTCCTGCTCGCCAACGCGACCGAAGCGTCGGAAAGATCGATCGACGTGATATCCACGCCATGCTCTGCCCACATCAGCGTGTCGAATCCCATCCCACATCCGACCTCGAGCAATTTCCTGCCGACAAATTTTGGGGCCTGCGTCTGAATCAGGTCGACGATCCACGGAAACCGTTCGGTCATGCGCGGGCGAATGTGCTCGAAATAGGCATCGCTGCCGACCTCAAGCGATTCGTCAACGCGAAACTGCGTGCCCAGCGGGTTTTTGTTCCAGTAGCGCTGGACGTCACGCGTCTTGTCGGGCCTGGCGGGTGGTGCGGTTGGGGAAGCCATGACCGTTCGCTATCCGTTTTTTGGCTTGTAGCCGGTGATGACGAATTTGAACCCGAAAGGCCTGACGATAAATCGGGGCAAAAGACGGTACACCGGGCAAAAAATGTTGTTGAACAAGGCGGATTTCAGCCCCGGTCGCCTCGTCTTGTACGGGTAATAATGTTCCTTGCGCACCTCGAGCTGATCAAATGCGGAGAAGAGCTGACGAATCTCGCCGATGCTGTACAAGTCGATGATCGGCGCGTCTTCCTCCTTAAACTCGAAATTCTCCCGCCCAAACTTCGTCAGGAACACAAACCACGAGTATTTGTTGTACAGGTTCACGACCATCATCCGACCACCGGGCTTGAGTACGCGATGCACCTCCGAAATCGCCCGTTCGGTGTCGGATGTGACATGCAACACACCCCGCGACCAGACAGCGTCAAACGTGTTGTCCGGGAAGGGCAAATCCAGCGCGCTGCCGACCTGCAAATCCGCGGAAAGATCAAAAACCTCGAACTGGCGCTTGGCCATCGCAACCGCATTCGGGGTCAGATCGACCGCGCTGACCTCCACGCCGCGCTTGGCCCACTCGATCGAATCGAATCCCATCCCGCAACCCACCTCGAGCAGTTTCTTGCCGACGAGCGCTTTCGATTCGTTCTCGAACATGGGTGGCACATATTCGTAGCGGTGAACGATGGGTTGCAATCGTTCGAAATATTCCCGCGAGCCGACCTCGACTTTCTCGCCGCGCAGGAATTGCGTACCCATCGTGTGGGCATCCCAATAGTCAAGAACATCCTTCTCGTTGACTGGTTCGTTGCTCTTCGGTTCTGTTGTCATGGTCGTCATCTCGTTTCTCCCCGGTGGCTCGTCCAATTCCCGGTTGCGACTTGCTCCATCCACTTGCCCCATCGCCGCGTCATGGCTTGTCTGATTGTACGCCCGATTCTGCCGGCATCCACGTTTTTCGCCGGTTCAATAACATGGCCCCGATACCGGCGTGAATCAGTCCGCCCGCGATAAACAGCACCGCCACCAACGCCGCATCCGCCCGCGACACACCCAATGGCGTACAAACCCATATCGTCGCCCATTCCCGCACACCAATCCCGTTAAATGATATTGGGACCAGGGTCGCGATCGTGTTGATGGGCACGACGATCAGAAATCGATCGAACGTGATGTCGATGCCAAGACACCGCGCGAACGCCCAATATTGGAACACGATTTGCAGTTGAAGCAACAGCGAATACGCAAACGCGATCCACAACACCGAAGGTCGATCCCGAAAATCCGACATCGCGCCAGCCAATTTGCGCCACTTGCGGATCACACCCAGCGGTCCGTCGCCCATGCGCTCCGACGGCGGTTTGATAAACACGAGCATGGCTGTCCCAACCACCAGCAGCACCGCACAGCCCGCCACACACGCCCCGATCGCAGGCACCGTCGTCAGCCACTCCGGTCGCCACAACCCACCCGCAATCGCCAGAACGCACATCGCCAGCAATCCGGTCCCGCGCTCCACCAGAATCGTGGCCAATACAACCGAATAACGACACGACGCAGCGTTGGAAATATGCCAAATCCGATAACCGTCCCCCCCAATCGACGTCGGGAGAAAATAATTCAGAAACGATCCGACGAACAACGCCCGTACCGCGTCCCATATCGTGGCTGACGTCTCTTGAGCGCGTAGCAGAACAAACCAACGCACCGTCGAAATCACCATGCCCACCGCACGCGGAATCACCAGAGCAGCCAACAACCAACCCCAATTCGCCATCCCTCGACGCAACGACGCCATCAACGCCTCATCCCCAACCTGACGCACAACCGCCACCAATAACAACACGCTCACGAGAGCGCGAACGGCAAACCAAATCCGCTTGGCCGTCGGACTCTGCTGACGTGCTGATTGCGACGCGACACCGCTCGAGTTGGCCATTTCCGACATCGTCATCCCAGGATCAACGCCCCCTATAGCGTTCGCCAAATCGCGACCATCGACGCAATCAACGACGCCACCGCCAACAACCCCGTCAGTCCAAACCCGCCGCGCGTCGCCACGTCAGCACCTGACATAACCTGCGAATCGACAGCTTCCATAATCGACGGCTTCTCAACATCGCGCCCGTCGTCGCCGCCACCCACAACCACCGCAATCGCGAGGTCAGCCGAATGCGTCAGGCTCACCGCAAAGGGCAGCGTCGTTACGCCGTCACCGGTCAGCCATTCCAGCCTCGGTGCTCCGCGATCATCGACAGCCACCTGAACATCGCTTGAATTCACCTCGATAAACCGCGCGTCGCTCTTGGACAACGCCTCCCTGGCTGCCCACCGCGCCGCGAAATGCTCGCGCGGGTTCTCCGTCGTCAAACAGTACGCGATCTCCGCTTTCGAAAAATGCGTCTTGTAGAAATCGTGTTCCCAATAGTCATCCGCCTCCGGCAGGTTTGCAATCGATTCCACGTCCACGCCGCACCGAATCCGCGACGACACCGCCCCGATCGAAAACACCGGCGAACCGTTCGTCGTCGCCACGCCACCCGTTCCCGCGACCGCCTCGCCCAACATCGCCGATTCCAGCTCCCCATACGTCCTGGCAGAATAGACAGCCGGCAGCTTCACACCAACCCGTCGCCGTATCGCAGCATCCAACCCCGCCCGCGCAATGGAACTCGCCAACCGCTGCCCACCCAGAACAAAATCAGCCCCCACCGTCGTCGGCGACGTCTCGAAAAAATCAGCCACCACACTCTGCAATTGCTCCCGCTGATCCGCCATCCCCATCACCATCCCTGCGTGCAAACCGTACACACCGGCAACACATTTCCATCTCGCCCGATCGTCTGAATCAAATAATGATTCATCTCACGCAGCCTGCTATGCGACGTCGCACACCGACTGCAACAAGGTTCCTCATCGCTTTCATCTGCCACGATTGCGTTCCGCAACGCCTCGTCATGACCCGCCAACCGCGACGCCAAGTCATTCAAAAACCCCGCAGCCGACCGCCCCTCCGCCAACTGATGATCGAACGTCATCGTCAGATTGAACGTCCCCTCGCGACTACCCGGTGGAAAAAACTCCGCCCCAATCCCCAAAATCGCAGCCTGCCCCTGATTGATCAACGGATGAAAATCATGCACCCCCTCGCCCGACAAATCCGTCACCGTAAACGTCCCACCCGCCAGCGATTCCACCGGCAACTCGTCCCCAACATATCCCACCAGCAAATCACGAATCGCGTCAGCCGTCTGCGGCAGGTCCAGCCCGTCCGCTTCCCGAATCACCGGCACCTTCAACCCGCGACCGTCATCCATCGCCACCCCGATGTTGACCTGTTCATAAAAATGAGCCGCACCATCAACATGACACGCATTAAACACCGGGTATTTCCGCAGCAACCGCGCCGCCTCGAACACAATCACCGCCGTCGTGTTCCCTTCCAGACTCGGATGCAGATCAGCCGCCGCCTTCAAACCCCGCGTCGGCACCGCCACCGTCACCGCACTCTGCAACGTCGATCGATAGGCTGACCCGATATACCGCGCCTCCGTTCGCTTCATCCGCGACAACGGCTCCACACGCGTCGGCACATCCGCCACCGGCATCATCGTTGACTCCGCCCTCGCACTCTGCACCACCGCAGATACTTCCCGCACCACAGGCTCTGCAACCGCAACCGATCCTTCAACCTCCCCCAGATGCTCCAGCACATCGCGCTCGCGAATCAATCCCCGCCCCGCAAACACCGACTCGTCCAAACCGCGATCTACCATCATCGCCCGCGCCCGCCGACTCATCCGCAACACATGATCGTCATTATCACGCGTCTCAGCATCAACAGGCGAACCAACCAGATCGTCCACCAACGCCGACATCGCATCCGTCGCACGGGTCGCGACCGGCTCGGGTGACGCAGACACGGACACCCTCGATTCAACCGAATCCATCGCCGGAACCACCGCATCCGCCGTCGCACAAACATGACACAACACACCCCCAACAGCCACGTCCGTCCCCAACGCGTGCGAAAATCGCACAAAACCCGCCCCCGGCGATTTCACATCAAAAACAGCCTTGCTCCCCTCGACCTCCGCCAATACCTGATCCGCCTCAACGCGATCCCCGTCCCCCACCTGCCACGACACAATCGTCACAAACTCGTCATTCACATTCTCGTGCGGCACCATCACAGGCCTGACATCAGACATCTTCAACCAACTCCCGCACACCCTCCACGATATGCCCAACCCCCGGCAGCAACGCCTTTTCCAGCGGACCGCACGTCGGAATCGCATGCTCAGGCGATCCCACCCGCTTGAACGCTTTCAACACACCCGAACACCGCTCCACAATCTTCGCCGCAACCTCCGCCCCAAACGCCGCGAACGAAACCCCCTCCTCAACCACCAGCAAACGACCCGTCTTCTCAACCGACCCGACGATAGGCCAGGGATCCAACGGATACAACCGCGTCGGACAAATCACCTCACACACGATATCATGCTCGTCGAACAACACCCCGACCGCACGCTCGACATCCGGCAACATCCCCCCATAACACAACACCGTCGCATCAGCCGCACCATCAGGTCGCAACCGCGTCGTCGGAAACGGATCATCCGAATGCTCCAGAAAAAAACCGGCCGGCACACCCTCACCAACCCGCACGCCGTACAACAGCTTATTCTCGATAACCACCGTCGGTCGATCAATCAACGAAAAAAGCGATTCGTACAACGAAAACGGATCGTAACGATGATGCACCGCCAACATCCATGTATCCGGAATCCCCAGAAAATACTTCTCAATCGATTGGCTATGCGTCGGACCATACCCACGCTTGCCGCCCATCGGCGTCCGCACGATCAGCGGCACCCGCACCTGATCGTTGTACATGTACCGAAACTTCGCCGCCGAGTTCATCAACTGATCGCAACACAGCGTCAGAAAATCACCGAACATGATCTCCACGATCGGACGCTGACCGTTGAGCGCAAGACCACCCCCAATTCCAACAATCGCAGCCTCACTGATCGGCGTGTTCCGAACCCGCCCCGGATACCGCTCGCTCAAATCCTTCGTAACCTTGAACGCCCCACCATACGGACCCTCAATATCCTCCCCAATAATCACCGTCCGCTCATCAGACTCAAGCTTCCCCGCAAGCGCCGCATGAATCCGACCCACGACGCGATCCTTCTCTTCAAACGTCGTTGGCGACCAAACGATCTTCCGCCGTCGCGCAAATTCGTCAGCAACAACCGAAGGCTCCGCCAACGGAGCCGACTCCGCCTGCGCGACCGCATGATCCACCCGCGCACCAACCTCGCGTTGAATCCGTTCATGCGCGTCAGCCTGCTCCCGCGAAAACACCACGATCGGATCACGATCCCAGTACTTCCGCACCTCGTCCGGATCGCGATCGTCATCCCCCTTCGAATGCGCCATCAACCGATAGGTATCCACCCGCAAAAACGCAGGCTTGCCCTCCGTCCGCACATAATCAACCCCCTCCGACACCGCCCCCAGCAACACCTCAGGATGCCATGTATCCGCACGATCCGTCCGAATCCCGAACGACGCAGCCCGCAGACAAATCTCGCCCGCCAACGTCTGCTCCTGCGACGTGCTCTGCGCGTATCCGTTGTATTCCAGAACGATAAACAACGGCAACCGCCACTTCGACACGATGTTCAACGTCTCATAAAGCGTCCCCTCACCCAACGTCCCGTCACCGATAAACAACGTGGTGATGTTCCCCTCGCCCGCCATCTGCTGCGACATGGCGAGACCCGCCGCCACCGGCGCGATGCTGCCCTGAATCCCGTTGCTGAACACCCCCTGCGAGCAGATATGCTGACTACCCCCACGACCACCACAAACCCCCGTCTGCTTGCCCATGATCTCCGCCATCAACCCCACGACGTCGTCCGTCCGCGCCAGAAAATGACCATGGCACCGATGATTGCTGAATATCAAATCCCCATCGCGCAACGCATCAGCCACCGCGACGCCAACCCATTCCTGACCAATGCATGTGTGCACCGTCCCGAACAGCTTACCCTGCGAAAACAGGTCCAATAACCGCTGCTCCACCGCGCGGATTAACATCGCACGGGAATGAAGGTCGATAGACACCTCCCGTTTCGACCCACCATCAACGTGTCGCAGTCTCCCCGAAATCATTTTATCGGACTTGCTTTCCGTCGTTACACATCCATTCCCACTATCGACTATCACCGCCAACCACGACCCTTACATCAAGAGGTCGTCAGCCAACGCACACCCCAACCGACGCAAACCCACCATCGCAGGGATTATCGTACCTTGGGAAACAGGCGCGTCCAACGACGCGCACCGTCAGACGCTGACCACCGCAGATTCCGACACCACAGGCTCATCACGATCACGCATCCGCACCACCCGCGCAGGCACCCCACCCGCGATCGCATACCCCGGCAACTCGTGCATCACCATCGAACCAGCCGACACAATCGTGTCCCGCCCAACGTGCGCCCCGTCGATCACCGTCACCCGCGCTCCCAACCAAACCCCGTCCCCGATCTCATTCCCACCCCGCGGATTCGCCCCCTGCTCGACAATCGGCACGTCCGTCCGCTCGTGGTGATATTGCCCGCCACCGATGTACACAAACGGCGCAATCAATGCATCCGACCCGATCCGCACATGATTACCACCCGTCGCATAAACGGCACTGTTCGCCCCCAACCCCGTCCGCGCACCAACATCAATATCCCCGTTCTTGCACCGCAGCATCGCGTTCTGACCCATCATCACCCCATCCCCGATCCGTATCCCACGATTCTGCTCCCCCACCGCATCCAACACACAACCATCCGAAATCACAACGTTGTCACCGATCTCAATCTTCCGCGGATGACGAATCGTCAGATTCCGACCAAACACCACCCCACGCCCGACACGCTTGAACAACCTGCAAAACGCTTTCTGCCGAAACCACAACCCAGCAGCCCCATACATCCCCCCGAACAACATCGTCACCAGTTCAAACCGCAGCAGGAACAGCATACTCGTCGACCCGACGACAACATGCTGATATCGCTTCATCGCCGACTGCGACTTGTCCGTCACCTTCGCATGCGCCTTGTTCAACTTGTCACCCGTCAACGCCATCGTCGCCCCCTACAACCAACCCGCCTCTTCGTACGACCGAATCATGTCCACCAACCCATCCTCGACCTTCACCTTCGGCTGATATCCCAACTCCGTCTTCGCTTTGGAAACATCAAACGCCCGCGTCGACCAGAACCACTCACATCGTCGTCGATGCAACGGCGGATTGATCCCGAACGGCTTGCACGCAAACTCCACCATCGTCGACGGAATCATCAGCATCCACAGCGGCCAGCGCATTTTCGGCGGCTCAACCCCCATCGCCTCACCGTAAATCCGCAACACGTCATTCAAATAGATCGCCCCGTCATCCGCAATAATATACGTCTGACCGACGGCAGCCTCATTCTTCCCACATTCCTCAAACGCCCAACACAAATCGTCAATATGGATCCAGTGATACAACACCCGCCCACTGCCGAACATCATAAACCTGCGACTCTTGATCAACTGCGCCAACTTCAAAAACCGCTTCTCACGCGATCCATAAATCGCCGCAGGTCGAATCACCGCCACCTTCAAACCCAACTCAGGACCCAGCGTCCTGGCCAACACCTCTCCCTCGTATTTCGTCTCCTGATAATAATCATCAGGCTTGATCGGCGCCGTCTCAGGACCGGGCGGGTTCTCCACATGCCCATGCACACCAATCGTGCTGCAATGCACGAACCGCTTCACACCCGCCTCCGCAGACAACTCCAGCATGTTCCGCGTCCCACCGATGTTCACGTCCTCATAGTCGCGGTTCGTCACATTCACAGGCCGATACAACGCCGCCAAATGATGAACAATCTCAATCCCACCCAGCGCCTTCTCTATATCACCGCGATTCCGAACATCCCCCGGAACCAGTTCCAGATTCTCATGCGAAAAATCAGGCTTCCCATCCGGACCATAATACATCGCCCGCGTCGGTACGCCTTTCCTCGCCAAATACTGACACAACATACTCCCCGTGTACCCGTTCGCACCCGTCACCAACGTCGTCGGTCGTTCCATCAGCCAACCTTCTCCACAGACGCCCTCGCAACCGTCGTCTTCTCAACCGAACCACACCACGCCCGAAATCCCTTCCTCACCACGTCAATCTCCTCCCGCTCACGATTCTCATCCCACCCCATCTCGTCAGCCATCACCCGCGCCACCCGCCTCAAACGCTCCTCACCCACCCGACCGCACGACCCCAAATCCGACCGACGGAAAACCACATCCCCCAACCGCACCGCCATCTCCCGCCGAACCCCCCATCGCGTCGTCACCTCATCCAACTCCGCCTCCCCCACCGAACCCTCCCCATCCAACATCGACAACAATCCATCAACCTCCGCACCATACATTCGCGTCAACCCAGCCGCCGCCTCATCACCCATCCTCACCTTCAACCGATCAACAGCCGCCGCTTCAAACGCGTCATACCCATCATCACCCATCTCAAACAACGCCCGCTGCCCCGTCTCGCACTTCCGCGCCGTCATCGCCGACTTCCGACAAACCAAATCCACCACCTGCTCCGCCGCCATCCGCGACGTCGTATACTTCACCCCCACCAGACTCACCAACCCCTCCACACCATCCAGCCTCGCATGATCCATCACCCGGTGATGCTGCATCAATCGCACACCCGCCTCCCCTTCCTTCCCCGTCACCGCCGGCAACAACCCACCCAACACACCCGCCACATCATCCAACGTCAACTTCGCCGCCGGACAAGCCGCGTTGATCTCAGCCACAAAACCCGCCACATCCGCCTCGGTCACCCGAAAATCAGCCGGATCACCCTCAAACGCGAAATGCGTCGTCCCCGTCATCGACAATCCCCGCCAGGGCGTCACAAACAACAACCGCGATCCATGATCCACCACCGAGTTCGGATCACGATAACGACTGGGCACCCCGACAGCCACGCGCCCCGCAATCCGTTTGGTCAGCAGGTTCATCGCCTTGGACAACACCACCCTACATTTCCCATCCGTCCGACCCAACGCCCGCCCGACCAGTCGATCCACCGCAGGACCACTCGCATTCACCGTCACCTTCGCCCGAATCTCAAAATCCTCCCCGCCAACCTCATCCCGAACCCGCACCGCCCGAATCCGCCCCGCTGCCACCTCCAACCCATCCACCCGCACATAATTCGCAACCACCGCCCCACACCGAACCGCGTCCGCCAACACCGCCAACACCAACCGCTCCGAATGAAACATCTGCCCGTCGGACCAGACCGCCCCACCAGTCACCGTCGCCGCATCACCACCCGGATACAATTTCAACGTCTCATCCCGCGACAACAACCGCCCCGCAGCCAACCGCCGACTCGCCTCCAGCCCCCGATTCCGATCCCACCCCACCAGATCATTCACCGCGAAAGCAGCCCGAAACGCCATCCGACTCCGCATCCCCCGACCCGACGTCGCCGCCAGACACGGCAACGGATGCACCAGATGCGGCGCGATCCGCAACCACATCGACCGCTCTCGAATCGACTCCCGCATCCGTCGAAAATCCAGATGCTGCAAATACCGCAATCCACCATGCACGATCCGCAAACTGTTCGACGACGTCCCCGCCCCAAAATCCCCCGCATCCACCAGCGCCGTCCGCAACCCCCGCATCGCAGCATCCCGCGCCACGCACGCACCATTGATCCCCGCACCGATCACCAGCACATCGAACTCACCATCACCCAGTTGTTTGATATCCCGCTTCACAGACACCTACCTGCGCGCAAACACCATCAGATGCCAACCCGTCCAGCCCGTCAAAAACCTCGGCAGAAGGTTAAACCCCCGCACGAAAACACCATTGTACAACGTCGCCTTCCATCCCTTGTGCAATTTCGTCGGCACCGGAAACCGCTCATATGTCAACCGAACCTCCGAAAACAGCCTCGTCATCCCACGCATCTCGCCCGACGTAAACATCCGATACCACGGCGCGTCCATATGCTCCAACGGCGTCCGCAACAGTACCGACATCAACCGCAACCACGACCGACGGTTGTACCCCATAAATATCGCCGTCCCGCCGGGTTTCAACACGCGAAAAACCTCCGCCGCCATCGCTTCCGGATTCATCGTGTACTGCAACACCCCGTGCGCATACACCACATCAAACGACGCATCCTCAAACGACATCGCCTCCCCATTCATCACCTCAAACGCACCGCTCACGTCATGCTGCTCGAAATTCTGCCGCGACAACTCAATCGACCGCGACGCCAGATCGATCCCCGTCACCTCCGCACCACCCGACGCAAACCGCACCAGATCAATCCCGATCCCGCAACCCACCTCCAGCAACTTCTTCCCCCCATACCCCGAAAAATCCACGACCCTCGGCAAATACCGCAACTTATCAAACCGATACGCGTCCAGCTCGTCGAAAAAACCTTTCGTTCCGATAGGCTTCGTTGCGATCGACAGATCGTGGATATGTTCATTCCAATAGGCTGCGATCGCCTGATACCCATCCATCGACTGCCGCTCTTCCATTACACCCGCCGTCATGACCCCACCACCTCCGCCCGCCGGGCAGTCCGCCCCACCGACTGATACCGATCCACCCACATACAAAACAGCATCATCGACCACAGCACATGCGCATGGTCCGCCTCCTCCGCCAGATGCGCCCGCTTCATCCCCTCAACCGCCCCCGCCTTGAAATACCCATCACGCTTCAACCGCGTCTCACTCAACACATCCCCCATCATCCCTTTCAACGGCCCCCGCAACCAATGCTTCATCGGCGTGCTGAACCCCTCCTTGCCGCGCTTCAAAATCGCGGGCGGCAGCAAATCCCCAAACGCCTGCTTCAAAATATCCTTCCGCCGAAATCCCCGAATCCGCAAACCCGCCGGCATCGACATCGCCAGCTCCACGACCCCATGATCCAACATCGGCACCCGCGTCTCCAACGACGTCGCCATGCTCGTCCGATCCACCTTGTGCAATATATTCTCCGGCAGATAGAACGACGCATCCACATACATGTCCCGCGCCATCGGATCATCAAACCCGCAACCATCCGCGATCCCGCGAACATGATCCGCCGGGTCCATCTCGCCCACCGTCGCCGCGAAATCCTCCGTCAACAACCCCGCCCGCATCCGCTCATCCGCAAACATCATCCACCGCACATGCCCCAACTCCGCCGCACGAGACGCCCCCGCCGAAAACACCTTCGCCCGATTCACCAACCCCTTCTTCGCCCGCGACGGACGCACCCGCGACATCAACCCAGGCACCAACCGTTTCGTCACCATCGACCCCAGCAACCCGTAATACCTTGCCGCCTTATCCGCCAAATAGGTGTCATACCCACCAAACAACTCGTCCCCACCATCCCCGCTCAACACCACCGTCACATGCTCCCGCGCCGCCCGACTCACCAGATACGTCGAAAACACCGAAAAATCCCCAATCGGATCATCCAGCATCAGCTCCACAGGCTTCATGAACTCATCCCAATCCACCTTCAGCATGATCTCGTGATGCTTCGTCCCGTGCATCTCCGCCACCATACGGGCATACCCCGTCTCGTTGTACGTCGCATCCTCAAACCCGACCGAAAACGTCTCCACCGGACGATCGCTGCACTGCGACATCAGCGCCACAATAATGCTCGAATCAATCCCGCCGCTCAGAAACGCCCCCAACGGCACGTCACTAATCATCCGCGCTTCAACAGCCTGCGACATCAACCGTCGCAGGTCAGCCACCGCCGACGCCTCGGTCATCGCACGCGTCCGCGTTGGCATCTGCCAATACCGCCTCGTCTCCACCCTCCCACGCGTCACGCTCATCACATGCCCAGGCTCCAACTTCCGAACCCCGTCAAACAACGTGTTAGGCCCATGGATGTACTCAAACGTCAGCAGCGACAGCATCCCCGCCGCATCCACCCCAGGCACCGTATCCAGAAACGACAACACCGCCTTCACTTCCGACCCGAACGCAACCAAACCGTCATCCAACCAGTAATACAACGGCTTGATCCCCACCCGATCCCGCGCCAGAATCAGCGTCGGCTCCTCACGACCATCGTAAATCGCAATCCCGAACATCCCGTTCACGCGCTCGAGGAAACCCAACCCCCACTCCTCATACGCATGAACAATCACCTCCGAATCCCCCTCCGACGCAAACCGATGACCCGCCCCCTCCAATTCCCTCTTCAATTCCGGATGGTTGTAGATTTGCCCGTTAAACACGACGCGGACGCTGCCATCTTCGTTGCTCGCCGGCTGATGGTTCCCCTCCGGCGCGATGATCGCCAACCGGCACATCCCAAGATGCACCCCATCCCCCGACCAGAACCCCGTTTCATCAGGCCCCCGATGACGCATCGCCTGCACCGCCGCCGTCGCCTCACGCAACCGTCCACCCGACCGATCAAAACAACCCGCGATCCCGCACATCAATCCGCCCCCGCAGGCGACATCGCCCAATCCACCGCCATCGCAATATTCCGCTCGAACACCTCGTTTGAAAACGCCATCGCCTCCCGCGACGCATTCTCCGACACACGCTTTCGCAACCCCTCATCCCCCAACAACCGACCCAGACCCTCCCCAAACGCCTCCCCCGTCGGATCCGCCAACACCGAATTCTCATCCGTCAACAACTGCGTATGACTGTAAATATTCGTCGCCAGAATGGCTTTCCCGCTCTTCATGTAGCTGTACAACTTCAACGGAACATTCGTCCCCTTGCTCCGCGCCGACAACAGCACATCACACATCCGAACATACACGTCCACCACCGGCGGCGACACCGAACCCACCACCTCCACAACCCCATCCAACCCCAGCCGCGACACCTCCGCCCGCAACGACGACACCTGCGCCTCACGCCCCCCCACAATCAACATCTTCCAGGCCGGCGTCTCGCCATTCAGCTTCGACTTCAACTCTGTCGCAGCCCCCGTCAAGATATCAATCCCCTGATAGGACTCCAGCGACCCGATGTACAACGCCACCAACGAATTTTCGACCCCATGCCGCTCCCGCAACTCCTCCACGCTCGGCACCGCGTCATCCAAAAAATCCACCTCCGTGCAGTAATTCTCCGCCAGAATCACCCGCTTGCCAGGCACCACCCGCCTCACCGTTTCCAACAGATCATCGCAAATCGTCAACACCACGTCGCTCATCCGCAACGTCAGTTGCTCCCACGCCCGAAACACCCCCACGATAGGCCTCAAATTGTATTTCCTGAAATTCCCGATCTGCTGCGACAAATCCGAATGCATGTCATAAACATGCGGAATCCCCAACACCCGCGACACCAACCCACAAAAAAGCCCCGCCTCCTCATGCGACCAGATGCAGTCATACCGCCGACGACAAACCATCCCCAGAATCCAAACCGCCATCATCGCATCCAGAAACAGCTTCGGCACCGACGGACCAATCTTCACCCCCGAAACCCCCGGCAGTTTCGGCACCCGCACCATCCGCAATCCATCAATCCGCGGATCACGACCATACGGGTACGTCACCAGGTCCACCCGGTGACCCGCCTTGCACAACGCCCGAATGCGATAAACAACAGAAAAAGGCGTCCCACGAGGCTCAAAAATCGGCTGAGGCGCCGCCATCAGGACATGAATGCTTCTACCACGCGGCGATGACATCGTCAGCCCCCCACACGTCATCCCGGTCCCGCCGCCATCGTCTCCCCATCTGCCGAATCCCCACCCTGCACCAGCGTCCGCACCTTGTACGTCGTCCGCCCCTGACTCTCATGGTAAATCCGCACCAGCAACTCACTGATCACACCCATCATCAAAAACAACACCGTCATCAAAAACAGCATCACGCTGAACAGCACCAGCACATTGCGATTCAGATTGACTTCCTCCGTCGTCAGATAGCCATACTTCTGAAAAATCGCAATCCCCAGCGACGCCACCGATCCAAACGTGCTCAACAGCGCAGCCTTGCCAAAAAAGTAGATCGGCTTGGTCAGGTAATCCCCCAGAAACTTCACCGTGATCAAATCGAGCATCACCTTGATCGTCCGACGAAGATCGTACTTGGTCACTCCATGCACGCGCGGACGATGATTGACCTCGACTTCAGTAATCCGCGCACCACGCCATTTCGTAATTACCGGCAAAAACCGATGCATCTCACCATACAGCGAAACGTCGTCGAGCACCTCCCGACGGTACGCCTTCAAACTGCAACCCAGATCATTCAACGGCACCCCCGTCACCCACCGAATCAACTTGTTCGCCAATACCGACGGCAACCGACGACTCCACATCTTGTCCTGACGATCCTTCCGCCAACCACTCACCACATCGAACCCGGGCGGCTCGTCAAGCCTCGCAACAAGCCTCACAATATCATGGGGATCGTTCTGCATGTCACCATCCATCGGAACGATCACCCCGCCCCGCGCATGCGCAAACCCCGCCGCCAACGCAGCCGTCTGACCAAACCGCCGCGTCAACCGAACCAGCGTGCAACGATCATCCCCACCCGCCGCCTCCGTCAACCGCGCCCACGTCCGATCCTTGCTTCCGTCATCCACAAAAATAAATTCGCACCGCAGCGGCGACTCCCCCATCACGCTCGCCAGTTCGGAATAAACCTGCGCAGCATTCTCCTCCTCATTCAGCAGCGGAACCACAATCGATACATCGATCGCATCACCACCACGCGACGCGCTGGCCGCCTGACTCTTCACCGAAAAAATATCCACAACCTCTGTCATTTTCCCACTCGACGTGCAATCAAACGAACACTCATCCGCCCGTCCGATAACCAATCCGATTATACACGCGAACCGACAGGGTCAATATCGTGCAAACAACCACCACCCTTCAACACGATCACCCCGAACCCCGCAATTCCACCCGCCAACCCGAAACCCCACCAGCCTGCCCCGACCTATAAAAACAACGATCCCTGGGAAAAAACCAAAATGACCGCAAACACCCCCGTCAGCCGGCAACAACCCCGTGCCGAATCGCATACCGGATCACCTCAGCCATACCATGCAACCCAAGACGATGGGCCACCCGCGTCTTGTGATTGTCCACCGTCCGCACGCTCAACCCCATCCTCTCTGCCGTCTCGCCAAGCGACAACCCCGACGCCAGATACGTCACCACCTCGCACTCGCGCATCGACAACGGCAACGCCCCCCACCGCGTCCCATTCCGAAGCACCGACACCAAACCTCGTTCCACGCGTCGGGAGACTCCCCCGGAACCAAAATTCACCCCACGCTCCTGCAACAACACATCACCCAACACCCGCGCCGAATCATGAACCGTCACCATCGCATCGACCCCCGCGATCAAACCACGAGCAATCGCCACGTCCCGCAACTCCGACAACAAAAGAACAAACCGCGCAGCAGGCCAACCGAACCGCAACTCCCTGATCAACCCAAACGAATCCGTCTCGCACAGATCCGCGTCAACCACAAACCAGTCCACCACCCCATCACCCACCATCCGCTCAATCCACCGCATCCGACCACCGACCCCAATCGCCTCCACACCCTCCGACAACCCCAACCGAATCGCCAGTCCCCGGCGCAATACCCGCCGCTCGCTAATCACAAAAACACGCAATGCCAATCTCACACCCATCGCCAATCCCGACCCAAATGAACCCGACTGATGAATTCCCCTGAAACGTTCCCAATCCTGATGTAGCGTCACCCCTTGTGGGTGACGGGAAGACCAAACCATGCGAGTTTGCCCTGACCGCTACACTCACAACGAAACCGCTCTATCGCCTCCGCCGACGGACCAGAAGCATCCATCCACCAGACAACCCCAATCGGGCGTGACATTTTCTGACACCGCCAGCGCAGCATCCCCCACAAACCAGATCCGCAGGACGAACTCAGCCGCACTCAACAAATGCAGAAAAATTTGAAAGAAATTTGAAAGAAGAAGGAGCAGAATCCAGACCGAATCCGCTCCGAAAAGACCTGAAAAACAGGCTGGTGAGGTTAACCAAGTCAGATGGGTAGCCCACCTCATTACGGATGGGTGGCCCACCTCTTTAGAGGTGGGGGACTCGATTGCCGGCGTGAAATCGACTACCCCGCGGCTAAAGCCATGGGCCACCCAACCATCAAACGACGGGCATCAACGCTCTAAATCAGGTCGCTCGACCAGCCATCGCCCGCACGACGCACATACCCCACCCGTTGAAACCACTCAAACGCATCACTGATCGCCCGATCAACAGGCCAACGCGAAATCCCCAGCTCGCGATACGCCTTCTCACCGCTCAAGTACTGATCACAAAAACCCGTGCGCAAAATCGCCGAATTCGCATCAGCAAACGCCGACGGTTTCCACCGCGCCACCACATCGCAAACCACCGCCCCAGGCCACAAAACCCAATAGGGCAGGCGAAACCGCGGACCACGCACACCCACAATCCGCGCAATCCGAGCACCAAAATCCGCGTAGGTGATGTTCTCCCCAACCAGAACATAGCGATCCCCCGTTTTCCCCCGATCCATCGCCGCACGCATCCCCTCAACCACCTGACGTACATCCACAAACGCAATCCCGCCCCGCGACGGCACCCCCGGCAATCTGCCCGCCGCCACCCGCAGGATCACACGTCCACTCGTCGGCCTGACATCAAAAGGACCAACCACATAACCCGGATTCACCACCACCGCATCCAATCCATCCCCGACGTACCGACGCACGACCATCTCCCCCTCGCGCTTCGTATCGTAATACGGTGCCCGCAACGATCCGAAATTCCACATCGCCTCCTCGTCCGCCGGCGATTTCATCGGTCCATGACCGACAGCCGCTATCGAACTCACATGCACCAATCGCTTCACACCGCACGCCACACACGCACAACACACATTCTCCACCCCCTCGACATTCACACGCCTCGCCACGTCCCCGCCCCAGGGCGTGACCTGCACCCAGCCCGCCAGGTGATACACCCGGTCACACCCCTCCATCGCCGCACGCACGGACGCCCCATCCGTCACATCCCCCACCGCGAATTCCACCATATCCGATTCCAGATGTTCCCGTGGCGAAGACCTGCGAACCAGCGCGCGGACTTTCTCCCCCGATCCCGTCAAAGACCGAACCAGGTTCAACCCGACGAATCCTGTCGCACCGGTTACAAGTGTCGGCACCAGCCAACCACCTTACAAAATCTGAAATTCCGGAATGTGACGATCAACCGCGACCGCCGCAACAGACATGCACTACCACACGAGCGGGACCACCGCCACGCTGAATCCCGCCGCCGCACCAACAAGCAACACCTTCGACCCGGGCTTGAGACGCCCCTCCGACCACGCCCGCGACAAACCAATCGGAATGCTCGCAGCCGCGGTATTCCCGCAATCCCGAATCGAAATCATGCACTTCTCGATCGGAATATCGCATCGCTTGGCAATCTCGCCGACCAGATCCATCGACACCTGATGACACGACACAAGGTCGATTTCGTCCCGCTTCCAACCCGCTTTCTCGAGAACACCGTCCACCATCGTCGGAATATGCTTGAGCGCCTGCTGCCGCAAACCATGACTGTGACCGACAAAATAGGAGTGCTCTTCATTCAAACGGTGCAAACTCCCACCACCCAAAACAGTCGCCAACCGCCACTGATCACCAAACGTCCTGAACGCACCCTTCAAAATCCCCCGCCCGTTCCCGTTTGGTGACACCTTCAAAACAGCCGCAGCCCCCGCATCTCCAAGCGTCAAACCCGCCATTCGCGTCCGCAGGTGCTCCGCCGAGTCGATTTTCCAGTCAATCGCCAACGAGAGCGTTTCGCCCACCGCAATCAGTGCGGTTTTGGCTTTGCCACTCGATATAAAAGATTCCGCCGCATCCAGTCCGTTCAGAAAACTGTTGCACGCGTTCTTGATGTCGAAAACATGAGAACGCGTCGCACCCAGCTTCTCCTGCAATATGTTCGCCGTCGCAGGCTCTGCCAGATCCTGAGTACACGACGCGAAAATCAGAAGATCGACATCTGCCGCGTCAATCTCAGCACGCTCCAACGCCTGCAAGGCAGCCTTCGCCGCGAGGTCGGACGACTGCTCATCCTCCGAGCGATAACGCCGCTCCTGAATACCGGTCAACTTGGCCAGCAAACCACGAGGGATCTGAAAACTCGATCGATCGAACACACGCTGTTCAACCTCCTCAGAGGTGACAACCGTCTCCGGTAAGTGGTGTCCAACGCCTGCGATTTGAGCCTTGACACTCAAAAAACTACTCCTGATGGGTGGCACACTTCCCGCACGAGCAACCGCGCCACCGTACGACCCGTGGGAAGGCAAACCGGAAATTATCCGGCACGCTCGCCCATTGTCAAGGTTGCACCACCAGGCCAACCCCGGGCGAAATCCGTCACACACGCCGGGAAGAGACCTTGCAACCCACTCGACGAACGCTCAAAACGCGACGATAATCCCCCCCAAATCAGCTCGTGCCGATCGGAAGTCAGCCACAATCCCCAATCCCAGGCCACGTCCAATCGCACCGCAACCGACAGGATAACCAACCACCGGTCACCGCATGAAAAACAAGCTCGCAAACATACTTATTCCCACCGCCGTCGTCGCTGCCACCGTCGCCATCGCCGCAGCCGCCCTCGCCACCCAAAAATACGCGTCAGATCAACGCACAAACGCACTCACACCACCAAAAACGTCCATGGGCATCTCCGTCAGCGTCGCTACAGTGGAACTGAAATCACGCTCCGTCACCGTCCGAGCCAGCGGATTTCTCGCGCCAGCCCAAATCCGAACCATCTCGCCCGAGGTCTCAGGCTACATCCGCGTGCAACATCACGAGGTCTCCGATCCGGTGCGGAAAGACGACCCGGTATTCAAAATCGACGACACGCTGAGCAAAATCGCCGTTGAGAAATCCGAAGCCGCCCTTGACCAGTCCAAAAGCCAGCGCACGCTCGCCGAGGAAAATCTCAAAAAAGTCCAGAATCTCGGCGAGGCAGCCAACCCCTTCGAACTCACAAAATTCAGCACCGAACACCAGATCGCCGTCGCAGCCGTCCGCGGCGCAGAAGCAGCGCACCACGAAGCCGGGGTTTTCCTCGAAAAAACCACCGTTGAGTCACCCATAACTGGTTTTGTTTCAAAAATTTACCGCCGTCGGGGTGAATTCGCGCACACAGGCCAACCCCTCGTCGAACTGATCGAAACCGACACCTTGAAACTGCTAGTCCAATTCGACGACCGCGAAGTGGTCATGTTCTCGCCGGGCGATGACGCAAAAATTTCGATACCCGCTCTTCCGACCCAGACCTTTCGAGGCCAAATCCTGCGTATCTTCCCAATTGCTGCAATCGACAGTCGCAAATTTGAAGTCGAAATTAAAATCGACAACCATTCCGGCGAGCTTCGCCCGGGTTTCTACGCCGAAGCGCGTTTGACAGCCACACCGCGACAACCCAACGCGCAAGTACCTGCTGTTCCGAGACTTGCGATCTTCGACATCGATCGCCGGGAGCATTGTTTCCTGGTTCAACGGGACGAATCCACCGGTCGCGATATCGCGAAACTCGCGCGGGTCGAAACCGTCCAACTCCTCGGGTCGCCCCAATTCGCGCAGGTGCTTAGCGGATTGGAGGTTGGCGACCGTGTGATCACCACGGGCTTGCAACATGTGACCGACGAGGCTGTGGTGCTCATTCGCGATTAACCAGCCAACCCAAGCAACCGGATTGACATATTTTGCCAGAACAGCGCAGTATTCCCCGTTTCTCATTAGGTCAGGCGGTTCTCATGAACCTCCTGTTTCTCGTATTGATCGTTGCGGGATTGCTCGTTGTCGAAATTATCCCCGTTGATGTTTACCCCGACGTGGACCTTGACGTGGCCACGATCGAGACGTTCTGGCCTGGCGCGTCGGCTGAGGACGTCGAAAGACTGATCACCGACAAAATCGAAGCCAGGGTCGCGGACCTTCGCGGACTGCGGTATTTTTTGTCGGATTCCAAACCGGACCTTTCGTATTTTATTGTGAATTTCAAGGAGGACATGGCTCCTTCAGAGTTGGACGACGCGTTCAGCCGACTTCGTGCGGCTGTTGACCGCGTGACGGACCTGCCATCGGGCGCGGAAAAACCACTCATTCGCCGCATTTCGTTGGCGGAGGTTTTTCCGCTGATGTGGGTGGCGGTTGAGGACGTTGGCGGGGTTGGCGAAGAGGTACTGCACAATATCGTCTTGAACCTGAAACCGATTCTCCGCGACATTCCGGGTGTTTCAAAAATCGACGACAAGCTGATTCGCGAGCGTGAGTTGCACATCCTCGTCGATCGCAGTCGGATTCAGGAATACGACCTGACGCTGGAGGAGGTCGCAGCCTCTTTGCAGGATTTCAACCGCAACGTTCCATCGGGGCATCTGCCGGATGCGACGGGCGAACTGGAGGTCCGTGCGGTTGGGGAGGCATTGCACCCTGAACAACTCGGTGCCATCACGGTGCGCAAACACCCCAGCGGAGCGCATGTCCATCTGCGGGACATCGCCCGGATCGAGGAGGGTTTTGAGCGCAAGACGTTTTATGCGCGTTTTAACGGGAACGATTGCAAGGCGTTGTCGATCGCCAAGACGGACGAGGCTGACTCGCGCGTGGTGGCGGAGCGCGTCCGGGAGGCGATGGCTCGATTTGAAACGTCGGTTCCCGAGGGTGTGAGGGTCAACGCGTGTCTGGACACGAGCGACATTATCAAGAGCCGCATGCGCATTCTGGTGACCAATCTGTGCAGCGGGATTGTTCTCGTTTTTCTGACGCTGTGGTTGGTCATGGGCGTGCGCAATGCGTTGCTTGCGATCGTTGGGATTCCGTTTGCGTTTCTTTGCAGCGTTCTTTTCATGCACCTTCTCGGGGTGACGATCAATGCGGTGTCGTTGTTTGCGATGGTCCTCTGTTCGGGGATGATCGTTGACGACGCCATCGTCGTGCTCGAAAACATCTATCGCCACGTCGAGGAAAACCGTCGGCGAGAAGTCGAGACGGGTCAGAAGGGATCGCTGCACGATGCGATCATCACCGGAACGAGCGAGGTGTTGTGGCCTGTGATTTCGTCGTCGATGACGACGGTCGTCGCGTTTTTGCCGATGCTGTTGATGGGTGGCGTGACGGGCAAGTTTTTCTCGATCATTCCGAAGACGGTCACGGTGGTTCTGTTTGCGTCGCTCGTCGAATGTTTGCTGATCCTCCCGGTGCACTATCTCGACTGGGGTCCGCGGACCGATGCCAAACCGCTCTGGTCGCGATTGCGTCCGCGTCGTTCGGACGGATCGGCCGGTTTTCTCCTGCGTGCGTATGAACGGTTTATCGTCGGCGTGCTTCGATACCGTTATCTGACACCGCTGCCGCTGTTTGCGATGGCGTTTCTCGCGTTCTCGGTTGTTCCGTTGATTCCGGTCGATTTGTTTCCGTCGGATTATCAGATGATCATGGTCGACGTGGTCGCGTGGGACGAGGCTTCTCTCGATCAAACGGGGGAGGTGGCTAAACCGATCGAGGGCATCGCCAACGGGTTGGGGACGGAACTGGTCGAATCCGTTCTGACGTCGGTCGGATTGTTTGCGAATGAGAACAACACGGCTGTCTGGCGTAACAACCGTGCTCAGTTGCACGTCAAACTTGCCAACTCGGAGACCGTTGCCGGCGATCCCGACATTGTGACCAATCTGCTGCGCGAGCGTATCGAGGATTACATGGCCAATCATCCGGACAGCGGGTTGAGATCGTACAAGGTCTGGGCGCCGCAGGATGGTCCACCGGTCGGGAAACCCGTTGCGGTTCGGATCGAAGCGCCAGACCTGGGGACGGCGAAACGATTGGCGGAACGCTACCGGGAGCGATTGCAGGAGATGCCGGGCGTGTTTGGGATTGGTGACAACCTCGATTTCGGCCCGCAGCAGATCAACCTGCGACTTCGCGAGGACGAAGCGTCTGCGTTCGGATTGACACAAGCCAACCTCGCCCGCGCGCTTCGCACCGCCAATGACGGCGTCGTCGTGTCATCGTTCAAGGACAACAGGACGGGTGAAGACCTCGACGTCCGCGTCGTTTTCGACAAGAAACATCGTCGGGATATCCACGATCTTCTGGACGTCGAGACGCGGACCGGGGCGAGTACGAAGGTGCGCCTTCGCGACATCGCCGACATCGAAATGTCGCAATCCTACGCGGGTATCCCGCACCACAACGACAAGCGGGCGATCACGGTGACCGCACAAATTGACACGCAATTGACCACAGCCAAGGAGGTTAACCGTGTACTTCGCGCCGAATTCGACGAGACCGTGTCGGGGTTGGCGAACGTGCGGGTGACCCATGGCGGGGAATATGAGGAGACGTCCAAATCGTTTGACAGTTTGAAACGCGCGTATCTGATCGCATTGATCGTGATTTATGTGCTGTTGGCGACGCAGTTTCGCAGCTATTCACAGCCTTTGGTGATTATCCTGGCGGTTCCGTTTTCCGCGATCGGCGTCATCGGAGGTCTGGTGATCAACGATTATCCCTTCACGATCACAACGTTTATCGCGATCGTCGGATTGACCGGCGTGGTGGTGAACGACTCGATCGTTCTGGTTGATTTCATCAATCGCCAGCGCGACAAGGGGTTAAACGCGATGGATGCGATACGGTCCGCCTGTATCCTGAGGGTGAGACCCATTCTGTTGACGACGATCACGACCGTCCTCGGGCTGATGCCGCTCGCGCTCGGATGGGGCGGGAAGAGCAAGATATGGTCGCCGTTTGCCTCGAGTTTTGCCTGGGGACTGGCGTTCTCGACGGTTGTGACGCTCGTCCTGATCCCGGCGTTTTACATGATCGCAACAGACGTGATCAGTCTGCGCCGGAAGACGACGACGGGAATGACGACGGAAACGTCAGCGGAACCAGTCGCGGAAAGTTAGCACCCCACAACGCGTCAAAAAGAGACTGCACCTCGGTGTTGTCCCAGCGGAACAAATGGATCGTCACATCGTCGATCGGTGCAGGCAGGTGAAACGTCACCGCGTCCGCCTCTTCAAACGAATCCCAATAGAATGATACGTTCAGACCGTTTTGCATTGCAGCCTCCGGCAGGTCGACTGGTTGACCACCGAACAGCAGCAATCGCTCGAAAAATCCGCTGAACAACGGACCGCCTTCGCGCTCGACGCGGATCGAGGACGGTCCGACCCTGATTGCGTGATCCTGCGTGTCCGCCTGCGCGTCCGGCGCGACGGTTAACGCCATCGCGGTGATGTCGTCGCGATCGTACAGGATGCGAACACCGGTCGAAAAACCGATGGCGACGAACGGGTTTTGATTGACGACGTAAATGCGCGCGTTTTCCGGGGGATTGGGCAGATGTTCTGTCAGATCACGGTAGACCTGTCGGGCTGAACCATTCGTTCGCAGTAACAAATGATGCTCGCCGACCGACATGACCACTGCCCACGCGACGATCATCACGGCGATTTTTCGCATCGACCGGTTCGACAAACACCGCACCATGGCGGGGCCGATCAACAACGCGACACCGACACTGGCCAGGTACACATTTCGCTCACCGGGCATGGCTGGCAACGTCGGCGCGGTGAAGATGGCGGTCCATCCCAACCCCAGCCGGAACACGGTCGCAGAGAACCTCGCCCGCGCCGCCATCGCGACGATTGCGATGGCCACAACGACTCCACCGATCATCAACAACGGGTGACGCGTCCAAAAACCGGTCATGATCACCGCGTCGGCCTGAATCATCAGGACGAAATCGAGCAGGTACTGTCCCAGATTGCGAAACAGTTCGACAAAACCGGACATCGAGGACAGGTCCACACCATACGGTGGCGGTAATGAACCCAAACCGCCAAACAACGCGAATCGCAGTGCGAGGTAGCCCATCCCGATCGCGCCGAACGCGACGCCGATCATCCATTCGCCGACGATGGATCGGTTGCGATCATCGCGTCGCCACATCGTCGCCAGCAGAAACCAGAACGCAGGAACGACGATTCCGGTTTCCTTGCAACCGAGCGACGCGACGTACAACACGACGGTCGCCAACGCCCATCGAACATTCCCACGGTCACGCCATCGCATGTACGCGAGAATTGACGACGTACCAGCCACGCAAACCAACAGATCGAACCGTCCGGACATCCAGACGACGGCTTCGTTGTGCACGGGGTGGATCGCAAACACCAGCGCAGCCACTGCCGCCGTTGGGGCATCGTTCATCAATCGCCGACCCAGTCGATAGACCAGCCATGTGCACAGGGCGTGAAGGAGAACATTGGTCAGATGGTAGCCAAACGCGTTCAACCCCCAAATTTGCCAATCGACTGCGAACGACAGAATCGCGACAGGCCTGAAAAACGGGAGCATGCCGCCAGGGGTCCACCACACACCGCTGGCACTCTGATCGAGGTTTCCGGTCGTGAACAGATCGGGAATCGTCGAGACGCTCAGATGGCGCGCGGTCTCGACGTAGGCGAAATCATCCATGAAAAACGGCAGCCTCGCCGTCCAAAGATGCAGCGCAAACGTCACCACCAGCGCGACCTTCAGCGACCAATGCACGCGATTTGTTTGCGAATGCATCTGATTTGCCTGCGAATGCGACCGGTTCGATTGCGTCTGCATCGATATCATGCGGGCGGCATGGTAGCAGAATCGCTCCGCTCCGCACGCGATTGACAGGCTGGTTTTGGCGGCCTGTCTTGACCAGCTTCGACCGTCGTTCGATAATCCCGCCCGCACATGGCTGATTGGTTGACTATTCTGTTGTGGATCGGGGCGGGTCTCTGGACGCTGCTGATGATGCAGGGGCTTTTGAATTGGCTGTTGATCCCGAACATCGCGAAACGTCCGATCCGCGAACCGAAGCGTTGGCCTCGGATTTCGTTTGTCGTGCCCGCGCGCGACGAGGCGTTGGGCATCGAGCGGGCTGTCACGAGTTTCTGCACGCAGGATTATCCCGATTACGAGGTGATCGTCGTCGACGATCGCTCGACCGACGACACGCCGAACATTCTCGCGAGATTGCAAAAAACGCATTCGAATCTGCGCGTCGTGCAGGGACAGGAGCCTGCTCCCGGTTGGTTTGGCAAACCCAACGCTCTTTTCGCCGGACAGAAGCACATCACCGGGGATTGGGTTCTGATGGTCGATGCTGACACGCGCTACGCTTCCGACACGCTCAAACGCGGTGTTGCTTACGCGCTCGAGACCGACGCGGGCATGTGCGTGGTCCGATCTCAGTTGGCCAGCGGCGGGTTTCCTGAGGCGGTTCTCATGTCCGCCGTCAATTTCTTCTTCTTCGTTGCAACCCCGTTGTATCTCGTCAGTCGAACGAAAAGCACGCTCTTCTCCACAGGATCGCCAGCCTTCAATCTGATGCGCAAGGACGCGTTTGATGCTTGTGGCGGGTTCGAATGTCTCAAGGACGAGGTTCTCGACGACGTCGCCATGGGATACTGGATCAAGAGCAAGGGATTCAAGATCGCCACTGCCTACGCCGGTGATCTTGTCTACGTCCGCATGTACACCAGTGCCGCCGAGACCGTGCAGGGATTCACCAAAAACACGTTCCCAACCATTCGCAACTTCCCCTGGCTATTGCCGCTTTTCTTTGTCGTGGGTGCGATCCTGGGCGTTCTGCCTTACGTCGGGTTGGGGATCGGGCTTTTCAACGGAATCTGGAGCACGCCCGCCCTGCTCTCTCTCGGGATGATGCACGCGATCTTCGCAGGGCAAGCCATCCGATTCGCCGAGCCGTGGTACATCACCTTCACAAACCCCATCCGCGAGATTGGCTGGTGGTACATCTTCGCACGTTCGTTTATCGTCTATCGACGCAAGGGCGTCGTCTGGCGAAACCGTAGCTACGCCGCCTGAACCGAACCAAACATCCGTCGAAACTGGTCATCCATCATGCCCGAAACCACCACCTGTAATCTTTGCCCCACCCCCGACACCCTCGGTCCGCACAGCGAGAAAACCCGCATCCGATCCAACGTGCGGCGGTTCAGCAAGGAGCGGTTTCCCGTCTGGCGATGTCGCTCCTGCGGCAGCATCCACTCCCAAAAGGAAGTCGATCTCAATCACTATTACAAGGACTATCCCTTCCACAACCAGAAGCTCGTCGTCTTTCTCAAGATGGCCTACGGCACGAACCTGCGACGCCTGACCCGCTCCGGACTCCAACGACATCACACCATCCTCGATTATGGTTGCGGCAGCGGACTGATGGTGCAGTATTTCAAGGAACGCGGGTACCGAAATGCCACGGGATTCGACGCGTTCTCCGACAAGTTCAACGATCCATCAACGCTGGAAAAAACCTACGACTGCCTTTTCGCCCAGGATCTCGTCGAGCACGTTCACGAACCACTCGAACAGCTCAGGGAATTCGACAGACTAACCAAACCGGGCGGGATCATCGCAATCGGCACGCCCAACGCCAGCGGCATCGACCTGCAGGATGCGGAGGAATACGTCCACAACCTCCACCAACCGTTTCACACGCACATTTTCTCGAAATCCGCCCTCATCCGCGCCGGCGAGGATCTTGGCTGGTCCACCGATCAGTTCTACATCATGCAGTACAACAACACACCGTTCCCTTTCGTCAACGTTCGTTATGGCCAGCATTACGGCAAATGCTACGACAACATGGTCGATCTCGCCTTTGAGAATTTGAAACCGTCGTTCAGGCTGATCTCTCCCAAAGCGCTTTTTTGGGCACTGTTTGGATATTTTTTCTGCCCCGAAGGCGACATGCTCGCCATTTTCCGAAAACCTATCCGATAGCACCGCACGAAAAACGAATTCGTAGCGACTATTGATCGTCGTATTGTGTGGTAGTGATTCTCTCGACTCGCGTGAGCGCGGGGTTGGGATTGGGTCTCATTGATATTTGCGGCGTATGTCGCTTCTCTGCGATTGACGCTGGTTTGGCAGGGTGGCCCATCGCTTTAGCGGTGGGCCACCCGGTCGGCGCTTTGCTTGTGTGGGTAGAGCAAGACGTGCACATGGTCCGGCATGACGACGTAACCAACGAGGCAGATTCCGAATTTCGATCGTAGCTGTTGCAGTGCGGTGATGACGACCTTTTTCATGCCTTCGTGATGGAAGAAACCGAGGCGGCGGTGGCATGAAATTGTCCAAAAATGGACGTGTCCAGGTTCGTTGATTCGTCTCAGATGCGCGGGCATGTCACGAGCTTAACGAGTCGAGCATGTAAAGCACAACGATTCGACTCCCCCACCGCTGAAGCGATGGGCCACCCGTCCGATAGCACCGCGCACTAAAAAACGAGAGCGCCGCATGACGACGCCCCCGCGATATCGTGTCCCTCTCGATGCCCGCGATCGCGTTAGGCGACCACGTCCACCTTGTCCGCACTGATCACATTGGCGGACGCCTGCGCTGCCGTCTCGATCAACGACAAGGCGGCCTCACCCTGCGATTTCTGCGCGTCCTGCGCTTTCGCCAGAACAGCCGTGCTCTGATCGTGCTGTCTTGCTGCCGCGAGCGCAGCCGTCGCGTCGCCACCCCCGTGGCCTACACCTGAAATTGACATAATCCGGTTCTCCGTCGGCTCGCTCGTCGTTGAATGAGGGAAACCCATGCCCCTCTCACCGGAATATCATCGGTTTCCACGACCCGGCCCACCAAACGATTGCCAACAACACCGTTTTTCACGCAAGCCCCCGCAATTATCGGCCAACCGTGCACGGCCTGACTTATCAGACCGGTTGTGAACCCGCCCACTGCGGGCTATATTCACCGGCTCGGTGGCCGTCGCGCGGTCCTGGAAGCCCGAACGCTTGTCCAAAGGAATTCCCGATGACACTCGCACCCGTTTTTCGCTCACCCGACGCCATCGAAGCCTTGGCAGAAAAAGGATATCTGGACCGCCTGACAGACTCTCTGACCGCCCAGCGCGAAGGCGAAACCCGTCTGCACGAACTGCTTCGCGACGTCGTCGAACCCGAATTCCTGAACCCTCAATTCGACACCACCGACGACATCACTTTTCTGCAGGAACACTTTTTCCTGACGCTTTTCGACTCCATTTTCCGCGCCATCGGATGCCCCCCGGACCGCCTGCGTCTCTATCGACTGTTGAATCTCTGCGTGAAGGGCCTGGTCGTCGCGGGCGACAATTTGTTCGACAACGAAGCCAAGATGGACCTCCCGCTCAAACTCGGTCGCGGTCCACGCTTCGCCTCGATCATGCAACTGCTCTGTTTCGATCACCTGATCGCCCGCATTTTCGAGACGCACCAACCCGCCCTGCCAATGGAAAGGGTGGCTGCCTTCCGTCGAAACCTTCTGACTGCGTTGGCGCGCATCGGAACACTGGAGGGCAGCGAGGAGCAGGGCGTTACGGATTTCCTCCCCGTCGAAAAGATGATCGACACGGTCCATCGCGTTCGAGGCGGACAACTATTTGCACTCGCCCTTATCGCACCCAATGTGTTTGAACCCGAATCAGATCGCGAAAAATGGCCGGTAGCCAAACGGGGTGTGGCTGCACTCGGGACCGCTTTTCAAATCGTCGATGACGTCACCGATTTTGAATTCGACCTGACGCGACAGTCGCACAACATCGTTTTCGCCCACATCGTCCACAACGGCACGCCGGAGGAAAAAACCGCGTTCGAGCGCATCCGCGCAAACCCAGCCAACGTGCACGACAACGTCGAGTCCACCTTTGCCCACTCCGCCCGATCCGTCCTCGATATCGCAAGAGAGGAAGCGGAACGCGGATTCACCGACCTCGCCAACCTCGGATTCTGGTATCCGCCGTCCGATACCGACCTGTTCATCCGCGCCATCGCGGGCGACGCAGGTGAATTCCGCATGGAAACCCTCACCGATTCCCAAACCGTTGCGAAATAAACCGCGAAAATCTGACACCGATACCCGTAACAAAAATCAGACGTGAAACACGTTTGCGATGGCCCCCGTCCCACTACCTCGGACGACGCCACACCCCCAACCGAATCAACTGCTCCACCGTCGGCAATCCCCGCAGCACCCGATAGGCTCCATCCGGGTCCAACGCCACCACAGCCGGGTACTTCGTCACACCATAGTCAGCCACGATCCCGCGATTCGGCGCATAATCCCAATCCAGAAGACACACGACCGAATCATTGAAATACGACGAGACCGACGGCGAGGTGAATCGCCGAATCAACTCCGACGAATCCCCGTCAAGCCACCACTTGTAGACGACAATCAATCGGCGATTCTGTTTCCGGGCAGCCTCGCCGGCCCGCTCGAAAACGTTGTAGAACTGCATTTTGGCCGGGGTCGTGATCTCCGCATCCAGCTCAGGTCGCGCTCCGGGCGGTTTCGCCTGCCGAAGAAAAGCAGCCACCGAATCCGCGTCCACCGCGTCCTTCAACGCGTGATACGTCGCGTCCGGATGAATGACGATTAGCGCGGGCGGTTGCATAACCCCGTAGCGAGCCACGAACCGCTGATCGGGCGGATAGAACGGCACCATCACGCAGCGCACCTTGTCGCTTAGCAGTTGCAACACGTCAGACGTCTCCAACGCGTCACGCATCAACGCCGATCGCGTATCCAGCGGGTCCTTGTAAAAGACCACGACACCCGCCTCACGCCGCCTCGCCTGTCGCAACGCAACGTTGATATCGGGATTCCATTTCGGCGCGCACCCCACGCACACCGACAGCAGCACACCAGCCACCACACTGCCGACCGCAATCGAACCCGATCGCAACACCCGTTCCGCTCGCCTCACACGCGACAAATCCAATACCCCAACCGCGCCGGAAATACACGCCAACGACGCAGCAGTCTAAAAACTCCACGCATCCGCCGCAAGGCAGGCAAATATCGACCGCCAAACCTCAACCATTTTCACAACCCCAACCCATCAAAAAACGACGGCAACGCGGAATCAACCGCGTCACCGTCGTTCAATCTTCATCCGGGCGAAATCGCCGGGATTATTTCGCGTATTTCACGCCGCAGCCATAAGGCTTGGCCTGCTCAACCGGGGGTGTCGAGCCATTCAAGGCAGCGCTGATCGCCTCAGCCACATAGTTGCGGGCATTTTCCTTGTCCCCACGACGATCGTTGTCAAACCCGCCCTTGTAAATCAGTTTTCCGTCCTTACCAAACACAAAAACATGGGGCGTTGTTTTGGCACCGAACATTTTTCCAATTTTTCCACTGGCGTCGAGCAGCGTCGGGTGTTTCAAACCATTTTCCTTGCGGAACGCGTTGATCCCGTCTTTTTTCTCCTCGCAGAAATAGCTCGAGTCCACCGCAACAAACGCGACACCCTTGCTCTCGAATTTCTCAACCAGCTTCTGCACCGTATGCTGCGTACCCTCATGTCGCTTGATGAACGGACAGGTATGGTTCGTCCATTGCAGAACCACAACCTTGCCCTTGAAATCCGAGAACGAGATTTCACTGCCCTCAGACGACGTCAGCTTGAAATCCGGCGCTTTCTGCCCAATCTCAAGACCATCGGCCGCGAAGACCGCCGTCGATGCAAAACCACACAAAACCGCCACAGTAAAAAACGTACGTCCTGACATTACCTCTTCCTTTCGTCACTTCCGCGAAAAGCCCGTCTCACCCGTTCGTTCGGGTGATGGCAACCTCGCCACTCCGGGCTCGCCTTCTTTCAAATTTCGATTATCTACCAACGCCCGCCACTACTTGCCGGCGTCCTTAACCTCATACTCCGCGTCGATAACACCATCGTCAGCCGCATCCGAGCCAGCTTCACCTGCCTCATCGCCCGCGCCCGCGCCCGCGCCCGCGCTTGCGTTCGCGCCATCCACACCCTCAACACCGCCACCCTGCTTGGCAGCTTCCTCATAAATAATCTTGCCGATCGCCTGCGACGCCTCCAGCACCTGCTCGGTCGCCTTCTGCATCGCATCCGCATCGTCACCCCTGGCAACTTCCTGCAATTGCGACAGGGCAGACTCAACCTTCGAACGCTCATCAGCCGGCACCTTTTCACCATGCTCTTTCAGCGTCTTTTCGGTCTCATGGATCAACTGATCCGCCCGGTTTCGGGCTTCAACAAGGACACGCTTTTTCTGGTCATCCTCGGCATGAGACTCGGCGTCGCGCCTCATCTTCTCGACTTCGTCCTTGCTCAAACCGCTCGATCCCTCGATCGTAATTTTGTTTTCCTTGCCGGTGGCTTTGTCCTTGGCTGAGACGTTCAAAATACCGTTGGCATCCAGATCAAACGTCACCTCGATCTGTGGCATACCACGCGGAGCGGGCGCGATACCCGTCAGATTGAACCGCCCCAACGACCGGTTGTCCGCAGCCATCTCGCGTTCGCCCTGCAACACATTGATCGCCACCTCGGACTGACTGTCCGCAGCCGTGCTGAACACCTCCGACTTGCTTGTCGGAATCGTCGTGTTCCGCTCGATCAGCTTCGTCATCACACCGCCAAGCGTCTCAACACCCAGCGTCAACGGTGTCACATCCAGCAGAACGATGTCGTCCTTGTCACCCGCGAGAACCGCACCCTGAATGGCTGCACCGATCGCAACCACCTCGTCCGGATTGATGCTCCGGTTAGGCTCCTTGCCAAAAATCGTCTTGACCAACTGTTGAACAGCCGGGATACGCGTCGATCCGCCGACCAACACCACCTCGTCGACGTCCTTCGGTGACAGCTTCGCGTCCTCCAACGCCTTCATCACCGGTCCACGGCATCGCTCGGTCAGACTCTCGCTCAACTGCTCAAACCTCGACCGCGTCAGCGTCAACTGCAGATGCTTCGGACCCGATTGATCCGCCGTAATAAACGGCAAATTGATCGTCGTTTCCTGCATCGTCGACAGCTCGCACTTGGCCTTCTCGCACCCTTCCTTCAAACGCTGCAACGCCATCGCATCCTTGCGAATATCGATCCCTTCCTGCTTGCGGAATTCCTCCGCCACATGATCGATCAGCGCCTCGTCGTAATCATCACCGCCCAGGTGACCATCGCCACTGGTCGCCAATACCTCAAACACCCCGTCACCAATATCGAGAATCGAAATGTCAAACGTACCGCCGCCCAAATCGAACACCGCGATCCGCTCGCTCTTGTTCTTTTCCAATCCATACGCCAACGCCGCCGCCGTCGGCTCATTGATGATCCGCTCGACCTTCAAACCCGCGATCACGCCCGCGTCCCTGGTCGCCTGACGCTGCGAATCATTGAAATACGCGGGAACCGTGATCACCGCACGGTCCACCGACTGACCGAGGTACTCCTCGGCCGTCTTCTTCAAATCCTGCAGGATCATCGCGCTGATCTCAGGCGGCGTGTAATCCTTGCCACGCGCCTTGACCTTCACCAGCTCCCGCGGACCACCAATCACTTCGTAGGGCACGATCTTCTCTTCGCTGCCCACTTCGTCGTGACGACGTCCCATAAACCGCTTGATACTGAAAACCGTGTTTTCCGGATTCGTCACCTGCTGGTGACGGGCGGGCTGCCCCACCAGACGCTCACCCTTTTCCGTGAACGCCACCACCGACGGTGTCAGCCTTGCACCCTGCCCGTTGGTCAACACCTTGGGCTGACCGCCCTCCATGATGGCCACCACCGAGTTGGTCGTTCCGAGGTCAATTCCGATGATTTTCGACATAGTCAGTTTCTCCTGTGGAATTCCGGATGTACCCTCCTGCGTAGCTCCAGGCGCACACCTCCCTGCACCCCAATTCCAGCAACTTCGATGCCGGAATTTTTCGACGACACAAAAATTCATAACCTCAGCAAAAACAATACGTTATGACACAATCGCCCGTGACAACACCACGCAATCCTGCCATGTTGGCAGTCGCGAACCCTGCGGAAATGGCACTTTTTCCACCATTTTTCGAGTTGCACGACATTATTCCTGTCCATCAGCCAATACGATCGCTACACTCCGTCGATTATGGCACTTGAACCCCTGCAAACCGCTTCCAGCCACGAATTTCCGACCGTCACGCAGCTTTCGGTCTTCATTGACGACCGCGTCGGACAGCTTTTGCGCATGACCAGGCTCTTTCACGGCACGGAAATCCGCATCTGGGGACTCATGGTCGTCAATTCGTGCGACTGTGCCATCGTCAGGATCATCTTCGATGACCCGGACTCCGCGGGCCAGACCCTCGCGGACCATCGTTACACATTCAAGGAAACCGAGGTGCTCGCCGTCTGCCTGCCCCATGGGAACCGCGCTCTTGAGAATCTCTGGACGGCGGTTCTCACCGCCGAAATCAACGTCTACTACACCTACGCCCTGATGGGACTGCCCCATGGTCGCCCCACGATGGCGATCTATACCGAGAACATCCAGATGACCGCCGAAGCCCTGGCAGAAAAAAACTGGCGGTTGCTCGACCACTCCGATCTTCGCGAAGAACGCGAAAGATGACGCTTTCCTCCTGAACGCACGGGCAAACCAGCCATTCCGGTTCCGTCCAAACCCTTACGTTGTTGTTCAGGAAGCCGAAACAATGGCTACGGTTCGGCATAGGTGTTTCCCCTTATCGATACAAAAAAACCCTGTGAACGTGCCGGGAACCGAATGGGGTGTCAAATTCTGTCAGGGTGAATGCTGGATCATTATGGAATTGACGTGTACTATCTCCGAAGGATGAGTATGGGAGGATAGGGTCATGGCGGAACGCGGCAGACCGCGGCAATTTGACAGACAGAGCGTACTGAATCAAGCCATGCGGCTCTTCTGGGCGAATGGGTTTCGGTCCACGAGCGTCGAGGATCTCCTTGGCGAGATGGGCATCAATCGCGGCAGCATGTACGCCACATTCGGTGACAAGAGGTCGCTGTTCGCGGAATCCATCAGTCACTACGCGGAAGAATTCGTGGACAAACTGGGCGCGATCGTTGGTCGCGAGGGGGCTGTGCGCGACAACATCCGCGCATCGATGCGTTTTGTTGCCAACCTTGGCGACGGGAAGGAATGCACCGGCTGCCTGCTCACCCACGCCGCCGTTGAGGTGGCTGAACGCGACGATGAGCTTGCACAACTGGTGCGCAATGGCATGTCCGCCGCGAGCAAAAAAATTGAGCTCGCAATACAGCGCGGTATCGACTCCGGCGAGCTTGGGAATGTTCAGAATGTACAAGCCACTGCCGCGATTCTGATCGCGATTTTCCAGGGCTTGAATGTTTTCCGTTGCGCGGGTTATCCCGCCGAATACATCGAGAACGTCATAGAATCCGCCATGGTACACGTCTCCTGACAATGGCAGCCCCCGCCGGGGAGCAGCTTCGGGATTATCCCTCTACAATTGAATGATGGTGAGTTCATTGCGAGCAATTCGTTGGAACGCGTTGTGTGTCGTTGCCGTCGTTGCATCTGTAGCGTTTCCGCCATGACCACTTCCCGCGTCAGGTGGTCGTCCGGGGATGCGGCGGTTACGATGTGGCTGACGTATCGTGTTGTCCTGGAATGGCGGTTGTTGCGGTGGCTGACGGGGAATCACTGGAGGTTGTTTGTCTGGGCACGGGGACGTCGCACGGTGTGCCGATGATCGCCTGTGACTGTCCGGTCTGCACATCTGATGATCCGCGGGACCGGCGAAGTCGGACCAGTGTGGCTGTTCGGTTCGATGGCGGGACGCTGTTGATCGATACGTCGCAGGAGTTGCGTCTGCAGTCGATTGCGTGCCGAATCGACCGGGTGGACGCGGTGTTGTATACGCATTTTCACGCGGATCATGTGGCGGGGCTGGATGATTTAAGGCGGTTTAACTGGCTTCAGAAATGCGTGTTGCCGTTGTATGCAGAGCCTGAGACGGCAGGTGTGCTTCGGCGGATGTATCCCTACGCTTTTGAGGACGATCCGACTTATCCATCGGCTGCACCGAAACTGACGATCCATGAGATTGATGAGTCGTCGTTCGAGTTGTTGGGGCGGGAGATTGTGCCCATTCGATTGATGCACGGTCCGCTGCCGATTCTTGGATATCGAATCGGGAATTTTGCCTATTGCACGGATTGCAGTTTTATTCCGGACGCGTCTGTTGAGAAGCTGCAGGGGTTGGATGTTCTGATTCTCGACGCGTTGCGACACACGCCTCATCCGACGCATTTCACGCTTGCCCAGGCTGTTGAAACGGCTCGCAGGATTAACGCGAAGCGGACCTGTTTCACGCACATCGCTCATGAACTCAAACATGCGGAAACCAACGCAGACCTGCCGGATGGGATGGCACTTGCCCATGACGGCCTGGTCTTGCGTTTGCCGTTTGCGAATTGAGGTCAGGAAAGAAGATGAGTGGCCACCTCCATACGGATGGCCCATCTCTTTAGAGGTGGGGCTCGATGGCTGGTTTGGATTCGACTCCCCCACGGCTAAAGCCATGGGCCACCCAACCGTCGAACGACGAGCAACGGAGCACCATGGTCAATGAAAAAGGCCACACGGGGCGGGATGCTCCGCGTGGCCTGTTGTTGATAAATGACGATCGCTCAGGATTGGTTAGTTGCGCGTCAGGATTTCCAGGATGTATTGGGCAGAGGCGTCGACATCCCGGCCTGAGTGATTGATCTGGAACCCGGCGACGTCGGCGAAATCGACATCACCGTCACCGTCGAAATCGAATTCGTCGCAGCTTGCACCGACACCGTTGAGACAGTCGTTGAGCGCGTCGAAATCATTGACGTCCACATCACCGTCGCTGTCAACGTCGCCACAAACGCCGTTGACCGTTACCCGGACCTTCAGTCCTGCCGTGTTTGGTGTGCTGATTTGCAAAGCCTCTTCGATGCCGACCTCGCCGCGGTCCGATGAGGCGATGACGGCGTTGCTCGAATTGAGGATGTCGAGCCTGAGGTCGGCGCAGCTGTTGTAGGTGTTCAGCACCACGGACATGACGTCGTCGGCACCGACGCCGGTGATGTTGTAGGTGTCACTGTCGCTAACCGAGCCGACGATGGCGACGGGGTCGGAATGGTGAAAACCGGGGATATTTCCGCCGGAGAGGTCAGCCTCGTTCCATTCGATCGAGTCGGTTTGGACAAACAGTTTGTCGCCCTGGAAACCGCCGAGGAAAATATCTTCCCATTCGTCGTCGTTGATGTGGAAAGCGGCGGCATGCCAGCCGGACTCGTCATTGTCGAACGCATTTCCCGGAGTCCAGTCGACGAAGGTAATGTTTCCATTGACCGTGGTGTTTCGCAGGACCGTCGGACGAGAGCTTCCTGCCATCACGAAAATGTCGAGACGACCGTCGTGGTTCAGGTCGAGGACGGTTGCTTTTTGGGAAGTGGTGGTGCGAACCTGAGGCGGCAGGCTTGCTATGGCGGACCACTGGACCTGACCATTGATGAGATTGCCCTCGTTGACCAGCACGAGATCACCGTTGCCCTGTCCCTGACTATGGTACAGATCGAGGTCGCCGTCGTTGTCGAAATCGCCCGGTTCAAGGGCGTTTTCGGAAGCATGGCCACCGGCGAGCAACTGCCTGCTCCCGCTGTAGCTGTAGTCGCCGACCTGGGATCCGGCGTTGTTGAGGTTGTTGTAGTATATCCAGTTAGAGCCATGGTTTGCGATGATCAGGTCGAGCATGCCGTCGTTGTTGAGGTCGGCTGATGCAACGTCGACGGTATAGTCACCGTCGCCGGGGACCATGGTCGCGGTCACGTTGGTGAAGTTTCCGTTCCCATCGTTGAAGTACATCGTATCCTGGCTTGGTCCGGGATAGTTTCCCACATAAAGGTCCATGTCGCCGTCGTTGTCGTTGTCGATGGAAACACCGCTGCACGCAGCACCACCTGTCCCAGACCCGAGTCGCTGGAGTCCCTCCTCGTCGAAGCGCAGGAACTGTCCGTCCTGCTGCTTGTTGATGTAGATTTTGGTTCGGCCTGCGTCTCCGGCGCTGTTGTTATCGTTGACGACGATGAGGTCAAGCCAGCCATCGTTGTCGTAATCACGCATGAAGGCATTGCGTGTGACGTCGGAACTGGTGAACCCGGGGACGATCGGACTACCGCTGATCTCCTGCATAAGCCCGTCGTCGTTGCGATACAATCTGTTTCGACGGGCGCCAAAGTCGGATTGACCGTTGGCGACGACCACATCGAGGTCGCCATCGTTGTCGAAGTCGCCGTAGTCGACCTCCTTCTCGCCGTCGTCGAGGGTGCTCTGATCGACATTGGTGGCGGTCACGTCGGCGAAATTCAGGGTGCCGGGCAACCGCGCGGATGCGTCGGCTGAGATTACAATGACAGCAGCGATGGCTGCAATCCACGTCGAATATCTGGTCGTCATTTTTGTCCTCCGCGACAATGGTCGCTTCGTGTCTTCGGTTGCAAAATCGCAAACATGTCCCACCTCATCCGGCGCGAACATGCGGTTATTGAAATTCCCGGATATGTCAGTCTATGTCGCCCGATGCCTGCAGCCGCCATTCTCCTTAAACAGGGATCGTTTTTCAAGAGTTTTGTTATGGGACGGCGAGGGTGATTTGACCCACGGCTGAAGTCGATTTTCACTGACGGTTGAATCGTTCGGCCAATGGTTTCAGAATTCGGTTGACAGCGTCTTTTTTCCACCGTCAGTGTTCGGCGATTGGGGCATCTCACCGGTGAAGAGGGCAAATTTTTTTGCAGATTCAGCGTTTTGGGGACGTTAGTTGAGTGCGAGGGCGGGGGATTCGAGGGCTTTGTCGATGCGTTGCTGGGTCGATTGTTTTCCGTCGTAGCTGAAGAGCATGGGGTCGTCGTCGATAAGGGCCTGGATGTGGACGGGTCTGCCCCAGAGCGCGTGCAGGTTTTTCAGGGTCTCGACCGCAAACTTGATTTGCAGATCGATGCCGTTGTGGCGGTGTCCAAGATATAGTTCGCCACGGTTTCGGTAGTTTCCGTCGAGGACGTAGATGTAGGGCTGACCATGGTTGGTCAGCATGTAGAGCATCTGTTGTTTGATCTTGTTGAAGTCGCGGTTGACCACGACCATCCGCCCCGTGTTGGGATCGTATCGGTAGTGGTAGAGTTTCTGGTCATCGACGAATTCGGGGGTGAGAAAGGCGTCGATGAAGGTGACGTCGTTGTGCGTGGCGCGAACCTCGAAGATTTTCTCGCGACCCGGTGAACCCCTGCCGACGACGCGACCTGTCGGCGGGTCCATCGTCTGCCATTTTCGCCGTTGCTCCATGTCCTCGCAGCGGTCGTATTCAATACCGTGTCGCCCGGTGTTCCAGCGTCGTTCGATGTCTCGCAAGAGTTCGATACCGAGTTTGTAAGGGTTGAGCCTGCCGGGCGAGGTCGCCAGCGTACCGGAGTGGTGGTCGCAGTACATGACGAGTTCGTGATCGCGCAGGCAGTAACTGGTCATGATCGTGGAATGCCAATAGCTCGCCCACCCTTCGTTCATGATCTTCGTCTGACCCTGCGGTGCGAAGTAGTAGGCTTCCTCGCGGATCATGGCCAGGATGTCCGCCTGCCAATCCTGGAGTGGTGCATTCTCGAGAATGAACAGGAGGACGTCGCGGACAGGTGACGCGGGATTGGTTCCACCGGGGGCTGCGTCCAATCGATCCTGACGCTCTTTCGCGAGTTTCTCCGGGGGGTTGATGTACCGATCCATGTACGTCTTGGCGGGGTATCTGGTGGGTTCGTTAGATTGACTGGAATCGACGGGTTTGCTGCCTCCTGGTGGTTTTCTCATGACGAAAACGGAGTGTGGATCGATGAGGTTTTCGATCGACAGGCAGGTGTCGATGAAACTTTCGACCTGTTCCAGTCCCTCGCGATTGATGTACCGCCTGACGCGCGTGGCGTGGTTGGCCATCTCGTCCATCATGCGCCGATTGGTCTTCGAGAACCAGATGTTGTTCTTGAAAAAGTCGCTGTGACCGTAGACGTGGGCCATCACGGTTTTCTGATCGACGAGGGCATTGTCGTTCAGAAGGTAGGCGTAGCAGGGGTCGTTGTTGATGACCATTTCGTAAATCTTGCCAAGCCCATACCGATGCTGACGCTGGAGCTTCTCGTAGGCCATACCGAATCGCCAGTGTGGATAGCGCTGTGGAAAACCCCCGTAGGCCGCCACCTGGTTAATCTGGTCGATGTCGAGTCGTTCAAAGATCGTTTCGTAAAAATCGAGTTCTTCCCTGCGCGCGTACTCGATGATGATATCCCGCCATTTTGCGAGTTCGTCCGTGAGGTGCGAGCTGGTCGAGGGGCTTGACATGTCGGATTATTTCCCTGCCGAGAAGAAGGCCTTGATCGAGTCGTAGATGTCGTCCTTTGTGTTGACACGCGAGGTCACCAGTTTCTCCTCGTCAGCCACATGCTCGTGAAGCGTGTTGATGAAGTTTCCGCTGCCATAGGCGCTGGCAACCTGGCAATATCCGAACATGTTGGAGATCGGCAGGAGGGTGTCTCGCAGAATGTTGCAACATTCTCTGGAATCAGATTCGGAACTGTTGTCACCGTCGGAGAAGTGGAAAAGGTAGACGTTCCATTCGTCGGCGACGTATTGGTTTTCAATAAGGTCTTTCGCAGCCTTGAAAGCGCTCGAGATTCTGGTGCCACCATCTTCACGAATGCGAAAAAAAGTGTCGCGGTCAACCTCACCGGCGCGGACGTCGTGCACGATGTATCGCGATTCGATGCCCTGATAATTGCGTCGCAACCACGCATCGATCCAGAACGCCTCGAGCCGGACGAGTTCCTTCTGTTCGTCGCCCATCGATCCCGAAACGTCCATCATGTAGAGGATGACCGCGTTGGATTGCGGGCTCATGACGGTCTTCCAGCTCCGGAAAACCTTGTCTCCTCGCTCGAAAATGATGCTCGGGTTCGTGGGGTCGTAGGCACCGGTCATGATCTGTCGACGCAACGCACGGCGATATGTCCGTTTGAAATGGCGCAGAGATTCGGGGCCGGTTTGACGAATCCCGATGTAGCGGTCTTTCAAACTCGTGATCTGTTTTCGACCTTTGGGCTCGATGCGCGGAAGTTGAAGCTCCTCCCCAAGGATGTCCGCCAGTTCGTCGAGACTGACCTCGACCTCGAGGATGTGTCTGCCCTCCTGATCGCCACCGGGAGCGACGCCGTCACCCTGTGTGTCAGCCTGGTCCCCTGGTTTGCCATCCCCAGATCCGACCCCCGAGTCGCTGTTGTCACCGTAGCGGAAGTGAGGCGGGTCGATGTCGGCCACGGGAATGCTGATGGCTTTCCTGCCTTCGCGTCCGATAAGCTCGCTGCGGGTGAGGAAGCGGCGGAGATCCTTGCGGATCCTGCCCTTGATGATGTTGCGAAAGCGCTGATGGTCTTTCGTGATACCTGAGATCATCGGTGATCACTCCCTGCCCTGCCTCGGTCCGGTGATTAACTCTCCTCCTGCTGAGCGTCACCCCTTGCGAAAATGCTCGCGACGTAGTTGAGCACATCGGTGGCGCTGGTTTCGTTGTAGCCGAAGTATTTGATGAGCCGCTGTTTGACCACGTCGATCTTGGCCTGGGTTTCGTCATCGACGACCCCGGAGACGACGTTCTTGAGTTTGATCGTGTCACGCTGGTCCTCGAATAATTTGAGTTCAAGGGCTTTGTGAAGGCGCTCGTTGGTGTGAAACTCGAATTTCTTGCCATCGAGCGAGAGCGCACCGATGTAGTTCATGATTTCCTGTCGGAAGTCCTCCTTGCGCGATTCAGGGATGTCGATTTTTTCCTCGATCGATCGCATCAGGCGCTCGTCAGGCTCCTCATCCTTGCCGGTGTATTTGTTACGCACCTTCTCGTGCTGCGTGTACGCACGAACGTTCTCGATGTAGTTCGAGCAAAGGCGTTTGATGGCGTCCTCGTCGGCGGAGATAGCGCGTTGCACCTCGGATTTAAGGATGTCCTCGTATTCCTCGCGGACCACACCAAGCAGCTCGCGATATCGTTTCCTGGTCTCCTCGTCGTTGAGCAGGCTGTGGTTGGTAAGCCCGCCTTCGAGTTCGTTCATCACCATGAACGGGTTGATACAGCGTTCCTGCAACGCCTGGTCGGAAACGAGGGAATTGGAAAGCTTGTCCTGAATGTAGCGCGGACTGATGCCCTGCAAACCCTCCCTCGGCGCCTCAGCCAATAACTCCTTGATCGAGTCTTCGGTGAAGTTCGGAATGCTCTTGCCCGTGTAGAGCTTGAGCTTTTGCATCAGCGTCAAACCAGCCTTCTTCGGCTCCTCCAGGCGCGTGAGGACCGCCCACATGGCTGCCATCTCAATGGTGTGCGGCGCGATGTGGATCCCTCGGATGCGCTCGTTGTTGAAATCCTTCTCGTAAATCCTGATCTCGTTTTTGAGCTGTATGTTGTACGGAATGTCAATCTTGATCGTGCGATCGCGAAAAGCCTCCATCAGATCATTCGATTGAAGCTTCTTGTACTCCGGTTCGTTGGTGTGCCCGATGATGACCTCGTCGATGTCGGTCTGAGCGAATTTCTTGGGCTTGATCGAGTGTTCCTGCGACGCTCCGAGAAGGTCGTAGAGAAACGCAACATCAAGCTTGAGAACCTCGATGAACTCGACCAGGCCACGGTTGGCGATGTTAAGCTCACCATCGAAGTTGAACGCACGCGGGTCACTGTCCGTGCCATACTCCGCAATCTTGCGGTAGTTGATGTCGCCCGTGAGTTCCGTCGAGTCCTGGTTTTTTTCGTCCTTCGGTTGAAACGTGCCGATGCCCCGTCGGTCCTTCTCAGAAAGCACCAGACGCTTGACGACGATGTGGTCCATGACCTTTTTCCAGTTGCCGTCGTACTTGATGAGCAGATCGTCGTACATCTTGCGACAAAACGGATCGAGATCCCCTTCAACACGAACCTGATGAAGTTCATCGAGGTCCTTGTTGATGACATCGAGCACGTCCCTGCGGGCTTCCCGCGGAACAAGCTTCAAAGGCTCCTCGTGCATCGGACACGGATGGTATTCCATCTCGCCGTTCGGACCCGGAACCCTCCACCCGAAAGTGTACAGCGCGCCGTCTTCGGTTCCGGAGTACGCTTCCAGACCCTTCTTGAGCAGACGCGCGATCGTGCTTTTGCTCGAACCAACCGGGCCATGCAAAAGAAGAATGCGTCGCTCCGTGCCATAACCGTGGGCGGCAGACTTGATGAAATCGACAAGCTCCATCAGCGCGGTTTCGAGACCAAAAATGGCGTCTTTCCCCCCGTCGATCGGATCGGAGAAAAAGTGGTATCTGACATAATCGTGACGCATGCGCGTGTAACGCTCCGTGCCATAGTGCACGATCATGTCGTAAAGCCGCTGGTACGCATTGCGCGCGATCCGCGGATTTTCCACGACCATCGAAAGGTAGTCGTTGAAGCTCCCCTCCCAATGCTGTTCGCGGAACCGCCCAACGTCGAGTTTCTTCTCAACGATCGAAAGGATGTCGTCTTTGGTGGCCATCGAAGACTACCTCCATGTCTGAATTCACTATTGCCGCATCGCGCGTACACATTGCCTGGAAATGGGTCGGCTGGCGCAAATGACGCCGACCGCCGCCGTTACTCTACCATACGCTTATCGGTTCACCCGACGTGTGTGCTTCGACTCACCGCACAATTACTGCCTGCTACCCGATTGTTGGGCGCATGCGACGTCAAGTCAATGAAATGAGGGTCTTATTGGACGGTCCCGTCAGGCTCCGATAACCGACCAACCCGTTCGATCCCGTCTGACGCGCCGATAAAGCGTATCACGCTCGACCGGCAAACAGCCCGCTTCCCTGATCAATCGTTGCAGCCTGTCCACCGTCAACTCCTGATGCGTCGAACCGTCGCCCTCGCGTTTGGTGATGTCGTAGTGGACAACCGTACCGTCGAGGTCGTCCACGCCCCAGTTCAGGCTCACCTGCGCGAGTTTGGGCGTCTGCATGATCCAGAAAGCCTTGATGTGCGCGACGTTATCGAGCATGAGTCGGCTGATCGCCAGCGTTTTGAGGTCTTCCAGACCCGTCGGCCCCGGAATGTGATCCAACGCGCTGCCATCGGGAACGAACGAAAGCGGGACCAACGTGTTGAAATGGGCTTTCCGGGATTTCAACGATTCGTCCTGATGGTCACGCAGCTTGATCAGGTGGCCTACGCGCTCCGCCCGCGTCTCAACGTGCCCATAAAGCATGGTCGCATTCGAGAAAATCCCAAGTTCGTGCGCGTTACGATGGACCTCGAACCACTCAACCTCCCCAACCTTGTTCCTGAAAGCCTCGTCGTGGACGCGGTCGTCGAAAATCTCCGCACCACCCCCAGGCAGCGAACCCAGTCCCGCCTCGCGAAGGGCGGAAAGTACCTCGGCGATGGTCTTGCGCGGTTTGGTGATCCGTGTGAAGTGGATAATCTCGATGGCGGTGAACGCCTTGATGTGCATGTCCGGACAAGCGTCGCGGATGGCTGTGCACATGTCCGTGTAAAACGAAAATGGGAGTTTGGGGTGCAGTCCGCCGACGATGTGCACCTCGGTGGCACCTGCCTCGCTGGCGATTTTCGCAGCCTCAACAACCTCGTCGATGGACATTTCGTATCCACCGGTGTCCGTAAGATCAGGCTGTCCTGCGATCTGGAGCGGCGTCACTGTTGGGTCGTTTTGGCCGGCGGCGGGGTTTTCGGATTTCTCGAAAGGTCGGTAAAAAGCACAGAATTTGCATCGCAGGACGCAGTAATTGCTGTAATTGATGTGGCGGTTGATGTTGTAACAGACGTTTTTACCGTGAAGCCGTTCACGAACAAGGTTGGCCAGCTCCCCGAGCGTGTGGATATCGCTGGATTCGTACAGAACAAGCCCGTCCTCGCGGGTCAGTCGCAAACCTGCGTGGACCTTTTCTGAGATGTCCTGCAAAGGGTTATGGGGTGCAATCACGTCGGTTTTCTCGTCTGTTCCTGTATGTATTTTCCTGTCATCCCATCGTCGGGAGTATAGTTCCTGACGCATGGATCAGCCAGCCGCCCGATGCCGACCGCAGGCAGGTTGTTGATGTGTTTTTTGTGGATCGCGAGAATTGTGTCGTCCAAATCCACCGCTCGCTTGTCTCTTGGGTGATGGATTAGTCCCGAGTCTTCTCGGCCTTCAATTCAACAGGAGAAACGTGATGCGGATATGGATGACAGGGCTGACATGTTTGGCCGTCGTATTGGTATTGGCGGGCTGCGTAAAACGAGAAGAGAAGATTACGGTGTTCGAGGATGGTAGCCTGCATTGGCAGATCGAGGTGACAGGGGACGAAACGGACATGATGAACGACCGACACGGCGTTCCGGTGATGACGGAACGTGATGGCTGGTCATTCTCTCAACGCACCGCCAAGTCGGAGGGACAGGAAACCAAGAGAATTCGGTCGGCGGAGAAGCGATTTGCCTCCGTCGTGGAGATGCCAAGCACCTATCCGACCAATGACACAAAAGGCGCCGAGTTGGCGCTACGGCATCCGACGTCGTTGACGATGGAGAAGACGGCGGATGGAACGTACTTCCATTTCCGCCGCGTGTACGAACCTCGCAAATCCGCCTATGTGAACTACTGGTACGAGAAGCTGATAGAGGAGTATGATGACAAGGATGAGGACGACATGAATCGGGCGGAAAAGATGAAATTCGTCTCGGGTCTCGTCGATGTCGAACGACGCAAACAAGTGGCGCTGATTCAGTGGACCGAGTCGTTATTCCCCGAAAAATTGCCCCAACTGGTTCGGCTCGCGATGCGTGACGCAGTAGCGAAGGTCTACAGCCAAGTCGATCGTGGGAACATCCAGTCGCTTCTCGACGCCATGGGCGACGATGACAAGAAACGCGAAGACGCGACCGAAAAGGCCGCCGCGGATCAACTGGAGGCGTTGGCCCGACGTGTCGAAGGCGAAGTCGCCGAGGCCATCGAGCAATCATTGCGAAGCAACGTGAGTGACGCACAGGTGCGCATGTTTACAGAATCGCTGGACAGGGAGCGCCGGCGGTTCGAGATTACCGAAGACTATGAAGACGAAATCTGGGAAATCACGTTAACCCTGCCCGGCAAGTTGATCGGACACAATGCCACCAAGACGCAAGACGGAAACGTCGTCTGGGAAATGAAGGCTGGTGAATTCCAGGATCGGCAGGTCGAACTGTTGGCCTCCTCGTTTGTTGAGAACAAATGACCGTCGCGATGGATACCGTCGGAGCGTTTGAACGTCACCGAACGTCCGTTTACAGATGGGCGTATCGCGTGCTCGGTAACCACCACGACGCGCTCGATGTCACGCAGGATGTTTTTGTGACCTGGTGGCGGGTGCATCGTGAAAACGACGCACCCGTCAACGCCGTCGGATGGTTGCGAACCGTGACGATCAACCGCGCGATCAATCTGTTCAAGGCACGAGCGAAAACGGAATCAGTTCAGATCGAGCCTGTCGCGAACCGACCGACCGATTCCGGAATTGATCGCGAACTGGTGGCTGGCGCGATCGCGGGGTTACCCGAAATGCAAAGAGCCGTGCTGTTCGCCAAGATTTACGATGGGTGCACGTTTGCGGAGATGGCAGAACAGATGGGATTGGCGGTTTCGTCAGTAAAAACGCATTATGTGCGTGGTTTGCAGGCCGTTCGTCGGTCGTTGGCAGTCGCGGGCGTCCTGAAATTCGAGGTGGGAAAATGAAATGCGAACGTGTGGATGAAATGTTGGCGGACTATCTGGGCGATGAGCTGTCGTCGGCGGATCGCTCGAGCGTCGATACGCACGTCGCAGAGTGCACGCGATGCGCGGATGAGGTGGGATCATTGCAGGCAGCCGTGACCGCGCTCGATGTTTTGGACGCGGGAACGTTTGAGCGGCCGGCTCACATCCTGCCGACGCGTCGGAGTTTCCGGCGACAGGGTTTCGCCTACGCAGCCACGCTGATGATCGGATGTTACATGGGATGGGCGATGAAGCCGACCGAGACGGAAAACGACGTCGGTCCGGGCGTGAAGGGCGGCGTTGAAATACCGTCAGCAGGGTCGCTGGACGGAACGTCGTTCGCAAACGCGAAACCGCCGCCGGATCGGTTCAGGCGAAATGCTTATCGGCTGATCAAGGCATTCAGCGGCGGGCGGTGAGTCTGTCTTCCTGGCACGAGACTGGGTGTGAAACCCTGACGAACACACCAGTATGCGGTTCTACCCCGCCGGAACCGGGTTTGGGGACGTTTTTGTCTGGTGATACTGACAAAATTCGACAAAGAGTTTGCATTAAGACCGATTCGGGGGCGTTATGTCCGGTGAATGACGTCGATGATCGACGTGGACACAACCAGGAAAGACGAGATTGCGGGAGGATACTGCAATGAGCAATGGGATGACGAAGACGATTGGGATAGCGGTTTTGGGTTCGATGCTGATCGCGGGGTCGGCGTTATCAGCCGAAACGGAACGTGGGCGGCGACATCGTGGGCACAAATCCGGCGGTCCGGGACGTCAACTGATTGGGTTGATTCATACGCTGGAGTATCTGTCGAGTGAGACCGCCCCAGCCACATTCACACCCGCACTGTTCCCGGACCAGGATACAAACGCGGACGGAACCCTGAGCAATGAAGAGTGGGAAACGTTCGCCAACGCGACGACCGCCAAAATCGTCGAGCGACTCGTCAATCGTGTGCCGGAGGCAGACACCGACAGCGACGGCACGCTGAGCAGTACCGAGCTGCAGGCGTTCGTGGAAGAGAAGGCAACCGCATTCAGAAAACAGGTTCTGGAGGATCACGCCGATCTTGACGCGGATGGCGATGGGGTTCTGTCTGCCTCTGAATTCGAGGCGTTGGAAATGCGCAAAATTCAACGCGTACTCAGGAACAGGCCCGAAGCCGATCTGGACGGAGACGGCACGCTCACGATGGACGAATTCACCGCCGGCAGACTTTCCGCAAAGATTCAGCATACGGAGAACAAGGGCGAGAAACGCCGGCGAGGCCAACACGGTGCGCAGCGCCGTCGGGGAAAATTCTGATCGATTCACCGGCGCGCCGGTCACGCTGTGATCGGCTCAAAGCCGGTCTGATACCCGGCAACCGCAGAATGTACTAATTCAAAGGGACCGGTGTTCCAGGGGAGCGCCGGTCTCGCTGTCTGCGCCGGTCGCAATGCAGCGCCGATTAAATCCGATCCCAATCCCAGATGGCGTATTGGGTGTTCTTGTCGAGCGTCTGCCCTGCCACCTTGAGGGTTAGAAGGATGCGGCCCCGGTGATGGGCTTCGTGGGAGACGAAATAGGACAACGTCGTAAAGATCCCGCGTTTGAATCCCCTGCGTTTTTCCTGACCGCTCATAACATCAGCAAGAAATCGCTCGATTGCGGTGCCGGAGGCTTTCAGTGCCCTGGTGATCTCGCGTTTGGAGGGGACGGCTCCGGTCGGAAATTTTTCGAGCCCCTGAGCAAGGTCGCGGGCCCGTCTTTCAAGCTGCGCGAAACGGACGTTGTGCATATGAGCAAATTCACCGGCGACACCCCTGCCTCCCCGTTTTGACAACGTGGATTCCCACCCGTCCGGTTTGATCCTGGCCACCAGCATGAGATTGATCCTGTTGTTGGTCCGCCAAGCCTGGATCAGTTCGCCGGGTGCCATTGGCTGCGAATTCTACCCCATACCCCCGGAGAAAAGCGAGCCGAAAATACCCTGTGAGGTTGGACGGCAAATCAGGGTGACGCCCAACGCAGGCAGGCTTGTCGTCTCGCGACTGATATTCAGTCGATTGTCCAGTCCATGCCAGGGGTGCGTTTTTCGATTGTCGCGCTGATCCAGCCATTCTAGAATTGGCGTTCGGGGAGACCTGCAGCATCCGAACTCTATGCCTGCAAAAGGGAGCAAAAAATATGAACCGTGCCGTCGTCGTTTTGATTTTTGTTGGTTTGGGTTCTGCTCATCCGGGTTTCGCCGCGGATTTGCCCGCCGGATTTCAGCAGGATCTCGTTGTGGCTGGTTTGCAGGATCCCTCCACCATGGGTTTTTCGCCGGACGGACGTCTGTTCATCGCGGAACGTGTGATCGGCCAACTACGCATCGCCAGACAGAACCCGCAAAGCGGCGAGTGGACGCTCAATTCTCAGCCGTTTTACACGTTCGACATTCCGACGAATAGTTCCGGTCAGCCCGAAGCACATCGTTCAGCAGGGTTGCGCGGGTTCGCTTTCGATCCGGATTTTGAGATCAATGGCTACGTCTACTGCTTTTACATGAAGGACAAGCTCCGACGTAATCGCGTGGTGCGGATTCAGGCCAGCCTGTCGAATCCGGACGTTGCCGAACCGGATGAAGTCCTGCTGATGGAGGTGCCGTTTAACGGCAGCGAATCGAGTGGCAGCCACAACGGCGGGGCGATACTTGTCGGCGAGGATGGAAAGCTCTACTTCACAACGGGCGACGGCTGGAATGGTGGCGACAACGTCCAAAGTCTTTCCACCCTCACCGGCAAGGTGTTTCGCATCAATCGAGACGGCACCATTCCGACCGACAATCCCTTTTTTGACCAGGTCGCCGGCGACTTCAAAGCCATCTACGCACTGGGACTGCGTAACCCGTTCTCGATGTCCCGTCATCCGGATTCCAGACGCATCTACATCAACGATGTCGCGGGTACGAACAAAGCCAGGGTTCTACAACTCGAATCAGCCGCCAATTTCGGTCATGACGGTTTCAACGGAATCGGTATCGAAACCGGTGATTGGTCGAACGCAGGCACGGGTGGATCCAACGGTCGGATCATTTCCGGCGGTGTGTGGTATGGGGCGTGCGGTTCGTTCGCACCCGAATTCCACGGCACTTATTTCACGTCTCTGTGGGGTGGTAACTCAAGCAGTTTCGGTGAGATTTCAATGCTCCAGTCCGAGGATAATCCCGTTTCCGGCAGTTTCGCCACCAACATAGGCTACGCCGACCCCGGAGGCAGACTGAAGCCTGTGTATGTAGCCATCGGACCGGAGGGTGATCTGTATTATCTGGCGTCGAGCTACGAAGCCAACGACGGTCGGGTCTACAGGATTAGTCCGATGAATGCGGCAGGGGCGGTCCCGTGCGACCTGGGAGCTGTTCCGGCAATGTCGAACGCGAGCGCACTCGTGTTGGCTTTGCTCGTGGTGATGTGTGGTGCATTCGTGCTCAGACGCCGGGCACCGCCAGCCTGATCCAGGGCACGGGGTACATGACCGTTCCGGCGGCGCGCCATCGATCGTTGCAGCGTCACCGTTTTATGGTTTCCTGTTGGGTGACGGGAACCCGAAACGACGTCATCCGCCGCCAACAGGTTCGCGGCAGACGCGACAGACGACTCCGGTGTCCGTTTTCACCGTCGGGGTGATTCGACCACCGCACCGGTCCGACGTGCAGTGGGTCGCGAGGTGTCCCGTTTCCTTCTTGCAGAAGAAACACCGAACCGGAAAATCGTCGAATCGGAATTTGCGTTCGATCTTGAAATACCGTCCGCAGTCAGAATCCGTGCACACAACATCGAAATGGGCGGTCACCGCGCGCGGTGCGATTTCACCGGCGTTCGTTGGTACGAACAACAACATGGCGAACCGCAACGCAAGAATGCTCAACAACCCACCCGCGCCGTAGGTGATGTATCGCACGAGCGGTGTTTGCCAGATGAGAGCGGGTTCGTCGCGACAGGCGAACACCCACTCGTTGAATTGAACGCGGGTCTGCTCTCGAAACTGCGCAGCCAACTCGCGCCACTCCGCCCATTTGTCACGACTTGGCATCGGCAAGGTCGAATATCTCCTTCAACGATTCTACGCACGCAATCCGGTGCGGGCGCGATCGAAGCCATCAGAATATCAGAGTTGGTCAAGCGATGTAATCCGCTGATCAGGCTCGCCGCCATCCGCCACGGCAGCATCCACATAAACCCCGCCCTCGCGAGCAATCATCACCGTTCGCCACCCCAACGCGTTTGGGGCGACGAAATCCTTGTCGGGGTTGTCAGCCACATAGGTGCATTGATTTCCGCGGGTTCCAAGCAAGCGTTCCATTTCCTCGAAGGCGCGCCGGTGGGGTTTCCAGAATTCCCGACCCCAGTCATCGGTAACAATGACCGCATCGACCCTCGACGTCAGTTTCAAGGCAGCCACCTTCCCATGCTGCGTCACGGCGTATCCGTCCGTGATGACCCCCAGCTTGTGCGAACCGCGAAACCGCTCGATCGCACGCAATGCGTCGTCATGCAGTCCAATAGCCGGGCGGTGTGTGCGGAAAGTCTCGATCATTTCGCGGACGATTGGTTCCGGGGTGTCCACGCCGATTTCATTCAACACGACGTTGAACACGCGATGTCGATGCTCGGAATCAAACAACGTGCGCATGTGCGAAGCGAGGTCGAATGTTGCGGATAGCCGATCGGAAAACACCCTCGCCACCACATCGAAACCGCTGAATGCGAATTCCCGCTCGGGATAGAGGGTGTCGTCCAGATCGAAAACGATGGCGTCGTTGACGGCATCCCCCACGACTACCCGTCCCCGAATCGGCCCATGACCGATTGATCGTAGCGGAGCATCGTCAACCCATCCCTGAACGACTCGCCGATTTTGACACGCCGGCCAAGGTGTTCAGCCATCAACCAACGCGGAAAATCCGCCCCGGCGTGGATCGCGAGCGGCACACCACCCCCGAAACGAGGATTCATCTCGATCACGCGGATTCGACCACGTTTGGTGATCATGCACTGAACCGTGACCACCCCGCAACATTCACCCAGCGCGCGAGCGACAGCCAACCCGACATCCATGACGCGCCGATCCTTGACGACGATGGCTTTGGAGACCTCCCCGGTGCGTACCTCGAGTCGTTTTCGCGGGACGGCACATCGTGGAACCCCGTCGAATCCGGTGTAGACGTCCATCGTGTGTTCCACGCCATCCACAAATTCCTGCAGGATCGGGTTTTCAACGCGCCGACCCAGGACGCGAAGCTCGTCTGCGATTTCGATCCGATAGTTGCCCTTCCCCGCGCTGCCCGCGCGCGGTTTCATGTGGTAGGGAAATCGATGACGTTTACGCTGCATGATCTCATCGAATGTCCAGGTGGCGGGGGTGTCGATTTTGTTCTTTTTCAAGGCGTTGAACGTGAGAACCTTGTCGGAGCAGATGTCGATCACTGCTGGAGACGAGACGACCACGCGACAACCGAATTGGGCGAACGTCTCACGCGATTGGCTGAGCAGATCAAGCTCGAAATCGATGGTCGGGATGATCATGTCGATACGGTTTCGACGCGCGACGTTCAATAATTTGGCGATGTAGGACGGGTCCGAAAGCCTGGGCAGGATGTGCCGCTTATCGACGTGATGCATCGCCGGCGCGAGCATTGTGATGTCCGAACCGTGGAGGGTCAGGTCAATCCTGAGACGGTCGGCTGCCCGCCGAAACGCCTGTAAAAGTTCCACCCGTCTGCCAACGCAGCCAAACAAAACGCGCAGGGATTTCCGTGGGGACGCCATGATTCGTACGATGCTCCGTGTTCGCCGCCGAGACTATATCGGCACGCTACTCCGCTATCTACCAACCTGCCGCACGGGTATGCTCCCCGGCGTGAAAGCAGCCATCGTCAGCATCGGCACCGAACTCACCAACGGCTTGACCGTTGATACGAATTCCGCGTGGCTGTCGCTCGAATTGGCGTCCATCGGCTGGGATGTCGGCTTGCATGTGACCGTTCCGGATGATCGCGATGCCATCGCAGCTGCGGTTCGACAAGGCGTGGCGCAAAGTGACGCTGTATTCGTCAACGGCGGTCTTGGTCCGACGGCTGACGACCTGACCCGTGAATCCATCTCGGAGGCGGTGGGTCAGGGGTTGAGTCGCGATCCGGAGTTGCTCCGACAGATCGAATCGTATTTCGACAAACTTGGCAGGAGCATGCCGGAGAGCAACAAACGTCAGGCAGACATTCCGATCGGCGGACATGGGATTGCCAACACCTGCGGCACCGCGCCGGGAGTGCGTGTAATGTTCGACGGCAAAACAATTTACGCGATGCCGGGCGTGCCTCGCGAGATGAAGGTCATGTTCGAGCGGTCCATCCTGCCCGAATTGCCTGTCGATTCAAATCGCACGAGCACGGTCGTCCGGACGATTCGTTGTTTTGGAGCAGGGGAAGCCAACATCGGTGAACAGATAGCCGACCTGATGACCTCCGGCAGGCAACCCGTCGTTGGCATCACCGCCCACGATTCGATCATTTCAGTCCGCGTGATTGCCAGGGATGCTGCAATTGCCGAGGCGGAGGTGGCCGACATTCGGGGGCGGTTGGGGCAACTGGTATTCGGTGAGGATGCCACGACGTTGCAGTCGGCGGTTGGCCAACTTCTTTTGGATCAAAAGGTTACGGTTTCGGTGGCGGAATCGTGCACCGGTGGGATGTTGGGTGGGCGGCTGACGGATGTGTCAGGCAGCAGTGGTTATTTTCAGGGCGGTGTCGTGACCTATGCCTATGAAGCGAAAACTGATTTGCTGGGCGTACCGGCGGATTTGATGATGCAGAAAGGCGCGGTCAACGGCGAGGTGGCGTCGATGATGGCCAGCGCTTGTCGCCGGCGATTTGGAACGGATTATGCGTTGTCGATCACGGGAGTGGCTGGTCCTGGTGGCGGATCGGATGAGAAGCCTGTGGGGTTGGTGTGGTTCGGATTGGCTGACGCCGGCGGCGTTGTTGTGGAAAAACGGTTGTTTGGAACCCATTTGACCCGATGGGAGATTCGGGATCGTGCGTGCAAGGTGGCGTTGAATCTTCTTCGACTGCGGATGACGGGCGAGTCGGGATAAGTTGTTCGTGACCATGATGTTAGGCGTACGGGTCGTGGTGCGAAGCGGGCGAGTTGTCGTGTTGCGTTAGCGAAGCGGTCGAACTAGAATCCTCCCGGTCGTGGTTTCGAGGCGGTTTTCGTTATGCTGCGAGTTGACAAGGACTTATGGCCTGGGGCGTGGCGTGGTCCCCGGAAGGCAGGTGCGGGCGGCGATGCGTGAATATTTTCACAATATCTACATGACGATCAGGACCATTTTGATTGGTATGCGGATCACGCTGAAGTACTGCTTTGCAAAAACGATCACGGTGCAGTATCCGGATGTGGCACCGGCGTTGCAGCCTCGGTATCGGGGATTCCATTATTTCGAGATTGAGAAATGCATCGCGTGTGATTTGTGCGCGAAGGCGTGTCCGGTCGATTGTATTTATATTGAGAAGTCCGGTGCGCGGAAGATCGACAAAGCCACCGGAATTGCCAAGGGTGGGGCGATGACACGTTATGCGATTGACTACGCCAAGTGCATGTTTTGTGCGTTGTGTGTCGATCCGTGTCCGACGGACTGCATTCATATGGGCAATGTTCATGATCTGTCTGGTTACACGCGTGAGGACATGGTCGTTGAGTTTACGGAGTTGGCGAAAGAGGGATTGCAGACGCCTCAACCGTTCTGGATGCGTTCGGAGCGGTTGCCTGACTGGGTGGCAGAAAAGAAGCAGGACTGGATTGATCGCGGTGTGCCTGTTCGCGAAGAGATGGTCAGGGCATTGGAAGAGCAGAAGGCTGCGAAGAAGTGATTGCGGGTGTATGAGGACAAAATGGTGGGTCCACGATCATGGTGAGTCTGCTTGCACAAACTGAGGCTGTGGCACGCGGTGATACCAATATTGAGTTGGTGACCGGGGTGTTGTTGTTCATCATCGCCGGTTTTTTCATGGCGTTTTCGGCGCTGGTTGTGGGCAGGCTTGTTCGACCGACGTTGCCTCACCCTGAGAAGGATGCTCCGTACGAGTGTGGTGAGCCTGCGGTGGGTGGCAGTTGGGTGCAGTTTGATCTGCGTTTCTACGTTGTCGCGCTGGTGTTTATTGTTTTTGATGTGGAAATTGCGTTGTTCTGGCCTTGGGCGGTAGTGTTCGGGTCGGCGGAGGCAGGCTCGACGGCGAAGTTTGTCGCGTTGTATGACATGTTGTTTTTCTTCGGGGTTGTCGTCGTGGGGTTCTTGTTTCTGTGGAAGTTTGGCTATCTTGACTGGGTCCGGGCAGCTGGCGGTCAGCGTCGTTCGTCGCGGCTTGCGGGTTCCGTCGAGGCGGGGCGTGTTGGAACGGAGGCGGGTGGATGAGTTGGATTGACAACAAGTTTGAGGAGGGTTTGATCGTCACCTCGCTGGATTGGGCGATCAACTGGGGACGGCAGAACAGTATCTGGCCCATGACGTTTGGGTTGGCGTGTTGCGCGATTGAGATGATGGCGGTGGGTGCATCGCGGTTTGATATTGACCGGTTTGGGGCAGGTGCGTTTCGCGCATCGCCAAGGCAGTCGGATTTGATGATTGTGGCGGGTACGGTGACGTACAAGATGGCTAGTCGTCTGAAGCGGTTGTACAACCAGATGCCCGATCCGAAGTATGTGATCGCGATGGGTGCGTGCACGATTGGTGGCGGGCCTTATTTCAAGCATGGATATCATGTGGTCAAGGGTGTTGATCTGGTGGTGCCTGTGGATGTTTATGTGCCTGGTTGTCCGCCGAGGCCTGAAGCGTTGATCGAGGGACTGATGCGTTTGCAGGACAAGATCAGGCATCAGACGCGTGCGAAGGATCCAATTTCGCGTGTGAAGGAGGAGGTGTTGAACTAGTGCCTCATGACGGACGGCTTGATACATCATCAGCAATCGAGTCCCCCACGGCTAAAGCCATGGGCCACCCAACCATCGATCGACGAGCAACGAAGCACCGGGGGATTTGACTCGGCAATTTTTTTTGAATTATGACTTCTGAAGAGATCTGTGACATTTTGAAGGGTGAGTTTGGCGAGGCGGTGACCGATTCGGTGATGGACGCGCGCCGCCCCTATGTTGTTATTGATGCTGCCCGGTGGGAGGAGGTTGCGCGATTCCTGCGTGACGATCCACGGATGGCGTTCAACATGTTGCAGTGTTTGTCAGCCATCGATCTATTGGAAGACAACAAGTTGGGGGCGGTGTATGACTTCTTTTGTATTCCGCAGGACGGGACGGATGACGTTTTGACGTTGCGTCATCATTTTGCGGTGCGGGTGGTGACGGATCGTGATGATCCTCATTTGCCGACCGTGTCGCATCTCTGGCCTGCGGCGGACTGGCATGAGCGGGAGGCGTTTGACATGATGGGCATCGTGTTCGATGGTCATCCAAATCTGGAGCGGATTTTGTGTCCGGATGATTGGGAAGGGTATCCGCTGCGGAAGGATTACGAGTTCCCGTTGGAATATCACGGAATTCCGGGTACGACCGAGCACGAGTTGACGAATCCGAGGCATTAGGTGAGCGGGCGATCATGGCAGACGTTGTAATTGAATCGACCCCTGACGTTTTGATGGATTTGGACAAGTCCGGGCAGGGGGACGTTCGGACCGAGGAAATGCTCGTAAACATGGGGCCTCAGCATCCTGCGACGCATGGTGTGCTTCGCGTGGTGTTGCGGACCGATGGGGAGATGGTGCTGGAGTCGATCCCGCATGTCGGTTATCTGCATCGCTGCGCGGAGAAGATCGGCGAGAACCTTCAGCCTTATCAGTACATTCCGTATACGGATCGGATGGACTATCTGGCGGGGATGAACAACAACCAGGCCTACGCGCTGGCGATTGAGAAGCTGGCTGGTGTCGAGGTTCCCGAGCGCGGGAAATATCTTCGCGTGATTTTTGCGGAGTTGAACCGGGTTGCATCGCATCTCGTGGCGTTTGGGACGTATGGTTTGGACATGGGTGCGTTTACGCCGTTTTTGTATTCGTTTCGCGAGCGTGAGATGATTCTCGACATGTGCGAGAGTGCGTGTGGGGCGCGGTTGACCTATAGCTATTTGACGATCGGTGGGGCGCATGATGATGTGCCTGACCGATTTTTTGATGTGCTGCTTGAGTTTCTGGATTATTTCGAGCCGAAGATTCCCGAATACAATCAGTTGTTGTCGTTCAATCACATATTCGTGAAGCGGACGGCGGATGTCGGGGTGATCTCAGCCAGCGACGCGATTGCGTGGGGTTTGACGGGGCCTTGTCTGCGCGGGAGCGGGGTGAAGTGGGATTTGCGCAGGAGCGCGCCTTACGAGATTTATGACCGGTTCGAATTTGATATTCCGGTTGGTGTGGCTGGTGGTACGGATGGGATTCCGCGATCGGTGGTCGTGGGTGATTGCTGGAGTCGGTATTTCGTGCGGGTGCTGGAGATGCAGCAGTCGTGTCGGATTATTCGACAGGCGATCGAGCAGATTCCGGATGGGGATCACATCAACAAAAAGTTGAAGAATTTGAAGCTGCCGGCGGGGGAGGTGTACATGGAGATTGAGAATCCGCGTGGGCAGTTGGGTTTCTATGTGCAGGGTGACGGGTCTGCGATTCCGTCGCGTGTGAAGGCGCGGGGGCCGAGTTTCAGCAATATTTCGATCCTGAATCATATTGGTCGTGGCTGTTTGTTGGCGGACATACCCGCCATTGTCGGCAGTACGGACATCGTGATGGGCGAAGTGGATCGATAGGATGGTATTGGCGAGTCCGGTTTTCATGGATTTGGAAACGGACTAGAATGCCCGCTCGTTTGCGGGTGGCGGCGGAGGTCAACGCCGCAGGAATCGGAGCGACATTTTGCCTCAGCTATCGGTGCCCTGGAGACCCGGGGCGAAACAGGAATATCGCGGACTGTCCGGATTGATCGCCGGGCTTGCGAGGATGGTGTATGCGATCGTTGCGCCGTTTGTGAAGGCTGCACCGGGGATGATCATGCTGAGCGCGCTGTTCGGTACGATCGTTGGGGTTTGGGCGAATTATCTGCTGTTTGAATTCGTCGATGGGTTGATCGCGGGGACGGCGAACGGGGCGGACGAAGGTTTGTTCGGGGCAGCCCTGACGATGGCGGAGTTTCAAACCGGGTTGAGCGAGGCGAGTTGGCCTGCGCCTGACCTGATTTGTTATCCCCTTTATGTTTTGCAATATGGCCTGGTTCGCGATCTTGTCGGGTTGGGGGGTATTCTCGGATTCATCTCGATCATTCCGTTGTTCAGCATCTGGTGGGAGCGGAAGGTGGCTGGTCGTATTCAGTCGCGGACCGGACCCATGCGTGTCGGGGGTTGGCATGGTTGGGCGCAGTGTATTGCTGATGGGTTGAAATTACTGACGAAGGAGGATTTGTGTCCTGCGGGTGCGGATCGTCCGTTGTTCAAGTTGGCACCATATTTGGCGTTTGTGCCGGCGATTTTGGCGTTTTTTGCGTTGCCGTTCGGGACCTATTGGGTGTTTCGCGAGCTGGACGTTGCGTTGGTGTTCGTGTTGGCGATGTTGGGGGTTGAGGTGTATGGCGTGATTCTGGCAGGCTGGGCGAGCAACAACAAGTGGAGCGTTTACGGCGCGATGCGCGAAGCCTGCCAAATGGTGTCGTACGAAATTCCGCTTGGGATGTCGCTGTTGGTTCCGATCATGGCGTTGGGGACGTTGAGTCTGGGCGAGATTGGCGACGCGCAGTCGGGCGGATGGTTCAGTTGGATCGTGTTCCGCAACCCGTTCACATTTGCAGCCGCCATTGCGTACTATGTGGCTTCGCTGGCGAGTTGCAAGCGGGCGCCGTTTGATTTGCCAGAATCCGAGAGCGAATTGGTGGCGGGTTTCCATACGGAGTATTCCGGGTTCCGCTGGTCGCTGTTTTTCTTCGCAGAATACGCAGCCATGTTCGTGGTGAGCGGGCTGGCTGTCATTTTGTTCTTTGGTGCGTGGTATTCGCCGTTGCCGTTGGCGTGGTCGGAATCACTGGGCGATTCGATTTTCGCACGAGCGATCAAGGGTGTGGTGTTCGCCGGGCCTGTCTGGTTCATCGCGAAATGCACATTCTTCATCTACGTTCAGCTTTGGATTCGCTGGACGCTGCCGCGGATTCGTATTGATCAGGTGTTGTACTCGTGTATTCAGGTGGTCCTGCCGCTGATGATGCTTGTGTTGCTCGGTCAAACGTTGTACGAGCTGTTTGTTCCGCCTGGCACGATCGTGTTCCGGGTTTTCAACATACTGCTGGCGGCCATCGGCGCGTTTTTCATGCTTGGTTTTGTGGTGATCGCGGCCTACGGATTCAGTCAGCGGCGAAATCTTGTCGGGTACCTGGCGGTTGATTTGAAGCCTGGGTCCTGAGGGTGGTTGTGTTGGTAAGACGATGGACATCGCGACGTTTTCTGTTGACCGCCTCGGCTGCGGTGATTGTCTTGTCGGCGACGGTTGCTTTTGGGCAGGAGTCGGCGGACCTCAAGGGCGTTCCTCGCGCGGTGCAGGGCGGGTTGTTGGAGGCATTGTTGTTCTATCTGTTTGGCGGGACAGCCTTGGTGGCGGCGCTGGGTGTCTGCGTGAGCAAGAGCGTCGTGCGGATGGCGACGTGGTTGTTTGGGACGCTTGGCGCGGTTGCGGTTTTGTATTTGCTGCTTGGCGCGTTCTTTTTGAGCGCGATTCAGTTGATCGTTTACGCGGGCGGCACGCTGGTGTTGCTCGTTTTTGGTGTCATGTTGACCAGCAAATCACCCTGGGTGCGGTTTGAGTGCAGCAAGGTTGAAATGGCGGCTGGTGGTGGAATTGCAATCACGCTGTTTACGGGATTGTTCCTGATGCTGACGCGGGCGACCTGGCCGGCGTCGGCTGCCACTGCGAACGGCGCGACGGTCAAGGATTTTGGCAAGGAATTGCTGACGACCTATCTGGTGCCGTTTGAGGTGGCCAGTGTTGTGTTGCTGGTCGTGATGATCGCGGCGGCTTACCTCGCGAGGCAGGAGAGGTAGCGGATGTTGACCATTGGATTGATGCACTACCTGGTTTTGTCGGCGGCGATTTTTTGCTGCGGTATCTTCGTGATGATTACGAAGCGGAATGCCATCGGGATATTGATCGGTGTGGAATTGGTCCTGAACAGCGTGAACGTGAATTTCATCGCGTTCGATCGGTATTCGCAGCAGCCTGGGTTTGATGGGCAGATTACGGCGTTGTTTGTGATTGTGCTGGCGGCGGCGGAGGCGGCCGTCGCGGTGGCGATTTGCATGAATCTTTACAAGAATATCAACACGATCGATGTGGACCGCGGTGACGCGTTGCATGGTTAGGACGGTATGAGCAACTACGAGACATATCTTCTGGCTGGTGTGGCGGTTCCGTTCGTCAGCTTCTTCATACTGATGCTGTTCGGCCCGCGAATTGGCAAGCCGCTCTCGGGCTGGCTTGCGGTGGCGGCCATGGCGACTTGCTGCGTCCTGGGGACGTTGACGCTCGTCGGTTGGCTTGGTGAGGTGGACAGTGGCACGGCGGCTGAACTGACAGCAGCCGCCGGGGAGAGTCAGTTCCATTGGGCGGACATCGGTAGCGTTCCGATCAAGGTCGGCGTCAATCTCGATTCGCTCACGGTCATCATGTTCTTCATGGTGACGTTTATCGCGACGTGGATTTTTGTGTTCAGCATCGGGTACATGGCTGGCCACAGCGACGAGGTTGACGGGAAGTCGAAATACCATCGTTTCTTCTGCTATCTGTCCCTGTTTGGGTTCAGCATGTTGGGGCTGGTGATCAGCAGCAACCTGCTGTTTCTGTTCATCTTCTGGGAACTGGTGGGTTTGTGCAGCTACCTGTTGATCGGGTTCTATTTCGACAAAAAGTTCGCGTCCAACGCAGCCATGAAGGCTTTTATCACCAACCGTGTGGGTGACTTCGGATTCATCTTCGGGTTGATGATGGTCTATTTCTTCCTTGGCACGCTTGATCTCGACGGGGCAGCCGCTGCCTTTGCGGATCAATATGCGAGCGGGACGGGATTGTTCGATCCATCGTTTACGATCAACGTGCTCGGTTGGCACGTCTCCGGTCCGATGATGGCTACTCTGATGGGCATCGGGTTGTTCTGCGGTGCCATGGGCAAGAGCGCTCAGTTTCCGTTGCAGGTGTGGTTGCCCGATGCGATGGCGGGTCCGACGCCGGTCAGTGCGTTGATTCACGCAGCCACGATGGTGGCAGCCGGTGTGTATCTGGTCGCGCGGGTGTACCGTTTGTTGACACCTGATGCACAGTTGTTCATTGCTGGTGTTGGTTGCATCACGCTAACTGCAATGGCGTTGATCGCGATCGTGCAGACGGACATCAAGAAGTGTCTGGCCTACTCGACGCTGTCGCAACTGGGCTACATGATTTTCGGATTGGGCATGGGCGCGTGGATCGCCGCGTTGTTTCATCTGATGACACACGCGTTTTTCAAGGCCATGATGTTCCTCGGCTCGGGACAGGTGATCGAAGGATGCCACCACGAGCAGGACATGCGCAAGATGGGCGGATTGATCCGTAAGATGCCCGTGACAGGCGTGACGTTTCTGATTGGTGTTCTCGCGATCGCGGGGTTTGGCATTCCGAGCATGAACCTGGGCCTCGGCGGGTATTTCAGTAAGGATGAAATCCTGGCTGTCGCGTGGGATCGTGCTGGTATTGGTGGCGAAGGTCACCATAGCGATCAGGACGGACATCACGCTGCCGCCTCCGGTGCAACGGCGTTCGATCTCGTGTCTGATTCGCACGAGGCGCACAACGGCGATGATCGTGTGGCTGGTCACGCATTGGCGACGGATGATGCGGACCATGCGGGTGTCTTAAAGCTGATGTTCTGGTGCGCTTTGATTACCGCCTATGTGACACCGTTCTATATGATGCGGTGTTGGTGGTTGACGTTCATGGGCAAGCCTCGGGATCAACAGGTGCACGACCATGCGCACGAGAGTCCGATGATGTATGTGCCCCTTGTGGTGCTGGCCATCTTCACGGTGGTGTCGAGTTACGCGTTGTTCAGGCCCTTGATTGCCGACGCCGCCCCCGCGTTGACAGACGCCGTCCTGGTCACCGCCTACGATGGTCATGCGGACGATGCAAACCACGCGAAAGGCGCGTTGATCAACCTGCACGGTGCCCATGATTGGCTTTTCTGGGGCGTCGGTTGGTCGTGGGCGATCATGTTTCTTGTGGCGATCGTGATCTACCGAAACGGTGTGGGGTTGGGCTCGAAGCTCAAGTCCGCCTTCAGTCCGATCGCGACGCTCCTGGAAAAGAAATACTATTTCGACGAGATTTATGATTTCATGTTCGTCCGCGGATGTCGCTTGCTCGCGAGCATTTCCGCGTTTTGGGACACCTATGTCGTGGACGGAATCATCGCGAGTCTGACATCCAAGGCCACGGAACGATTCTCGGCGTTCGCGGGTCGGGGTGTGGACGCGAATATTGTGGACGGCGTGTTCAACGGAATGGCTGTCACCGCGTTCGATCTTTCGAATTTATTTAGAAGCCCGCACACGGGGCGAATTCGTAATTACGTTTTGTTCACCGCGGGAGCGGCTGCGGTGGCGATTTTGCTGCTGTTGTTTTTCGATCCTGTCCCGGATGCACAGGCAATCCTGACGTCGGCAGGTGGATAACGAACTAGCTGAATGGTACTAAAGTGGAAACATCACTGTTAACATACATCGTTTTCCTGCCACTGGTCGGCGCGGGCGTTTGCATGATCGCGCCGAAGCAGTTGGTTCGCAGTATCGCCCTGCTCACGACGATCGCGACGTTTGTGCTTTCGTTGTGGCTGATCGGACCGTTCCTCGGCGCGGGATCGGCGGATGCAGCCGGCATGATCGATATTTTTGGCTCGTCCTACGGCGAGAAACTGCATTTTGTCCAACGCGCGGACTGGATTACCAGCAAAAACTTCACCATCGAGTATTTCGTCGGCGTCGATGGACTGAACATGCCGCTGATGGTTCTGACCAGTTTCGTGGGCCTTCTCGCATGTCTGGCCAGTTGGAATTTCGAGTCCTGGAAGGTCAACAAGGGTATCAAGGGTTACTTCGCACTGTTCCTGCTTCTTGAGACCGGCATGCTCGGCACGTTCGTCGCGCTCGATTTCTTCCTGTTCTATATTTTCTGGGAAATCATGCTGCTGCCGATGTACTTTCTCATCGGTGTCTGGGGTGGCGCTCGAAAAGAATACGCAGCCATCAAGTTCTTCCTGTTCACCCTGGCGGGTTCGGTGCTCATGCTCGTCGGTTTGGTGGCGATGTTCTTCTACAGTTCCGAGGCGGTCACACGCTATGCAAGCTTGGCCACCAGCTATCGTCCGGATGTTGGCGTACTGACGACCGGCACGTTTGACCTGATCGAACTGGCGACCAACCAGGCCATTCAAACATACTTCAACGCCACCGACACCTATTTCCTCGCGAAGGGGCTTCAATTCGCCCCGCTGATGTTCATGTTCCTGTTTGTCGGGTTTGCGGTGAAGTTGCCGGCCTTTCCGGTGCACACCTGGCTTCCCGATGCCCACGTCGAAGCCCCCACGCCCATCAGCATGATCCTGGCCGGCGTATTGCTCAAAATGGGCGGGTACGGTTTTCTGCGATTGTGCTATCCGATTTTCCCGGCCGGTGGTCACCATTGGGCATACTGCCTGGCCTGCATCGGCGTGATTAGTATCCTGTATGGCGCGCTGTGTGCGATGGCGCAAACAGACTTCAAAAAACTGGTCGCGTACAGTTCCATCTCGCACATGGGATACGTCTTGCTGGGGGTGGCTGTCATGACCGATGCCGGCGTGCAGGGCGCGATGTTCCAAATGATCGCCCACGGTATTTCCTCGCCGATGTGCTTCTTTTTGGTCGGCGTGATTTACGACCGGGCACACCATCGCGAAATCAACCGTTTCGGTGGGTTGTGGCTGTCGATGCCCAAATACGGCACGATGGCGACGATCGGTTTCTTCGCATCGCTGGGTCTTCCGGGGATGTGCGGGTTTATTGGCGAGCTATGGGTTCTGCTTGGGGTCTTCGCCGCCCGTGATACGTTCACCTGGGCGGTGCCGATGGCGATCCTGGCCGCGAGCGGCGTGATCCTGACGGCTGGCTACATTCTCTGGCTGATCCAGCGTGTGTACCTCGGCCCATCAAAGCCGGAGCATGCAAAATTTCCCGAGGTCACCGGTCGCGAGATGTTGATATTGGTGCCGCTCGCGGCTCTTTGTGTGCTGTTTGGAATTCTGCCGAAACACCTGTTGTTTGATTTCACAAACGGAACATTGGATTTGATTGTTAAGACGATGGCGGCTGCCCCGGAACGGTTTGGTTCACTGGCGGCTGGGCTTTGATACACACAATGTTGGCTGCTATTGAATTATCCTGGTATCCGTCGTTGGCTGAACTCGGTTGGTTCGCGCCCGAGCTGGCGCTGGTCGGCACGATTGTCGTGATTCTCGTGGCTCCGCTGATTCTGGGGCGGTCGGGTTTGCGATCGGCGCGCATCGCGTTTGCCGGCGCGCTGGTAACGCTTCTGCTGTCCGTAAGACTGGTTGAGCAAGTCGGGGGCGGCGGTATTTCGGGGCTTGCGCCCGAGTCTGCCGCGGGTATGTTGATCCTCGACAAACTCACCATCCTTTTCAAGATCATCCTGATGCTGTTCCTGACGGGCGTGACCGCCCTTTGGGTGCTGGGATCCTCGGAAAAAGAGGAAAACGGCGAAGAATTCTTTGTATTGATGATCGGCAGCGCGCTGGGCATGGCCCTGATGACCAGCACGCTGAACCTGTTGATGATGGCGGTTGCGATCGAAGCTGCTTCGTTGCCAAGTTATGCCATCGCCGGATTTGATAAACGGAACCGCAAGTCGGCGGAAGCCTCCGTGAAATATGTTATTTTCGGCGGGGTCAGCGTCGCGATCATGCTGTACGGCATCAGTCTGCTCTATGGCATGTACCACACGCTGAATGTCGCGATCATTGCCCAGGGCGTCGCCAATGACCTGGCCGCCGGTCAAAACACCGTGCTCATTTCGATGTCATTGTTTTGTGTCCTGGGGGGTATCGCCTTCAAGATCGCAGCCGTTCCGTTTCATTTCTGGTGTCCGGATGTGTTCGAGGGTGCGAAAATCGAGGTGACCGCCTGGCTGAGCGTCGCGAGTAAAGCCGCAGCCCTTGTGCTGCTTCTCCGACTCGTGGATGCGTTCAACATCGGTGCCATGGTCGCGGGACACTCGATCCTGACCTACAACGGTCTGGCGTGGGGTCTGGGTGTGCTGGCTGCGATCAGTTGCACATGGGGAAATTTCGCTGCCTATCGCCAGTCCAACGTCAAGCGCCTGTTGGCCTACTCGTCGATCGCCCACGCAGGCTACATGATGATGCTAGCCACGATCTTTACGCTTCCCGGAACGACGACGAGTGGCAAACCGATGGCAGCGCTGATGATCTACCTCATCGTGTACGCGGTCATGAACCTTGGCGTGTTCACGGTGGCTGCGATCGTTTCGTGGCAGACGAAAAGCGAAGATATTGGTGCCTTTTCAGGGCTGGGGCGTCGGGCACCGTGGTTGGCGGTTCCGATGGTATGCTGTCTGGTATCGCTCGTTGGACTACCGCCGTTTGGCGGATTCATCGCGAAGTACTGGTTGCTTCTGGCGCTCGGATCAAAGATGGCTGAGACGTCCCTGGCTCCGTTGTCATGGATTCTGATTATCGTTGTGGTGATCAATACGCTCATCAGCCTGTTCTTCTACTTCAGAATCATCAGAACCATGTTCCTGTCGGACGATCAGCTCCCGGCGTTGTCCCCACCATTTCTCGGTACCGCAATGGCCAACCTGTGTGCGGTCCTGCTCCTGCTGTTTGGCGTGGTGCTGATCAATGAGCCGAAAGAGTTAGCCGACCGGTACACCGGCGACATGTACAAACCAACGGTTGTCCTGACATCAAAGGACGTACCGATCAACGCACCGGGCGATATGCAGGTCGCAAGGTCTGTCGATGAGTCGGATGCGATGCAGATTCCCGCGCTTGGTGGCGCCCAATAGCGCCCTATTCAAGGTATTCGGTGATTATGAACAACGAACCTGTCATCGACGTGCTGAATGAATTGCTGGCCGCTGAATCCGCCAGCCTGCTGCCCCGTTTGGGAGAGTCGGAAATCTTCATTTCGTGGGCATCTGCCGACGATGTGGATGACGTGCAGTGCATGTTGGCCGAGGATCGGGAACATCAATCATGGTTGGTGGATGCGATTCTCAATGCCGGCGGTGAACCACTGCCCGCGTTGGCTGACATCAATTCAACCAACCTGCATTTTCTCGAACTGGGGTTTGTCCTGCCAAGGGTCTTTGAAGACCGACGGACCCTGTCAGGCTATTATGAATCCGCTTCCTCGGTAGTTGCGTCCCACCCAGCCGCATCCGAAATCGTCGGCAGAATTGCCGGTCGAATTCGCAAACATGTTGAGAAGCTCGAAAAACTAACCTCCCGATTGACCGCAAACAAATCCTGACCGTCGCCCGTTCTGCCGCCCCACGTTTCTCGTTTCTCGTTTCTCGTCTGCACGCTGTGAACGGCGGTTGAAAGATGTAGCGCGTGGCGGTTGAAAACCGTGGCGCCTGGATTTGAATTTTCCTTCCTATCTGTTCCTTTCCAGAAGATCAAGTTTCGGTTTGTCAGAATGTCCTGGAATCCGGTTCTGTATAGCCGTACGATGTTTCTGTTCAGGCGGAGGGTAGGGCTCTGCTGGGAAGCAACCCGAGCGC
>JAJDDT010000027.1 GCA_029260165.1 Phycisphaerae bacterium | reverse complement strand
CGGCGGTATTCGTCGTCGAATCAGATTCCACTGCGCGTCCGTCAAGTCGCTGGGATAAGCATTCCTCGCCATGGATCAGGCACTCCTTGCCAATTTCCATCCTTATCGGCGATATCCCTGCTTCTCACACACCCTCTAAGGTCTCGAATGCTTATCACTTTGTCTCCCATCGTATGGTTGCTTATGTCTTATCTGTCGATCGGCTTCTATTCTAATGAAGCGTCATTGACTCGCCAATACTTTCTGGTTTTCCCGCCACCCACAAGGGGTGACGCTACATTGTTTCCGCTGCGTATGAGGAGCGAAGGTATATTGTTTCGGCTGTACACGAGGACGAGGATACGTCGGGCAGAGTGGTTGTTAGCGTTTCTGGTTTTGGGTCAGGAGTTCGTCGAATTGTCGGCGGAGGTTGGGGGAGCCTAGTTGTGGGTTGAGGTATCGTTGTTGTTGGATGGCGCGGATGATGTCTTCTTTGGGGTGGTTGAGGTTGGTTCTGCATTGGAGGTCGCGGAGGAGGGACTTCCATTTGAGGATGTCGGGCTTTGGGGAGGATTTGTATATTTGATTGAACAGGGGGAGTGCGTCTTTGAATTTATCTGATTGGAAACGGGTTTCGGCGGTGCCGAAGATGGCTCGGCTGTCGCGGGGTTGGTTGTCGGGGGAATTGGCTGCGTCTTCGGACAGGCATTGTTCGAAGAGAGTGGCTGCTTCGTTCGGGTGGTTTGCGGTGAGATAGCTTTCGGCGAGTTGGAGCTTGAGGGCGTAGACGGTTTGTTTGTTGAAGAGAGACGGTTGGTCCTGGGCAGCGGTGTGGATGCCTTTTGCGATGGCGACGGCGGTTTCTGCTTTTTCTGTGGCTTCCTGGGTTCGATGTGCCTTGCGGTCGCGGGCGATTTCCTTGTTGATGGAATCGAAGAGGGCCTGGAGGGTTGGTGGCGCGCCAGTGGGGTCTTTGGCAACGTATTCCGGGATGAGGCGTGTTGCTTCGGCGTGTCGACCCAATGCTTCGAGTGCGATGGTTCGGACCCGAAGGACGCGGCCGAGGAGATCGGGTTGGTGCCCGTAGGTTTCGCGAAAATTTTTGAGCGAGTTTAGTGCGTCGTCGTAGCGGTTGACGCCTGGGACGATGTTGGATTCGGCGAGGATGAGATCGGTTCGGGCGAGGAGGTTTTTGAGTTGTTGTTGACGGGTTGGGTCGGTGGAATTGTCGTGGGCTTGGGTAATGGATTGTCTGGCTTGTCTTGCGGCGAAGTCGGCAACGGTGGCTCGTCGGTTGATGAGGTCGACGCGGTCGGGGTTTTCGATGGCGAAGGATTGGAGTGAGAGGACGTGTGCTTCGGCGGCGAGGAATCGTGCTTCGTGATAGCGCTCGTGGTTGGGTGGGACTTTTGTGTAGATGTCGGCGGCGGTGTCGAAATCGTTTTGGTTGGCGAGTTGTTGGGCGAGGAAGAAGAGCCAATATTGTGATTCGAGGGCGTCGGGGAACGAGTCGGTGAGGGTGCGGAGGGTGTCGATGTATAGCGACTGGATGCGGTCGCTGGTGGCGAGTGTCGGGTCGGATTGGAGTTCGAACGCGAGCTGGACGGCGAAGGTGGCGGCTTCGAGGGCGCGGGGGTGGTCGGGGAAATTTTTGGTAACGAAGAGGAACGCTTCAGCAGCCTGGTCGCGCTGTCCCAGGCGGTATTTTGCCACGGCGAGATTGAATGCAACCTCGCGACGCAGGATGGGATTGGCGTTGGAATCATTGAGAACTCCCTGGGCGAGGTCGATGGCTCTGGTGAGCAGTTTCCTGCGTTTTTTGTTGGCCTTGAGAATCGCGGCGTCGTCGTTTGTCGCGTTCATATGGTTTGTGATGATGTCGGCATCGTTGAGCGCGCCGGTGACGACGACGGCTTGCTCGAACGTGGACATGGATGAGGCGGGTGTTTCGGGATCGATGTACTCGTAGATAGCTGCGTAGACGTTGTTTTTTTGTGACGGATTGTGTTGGGCGATCTGAAAGAGCGATTCGGTGCTTTTTTCGAGAAGATCGAAGATTACGGGGTTTTTCGAATCGGGTTGACCCTTGGCAATATTGGTCGCTTTCGCACGGTAGACGAATCGTTCGAGCAGGCCTGCGAGGATGAGTTGGTCGTGGTTGACGGGCTTGATCTTGCGGATGTTTTTTTGAAAGATGCGCAGGGCTTGTTGGGCGGTTTCAAAATTGTTGACATCGACGAATGAGCGAACGAGTTCGATCTGGGCGAGGGTGGCGATCCAGCGGAGGGATTGCTGTTCTGTGGGGTCGAGGATATCGTCGACGATGTCGATTGATCGGGCCAGCGCTCGGCGGGCGGATCCGAAATCGGCGAGTTGGCGGTGGGTCATGCCGGCGAGGAGGGTGGTTTGGGCCTGGTAATGCGACTCGGCGTGGGGTGTGCGCAGGAGGTTGGAGCGGTCGAGGTATTCGAGGGCTTCCCGGAGCGGGGCTGTGCGGTCGGGTTCGTCCTTTTCGAGGCTAATGGAGAGATAGAAGCGTGACCATGCGAGCATGTAGTCGGTGAGTGACAGATTGGATTCGAGCGCTTCGATGTCGCCGGTGGCTTCTTTCTTGTCGTACACGCGGGCGGGCAGGTCGTCGAGTCGGTCGTATTCTGATTGCAATTCGTTGTGGAGTTGTTCGAGGTGCTCGACGGTGTGGGTCATGGTCGTCCTGAGGCGAGATCTGTCGCCCGGGCGCGGTCCTTTGAACAGGATTTGGGTGACGTAGGGGTCGGCTTCCATGTAGAGCAGTGACCTGGCTAATTCGATGCGCCACTTTCGAGATCGACTGTTGTTGGGTTCGTCGATGATGAGCTGTTCGAGAATCTGGTTTGCGGCGGTGATGGCTGCGTTGCGCTGATCGTGGGTTCGGGAGCGGTCTTCGAATATTGCGATCATGACATCGCGCCGGAGGAGGGCTGCTTCGATTTTGTTGGCGGGTGGGTAATCCTTGAGATGGAGGTCGAGGAGATCGGTCAGGCCCCTCTTGCGAAGGGCGCGGAAGAACGGTTTGTTGGGAAAGCGTTCGTTTTCGGATTCGAGGGACGACTGGGCGAACGTCGGAATCGAACTGAAGACCAGCGCGAGGATGACGGCAGCGTGAAGTCGAATGAAGGTGTGGCGGATCATTTGGCTTGTCCGAAGGAAATGTGTTTGAATCCTGCGCGGACGCCTGCGTTCCAGCATCCGACGATGTGGTCCCATTGGACGTCGTCGGCGGCCTGGATGACGACGGGGGTTTTGTCGTCGAATCCCGGATTGTCCTTCACCTCTTTGAGAAACGTGGTGAGATCGGTGAAGGTTTGCGGTGCGGTGGTGAATCCTTCGACGTGGAGCTTGTAATCAGACGGGGTTGGTCCTGTTTGCTTGACGGTGATGATGATCGGGGAGATTGGGAGGGCAACCGATTGGGATTGGCCACTCTGTTGGGGAAGCCTGGAAGCGAGAAGTCCTTCGGGTCGTCTGAAGTCGGTTGTGACGATGAAAAAAATCAGGAGAAGAAAAACGACATCGACCATGGGTGCGAGGTTGAGGGTGAGGGCGGTTTGTTCTTTGGGGGCGCGTTTGCGTCGTGAGCGAAAGTGGATGATCTCGAATTTGTCGTGGGTGGTGGACATGATTGGTTAGTTGGCGGGTGCATGGGGGCCTAGCAGTGCGGCGATGTTCATCATTTCGATGTTGTTGTCGGCGACGATTTCCATGACCGAGCGGACGTCGGCGTAGCGAACACGCTTGTCCGCGCGGATGATGACCTTGAGGTCGGGGAATGCGGTTTTGTTGGCAGCCAATCGTTGATCGATCATTTCGAGAGGTTCGGGTGGGTTGGGTCCGATGCTGAAGACGACGGGGCTTTGGGAATCGTCGGGGTTGATCAGTTGAATGTTGATGATGGCGCGGTCGGATATCTTCTGGTTTTGGGCCTGGCTTTGGTCCGGGCCTGGAAGGTCCATGCGGATGTGCTCGGCGGACGCGAAGGTGCCGACGAGGACGAAAAAGATGATCAGGAGAAAGACGATGTCGATCATCGGAGCCATGTTAAAGGTCAACGATGCGCGTGGTCTGTAGTATCGCTTGCGTTCGCCAGCCATTGAATCAATTCGTTGGTTTGGGTTCCTGAGGACGGGTGCCTGGTTTGAAGGGTTCGAGGAGTCGATCGGTCGCGAGGGCACATTCCGCGGTCAGTTCATCGATACGGTTTCTGAAGAGTGCGAAGACGCTGAGGGCTGGAATGGCGACGAGGAGTCCCCAGAAGGTCGTGACCAGCGCGATGGAGATGTCGTCGGCAAGTCGTGCGGGTTCGGGCATTCCGCCGGCGTCGCGCATGGAACTGAACAGCCCTATCATGCCGTAGACGGTTCCGAACAGTCCGACCATGGGACTGATGTTTCCGATGACGTTGAGGTATTCGATTTTCCGCATGATTTTTGCGGATCGGTACTCGAGCGTTTCCTCCACGGCGCGTTCCATGGCCGCGTATCCGTTGGCGGATTCCATCAGGCCTGTGTTGACGACGGCGGAGAGGACGCTGGGTTCGTCGGCGGTGTAGGTGAGTGCTTCCGCGTACTGCTTGTTGTCGATTCGCTCTGCGATTTCCCGAAACGTATCCTGGGGGACGAACGTTTGGCGTCTGATCGAGATCATGTACTCGACGGTGAGCGCGATCGTCGCGAGGGATAGCGGGACGAGGATAAACCATGTGATGGCCCCGCCGTCGACGAGAAAATGGTCGAAGACGCGCATGACCGTCCCACCGGTGGATTCGCCATCCTGGGCGACGGCGGAGGTTGTCAACATGAGAACGACGAAGCCCAGTACGCTGAGATAAACAATGCGTTGCAAGCGAGTCTCCTCCTGCAAGGGTCAACTATTCGAGCGTAGCCTGCTCAACTCGGACCGTGCGAGATCGACGAGATGGGTTGCGGCTGACGCGTGTTTGGAGCATTCCTCCCACAGTTGGATGGCTGTCGGGGTTCTGCCAATGCGTTCGTGAGCTTGGGCGGTGATGGCGAGCGCTTCAGGTACGAGCGGATCATTGGGATAGTGCGCGACGATGCGCATGGCTGACGAGGCTGCGCGGAGCGCGTCCGCATCGGAGACTGCCCCGTCGAGGGTGATTTTGGCGCGGGCGATCAGCAGCTCGGGGAGCAGTTCTTTCGGAGCTGCGACGAATGCATCATCGAGAATGCGAATCGCGTCGTCCCGTTGCCCCGCTGACGCGAGGACGGACAGTGCCCCTGCGATGGCGTGGTAGACGGATCGCGTGGCGATATCGGGCGTGAGCGGTTGATTGGCCAGGCTTTTGGCGTAGGACACGGATTGGTCATTGTTGGTGGCGATCGCAATGTTGAATCGCAGGGCTTCGTTCAGGACGCGGCTGCTTTGTGAGACGGCACCGTCGATGGCAGCGTTGAGAATTCGGATGGCCTTGATCGGGTGGCCCGTGTTTGTTGGAAAATCTTCGCGACTGAGGACGGCGGCGGCTCGGACGGCACCGTGTTGGCTGTCTTTTGTTAGTTGGACGAAATGGGTGGCGAGGGTGTTGAGGTCGCCGGCGTCGTGGGCGGCGCGGATGATCCGGGTGCGGATGAGTGGTGGCCAATAACCACCAGCGAGGCGGAGTGCGCGTTCGTAAAGCGGGATGGCACGACGCGGGTCACCATTTCGGACGTGATTCTCGGCGCTGTTGAGATCTCGCAGGTTGGTCAGGCTGTCGACCTGCAGGTATTCGAGGTCGGCCAGATCGGCGTATTTGAATTCGCCGCCCGGGGTTGTGAAGGCGATCTGGGTCGACTCGAATGCGTCGATGGTGACCTGCTGATATCGCGTACCGGCGACGAGGAGTTCGTCGGCGATGGTCATCGTCGTGTACGATGCGATCGCAACTCCGACGGCGATTCGGATCGTACAGGCGCGGAGCCTAGAAAATTTCATCTTCGGTAACAAACCGATATTCTCCGTTGTGCTCGCGGGCGATGCGTTCGAGCACCGCCCCGCCTGCGGGACTGACATACGCCACCGTGAATATTCGCACGCTGCCCCCACGGTTGATTTTACGCAGCATGGCCATCACGGCAGGTTCGACCCCTTCAAAGTCGCCGTCGGTGAGAAAATAGATCAGATCGGGATCGACGGCAAACGCCCTTTTGAACGCGATGCGTGGATCGGTTCCGCCCTGGGGTTGAATCGTCTTGAAAAACCTGAACGCGTCGCGTTTGTGCGCTTTGATGGCGCTGACCAGACGTCTGGGCGGGTTTTCCAGCGGTGGTCCGGTACTGAAAAAAATCACATGAAATTTCTGGCTGCGACGGAGCTTGGAAATCGACTCCTGGAGTTCGGCGATCACGCCGTGGAATGTCATTTGCATCGACGCGGAGCGATCGACGACGTAGACAATGCGTCTTGCTCCGCGTGCCTGAGCGCCCAATCCGAAGAAATCGGGCCCCGTGCCGGGAATTGGAATGCTGAATCCGTCCGCGTCGAGATCGCCGGAGGTGGATCCTATGCCGATGATGTCGAGGTCTTTGGTGAGTTTCGGCGCGAGGTTGTCCATCGACCGGAACTGTTTGGGTTTGAATTTGAGGGGGTCGGAGCGTTTGGCTTCGGTCGGGTTGGCGATTTTCGGTGATGGGGAGAGCGAGGCGACGGGTTGGTCGATCTGGCCTATGACGTCGGTGAAAGGTGGTGGGGTGTCGGGTTTGTTTCGGGCGATTCCGGAAATCCACGGGATCAGAAACATGATGGTGAAGATGACGGCGTGGTAGGCGACCGAGATGATCCATGCGGCGATGACCGCCCTGCCGGCCAACCTGCCTGCGCGGACGAAGGCGGGTCGGGCCTGGCGATGGGTGTTTTCGGCGATGGTGTCGTTTGGAGACATCTGTGGGGTGACCGGCGGATGGTCCGCCAATTCGGAGCCTGTTTCTATTGTAAGATGCACGCGGGGGGCGGGAGCCTTTGTTCCGCGATAACGTTGGTAAAGTTTATGGACGACGCCACCGTGGGTCAACGAAAAGGTTGCGGTGTTGGGGTCCCAGGCCTATCCTCCATCGGTGGGATTGTTGTGGATTCGTCGGTGGGTTCGGACGCGTTGCGGTGTTGGTTTTTTCTGGTGTTGTCCGATTTTGGGAGCCTGTGTCGTGAAAAACAAGGGATTGTTGATCGCAGTGTTCTGTATTGGCACCGGTGTGGGCGAGGTGCAGGCGGTGGGTGACGGATTCGCAAAGCTCTCGCGTCCGATGCTTCAATTGAGTGATCGTGTCTATCCCGATGGTGTGGCTGACGAGGCGACGTATCGCGCCTGGCTTGCGAATCGCAGACGGGAGATTCTCGATCCTGTAGGCGGTGCAGCCGGTGATTCCTGTCGATTGGCGTCGATTCATCTGGCCGCGGTGAACTGGATGCTGTCGCGGGAAACCGAGCCATTTGTGTCCGCTTACCTGCACGACCTGGAGTTGGGTGATCGATCCGTCGCTCTGCGCATTCTGTCAGCTGCGGAGGAGCAATTGTCGTTGGCGGCGGCATCGCTGGACGGGTGCGAGGAGGACGACGAGGTGTTGACGGAGTTGGAAGACGCTTCGGAGACGCTGTCTGCGTTTGGTGAAGCGATTCGCGGCTTGCTGGATGAACACGCGGATCAGGAGGCGGTTCGGGATGGGGCGCTGTCGTTGTCTCTGCATCTTGAATCGAGCATCGACGGTGTGCCAATGGCTGCGAAGTTGTTGCAGGCGTGTTTGTTCGCGAAGTCGGACCGAAAGGATCTTGCGTTGCGGGTGCTGCCAAAAATCGGTGCGGATGTATCGGAAGACGCGTTGTATCACGAGTATTTCAGTCGGTTATTGCGCTGCCGACAGATTTTGAATCGTGGGGGGCACGCGGCGGTCTGGAGCCTGCTGCTGTTGTGCGAGGAGTTGGCGATCGATCGGTTTGATGACGAGGGGGATCAGGCGGAGGCGGTTCGGTCAGCCAGTGCGATCAAAATTGACGCGTGCCGATCCTGGGTGGAATCGTCGAGCGAAGATCAACGCGAGGCGACGTTGGCGTGGTGTGAATCGGCCGTCTCGAAGTTGTCGCGGGATGTCTTTGCGGGGGACACGTCCGACCGGCTGCTTCGGTTGCCGTTTGTGCTGCCGATCATCGTTGATCCGATTCCGGTGACCGTTGGCGGGAAGGATGGGGAGAATTCCGATTCACCGCCTGAAGGTATGGACAACTCCGGGGACGAGAAGACGGCAGATGGCGAGCCTGAGAATCAGGTTATTGAACCCAAATAACGGTCACGCTACGGTTTGATCAGCTCGAAGCCGTAATCGGGTTCGTGCAGGTCGAGAGACAAAAGCCAATCGAGCATCTTCTTGTATTCCCGGTCTTCGGCGTTGTCGAACATGGCGCGAATCCTGATGGGGTGATTCTTTTCCGGAACGGGTCCGGGAGGTAGTCCGTAGGAAAGAAGAAGACTGTCCGCGGGATTCGTTCGGTCGATCAGGCTTCCGTTTTCGGTTTTGTATTGATGCAGTGCGACAAACGTCGCGTAGGAGGCCGGGGTTTTCAGCCGTCGTCCACCGAAGAGACGAAACCTGCCACCGCCTGACCCGCCGTGACAGTCGGAGGTTGCGCAATTCTGAATGACCATCGGAAGAACCCTGCGGTCAAACTCGCGAAGGCGCTGTGGGTCGTTCCTGATTTGAATGTTTTTTTTGTCGTTTTCGTCACCGTGGAGCAGAATCAGTTGCGCCTGTTCGGTTTTGGGGAGTTTGTAGAAATCCTGATTGGAATAGCCGAAACCCGGATCGTTGCGGACGTGGGCGAGAAACGATCCCAGAGCTTTTCGATCGATGCGTATCGAGAGGCGTTCCGGTTGGTCGTGGTGCAGTTCCACGCGTCGCACCTGCTGAATTTCCTCTTTTGTCAGCTCGCGCAGGGCTTTTCCGGTGGTCGAAGGCGAACGAGGTCCGCCGGCTGATCGCGTCTTCTGACTCGTCGGGTCGTTCGACTGATCTTTCTGGAGATAAGCACGGGCGGTTTCGAGCAACAATTTCGCGGGCTGATGGCTGGGTTCCAGCGTCAGGATATGCTGACACCGTTGAGCAACGAACTGCCATCGCTGGTTGGAGCGACACCACTTGGCCAACTCAAGGTGACCTGAGACATCATCGATCGCGAGCGCACGCACACGCCGGGTGTACTCGTCGTCAACGTCATCCGCCATCGACGCCACGCATAAAAAACCGAGAACCAGCAACACGATCGCGGTCAGTCTCCGCGATAGCGCACGGCAGGGGTTCCGATAACAAATTGACGGTTTACCATTCATCCTGTTGACTATAGACGTACGACTAACGCTCTTCAACCCGCAACGCGGCGACAATCGCAAGACGTGTCGAAACGGGGTTTTGGAGCGGAAAGGGTCGATGGGCGAGGGATAACGATGTTTGAGGCGTTGCGGTCGCAGATGGTGGTCCTGGATACCGGGGGACCGATGGTGTACCTCGGACAGCTTGTGGAGGTGACAGAATCCGCGTTCGTTTTGGCGGATGCGGACGTCCATGACGCGCGGGATGGTCATGCGACGAACGAGACCTATGTCAGTGAAGCACGACGCACAGGAGTTTCAGTCAACCGAAAGCATGTGATCGTGATGCGATCAGCGGTGATGAGCGTTTCGCGTTTGGACGACGTGGTCGGGCAGTAGGCGGAGTTTGTCGCGACACCGGGTCCGCCGGTCAGCCGCCGTCTGCGTTGACCCCCTTCACTCCCGGGATTTTAATGTGGTAATGGATGAATGCCTGCACATGGCGAGTGTGACCGAGGCGGTGGACGTCGTTCGGTCGATCGCGACGCCCGGTTCGACAGAATCTGTTCCGCTGTCCGAGGCGTTGGGTCGCGTGTTGGCAGAGACGGTGCGCAGCGATATCGATCATCCGCCGTTTACCAAAGCGATGATGGATGGATACGCGTTGCGATCAGAGGATGGCTCGGCTGGTCGCGAGCTTTCGATTGTGGGACAGGTTGCGGCGGGTGCATGGTGTGACGATGATCTCCTGGCCGGACAGGCGGTGCAGATCAATACCGGAGCGCCCCTGCCTCCGGGGGCTGACGCGGTGATTCGGGTCGAGGACACGACCGTGACCGGCGATCGCGTGAAACTGAACGCATCGGTGGCTGCGGGAAAAAACGTCACGATTCGTGGGGAATACCTGGCATCCGGCGAAACGGTTCTGGATTCCGGCCGTCGTTTGGGCCCTGTGGAGTTGGGCGTGTGTGCGTCGGCGGGAGCGGCAAGGGTCGTTGTGAGGCGGAGGCCGACGGTTTCGATTTTGGGGACGGGGGACGAGTTGGTGGATGTTTCGGTCAAGCCGTCGCGTGGTCAGATTCGCAATTCCAATACGCCGATGATGCGGGCGTTGGTGGAACAGGCGGGTGGACGATGTGCGGACCACGGCACGGTGTCGGATGACGTTGGGGTGTTGGAGGATGCAATTGCGGGTGGCCTTGATTCGGATTTTTTGTGTTTGTCGGGTGGGATTTCGATGGGTGCGTTTGATTTTGTTCCGGCGATACTTGAAAAGTTGGGCGTGCGATTTCTGGTGCGGAAGGTGTCGATGAAACCCGGCAAACCGACGATCATCGGGGTGCATGACTCGGGGTGTCGTGTTTTCGCGTTGCCGGGCAACCCGTTGAGCGCTTTTGTTGCGTTTTGGCTTTTCGTACGACCGGCGATTGATGGATTTCTGGGATTGGGAGACGGTGAATTGCGGTGGGTAGCTGCGAGAACGCCGGATGTCCTTCCCGCGACCGGTGCTCGCGAAAATTTTTGGCCTGGCAGGTTGAGTTTGGATGGCAACGGTGTGTTGACGGTGTCTCGGCAGGCGTGGCAGGGGTCGGGTGATTTGTTTGGTTTTGCCGGCGCGAGCGCGTTGATCAGGCGGTCGGCCGATCAATCCGAATCGGTACCGGGCGACAATGTTCGCGTGTTGATGCTGGAGCGTTTCTGACATGTCGCGGACACCAACGCTGCGAAAACCCGAGGTGCGACAGAAGAAGGCCACGAATCCGATTAAGGCTGAACATCCGCAGCCGGATCATCTGGGTATTCGGATTCAATCATTGGGGTTCGTGGCGATTCTTCTGTTGGGAACCCTGCTGCTGATGAGCCTGATCCATGCGCCAATTGATCAGTGGTATCTGGCGTATGTTTGCATGGTTCCATGGTTGGTGGTCATCGGGGGAACCGCCATTGCCAATCGGGTCTACGTCGCGTCGTGGTTTTTGGGATTCGCATATTTTCTGATCAACATGTACTGGATGGAAGCACCGGCGGGGATGGGTTATGTGGCGCTGTCAGCGTATTTGGCGTGTTATTTTCCGTTGGCTGCCTGTCCGATTCGTCATGCGGTGAGGCGTCGACGACTTCCGTTGTGCGTCGCAGTGCCATTGGTATGGATCGGCGTCGAATTCGCGCGTGGACTGGTGATATCCGGGTTTCCGTGGTTTTTCCTGGGTCACAGTCAGTACGCAACACTGCCGATGATTCAGATCAGCGATCTTGTCGGAGCCTATGGCGTGTCGTTTGTGATTGCCACGGTGAACGGGGCTTTGGCGGACCTCATTTTCGCTCGATTTGGAAACACGCCGACGAAACACGTCATGTCGCAGCGACGTCGTGCGCATTGGAGCATCGCGTATGCGGTGACGCTGGTCGGACTCACGCTCGGATACGGCTTCTTTCGATTGTCGCAGGATACGATGACGAAAGGCCCTCGGATTGCTCTGTTGCAGCAGTATTACCCGAACCATGCGGATCGGGAATCTGCCTCGCGAGAGGCGGGGCCTGTGGAGAAAATCGGGGCGTATTTCGCGATGATGGCAGACGCCCGTCAGGACAATCCGGATCTTTACCTGTTTCCCGAGAGCGCCTGGTACATGCACCTCAATCGGGGGTTCCTGGAAGTTGATACCGAATCGGCCCCTTTTCGACATCTGGAACGACTCAGGAGTTTTTCGCTGCAATGTTTCAACGACCTGCACAACTGGGCGACGACGACCCGGTCACACGTCGTTATCGGCAGCACAACGCGAAACCCGACACCGCTCAACCTTCGACAACACGAAGATTTGCGCAACTCCGCCTTCCACTTCACACCGGGCGGTGAGGAACCCGGCAGACACGACAAGATTCACCCGGTCCTGTTCGGTGAGCGCGTGCCGTTCCGGTTTGGCCGACTTCGGTTTCTTTATCTATGGATGAACAGTCTGTCGCCGTTTGGCAACTCGGGGTTTGAATACTCGCTCACACCCGGAGAAGAGGTTCAGGTTTTTGAGATGAAAACGGATCGGCAGACGTGTCATTTCGGGGTGCCGATCTGCTACGAGGATGTCATGCCTTATGTGTGTCGGCGGATGGTCTGGGATTCAAAAAAGAATCGGAAACGCGTCGATTTTCTCCTGAATATCAGCAACGACGGGTGGTTCGAAAAGCGGAACGAGCAGCAGCAGCACTTCGCCATCTGCACGTTTCGCGCCGTTGAAAATCGTGTCGGCATCGCTCGGACGGTCAACACGGGTGTCAGCGGGTTCATCGATCCGAACGGACGATCCTACGGCAAAATTCCCGTCAACAAGGTCGATTACAACGTCGACCATGTGCAGATGGACTCGCGAACAAGCTTATACTCCCACATCGGTGACGTTTTTGCCATCTTGTGTTCCGCGGTGGCTGTATTACTGTACCTGGACTATCTCGCCGTGCGGATGCGACCCTCGGGAGTGACTGACTGATGAAATTTTTCGCAGCCACAAGCCTCTTGGTAATCTCGATTCTGCCTCTTTGCGGATGTCGGTATATCGGGCCTCCACTGAATCTTCACGAACAAAAGGCCCTTCGCCATCGAGCGATTGAAGCGGTCACGCGCTCGGTTCAATACAAACGTGCGGGCAGTGTTCGGGCGCAGGGGCTTGAGATCATACAACGGCACCTTGGCGAGGACGCGCTGCCACGCATTCGGTTGGCGCTTTCCGATTCAGAGCCTGGCGTGAGATTTGCGGCGTTGTTGGCGTTGGGTGCGCTGCGCGACGAAGCCTCCGTCGAACACATTCGGTCTTTCGCGAGCGACCGTGATCCGAACCTAGCGGTCGCAGCCATTTACGCGCTGCATCGACTTGGCGACCATTCGTACACGGCGAGGCTGGCGGATTACTTGATTGAGAATGAATCGGAGCTGGTCCGACGGAACACCGCCTATGTGCTCGGTGTTCTGGGTGAGCCGAAGGCGGTCAAGCTGTTGGCGCGTGCGGCCAAGGATAAGGACGAACTCGTTCAACGCGAGGCGATTCGATCGCTCGCAAAGCTTGGCAATGACGAAGCCATTCAGCAGCTCACCTTCGACGCAAGCTCGGGATTGGGCGGACGTCGGATATCTGCGATAAATACACTGGCGGAGCTGAAGCGTCACGAGCTGGAAAACACCTTTCGGTACAAGCTGAGCGATGGTGAGTACATTGAAACGCGGCTGGCCGGCGCTCGAGCGTTGGGATTCCTGGGATACGACGACGGTTTCGCCTTTGCGATGGAGCAACTGGATTTTAATTCTCCACAGAAAGACGTCGCCAACGACTCGCCCCATGCTCAGACGGTTCGTGTTCGTCAGGCGGCTGCACTTGCGCTGGGCGCAATCGGGGATCCGCGTGCTCTACCTGCGCTGCGAAATCATCTGGACGATTCGTTTGACCCACGTGTTCAACTGACGGTCGCGGATGCTTGTTTGCAAATCCTGCACGCCAACGATTCGCCCTTCGCGAACGATCGTGGAAACACCAACACGCCATGAGGTGGTTAACCTATTCATTCGTACTGTTTGCGGCCCTTGTCCTGCAGCCGAGCGTTGCGAAGTTTGTCGCGGTAGGCAACGTTCGACCGGATTGGCTTTTGGCGTTGGCGACGTTTACGGGCTTGTACACGCGGCGCAAGGATGCCATTGCGGTCGGGCTTGTTCTCGGATTGTGTGCGGATTTGCTCAGCCTCGAACGCCTGGGCGTCCTGACTCTGTGCATGGTAACGGGCGCTCTGTTGGGGAACAGTGTGCGCCATCTGGTGTTTCTCAAGAACGTGATCACACATTTTGTCGTCACGTTCGTGGCTGCATTGCTGGTGCATACCTGTTTGGCTGTTTATGAAACCGCCATCTACGGCGGTCGTGACGTGGGTGCGTTGGTTTTTCGCGTGATCGCCATCGCCCTCTGGACCGCAGCCTGGGCACCACCGATGGCGGCTTTGCTGTTGAAAATGTCCCAATTGTTCGGATTGCGCACGTCTCGATACAACCACGCACACATCGCATCGGTCGCCAGGTAACGTGTTTGAAAAACGATTGAAACAGCTCGCGGGACTCTTTGTTCTTGTGTTGGCGGGTGTCGTGGCGCGCCTGGCCAACTTGCAGGTTATTCACGGAGACGAAAACAGGGAGCGTGCTCAAAACGCCCTGCTTCGTCCCGCAAGGACACTGCTCCCGATCCGTGGTCGCATTCTGGATCGATTCGGGACACCGTTGGCTGCGGATGAACCGTCGTGGCAGATCAGTGTCGACTACGCTGTGTTGTCCGGTGATGCCGTTGAAAAAGAACGTTACTCGGCGGACATGCTGCACGAAATGTGGCGGTCGTTGACGGCGTTTTCAGGCGAGCCATTACCAATGTTGCAGGATCGTGGTCGAAGCATTGTCGATCGTATCCGGCTCTGGCGACGCAAGGTCAGCGAATACCACGGCTACGACGTAACCCTTCGCGAAGAACGGATGGCGCACCCGATCGTGTCCGGCCTTGACGATCAGCAGCAGATCGAAGCCCGCATGCGTTTCGATGAATTCCCATTTGTCAAGATCGAACATGGTGTGCACCGAACACGCACGAGGCATCCTGCGTTTGCGCATCTTCTTGGACGGACGGGGGCTGTCCGCGCCAGGGACCTGAAAAAAGACCCATTCGATGAGGACCCATTCAGACGATACCTCCCGACCGATTCGATCGGCTTGACGGGTGTTGAGGAAATGGCCGAGGCGACACTGCGCGGCAGTCGCGGTGTCGTACAGCATGATCGGCGACGCAAAACGACGCAACATCTTGAACCCCAACACGGTCATGACGTCGCATTGACGATCCGGTGCGACTTGCAGACGGAGATATACCGTCTCCTGGAACAACGCGTGCCCGAACTGCTGTCGATCTGGACCGGGGCGTCGGTGGTCGTTCTTGATGTAGAGACGCGTGAAATCCTGGGGCTTGTATCCTATCCGGGTTACGACCCCACGACGTTCAATCGCGATTATCAAAAACTGCGAGACGATATGCGACACACGCCCCTGCGATTTCGCTGCGTCGCCAACGGGTATGAGCCTGGGTCCATCGTCAAACCGCTGACATGCCTCGGCGGCATGGTATCGGGCATCGTCGGCGTTGATACGACGCTGCATTGCGATGGTTATTTCGACCGGGAACGCTTCAAAAACAGTTTTCGTTGCTGGCAGATTTCGGGAACGACGCGTCGAAAGGCACACGGTGATGTCAACGTCGCACAGGCGATCACCGGGAGTTGCAACGTGTTCATGTACCGGATCGGCGATGGACTCGGAGTCGGTGGGTTGACGGGGAATTTTGACATGGCTGGTCTCGGGCTACCGACTGGAATTGGGTTGATGGAGGAACGACGGGGAATCAATCCGACACCAACCTGGTTGGCAACGAAACGAAACACCTCGGTCACGCCGGGTATTGCGTGGAACCTCGCGATCGGACAGGGGCAGGTCATCGTCACACCCGTGCAGGCAGCCAACCTGATGGCTGTCTACGCCAGCGGCAAATATCGAGCCGTCACCCTGCTCGCCGGTAACGACGGCCGACGAGTTTGGGAATTGCCAGGCACCAGGGCGCAATGGAGCACGATACGCGACGGTATTTTCGGTGTCACCAACTCACGCACGGGAACCGCGTACAAGAAGGCCCACTGGACCAACGAACGATATGCTCTTTGTGGCAAGACCGGCAGCGCCACGACGCGCCCCGCGCCGATTTCGTTTGAAATCAAATACAAAGAGCAGGATGACGTCGCACGCACCGCGATTGTCCCTGGCAAGGTACGGAAATTCGCCGTCGAGCGGTTTCTGCTGAAACATCCGGACGCACAGTTCGATCCCAAAGACGACGTATCGGTCGCAAAGGTCTGGCCTGAACCCACGGACGACCCCAACAACCGCCACGCCCACGCGTGGTTCGCAGGCTATTTGCAGCGAATCCGGTCCGACAAGACACCCATTCGCTCGGAAACCCCGAAAATCGCATTCGCGGTGATGGTTGAATTCGGCGGGAGCGGTGGTCGGGTGGCGGGTCCGATCGCAAGAGACATCGCCCAACTCATTTACGATACCCTCGGTCCCAACCTGAACCCGGACGAACCCCCGGTGGAGCATGATCCATGCGATCCGGGCGTATCATAGCCAGTCCTGCGCGGGCCATTGTGCTGGCGGTCGCCGTCTTGTTCGTCATCGGTTTGCTCTGTATCTACGCAACCGAATTCATTCAAAAAGACCGGCCCACCAATACGATCAAGCAGTTGGTCTTCGCTGTTGTCGGCATCGGTGTCATCCTTTTCGTCCGCAGACTTGGGTATCCCTGGTTTGCTCGACACGGGTACATCATTTTCGCTTGCGGGGTGTTCCTGCTCATCCCACTGGCGCTCGCTCGTTTCGTCTCCTTCGGTGAGTTGATTCCCAATCGTCGTGGCGCCTATCGATGGATCAACCTGCCCGGGTTTCAACTGCAACCCTCTGAAGCCATGAAAATCGCCTACATCGTGGGCCTGGCGTGCTACCTGCGTTTCCGCGAGAATTATCGGACCTTCACCGGCCTGATGATCCCCATCGCAGCCTCATTCGTCCCACTCGTTCTCATTCTGCTCGAACCCGATCTCGGAACAGTACTGCTCATGATGCCGGTGTTAGCGATCATGTTGTACGCAGCAGGCGCACGCCCCAGACACTTCGCCATGCTCGCACTCGTGGCCTTCACCACCGCTCCCGTCCTTTTCTTTCAGCTTCAACCCTATCAACGACTTCGCATCTTCGGCGTCGCACTGCAATCGACCACGCTTCGCGCGAAACTGATCGAAGACCCGGAACGATTCGCATTTCTCGGAACGAAACGACAAGCCATGGAGTGGGAAGTCGGCGCAGGGATGCAACTCGTAAGATCAAAAATTGCCCTCGGGGCCGGGGGTGTTACTGGACAGGGCTGGGGCAACGGCACCTACGTCGAATTCGACCTGTTGCCCGACGAACACAACGACTTCATCTTCGCCATCATAGGCCATCAATGGGGATTGGTCGGCTGTCTCGTCGTGCTCGCGTGTTACCTGATCATCGTGCTCGCCGGGCTGGAACTGGCCGCCGGTACGCACGACCCGTTCGCCAGATTACTCGCCGTGGGCGTCGTTGCGCTCATGGCGACGCAGGTCACGATCAACGTCGGTATGACCATCGGACTGATGCCCATCACCGGCATGACCCTCCCATTCGTCAGCTACGGTGGCAGCAGTCTGCTCACCAACTGCGCAGCCATTGGACTGCTGCTCAGCGTTGCGCGTCGCAAACCGTACATGCTCTCAAAACAACCATTTGAGTTCGAGGAAACAATCGGACGCGACGTCCCCGTACGCCCAACCCCGTCATACCGCAAACACTTCTAACACGCGCGACCCCCATCATTGGCCGAACGTCAGGTCGTGCAACACGTCATAGTCAATCAGATCGACATCCATGTCGCCATCGAGATCCGCGTCGGCGTCTTTTACGCACCCGACAGCAGGCGGCACATTCGGACCGGCGAAACAAGTTTGAAACGCACCGTAGTCAAGCAGGTCCAACGCTCCGTTGTCATCCACATCGCCAAACAACGGCACGAACAGTCGAACCTCGGTCGCGTCGTAGTCGATCTCGTACTGCGGCGGCATGACGATCGTGTCGAATTCGCCAACAACCGAATTCGCCGTCAGTATGACAAACGAATCCCCGTCCGTCGGCACAAAACCATTGATGTCCATGACAAGCAGTTCACCACCGAGCGTGGCTGTCCCATCGACCTCAAGCCGGTCAAACGCACCGTCCCCCATCCCGCCGATTTCGATTTCGAGCGTGGCGCCGGCGAACTGATTGTAATTCCCCGCGATCGTGATGGCTCCGATTGACGTACCCGGCGTCACAGTGCCGCCGGTGTTGTTGACCGTAAGAAACTGATTCGAACTGATGACACCCGAACCCTTCACAACCCCGCCGTCGATCTGCAATGGTGGATCGTTGGCTGGGTTGGACCACCACAGCGCAAATTCCCCACCATTGAGGAATATCTGACCGGACGTCTGAACAAAAGTATTTGCAATTTCAAGCTTTCCGACCTGGACCTCGACGTTGCCGGAATTCACGACGGGTGCGGTCAGGCGGGATGTTCCCGGTCCGGCAGACTTCACCAACGTTCCTTCGATCGTGACAACATTAGAAACGCCCCCCCCAATCACCGCCCCACCGGAATCGACGCGTATGTCAACAACCGCCTCCGGGAATACGTTCAATTCCGACGAGCCAATCATCTGAAAACCACCGTCCATGACCGTGTTCCCGTGGAGATTCATGACCCGATCGCTCAGCGTCTTCTGTCCACCCCCGGCACCGACGGTCGCATCACCGTCTACATCAATGATGCCCGGACCCGTGATGGTTGCACTCTGACGCCAGGTGAACTGCGTGTTGACCGTGAATGTCCCCGGCCCAAAGAGACCTCCGGGACCGATGGAGAGAATATCGAAATTAACCGGATCACCGCTGTTGAATCGAGCGGTCCCGCCGGCGAATGGCGGACTTCCAATTAAAAAATTGTTAAAGTGAATGGGGCCGCCGATGATCGCGTCGAAATTAACCGTTCCGCGCGGGATCAAAAAGATCGGTCCATAGTTGATAATGTTCGCTTTGTCGGTGAATGTGAGTGTTTGGCTACTACTCTCATCGGTCGATTCGGTCACGTTGTAAGTGCCACGAATAAAATTCGACCCGCCGGCTCCACTCGTAAATTCGACCCGGTCTGCCACAATGCTCGACGCGGGAAGAAAATTGTGACTGGCGCCTCTCATTCGAAAAATCGCGCCAGACTCCGCCACCACGTTTCCGGTGTGCGTACTGCCGTTTGTCAGCGTCAATTCGCCTGACTGTATTTGAACGAGGCCATTGTTGATCAACGAAATGGCGAAATTACTATTGCCCGTCGGAGCGGACCGGATAATGGTCCCGTCATTGATCAGTTGATCGCTTTGACAATTAAATGCAGTGGAGGTGCCCTGATGATCGAACGTCGCACCCTGCATGATTTCGATCGTCGAATCTCCCGGGCACAGAAACCACCCCGTAGACGTCGAGGAACTCCCCGGTTCAAGAATGAGTCGATGGTCGTCCAAAGGTGCAATGCCGGCAAACGTCATCCCACCAAAGACATGCGTCTCACCGGTTCCGGTCAGTTTCGTCACCTGACTATTGTTGCTTCCGGTCCACTCAAACATCCCATCGATGTCCAGACGGTCATTGACCCGCAACGTACCCTGATTTCCATGCAGCTTGAGATCACCGCGAATCCAGCTCGGTTCATCAATCGTTACATCCGGACGAGGAAATGCCGTGCTAAAAATGTCCAGCGTTTCCTCGCATGCAAGAATGTCTATGTCAAACACATCACCCAAAATCACCGCCGTCGCCGCTCCAGGCACGTCGATGCAAACATCGGACCCGACCGTGGGCGTCTGAAGCTCTTCCCAACTATCGGAATCAGTCCAGGCAACACCGTCATCAGCCCAGTGGAAAATCACCTCGCACTCATCAGGCACCGCCGTCTCATTGCAATCCTCACTCGTCCCGTCCGCAAGATCACACTCATCCGGCGCAAGGTTCGGCTGGCAGTCGTCACTCAGTCCACACGCGAGAAATCCGCTGCAAAAACTGCCAAGATTGCAGTTCGTATACCCGGGGTGTGAACAACTGATGTCGCACAAGTCCAGAATCCCCGTCCCGTTGCAATCGGTGACCTCAAATGGGCCATACGTCATCCATTGATTACTCCATTTGTTGGAACAGTCCTGCGCCTTGACACTGAAATAATACTCGCCAAGGCCAAACGCAGCCGTCGCACGCAACAAACACCCCGACGTATCGACCGTGTCAGCCACCTGGTCCGGCTCCACGCCCGCCGGATTCGTAGTCCATTTATAGCTGTAGTTGCACGCACCCGTGACATCGTCAGACGCATGCTCCCAGGCAACCGTAATGCAAGGCAACGGATTGCCCACGCCCATAGGATGCGTCGGCGAGTCCAACACAGTCACAACCCCCGGCGGATCAATGTCCGGACCAAATGCCGAAACGTAGGCATTCCCCCCGATATTAAACGCGGTAGGCCAAAGATCGTCCGCATGCTCCGGATACAGCGACGCAAATGCCAAAATAAAGAAAGCCGGTGTTGTCGGATTCAGCGTCGTCACAACGTCAAAAATCTCGTCAACGCCCAGACACATCGAATCAAGGATCCCGTCGCCGTCCTGATCGTCCTGCGTGCTGTCCTCGATATCACGCAATAACGCCCCCAGAAAGCCCTCCGTGATCAACGCACCATACGTCTGACTATCCTGACAGCAGGTACCAAGGTTCTCCTGGCTGCGTGTAAACAATGGTTGATATGGCGTGCCATCGTCAAACTGATAGTCGTTCGGATACGATCGCGTCACCACGTCTGCCAACCAGTTAGGCCAACCCTCATTCCACGCATCGTGGTCGGTTTCCGGACACCAAATGCAATGCCCCGGATCTTCGCAATCGTTACCAGAGTTGCACCCCCCACCCTTGGCGTCGCAAAAATTGTTGCAGTAGTCCGGGTCGATCGTATTTGAAAAATTGCTCAGGAAATGGTGGCCAAACTCGTGACTGTGCGTTGCTTCATTCCATTGTCGCCCGGTGCTGACGTGTATTTCCTGTGGGCCGGATTGATAAAACGCCCCCGTCGCACCGTCGGGCCACTCGACCTGAACATGTGGTGGGTTATGCGGGGTGCGCGTTCGGATGAAACGCTCGACCCGGACGATGCTGTTGAAGATGTGGAACGCGGGTCGCAGCGTCGAATCCGCAGACGTCACAATCCCAAAATCGTGGAAACTGCCCGTGAAGTCCGTAATCTCCTCCGTCGCAAACGTGTATGTATCTTCTGTAATGCTGTTGTCCGTAACATCAACGACTCCGGTGTTCAGAATGATTCTCAGGACCAGATCAGGATCGTCGCATCCAACAGCATCACAATCGTCCCACTGAACCACGCCTGAGTCGAAGAAACCGTTTACGTCCGTTGTCCCGGTCCAGATCGTTTCTGAACCAATATCGTCGTCGTCAATAAATTCCACGCGAACATTGTCGACGCCCACATCGACAGGCGCAACATCCCCCGGATCGTCTGTGTCCCCGTCCACGGGAATGCTGTTGTCGATCCCACGACGTGTATAGACAATCCGCCCCACCGCACGCAGCGGAATCGCACCGCCCGCAGCTTGCGTTTCAACGTCGTCTGAGCGACCCTCAGGACCGACAACCACGCCGCTGTCCGCAGCAATCTGCACAAGACGATGGGGCTTGCCCGCACGCTCGAAATATTTCCTACCAATCTCGTAAGCACGGCTCGCCTTGCGACCGTTGAACGTCAACGTCAATTCGACCGGGTTGTCCGTATTGGATGGAATTGCGCGGAACGCAATCTTCAATACCCCCGGCTGGACCTGCACCCCATTTTTGGGTGCATCGGTCGAGACGATTTCCCATCCTTCGCCGCTCAGGATGAAATCGTCGAGAAATCCGGACTTGAAAACATGAACCTCGAAGACGCCGCTGAATTCCTCGCCCGCAACCGCAGGCTCATCGGGCACAGTCATCTTGATCTCGATGGGAGGCCCAACGGTTGCCAACGCAACCGCCGGAAAAAAGATCAGCGTCAACGTAAAAAATATCCCAACCCGCGTGGTGTGTTCCTGCCGGTCCATGTTTTTCGCTCCGAAATAACCCCGTGGCTCACCAGTCACGGACCACGAACCTCACCCCATGGAGTGAGACCCAAGCCCCGCCGTCTTCATACGCCCCAACCAGGAGCATACCTGATGCGTACGGCCTGTGTCACCCGTTTTTGGAGCAGTTCGAGCCTATTTTGACCCGATTGAGCTTTTTGCCAGGACATCGGCAATTTGAACGGCGTTGAGTGCGGCTCCCTTGCGAAGCTGATCGCCGCTGACGAACAGATCGATCCCGCGACCGTCCGGTTGGCTGAGGTCCTGCCGAATACGTCCGACGAGCATCTCGTCGATCCCGCTGGCTTCAATCGGCATGGGGAAATAACTCCGCTCGCGATCATCAACCACGCGAACACCGGCGGCGGAGTCCAGAACGGCCCGAACCTCGTCAGCCGTGGCGGATTTGTCAAGCGTCAGATTGATCGCCTCGCTATGGGCACGAGGCACGGGGACGCGAACACAGGTAGCGGTGATGCGCAAGTCATTGTCATGTAGAATCTTACGCGATTCGCTGACCATTTTGCGCTCTTCCTCGTTGTATCCTGTTTCGTCGATTGCGCTGTTGTGATTGAAGATATTGAACGCGGCCTGGTGCGGTAATATCTTGGGCGTAATGGACTTACCGTCGAGAATGTCTCGTGATTGCTGTTCCAGTTCCAGCATCGCTTGACGCCCCGCGCCGCTCGACGCCTGATAGGTGCTGACGACCATTCGTTCGACACCGAACGTCCGATAAATCGGCGCGACGGCCATCAACATGATGATCGTCGAGCAATTCGGATTGGCGATGATTCCCCTGTGCGTGAAAACGTCGTCGGGATTGACCTCGGGAACGACCAATGGAACGTCAGGGTCCATGCGAAACGCGGACGAATTATCGATCACGACTGCGCCGGCGGTGACGGCGTGTTTGGCGAATTCCCTGCTTCGCCCCCCGCCGGCGGAGAAAAATGCGACATCGATTCCGTCGAAACTGCCTGCGGTCAATTCCTCGACCGTCAGTTCGGTGTCGCGATAGCTGATTTTCCTCCCGGCTGACCTCGCGGACGCGAGCAATCGAAGCTGGCTCGCTTCAATTCCGCGTCCTGCGAAAATCGACAGAAATTCCTCACCCACCGCACCCGTGGCACCCGCAATGGCGAACCTCACCGTCACACTCCTTCACTCGAAAACCGGTCGATCGAAACCCGTAACATCCCCGTTTGTCGGCACAAAACACCTGTTCGTCATGGCCTGATTCTGTCATCTTATGCGAATTCCAGATTTCTGACCAACCGTGGGTTTGGGTCCCTTGACTCTGTTGGAGCGTATCGCTATTGTCCCGGTCCCGACTGCATTGGCGCGGTTGGATTTTGCGGGTCGCACTCGTTTTTTTTGGACAACATTGTACCATTTGGCACAATGTCGGACTCACCGGAACATCCCGAGCGAAACCAATCCTCGAAGGATGATGATCGTGAGCAAAAAGAGTGGGCACGACTCAGCCAACTGGCGTTTGAGTTCATCGGATACATCGGTGCTCTTGGTTACGGCGGTTGGTGGTTGGATGAGCGATATGGAACCGATGGCCGTTACCTGTTGTGGGGCCTGCTTTTAGGCCTGGTCGCGTGGATTTATCGCTTTCTTCGTGAAACGTGGCATCTGTTCAAATAGCGGTAAAATCGTCCGTGCGAACCCTGATTATCCTCATTGCTCTGGCTGGTCTCGCGATTCTCGGAATCGTTTCGACGGCGCCTCAGTTGTTCGGGCCTGAAAATGGTCGGGCGGTGATTGTGGCTGCGGTTGTCTGCCTCGGTGCGGCGATCCCGGCGGTTGCAATTCCGCTGCTCCTGATCCCTGCGAATCCGAGTTGGCTTGTCGAGGCGGGGATGGGTTCGATGGTTGCGCGGATGTTGCTGACGGGTGCGGCGGGGTGGTTGGCGTATCGCGTTTTTGATCCGCCACAGGGTGCGTATCTTAACGCCATGTCGGTGTGTTATCTGACGTTGCTGGTCATCGAGACCGGAATTACCTGGAAAACGGCATCGCGACATTGGCATGGGGCGGGGGCTTCCTGAACAGATGATCAACCTCGCGACTCATCTTATGCTCCTCACGAACATGGCTGCCGGCAGTCCGGAGGACCACGTCAGGCCTCACGCGATTGCGAAGCTGTTTGAGTGGGATTGGGGTGCCGATCTTCCCGTGATTGGCTGGCTGCTGGATCTGGGGATGGGTAAGCCACCCTACACCTTCTATTTCACGAATCACCTTTTGATGACGCTCGTCGCGGCTGCGGTGACATTGGCCATTTTCGTTCCGATGGGGCGTCGGTATGCGACGCAACTCGCGGGCGTGCCTGTAGATGAATCAGTGCCTCGTGGTTTCACCGGGCTTGTTGAAGCGCTGATGGATGCACTGCGGACAGGTGTTGTCAAGCCGGTGCTCGGCGATCAGGTCGATCGATACATGCCGTTCCTCTGGACAGCCTTCTTTTACATTCTGATTAACAACCTGCTTGGCATGATTCCATTGGACGCGATGCTCTCGCTTGTCGGGGTCAAGCATATGGCTGGCACCGCAACAGGGAATTTGAACGTCACGGGTGGTTTGGCGCTTTGTGCGTTTGGGATGTTCCACATTGCCGGTGTGAAGCAGGTTTTTGAAGATCTGGTCTCCGGAAATCACGGTCATCATCACGACGAGGACCATGACGACCATTCCGCGCGTGTGGCGAAGAAATCGGCAGGTACGGCATTCGTCCTGGCTCCGCTTCTCTACATCTGGAACTTTGCCCCACATGTATTCGCAGCTGGTCCGGGTGCTTCAGCTGGTATGAAATTCATCATGACCATCGTTGACGTTCCGATGTGGGCAGGTTTGTTTGTCTTGGAGTTGATCGGAGCGATAGTCAAGCCATTCGCACTGTGCATGCGACTTTTTGCGAACATGCTCGCAGGCCACACTGTCCTGGCGAGTCTGTTATTCCTGATTCCGGCGTGGGAGGGATTCAGTGCCGCGTATCTGGGCACAGGGTTGACAATCGCGATCGGTTGCACGGCGATAAGTTGTCTTGAATTGTTTGTCGCCTTTTTGCAGGCGTTTATTTTTATGTTTTTGTCGACCATGTTCATCAACATGGCCGCGAATCCGGAGCACTGATCGCGTGACATTTGGTCATGCGACAAAATTGACACGTAAACGACGAACAAGAATGTTCATGGGTTACAAGGTAGCGTAAGGAGCTTTTCGATGATGAATTTGATTGCCGAAGCAACCATGCTTTTTGGCGACAAGGGCTTGGCGGCGTTTGGAGCCGCTTTGGGTGTCGGTCTTACCGTTATCGGTGCAGCCAAGGGTATTGGTCACCTGGCTGGAAATGCCGTCGATGGGATCGCTCGTCAGCCAGAGGCAGGTGGTCGTATCTTTACGTCGATGCTCCTGGCTGCCGCTCTGATTGAGGGTGTTGCATTCTTCGCGCTGATTAAGTGCACGGCTTTTGGTAAGTTCTTTGAAGTCGCAGCAACTGGCTAGTTTTCGATATTGCCGGCCCGTCGAATTCGATGGACAAAGGAACTTTCTCATGAAACGCGTTTTGTTCGCGATTCTTGCGCTCAGTCTTTTTGTATCTCCGACTCAGTTCGTTATGGCTGAGTCGGGTGGTCATGATGGTGCGCAGCAGGAAACTTCCGCGCACGATACCAACGCCAACCACAGTGGTCATGGCCCCAATATTGATACGATGGATGTCGATTATGTGGCCATCATCTGGACGATCATTGTTTTCGTCCTTCTATTGGCGATTCTCCGCGGAGCTGCGTGGAAACCGGTTCAGCAGATTCTCGTCAAGCGCGAGGAATTCATCACGGACTCGCTGGCCAGTGCTCGCAAGGAACGTGAGGATGCGGCTGAACTGCTTAGGCAATACACCGAGCAGGTTCAGAAGGCGAAGGAAGAGGCGGCTGCGATTATTGAAGAAGGTCGTCGCGATGCCGAGGTGGTCAGGGCCAAAGAGCAGCAGAAAACACGCGAGGAACAGGACGCGATGAAAGAGCGTGCCTTGCGTGACATCGAGATTGCACGCGACACGGCGATCAAGGGTTTGTACGACCTGACGGCCCGCTTGGCGACGAATGTTGCAGGCAGGATTATCGAGAAGGAACTGAGTCCGGCGGACCACGAGAAACTGGTCGCGGATTCAATCAAGAGGCTTGGCTCGCTGGAGTCAGCCAACAACAACTAGATTTGGGAATTCGATCGCGCCGCTGTTTCGGTTCGTTCAGTTGCCCTTGTCAGTGAAGAGTTGTTTATGAACCCGGTTGATGACATCGGAATTGCGATTGCTGCGGTTTACGCGAAGGCGTTGTTTTGCCTGTCGCCCACCGAGGCCGATCGCGAGGAGACGTTCGCGGAGCTTCGCGATCTTGTCGACTATGTGAACCACATGCCCGCGTTCGAGCACTATCTGGTCTCGAGCAGTGTGGACGTGGAGCGTCGCCGATCGACGATCGAAAGCGCGTTGCGTGGTAAGGCGAGTGACCTGTTGACGGATTTTGTGCAGGTTTTGAATCACAAGGGACGTCTTGTGTTGCTCGAGCAGGTTCGCGAGCAGTATCGACTGTTGCTGGAGGCAGCGCAGAACCGCGTGAAAGCGACGGTCACGACGGCGACACCACTCTCGGAAGATGCGCGTGCGTCGTTGATCGACACATTGAAATCGTATACCGGGGCTGACCCGGTGCTCACGGAGTCTGTTGACGAGCAGTTGATCGGTGGGATGGTCTTGCGTATTGGCGACAGGAAGATTGATTTTTGTGTGGCCAGTCGTTTGAAGAAGTATCAGGAAAGCTTGCTGGCGCGAGCGACCCGCGAGTTGCAGGGTGGGCGGCGCTTTTTTCAAGAGGGTTAGCCTCTCAACAGGATGCACGCATGAAATTCAACGTTGATGAAATCACGAGCGTCATTGAGGACGAGATCAGGAATTATCGCAGTGATGTGGACGTTTCGGAAATTGGTCGCGTGATCGCGGTCGGTGACGGAATCGCCCGAATTCATGGGCTGCGAAATGCCTTCGCCTCGGAATTGATCGAATTCTCGAATGGTCAGCTAGGCCAGGTGCTCAACCTTGAGGAGAATTCGGTCGGGGCTGCGATTCTCGGTGATTATCTCGGAATCAAGGAAGGCGACGAGGTCAAGCGAACGGGCAGGCTTTTGAGTATTCCGGTGGGTGAGGCGATGGTCGGTCGCGTGGTTGATCCGCTGGGTCGTCCTTTGGACGGTCGCGGAGAAATCGACACCAAGGCGACACGTCCGCTGGAGATCATCGCACCGGGAATCGCCGGTCGTCAGCCCGTCAAGCAACCACTGCAAACGGGCATCAAGGCGATCGACAGCATGATTCCGATCGGCCGTGGTCAGCGTGAGTTGATTATCGGTGACCGCAAGACCGGCAAAACCGCCATCGCGCTGGACACCATCGTCAACCAAAAGGACAGCGGCGTTATCTGCGTGTACGTCGCGATCGGGCAGAAGGAGTCGACGGTCGCAACCGTCGTGGAATTGCTTCGCGAGCATGGTGCGATGGATTACACCATCGTCGTCACTGCGTCGAGTTCGATGCCCGCGCCATTGCAGTTTATCGCGCCCTACGCCGGGTGCGCAATGGCGGAATACTTCATGTACGAAAAGGGCGGTCACACGCTTTGCGTCTACGATGACCTTTCCAAACAAGCGGCTGCCTACCGACAGATGTCGTTGCTTTTGCGTCGTCCGCCGGGTCGGGAAGCCTATCCGGGTGACGTGTTCTACATCCACAGTCGGTTGCTTGAACGCTCGTGCAAGTTGGCTGAGCGACGCATTGTGGTGAAAGCTGGTGCTCCGGCTGACACCAGGGCGGGTGTCGACGGCAAGGACTACACGGGAGTTCCCGGTGTCGAGGAGGCTAAGGAAGCTGCGAAAAAGCTTGGCGACGGGCATGAGATTCGGGTTGATCCGACCAGTGGTGGTTCGCTGACTGCGTTGCCGATCATCGAGACGCTCGAGGGCGAGGTTTCCGCCTACATTCCGACGAATGTGATCAGTATTACCGACGGGCAGATTTATCTGGAGCCTGACCTGTTCTTCGCCGGTGTTCGACCTGCGGTGAATGTGGGTATCAGCGTGTCTCGTGTGGGTGGCAACGCCCAGCGAAAGGGCATGAAGAAGATTTCCGGTTCGTTGCGGCTGGACCTTGCTGCGTTTCGTGAGTTGGAGGCGTTTGCACAGTTGGGTACGGATCTCGACGCAGCCACACAACGTCAGTTGGATCGTGGTCGTGTGATGGTTGAATTGCTCAAGCAGCCGCAGTTTCAGCCATCCAACATCAACAACCAGGTCATCAGTATCTTCGCGGGCACGCAGGGCATCCTTGACGAGGTGCCGCTCGACAAGGTGGCTGACTTTGAAAAGGGCATGTTGCAGCATGTGAACGATCACCATCCCGAGCTTGTGACCGAACTCGACGAGACCGGCGCGCTCAGTGACGAGCTGGCGGAGAAACTCAGGAAATCACTCGGCGAATTCAGGGACCGCTTCTCGGTGTAGTGGGTGGGTAACCAGCGATGGCCAAAGCAAGAGCGATTGACAGCCGGCGGAAATCCGTCACGAATATTCAGAAGATCACGCGCACGATGCAGTTGATCGCGACCGCGCGTTATCAGCAGTCGCTTGCAAAGGCGGTCGCATCCAAACCCTACACGAACAAGATTTCAGAGCTGGTGCAGGATGTTTCGTCCGCAGGGTCAGCCGATGATCACCCGCTTCTCAAACAAAATGACGAGTGTCGCAAACGTGCGCTGCTGCTGTTGACCTCGAACCGGGGATTCTGTGGTGGATTCAACGGCAATCTGATCCGAACAGCGTCGGCCTGCCTGTCGGACAATCTGGTTCATGGTTTTGATACGGACCTCTATGTCGTCGGGAAAAAGGGCATCCGATACTTCAGCTTCATTGGTCAGAAACTCGCGGATACGTTCCCCGACCTTCCGGACGCGCCTTCTTTTCAGCAGGTGCAGACAATCGCTGACGATTTTATGACGCAGTTCAAGAGCGGCACATACAATGCTGTTCATGTGTCCTACATGCGTTTTATCAGCGCTGCCAGACAGGAGCCTGAGACTGCGCAGCTGCTCCCGCTCCAAAAAGAAACCAGTGACGACGATGCGAACGCCGAAACGGATATTTCATCGGCAAGCGTGACGTACGACTATTCTCCTGATCCGGGCATTCTCCTTGCGGAGTTGCTGCCGGTTACGGTACGGATCAGGTTGTATCAGTTTTTCAGCGAATCCGTGGTCAGCGAAAACGTCGCGCGCATGGTCGCAATGAAATCCGCCACGGACGCGGCTGGCGATATGAAGAAAATGCTGACGCGTGCATTCAACCGTGCGCGTCAGTCGCAGATTACCACCGAACTACTGGACATCATGGGCGGCGTTGAAGCCCTTAAGTAACACCGGAGTTGGATATGACGGCCACGGCAACAGCGAACAACATCGGACGTGTGACACAGGTGATCGGATCGACCCTCGATGCGGAGTTCGCCGAGGACGGATTGCCCGGGATCTACAACGCGTTGACCATTGAGGTAACACGCGGGTCGGGTTCTGAATCCACAAAGGAAACGCTTTGGTGCGAGGTCGCTCAGCACCTCGGTGGTGGAAAAATTCGGGCCATCGCGCTCGGCTCGACCGACGGTCTGTACCGTGGGATGGCCATCACCGACACGGGGGGGGCGGTCAGCGTACCGGTCGGGGAATCGACGCTGGGTCGCGTCTTCAATCTGATTGGTGACACGATCGATGGGCGGGGACCGGCGGACCGTTCAAAAACACGACCGATCCACCAGCAACCCCCAACATTGGCTGACCTGACCCCAAAAACCGAAATTCTTGAAACCGGCATTAAGGTTGTCGATCTGGTCGCTCCGTTCGTGCGTGGTGGAAAAATCGGTTTGTTTGGTGGTGCGGGTCTGGGCAAGACCGTCATCATTCAGGAGATGATCGCCCGTATCGCTCGTGAGCACTCCGGTTTTTCCGTGTTTGCCGGCGTGGGCGAGCGTACGCGCGAGGGCAACGACCTGTGGCTTGAGATGCAGGAAGCGGAGTTCAAGGACAGCGAGGGCAACGTCAAAAACGTGATCGAACATACCGCCATGGTCTTCGGTCAGATGAACGAGCCACCCGGTGCCCGCTTGCGTGCTGCCCTTTCCGCGCTCACGATGGCGGAATACTTCCGCGACGAGTCCGGTACGGACACGCTTCTTTTTGTCGACAATATTTTCCGTTTCTCGCAGGCTGGTTCGGAAGTCTCCGCCCTGCTCGGTCGCATGCCGTCAGCCGTGGGTTATCAGCCAACGCTCGGGACAGAGATGGGCGAGCTTCAGGAACGAATCACCTCCACGAGCAAGGGAGCGGTCACGTCGGTGCAGGCGATTTACGTCCCCGCCGACGACCTGACCGACCCGGCACCTGCCACGACTTTCACCCACCTCGACGCGTTCATCGTGCTCAACCGTGGCATCAGCGAGAAGGGTATTTACCCAGCCATCGACCCGTTGTCCTCGACCTCGCGAATTCTCGACCCGAATTACGTCGGCGAGCGTCACTATGCCTGTGCCCGTCGGGTCCAGGGCATTTTGCAACGTTACAAGGAATTGCAGGACATCATCGCCATCCTCGGTGTCGATGAATTGAGCGAAGAGGACAAGCTGATCGTCGCCCGGGCGCGAAAGATCGAGCGATTCTTCTCCCAGCCATTCTATCTGGCTGAGCAGTTCATCGGAATTCCGGGCAAGTACACGCCGATGGAAGACACGATTCGGTCGTTTGAGGAATTGTGCGACGGCAAGTGGGACCACCTTCCCGAGCAGGCGTTCATGTACGTCAGCGCGATCGAGGAAGCCGCCGAAAAGGCAGAAAAACTCAAAAAGGGCTAACCTCCATGGCTGACACCGCCCTGCACTGCAATGTGATCACGCCCGAGCTGAACGTGCTCGACTGCGAAGCCACCTCGGTCGTCCTGCCCGCACACGATGGTCTCGTCGGTATCATGAACCATCGCGCCCCGATGTTGTGCAAGCTCGGGTTTGGCGCGCTGAAGGTCGATTCCGCCTTGGGAACGCAGAGCTTTTTTGTCGAATCCGGTTTCGCTCAGATGCTCGACAACCGATTGACCATCCTGACCGATCGAGCCGAACCGATCAGCAATATCAAACCCGACGAAGCGAGAAAGGAACTCGACGATGCCCTCATCCTGCCATCCGGTAACGACGAGCAGGTCAACGCCAGGTTCCGCGCCGTCGAGCGCGCCCGCGCCCGGATTCGGGCCATCTCAGCTTAGTGCTTCGTTACTCGTCGTTGGATGGTTGGGTGGCCCATGGCTTCAGCCGTGGGGGAGTCGAATCCAAACCAGCAATCGAGTCCCCCACCTCTAAAGAGGTGGGCCACCCTTGCGCTGGTGATGCAGCGAACTATCTGCCATGAAGCACTGGTTTGCCGGAAGTCCGACTGCCCACCCAAATACATCCTTGGATCAAACATCGCCGCGCGGTACACTCCCCGCGGGGAAAACGCACGAATAGAACGGCTGGAATTGCAACGCGAAACGAGCCGATGTTGTTGCCGGACCCGTTATGGTCCATGGAGTTTGTTTCATGCTCACGCTCACATTCCTTGGTGTCGGCAGCGCCTTCGCCAAACGCAACCACCAGTCAAACGCCCTGATCGAAGCATGGAAAACCTCACCCGACCAGCAGGATGAACCCGATGACACGCTGCTTGTCGACTTCGGATGCACCGGTCCGACGGCGATCCACCAGCTTCAACAGAAACCGGAATTCGCCTACCTCGCCGTCGATGACAGGACCAACTACGCCAAAATCCGGCGTCTGCTCGTCACACACCAGCACGCCGACCACATCGGTGGTATCGAGGAACTGGCCTTCAACAATACCTTCGTCCACGCGGGCACGGACAAACCCTTCAAACCGCAGATCATCAGCTCGATCAATATCCTCGTGAACCTCTGGGACACGTCGCTCAAGGGTGGCATGAGTCCGATGCCGGGACGCTACGCGCTGTTGCAGGACTACTTTTTTATCCTCGCGCTTCGCCCGACGGCTGACGGATTTGAATCGTTCAATATGCTCAAGCGTTACGAGTTCGAGATTTTCCCAACCGACCACATTCAGATCGAACGCAAATACGATTGGCCTTCGTACGGGTTGACCATTCGCGACACAACGACAGGGGAATCCGTTTTCTTTTCCGGTGACACACGGTTTGACTTCGCTGCCAATGAGAATCGCCTGTTGGCTGCGAAGATGTGCTTCCACGACGTGCAGTTCACCGAGCAGGAAAGCGCCGTCCACGCCACCCTGTCCGAACTCCGTACGATGCCCGACGAGATCAGGAAAAAGACGCACCTCTACCACTACCCGGACCAATGGGACGACCCGCAATACAGCTTCACAAAAGACGAATTCGCCGGATTCGCCGTTCCGCAGGTTCGTTACACACTCTTCGAGTAGAAAATAACCGCCGAAACCCTCGCCTGGAAATCAGCCTGCAAGACAAACCCGCATCGGCTCCCCCCAAAGACACTCATGGCGGAGAGTTGCCCGCCTTCCCCAAACCGGAAGGTTGCACAACGATCGACGCAGTGGAAGCCGACGTCTGCGTCCCCTGCGTCAGCAACAGGCGAAATTGAAATTCGGTTTCGACCGCGACCGCCGGGGCAAAGAACCACGCGATCAGTTTATCACCATCCTCAATCGTCAGTCGCGTGCCGAACGTCTGCATCCACTGGATGCGTGTTTCCTCAACAATACCGATCACCGACTGACTACCATCGAGGACCACCACCGTGCCAGCCGTCGCGGTCAGGTCCGGACCGGGATTCGCAGCGAGCACACTGGACGCGGGCGTGACGAAGGGCGTGACATGAATGTCCAGTTCGTCCTCTGCCGATAGCGAGCCATCACTCACCGTCAGCTTCAACCGATAAGTCGTCTCGATCTCAACGTTCGGAAGATCAATCATCGCCTGCGCACCCGTCGGATCGCTGATCCCCGGCTGTTCACCAGCCGTTTCGACCGACCAGCGAAAGGTGACGGGATCTCCATCCGGATCAGAACTTTCCCCGCCATCGACGGCCACGCGCGCGCCGCCAAAGGCGGTAAGGTCACCCCCCGCTTTTGCAACCGGACGTTGATTGCCCGAATCGTTCACGCTGTTCGGATCGCCGTTATCAGCCAACGCGGATATCGGACCATCGCAACCAACCGCCAGGTTCAGTACGACCATGACTGTAAAAAGGATGAAACCAGCACCCCTTCGATACAGACTCGAAGCATTCATTGACAGACTCCGATTCCCCCCGACCAGACCATTCGCCCCATGAACGAACGTCGCATACAAATGGACCGAAAGCCACAACCATCTGACGCGACGTCAGCAGTATGGCCACTCCTGAAGTTCCGATAAAAACGGGTACTGCCCGAATGAATCAAGCTGGTGAAGCATCGAGTCATTTGTCATGGGGCACCGGGCACGCATTGCGCCTGCAATCCAACCCAAACGGATAACCGCGACAGCCCTTCGCACTCGTGCACCCACACGGCGCGGTTACTCCAACCTGCTCTGCGTCATCATCGGTCACCGCACAGTCTCTTCTCATGCAGTAGCACCGCCACGGATGTTCGGCACAGCGAGCGAATTGATGATCCCCCCCGGAAGGACTCATTGGATTCACAATGGTCTTAGTCTGCACATAGCAAGGTGGTGGAATGCACCTTTTTGCGGCCATACTCGCATTTGAGCGTGGAAATCTGTCGGGGAGAATCCGGCGAATCGCCGCAGATCGGGGCCAATCCTGGGGCAAAACCGCTCTTCACGGTTGCTGACACGCTGTGGGACCGCATTTGTGTTTTCATTGCCGGTTTTTCCCAACCACGCCCCTCTTGGGCACGGAAATTGCTCGTGTTTCGTGGGTGCCACGTCGCCAGCCGCGCGGGTTGATCCGGCGGAGCTGGCGCGCGCTGGCCTGACCTGCGGGCCACAGCCTGCACAGGACACGGAGGCAATCCCATGCTCAGCCGTCATCCCGCCCTGATTCAGCATGTGTCGCCCACTGATATGACGAGTCGCCCTGCCCAAAAGGAGCCACGCATGAAATCGCCCCTGATCGTTTCGAGTCGTTCCCGGTTCACCACCTGCGCAGTGGTTTCCCTTGGTGTGTTCACCCACGCTGCTGTCGCACAACCGTGCGGAGATTGGTCGGTCACACCGAACCCGGTTTTTGAAGGTACGGAGTTTCGTCCGACGCTCATCGTCCCGTTCTCACCCGACAGCGCCGTCGCCATCAATAGCGCCCCGGCTCCGGGCGGCGCGGGGTTGCTTCGGACGTTGTGGGACGGCTCGACGTGGACGTCGGACACACCCGGGCCACTCGACCTGGACAATGTTTGGGATGCACGTGCCGTCGCAGGCAGCTCGCCGAACGATCTTTGGGTCTCGGGGATCGTTGGGGTGAGCAACTTCCAGGGAGCCCCGTTTCTTGCTCACTACGACGGTCAGGGCTGGGACGTGACGTCCGTGATTCCAATCGACGACCCGAATCCGGATGCGGGTGATCCGAGGCGTAGTGGCGAGGGCAGTTCTCTTGTCGTCATCGCGCCCGACGACGTTTGGGTGATCGGAAACGGCGAATCACCGAACGGCTGGTCATCGTCACCGGTAACGTTTCATTGGGACGGATCGACTTTCGTGGAATTCGTTCCGCAGATCGAGCCTGTCTATGGAAGATTCAACGTTACCGAGGCTGCCTCAGCCGCTGCGAGCGACGCGGTCTGGCTCGTGGGCTACGGCCGAAACTCTGGTACGTCGTTTCACTCCTACATTTACCAGTTCGACGGAACAAGCTGGAATCCCCAGCTGGACTGGACGCCGCTGCCCAATCAGACCATTTTTCAGGATCAGCTCCACGATGTGGTCGCATTTGCGCGTGACGATGTTTGGGCTGTCGGCAAAAAACTGCTGCTGGCCGACAACGATACACAGATCGCTTCGATGTATCTGCATTGGGACGGGAATGGATGGACCGAAGTTGCAGGGCCTGACATCGGACCGATCACCTCCGCAGCGGGTAGCGGCTCGGACGACATTTGGGCATCGAACGCCTTTGGCGAATTCGGCGGTCGCCTTGCTCACTGGGACGGGACATCGTGGACCGAGGTCAACAGCGCCCCCATCCCTGACGCGACGCATATCGGACTGACCAACCTGACAAGCAGTGCGTCCGGGGACGTTTGGGCGGTCGGTTACTGGGGCATTTACGACGGGGCTGGGGGTTGGGCAGCGTACGAGGAAATCGCCGAGCAATTCAGTCTTGGCTGCGCGGGCGACATGGACGGCGGCGGCGAGGTCAATCTGGCGGACTTTGAAACGCTTGACGCGTGCCAGGCTGGACCTGGTGTTCTGGTCAGCCCAGGATGTGCGCCTGCTGACCTTGATGGTGATGGCGACTGTGACTTTACGGATTTCTCCATGTTCCAGAGGCAATTCCCACATTAGCGGCCACAGTGATGCATCCGTAGAGAATCTGTTTGCGTTGGTATACGGTTGAAACCGCGAGTGCAAATTCGTAGACTTGAGACATCGGAGGCGAGCATCCATCGGTTGAGGCAGGGGATTATTGATTCAGGAGGCGACATTGTTGAGAAGAAGCATTCGGTTATTTGTCATTTGTGGGTCCGTGACGCTTGTATCAGCAACCGGTGACGAGGTCTCGCTGACAACGAGCAGGGACAACACGCTTTACGAATCGGGCAACGGCGCGAGGAGCAATGGCTCCGGGGCACACTTTTTCGTCGGCAACAACGACGATGGCGGGACGCGTCGCGGGCTGGTGATGTTCGATGTGGGGAGTGTCATTCCCGCAGGCGCGACGATCAACAGCGTGAGCCTTCGCTTGCGCATGACCCAGACAAAGGCAGGGAACCAGCAGATCAATCTGCATCGTGCGTTGTCGTCATGGGGGGAGGGCGCGTCCAACGCGGGGTTGAGCCAGGACGGAGGTGGTGCGCCATCCGAGCCCGGAGATGCGACCTGGAGGCATCGGTTCTACACCACCGATTTCTGGCAGAACGCGGGTGGAGACCACGCCAATACAGTTAGCGCCTCGACGTTTGTCGGGGGATTTAATTTCTTCACTTGGCCGTCGACGCCCGAGTTTGTCGCTGACGTGCAGCAATGGATTGACGATCCGTCGAGCAACCACGGTTGGCTGATTCGCGGCAATGAATTCTCCGACCAGACAGCCAAACGGTTTGCATGCAGGGAACACCCGAACGCTTCCTTTCATCCGTTGCTGACGATCGATTTCACGCCGCCGGCGCCGACCCCGGGTGATGGTGACGGAGATGGAGACGTCGATTTGCAGGACATCGACCGTTTCTTCATTTGTTTCACCGGCCCGTCGCCGGATGGCGGCTTGTCGGCGGGATGCCAATCGTATGATCTCAACAGTGACGGGGACGTCGATTTTGCGGACTACGGCGAGATGCAACTGGCGTTCACCGGGCCTTAACAATCGGATGTGCAATCGCTAACCGGGCATTGGGGCGGAGCGCATGGAACTTCTGCGATTCCGTCGAATGACCCATACCGTTATGGGAACGACGTACAACAGGTCGAGTACGATCGGAATTTTCGTCGTGCCTGTGTAGCGGATGATTGGCGGCGGGATGACTTCTTTCTGCACGGCGGACGCGTTGAAGAAAAGATCGCCGCCCTGACCGGGGCGAATACGGGAGTTGTCCACGGCTGCCGTCAGCCACAGCGGCTGATCAACGGACATCACAGCGGGCGGCAGTAATCTGGCAAGGATGGGGCCGAGATCGTCACGTTTGGCGGCGTATTTCGTTTCGACAGGCCAGGGCGTCCGGGATTCGCCGATCAGTCCATCAATTCGCGTGTCGCCAACGAAATAGACCGTCAGGGACCGTTGGGCTTTGGAACGTCGGCCCTGTTCAACCGGCTCGCGGTAGGGAAAGAACGGGCGTTCGGCGTGAAAGGACATACGGACGGCCTCGGTGTTCAACTCCTTTGCCCGCGCGTTTCCAGCCGTAGCATGTTTGAAGGCGGTAATGACCCATTCCTGCTCGACGTAGGGATCAAGCCAGTCGGCAGCGGCGGACTGAAACGCAAATCCATTTTCGTTGAGCCAGTCGATCAGCGACTGCACATCCCTGGCGCGGAGAACCGCGGCGTCGTAACCTGCGACCTGCTGCCGATGAATCACCTGAACGGGCGGCTCCTCCACCTGTGATTCAACATTGACGAAGGTCATCGCTACCGGCGATCTGAATGGAAGCATGATCAGCCAACATGTCTCGAATTTGTATTTCCACTTTTCGATCACCTCAGGCTTTACCGCATTGGCCAGGTCGTCGAACACCGTGTCATTCACCTCGGTCAGCTCCGGTACAGAAGGGGTCGGCACGAGGAAGGCGAAACTGTCTACTTTCGTGTGGAATGTGGCCCGGCGGATGAAATGCTGCGTTTGAGATTTCGCGTCCCAGACGATGATGGCCTCCTCGCCCGCGACGTGAAGACTATTCGGGTCCGAGTCAAATGGTGGAACCGCCATGCACGCATCTGCGATCGGTGCCGATACGCCCAACGCCGCAACAAGAACGCCAAGCGGAACCCATTGTAAAGATGATTTGTAATCGCTCATGAAAGAAGCCTCGATGAAATAACCGTTCACCACCACGAATTGAGGGAGGTGGTCTTCCGAGCAGTAGATCGGCAGGCGGCCTTCATGATATTGATGATATTCCCCTTGCCCGATGCCGCCGTTGGCTGGTCCCGCCATTTGCGAAGCGTTGGGGACATTTTGCCCCTGAACATATTTTGAACGCTGCCAGCCACGATTTCATCAATCGCCTGCTTGTTCGGAGACCGCGATTTTTTGTGTTGATTCGAAATCCCGGCGGAGGACGACTTCGGAGCGGGTGTCGGTTTCAAAAACAAGCAGACTGTTGGCGTAGAAACCCAGCAACGCGGCGTTGGCGAGGGCGGGTTGGTCGTTGCCGTGATAAACGGTGATACCGTCCTCAGACGAATCGGGGTTGTGGACGGTGCAGAAGACAGCCTGGTTGGGTTGGTTGAACTCCTGCCCGTCGATGGTGAATCCCCGGTCGGTCCAGACGATTGGGGAATCGGAACGACTCAGGAGTTCCTGAGCAACCGGGTGACGTACCGCGTCACCGATCATCAGCACGCCTCCTTTTTCGATGGCGTCTGCGGTTAGGGAATCGTCGGCGATCAATGTCACGCAGACGGCGTCCTTGCGTTTGCAGACCACCTTCACGAATCCTTCGATGGCGGTCTCATACTCCTCAAACAAGTCGCCGGCTGGCTTGATGATGGTTAGGTGTTTGGCTGATTTGGTCGTGTTGGATGTTGGCATGATCTCGGTGAGGTCGAGTTTTCTAAAGATGTGGTAGTCGGGGTCAAGCTCGATGGCGGTTGATCTGTTGTGCGTTGGAATCTGCACCGTCACGTTGGCGCTGCTGACGTTGACGACGACGTCCTCATGTGCGTCGCCATGAAATACACGCAACGGAACATCGAGATCGAAATCCGTTTCGCCCTGATCGATCTCGACGGCGAGATTCCCGGTTTCACCGTCGTATTCTGCTGATACCAAACGCAGGATCGGCGCGCCCGAGCCTCTCACCCATTGCTCGAAAAACGTGTCGAGGTTTTGGTTCGAGGCGTTTTCAAATGCCTTTTTCAGGTCGTCCCAATTCGCGTGTCGCCCGAGGTAGTTGTGGGTTAATGATCGGCATGCGGACCAAAACGCGTCCTGGCCGATTTTTCTGGCGAGCATATGGAAGACGGCTGCACCCTTGCTGTAGGCGACGCCGCGTCCGGTTCCACCGGGTTGGCCATAGGTCGCGAGCGGCTTGTCGTGTTTGGGTTTGAGACGGGACAGGAAATTGGAATAGTCGCGACGACGTTTGCGAGCACCGGCGTCGTCGTCTTCAAGAATATGCCCGTAATGATTGGTGCAGTAGCTGGTGAGCGATTCGCACCAGTTCCCGTCGCGCGGATCGACATCGACGCCGCATCCCCACCAACTGTGGACGAGTTCGTGATCGAGGTAGCCGTGGCGGAACGCGTTGTCGCCCATGTGCATGACGGCGGGACCGAAAAGTGTCAGGGTTGGAAACGCGAATCCGGAACTGAAAAAATTCTCGATGATGGTGTATTGCTCGTAGGGGAACGGACCCAGGAGGGGTTCGTAGCGTTCGATGTAGAGAGCGGCGCGATCGATGTAGCGTTTGGCGATGGCCTGGTTGTCGCTGGCTTCGCTGTCGTTTGTGTCGGGGGCTTGCATGTGGACGTTGATGGTGACGTTGCCTCTTTTTTCCGACCATACCTCGTGCGGTCCGCCGGTGATCATAACGCCTGTCAATGGGTGCGGTGATCGCCAATGGTAATGATCGGATCGATCGTCGCGCAATCCCGTGGCGACGAGTTCGTAGTTTTCGACGCGGTCGGCGTGGACGTTCCAGTCGGCCAACATCAGAGCGGGATCGAATGGGTCTTCGGCGGAATCGTGTTCCCAATGCGGGGTTGGATACCAGGCTGCGTTGGGCGAAAGGTAGGTGCCTTCGGGACCTATGTGCGACGAGACCTGGAAATTGTGGATTTGACCTGCCTTTTCGCCGGCAGCGATGTCCTGCTCGAGTTGACCCTGGTATTCAATCACGACCTGGAATTGGCTGGGGTTGTCGGGATTCCGGACATAGAGTCGGTCGATGCGCGGCGAGTTCTTTTTCCTGGAAAAGAGTCGTCGCCAGAATGGTTCCTGCTCGAACTCGACGAATTCGGCCCCTCGCGCTTCGGCGTTTGTGACGCGTAGATTCTCGTTGAGGTCGAATTCGACGCAGATGAGTTCGTCGCCGAACGGGTCGCCGAGCGGTTCAAGGGTCAGCTCGGCTCGTCCGGTGAGTTCGTGACGTTCGGGATTGATTTTCAGTGAAAGATCAAATTTTGTCGCTCGAACGGGTTGCGTCGCGACGCAGCCTGTCATGGTGACGACGAGAAGCAGCAATACGGTAAAAGTCCATTTCGTTGGTTGTGACATGTCGTTTTCGTTTCAAATGAGGGGATATTTTTTGCAGTCAAGCCACAAGGCAGGGTCCAGCATAGGAGTGGTCGGGACAGCAGGCAATGGGCGATGCAGCGAAACGTTTGTCAGCCCACCGACGGGCAGTGCTTCGCCAGCGTGCATTCGTCGCAATTCGGCTTCCGGGCTGAACACACTTTTCGGCCGTGCCAAATCAACAGATGTCCGAAATTCGTCCAGTCCTTCCGCGGCACGATTTCCATCAAATCCTTTTCAATCTTCACCGCATCTTTTGAATCCCTGCTTCGCCACGTCAGCCCCAACCGCGTACTCAACCGACCGATGTGCGTGTCCACCACCACGCCCTCGTTTTTTCCGAACCACGTTCCCAAAACAACATTCGCGGTCTTTCGCGCCACCCCCGCCAATTCGACCAACTCGTCCATTGTGTCCGGCACCTGTCCGCCATGCTTTTCCGCAATCGCAGCACTCGTCTTTTGCACGCTCCTGGTCTTCTGCCGGAAAAAACCCGTCGAGTGAATGATCTCCTCCACATCCGACGGATCCGCGGCCGCCAAATCCGCCGCCGTCGGATATTTCCCAAATAGCACAGGCGTTACCTTGTTGACCGTCTCATCCGTTGATTGCGCTGACAAGATGGTCGCGATCAACAACTGCAACGCACTGCCATGTTTCAGCGCACATTCCGCATCCGGATACAGCTTTTTCAGCCCACGCGCGATTTTCCCGCAACGCTCTTTCCGCGTCGCGACCGACTCTCGCGTGCTTTTGGCGGTCTCCGCCTTGGCCATCTCCTATCGCCCTTTCTCGCAGGCTGTCGGATCCACCCATCGATTCTCGCCCGACTCCCATATTTCCTTTTTCCAGATGGGCACGTCCTTTTTCAACGTATCAATCAACCACCTGCAGGCCTCGAACGCTTCGGCTCGATGCCCACACGCCACAGCCATCACCACGCTCGCCTCACCGATTTCCACCGCCCCCACGCGGTGCACCATCGCCGCCCGCAGCACAGGCCAACGTCGCCGCGTCTCACCCACCAATCGCCGCATCTCACTGACGGCCATTTCCCCATAGGCCTCATATTCCAATCGCACCAGTCCGCCCAACTTCTCATCCCGCTCGAACCGCGTGACGCCCTCAAAAACCACCACCGCCCCCGTCCCGTCACATTTGTCCATGAACAGCCGCACTGCATCGCGATCGATCGGACCGTTCACAATTTCCACCCAATCGCACGATTCTTCCGTTCCTCCGGAAACCGGTGGTACGATGGCTATCTCATCACCGTCCGATAACACCGTCTCCGTTTCCGAAAACGACTGATTTACCGCAAAACGAAGAACCTCCCGCCGTCGCCCCAGCTCATCCAATCGCTCCCACAATCCTGCCACAACCTCGCCCAACGTCGCCCCGTCCACGACCTCGACGGTCTCCGAATCCAACCCCGCCCAATCGCGTGCAGGCCCCAAATAAACCAACTGAATCTTCATGCCTCACTTACCCCGAAGGCCGACCATCCGTTATCTCAAAAATGACTTGCCACGCAATCGCCGCAGCATCGCGATTTGCCCCGCGTGGAACGCCTCATGGCGCGAACAATGCGCCACCGCCCCAGCCACGGTTTTGTAATGCGGATGCTCCGCCCCATTCAGTCCGTAGGCGGGCTTTTCGAGCAATTCGGAATTCATCCCTCGAATGGCCTGGATCACCTCCGCGTGCGTCGCGTCCATTTTTTCCAGAACCGCTTCCGTCGTTGGCCAATCGTGCTCACCGGCGTTTTTGACGGGCTGTCCAATCGGAAAATGGTCCGCAAATGACTCATCCGGCGGGCCGCCCCCCAAACAACGCGTGATCACAAGCAAATGCTCCGCGACCGCGAGATGGCCACAAATCCACAGAATGTGGTGGCCGGCAGTTAATGGTTGATACAACCAGTCTTCCCCGTCGACGTCGGACAGGAGTCGCAACGTCCAGTCCCGACTTCCCTCCATCTGGTCCGCCAGCAAGGCTGCTCGATTGCTCATTTTGGACTCCTCCCACGTTGGGTCATTCAATTCCGGTTGGCTCGTTGTCCTGGATCATTCGATCGACAGCGTTGGTCGTTCGACCTGTTTCATGTTTTGAACACTGATTTGCCCTGCGGCCGCCGACGCGACTGCCTCGACCGCTTCTATGACGCGCGCATCTGCGTCGGTAAACGTTTTTTCGGGGACCCCGGAATCCGCAAACTGCCTGATCCGCGCATTCAGCGGAATCGCCCCCAGGAATGGCAATTCCATTTCCCCGGCTGCCCGTTTGGCTCCGCCGTGGTCAAAAATCTCGTCGCGATGACCACAGCTCGGACAGATGTAGTAGCTCATGTTTTCGATGATCCCCAGGATCGGCACGTTCAGTTGTTGGTACATCATCACTGCCCGGCGCGCGTCGATCAGCGCCACGTCCTGCGGGGTACAAATGACAATCGCGCCGGTCATACCTGGTATCGACTGCGCCAAGGTCAGCGGTACATCACCCGTCCCCGGCGGCAAATCCACAATCAGATAATCGAGTTCGCCCCAATCCACCTGCTCCAGGAATTGTTTGACCACGCCATGGGCCATCGGTCCGCGCCAGATCAATGGCTGATCCCGACTCACCATGAACCCGATGCTCATCACCTTGATCCCTGCCGCTTCGACGGGCACCATTTTTTCACCGCGTACGGTCGGTTTTTGCCCTTCGACCCCCAGCATGGTCGGAATCGACGGGCCATAGACGTCGCCATCCAGAATCCCGACGGTGGCTCCACTGCGTCGCAATCCCAACGCGACCAACACCGCGGCAGTGCTTTTTCCAACGCCCCCCTTACCTGCGCCGATCGCAACGACGTTTTTGACCCCGGGCAACGTGTCTGGTGCCCCGGAATTTCCGCGAACCTTGGCGCTGAACTCCACTTCCACCTTCTCGACTCCGTCCAACGACATCACCGCCTTCTGGACATCCGCCGTGATCTGATCCTTCAGCGGGCACGCGGGTGTCGTTAGTTCGACGTGCACCCGAACCGCCCCACCATCGATCACGACCTCCTTTACCATGTTGAGCGACACGATGTCCCGATGCAGTTCCGGATCGTTGACGGTCCGCAGTCGCTCTGTCACCAAATCATTTGTCAACGTCATCAGGGTCTCCCACTCGTTTTCAATCAGATGCGTCTCTATCTGCGTTTTGCGGCATTTTGCAGATTTCCGCGTACGTCCGACAAGAACGTACAACGCCGCGAACAGAATATAGTGGGTGATCCGCCGTTTTTCCAGAACACTGGTCGCCCGCCCATGCGCCGCCTGTCGAAACGGACCATTATCGTGAACGCCGATCCACGATAACATGACCCCATGTCCGACGCGTTGATTAAATTCGATCGGAAGTCCACCACCGTCTGGGCGCTGATTGTCACGCTTGCTTTTGGTTTCGTCGCACTCGGGCTGTTTTTCGCGATCAGGCAGACGCGCCAACTGGGCCGACTTCTCATCGCCGACGCGCACAACGAAGCCGCCCGATATCGCGTCAGAATTCTTGGTCGGGTCAGCGATGAATCACAACATACGCTGACTGAATTGATCAGCAGTTACCGCCAAAACGCGCGTCGGGGCGTGGTTGTCCAATTCACAACCCCCGACTGGTTGACTGATTTGTGCATCCTGACGGGCGGTCGCATGATCCCGACGCGTGAAGCGGATGCTTTCATGGTTCATCTGATTCACTCGGAACTGGACTCACTGTCCTTTGCCACCCCGCCGGGACTCGAATGGACACCGGAGCGTCTCCTGGTCGAAAGCAGCGAAGGCCCCAGGTTGCTCACGTTTCTGGCTTCTCAAACCCAGACTGGCAGACCGATATTGGCCGTCGGTCGTATTGACCCGGGTGTTCTCGAACAATCACTCATTGAACCGATACTTTCGAGATCCGACAAATTGGCTGTCACTACGCGAATGAAGGCGACGGATGCGCCGTGGTTTGAACCTGTCGGCGACGAGTTTGCGCCTTTGGTGATCGTTCCCTCGCCGCAGTTTATTCATTCGCGGCAGCGGGCGGTTATTTTCCAGATCATGTTCTACATCGGTGGCGGTGCGGTTTTCCTGGTGACGCTGCTGGTTCTCGTTCGCAAGTTTCTCCGGCTTGTGGATCGCGAGGTTGCACTTTCCCAGATGAAAAGCTCCTTCGTGGCGGGAGTCTCGCACGAGCTGAGAACCCCGCTCGCGCTCATTCGCATGTTCGTTGAGACGCTGAGGGAAGGCCGGGTTACGAGTGAGGAAAAACGGGACGAATACTACGAGATCATCGCTCGAGAGAGTCAGCGTCTGACGCACCTGATCCAGAATATTCTGGACTTTTCGCGTATTGAAGCGGGGAAGAAACAGTATTCGTTTCATTCGGTCAACGTCGGCGAGATCGTCTCGAAGATATACCACGACTATCGACACGATCTCGATCGACAGGGATTCGAGCATGAACTCGACATCGATCCGGACATTGTGGAAATCCAGGCGGACAGTCACGGTATCGCCCAGATCGTCGTGAACCTTCTCAGCAACGCCATCAAATACAGTCGCGAGGAGAAATGTGTTCGCATTGAGGTTGCGACCGAAACCCGCCGGGACAGGAACGGTGTCCTGATTTCGGTACTGGACAGCGGAATCGGCATCAAGCCTGAAGATCGGGCGAAATTGTTTGACGGTTTTTTTCGTGCTGACGACGAGCGCGTTCGCGATCGCGGGGGTACGGGACTGGGACTTGCGTTGGTCAGACACATCGTGGATGCCCATGGCGGGAGCATCGATGTCGAATCGAGACTGGTCAAGGGCAGCACTTTTCGCGTATTCTTACCGCAGCGGGATTTGGAGAGCGAAGAGACGTCAAACGAATACACAATCTGAAAGGACCACACATGGCACGGATTCTCGTCGCGGAAGACGAACCGGATATGGCGTTGGGGTTACGCGACAACCTGAGGTATGAAGGATACGAGGTGATCGAAGCCGCCGACGGCGAGGTTGCGATGGAAAAGGCGCGATCCGACCGCCCCGATCTCATCCTCCTCGATATCATGATGCCGAAAATCGACGGGCTTGAGGTCTGTCGCCAACTGCGTGAGGCTGGCTTTACGGTGCCGATTATCATGCTCACCGCGAGATCGCAGGAATCGGACGTTGTCCGCGGACTCGAGCTTGGGGCTGACGACTACATCACCAAGCCATTCGGCGTGAAGGAGCTCATGGCGAGGGTGAAGGTTTCGTTGCGTCATGCAGGGGCGACGCCGACGGCGTCAAAAATTCTCAAGGTCGGTGAGGCGACCGTGGATCTGGTCAAGGGCAGGGTTGAGCGCGGGGAAGAGACGTTTAGTCTCGGATACTTTGAGATCGAGATGCTCAAGATGCTGATCGAAAAGGCTGAGGAGCCGGTGCCGCGAAACGACTTGCTAGACAAGATATGGGGTCTGGATGCGTATCCGACCAACCGCACGGTGGACAACCACATCGTGTCTTTGCGACGGAAACTGGAGCCTGACCCGAAGAATCCGCAGCACATCATCACGGTGCACACTATAGGATACAAGTTTGTACCGTAGGCGCTGACGCGGGAATCTGATTGCAACAGGAGGCAAAAAAGGGGGGCAAAAGCCCCCCTTTTTTGGGTGTTCGTATTCGTGACCACAAACCCGATGGTCCTTGCGATCAGCCCTGTGCGGCGCGCACTTTCGGGTGGTCCTTCCATGCGGGCATTTTGCCCATGTATACGAGGGTCATTTTCTCCGCTTCCTCGCGCGATGAGTTGGGCTGTTCACATTGCATCCATTGTACCATGCGATCGAACCGCTCCTCAAACGCCTGCAAATCGCCTTTTTCGTCCACGCAATGGTGGCAATAGGTGCCGTCCTCGATCGGCATTCCGCAACTTCCGCACTTGTGTGATTCTGTCATTTTCATTTGTCTCCAACGGCAGCAGCCTTTTCGACCAGGGTCCGCATGCCGATAATCAGTTTCTGTCGTTCGTCCGGTTTCATTCCGCGAATCGCCCTTTCCAGCAACTCGGTTGAGAGAACGCTTCGCGCTTGTTCGAGGGCTGCACGCCCATCATCGGTCAGCCAAATTAGTGCACGGCGGCGATCACGTTTGTCCTGCATGCGCGCAAGCACGCCGCGACGCTCCAAACGTGCGATCAGCTCACTCATCGCCGCCTGAGAACGGTTCATGTGTCGCGCAGCCTCGCCGACAGTCAATGGCCCGCTGTCAGCCAGATGCTGCACAACCGCCACGGACTCAGCCGTCATCCGATACTCCGCCTGCGTCACCCGCCGATGAAATCGGCGGTACACCTCGGGAAACAGCGCTGCAAATTCCCTCGATGCCGATTCGGCTTTCATGCACCAATTGTGGGATTCAAAATTCCATCGTCAACCCCGATGTATTTGTCGCACCCGACCATTTTTCCGCATTTGTCAATCGCTCAAGTCGCCCTGCCCGCCCCGCCGATGCAGACGGTTTGGCGCGGGATGCGGATCGGGTCAAATCAATCGCCTGCCGGCACGGCAGAAGACGCCTATGATGGAAACAGCAATCCCCCGTGTTGCAGACACCGTCGCCGGGATCGATGTACGAAGGGGAGATTTGGGGAGCGACAACATGACGAATGATCAATCTATAGAGAAGCTTGAGGAACACCGCCTGGTATTGCGGGAGAAGTTGGCCAGAGCGTGGGCGGCTCGCGAGCCGCTGGAGGATATTGCGGTGATCGAGGTGCAACTGCGAGAGGTTTGGCGGGCGATCGCGTGGCGGTGCAGCGACAGCCGTTCACTTCAATCATTTCTCGGGTACGCCGCGACAGACACGACGCCGAATCACTCCTCGCTCACCGTAATTCGCTAGCGTCTGCCTCTCGATATTCCTGAATTGGCGTTTTTGTTAGTGTTGTCGTTGGCGGACTTGAAGAAGCTGCTCAAAGGCAGGTCGATCGCGATCGATTCGACGAAAACAGCCCGAGACCACTGAACGAAAGCACAAGAAATGCCAGGGTTCCCGAACCGCAGAACGCGCCGATCGGGACCGTTGGACCTTGATCGTCGGAATCGTCCGGATTGTCGGTTGTCGGATCCGTCACTGGCCCCACCGGCGTCGATGGTTCATCGGGTGATGGAATGGAACCGTCGTCAGTGGGCGTTTCGGTCCGATCATCAGTCGCAGCCTCGGTCTCATCGTCGGATGCTTCGTCGCAGTTGCCAGGATCGCTCCGGTCGGGATTGTTGGGACAGGCGTCCACGCAATCGGGTGTCCCATCGGCGTCCATATCGGAGTCTGTCACGCCACAACCGCATACACCTGAGACGGATTTGTTGCTGTCGTTCGGGCACTGATCAACGCAATCTGCGACGCTGTCTCCATCGCTGTCAATGTCTTGAATATCGGGACACTGATCGCCGCAGTTATCCACACCATCATCATCGTCATCCAATTGACTGCACGAGCAACCGCGAGCATCTGCCAACCCCCAACCCGGTGTGTTCGCGCAGCGGTCGTCGCAATCATTCACACCGTCGTCGTCCGTATCGAGCACCGCGCATAGCGGAGTTCCGAAAACCGGTGCATTCGGACACCCCCCCTCGCATTCATCTGGAACACTGTTGCCGTTGCAATCAACGCTCGTGCCCGCTCGAACATCACGTCGATCACCGACACCGTTCCCATTGCAATCGGGAAGCGGAAAAGTGGCGACCACAATATCGGAATCGATACCGATCGTTCCACCGAACACATCCGTCGTCATCCACGCAACCATCCAATTGTCAAAGCCGTCCGACGTAAGCCGTTGCAAGCTATCATTTCCGGTATCAGTTGTTGCATTGCTGTTGAATGCCAGCGGGGATGTCCATGACGCTCCGCTGTCACTGCTCTGTGACATCAAATAGTCGAGGTCAACACCAATGGTTCCACTAAGCGCGTCTGAGGAGTACCAGATCGCGAAGTAGTCTGTCGTGGAAACCTGCGCGAGCTGAACGAAAAAATCCTCGCCGATATCGGTGGTGGCATTCCCATTCAGGGGCACGACCGTCGACCACGTTGCCGCGTCGTCGGTGGACCTGGCAAAGAGAATGTCGCGGTCCGTACCAATCGTACCACCAAGATTCTCAGCAGATTGCCACGCGACGGACCAGGCACCGTTCGCATCGGTGGCAATGGATGGAATCTCGTCGTTGGCTGTGTCGGTCGTGGCGTTGGTATTCACAACCGTTGGTGCGGACCATTGTCCACCATCGTTCGTGCTGATCGAAGTTAGAATGTCGTCATCCACCCCAATGGTCCCACCCAGGTTCTCAGTCGACTGCCAGACCGCCACCCATTTTCCACTGTTGTCCGTGCTGATGTGGGGATTCGTATCCGCCCCCGTATCCGTCGTGGCGTTCGAGTTCAGCGTGGCCGGTGTGGACCAGGTCGCTCCGAAGTCCGAACTTGTCGCGTATAGAATGTCGTTGTCTGTACCGGCCGTCCCACCCAGGTTTTCGGTCGACTGCCAGACGGCCATCAGAATCCCGTTTTCCGACAAAACGATGTTTGGCGCGGTGTCATCACCATTGTCCGCACCACCGTTGCTGTTGAGGACCGCCAATGTGGACCAGGAAACACCATTGTCCGTACTCTTGGCATATCGGATGTCGAAATCGTTCAGATCATTGTTGGAAACCCAGGCGACAAGCCAATGGTCGGTTCGGTCGGTGACGATGGATACCCAGAAGTCTTCACCCGGATCACCAACTGCATCGGAGTTCACCGGAATAGGGATGCTCCAGGTAACGCCGTTGTCGGTCGATCGCGAGACAAGCACATCACGATCTGCCCCAAGCGATCCGCCGATATCCTCGGTGGAGGACCAAACAGCGATCCAGGTACCATTCCCGTCGGTGGCGACATCGGGCTGCTCGTCGATCCCGGAATCCGAGCCTGCGTTGACGTTGACGGGAACCGGGACTGACACGGACGGGGCGATCTGGGCGCGCAAGGAAACCAAGGGCGACAAGGTCGCTGCGAGGAAGCATACGGCGCACATTCTTCTCGGAAAAACCGCGAGGGTCATGCCTTTTCGTGCCAATAGAGTTACTCGTCCAGTCCGCCGCTGGTTGTATCGGCCGAGGAAGGGTTGGAATCGAGGTGCTTCGGGGCGATACTGCGCGTTATCGGTCGTTGTGAGTCGTAAGGCGTGGGTTCACGCCTGTCGGCATCAGTGAATTCCACCATATACGGTGGGTCGTTGTGGAGGTCGTGTAAATGGGCAAATGGGTTTTGTTCGGGATAGTGGTAGTGATCAGTGGTTGCATGCCTGCGGACGTGCCTGATCCGGACAGTGATTTGGACGGAGACGGGTTGACGCTGGCGCAGGAAATGTCAGCGAGTACGAATCCTGGATTGGCGGATAGCGATGGTGACACGGTTTGGGATGGGGATGAATTGGGGATATTCGGAACCGATCCAACGTTGGGCGATACCGACGGGGATGGAATGAATGATCGGGCGGACCCCAAGCCACTGACGGTGAACGCGGAATTTCCGCGGATGCGATACAGTGTGTTTCTGGACGACGCGACCGGTTCGCGTCGCGTGCAGATCTCGGACACCTGGTTTCAGGAAAACCATGTTGTCTTCGCGCCGCCGACTGCGGTGGGTTATCCATTCCTGATCTACCAGACCTATCTTGATGACGGGGCGGTCGACGGCACGACCGATGGGGTATTCGATGAGGGGGATCTGCCGCAGAGCGCGATTGCGGTGATGGAGCTTGATGGGGGACGCCCGCGACTGCTGACCGATCTTGATGATGCGGGACGTCGATTGAACAATGGTGCCATCGACGCGACGCCCGAGCCTTCACCCGATGGTCGGTTTATAATCTTTGCATCGAATCGGCATCAGATCGGTGGGGTACAACTGCGTTTGTATGTGATGGGAATTGACGGTGCTTCGCCGCGCATGGTTGGGTATGCGTCTGACGCGCCGGGTGAGAACGAGGTTGATGCCGATCCGCATTGGGGGCATGGAAACACGATCAGCTTCAAGCGACAACTGATTGATGATTCGTCTCGTTTCAGCCGTGTTTATACGTCCACGATGGACCCGGACACGATGATGTTGTCGAATGTGCGGATGCGTACTTCAGGTGAAGACGAATTCCTGATGGGTATCGGTCCGGGAGATTTTGATCCGAAAATCTCACCGGATGGCACGATTCTGGTGAGCTATCGGCATCAAGGGGATGGCCCTGGTCCTCTGGGAGATTGGGATATCTGGGTTGCACCGGTATCGTTTGATGCAGCGCCGGCTGGGCTGAACATTGAGTTCCTGGAATCGGATTCGCAAGTGGCTGACCTGTTTCCGCGTTGGAATCAAGCCGGGAATCGTCTTGCGTTTTGGCGGGTAGAACCGAACGCCTCGCCCGATCCGATTGATATTGTGATTCTGGACCTGAATGTCGAGTCGTCGCCGGAATTCTCGGTTCGTGTCACTGACACCCGCAACATCACTCGCGACGTCGGTGCGGACGCCGGAATTGTATGGTTTGAGACGATGCCATCATGGGGAACCAATGAAGGCGGAGACGAACTCCTTGTGTATTCAGCGTCACGCCCCATAACAGTCCGTTGAAACATGTCGGTTGAATGTCGTTGTCGCGTTCACTACAATGCATGAAGAGCGTTGTGCCGACCATTTCTCGCAAGAAACGCACACCAATGGGGCCGCCAGGATGCAGCGAAAATGCTGGGTGATTTGCGCAACGGTGGCGATTGTTTCAACCGTGGCGGTGTACAGCGATGCGCAAACGACCGTGGTCGATCTTGTCGCGGAGTTTGGGGATCATGTTCCCGATAGCGCGACCCTGATGCGCGGGTTCGGCCTGCCCGCGATCGACGACACCGGGCGTGTCGTGTTTCGAGGCAACGTCGGACAGATAACCCCATCATTCATCATCTTTGAAACCCCTGGCCTTAGTTCTCAGGTCATTCGCATGCCTGACGAAGCGCCCGGCTTCACCAACGACGATGGGGAACCGCTGTTCTTTCTTCCGTTTTCAAGTCCGCCGCTTCTGAATCCTGTCGGCACTGTGGCATTTACGTCGGCAATCCGTGACGAATCGGGATCCTCCAGCGTGAGTTCCGTACTCTTCACCGGTCCGTCGGTGAGCAACCTCAGCCACATCGCTCGGACGGACACCCTCGACCTGCCCGGTCTCTCCGAACTGGTGCAGGCGGACATCGCTTCGTTTGCGCTGAACAACTCAGGGACGGCTGCGTTCATGACCGTCCCCTTCGGTGCCGAACCGGATTTGCTGGCGGTGTTCCGTGTCGCAAGCGGAAACGGACCCAACCGTATCGCGATCGCAGGCGACCAGGCCCCTGACACACCCACCGGCGCGTTGTTTTCCAACTTTTGGCCGGACAGTCTGGTTATCAATTCACGCGGAGACGTCGCGTTTCGTGGGAATCTGGAACCGGGCGTCGGCGGAGTCACCTTCAGCAACGACGAGGGGATCTGGTGCCTCTGCGGTGGGGAGTTGAGACTTGTGGCTCGCGAGGGCGACGCGGCTCCGGGAGCGTCAGGTGATCCACCCTTCCGGGGATTCCTCGACAAGCCGGCGATCAGTCCCACCGGAGAGGTCGCTTTCCAGGGACGGTTGGGCAATTCATTCACGCCCTCCGGTATTTGGCGCGGAACCAGTCCAGCCGATCTGCGAATAGCGGGTGGAGCAGGCGCCTCAATACCAACAACGCTCGGATTCAGCGACAGTTTGTTCGGTTTCTCAGGACCGGTCTTCGTGTCTGATACGGAGTTACTTTTCATCGCCAACGGATTGGCTACGACAGATGCGATCTGGAGCGAAGCCGGCGGGGTGTTGCAGCCGATTGTCAAGGGCAACATTTCTCTGGACGATGGAACGGTCATCCCCGGCGATGTCGCGCCCGGTACGACTGGTGTTTTCTTCGATTTCGGCAAGTTTGCGGTCAACCCAGGCGGCAAGGTCGTCTTCACTGGAAACTACGAGGGTTCCGGCTGGGGTGTACCGCGAGGCCTATGGGCACAGGACGCCGACGGGGTTCTCCAGGACGTCGTGCAGCCCGGTGACGTTGTGCTGACGCAGCGAGGTTTGCGCACGATTGCTGACACGCAATTTCCGGACGGACCGGGTCCAACCAGCGGCAAGAGCACGAGCTTCAGTGACGGCTTTGAGGTGGCGTTTCTTGCCCGGTTCGATTCCAACCTGGACGCGATCATTCGTGTACCCGTCGGCGACGTTCCGCCCCCCGGTAACATTTACAAGTGGAACGGCGGTGCGGGCGACGACAACTGGCACACCAACAATGGAAAAACCACCAACTGGATCGACACGCGCGACCTGCCGCGATCTCCCCCTGGGGAATCCGGTCCCGCAATCGTCACCATCCGGGAAAACGTTCCCGTCACCGGCGTCGTCCTGAACGAACGAGCCGTGTCGATTGGGTCGCTGACCGCCGAGGGAGGCTTGACGATTGCTCAACCATTGACCCTCGCCGAAGACTCAAGCATCGAGTCGCTCCAGTTGAACGCTGAGTTCGCTTTCGGAGCGACGGGAAACGAAGTGCTCACCACCAGCGGCGAGTTGTCGCTTTCCGGCAACTCCGCGTGGCGGTTGGGATGGATCGACACGACGACCAGCCGGATCGTGAATCAGGGAGCGTTCGCCATCGACAGCATCGTCGCCCCCATCGAAGCTCAACTCGGCGGCGTCATTCCCCCGAAAAGGATCAGGGGCAGGTATACAAACATCGACGAGGCCACCACGCTCCAGAAGGACGACGTCGATCTCGACAACGCTGTGATTGAAAACCAGACCGGCGGCACCTGGAAAATCGTCAAGGGTAACATGACCGTCGGGTTGGGCGGTGGATCTGTCGAAAATGCCGGACTCCTCTTCAAACCGGACTCGGAAGACACCGCCGATTCCGCGATCGACGCGTTCTACAGCGCTGGTCCGGTGAGCCACACCGACGTCGATGCCGGGAAAATCATCCTGCGTGGCGGTGCAGAGTTTCTCGGCGGTGCCAAGGTCGTCCTGAACATCTCTCGAACGGATGTAAACCTTGCCAACACCTCTGAACTGGAACTGGCGGCCGAAGGTGCGGCCAATCGCACCTACCAATTCAAATCGGGCAACACGGAGATCCGCCTTGCGAATGGACTTGTATTCCCAGGCGACGGAATCCTTCGATTGTCGCCCGGTGCAATTCTGAGCGCGTCAATCGATGGCGAGTTGGAACTCAAAAACGTCAAATTCATGCTCGACGGCGGCGATATCGTAGGCCCCGGATTGATTGCTGTGGATCGTGGGACCGTTAGCTGGAACAGTGGGACGATCGGTCGGTCTGACCTCGGCCCCAATTCGGCGAGTGTTTTCATCGAAGGAGCGATCCTGAATATCCTGGCAGGGGCGCCGAAAACGCTCGCCGGCACCCTCAACATTTCGACGTTCAATAGCCGCGTCTCCCAGGCAGCAGATTTGATACTCGACGGCGGCAGGGTCGTCGTCGGGGCAGGCACCTGGACCATTCGGGGAAATTCCAGCGTCATGGCGAACTCCGGTGGCGAATTCGTGGTCAGCGCGACAAGCTCGGGGGCATTGACGATTGACGTAGACACTCAGGTTGCGTTTTCCGCAGCGCTTGATAACAAGGGGACCGTCGAGGTCGTATCAGGCAGGCTCCTCCTGACCGGCCCGATCGAGCAGGTGACCGGGACGGTGCTGACGGGGGGTACATGGCGAATCCAGGGAATCGGCCAAATCCCGAATCCACCCATCCTGGACATGCCCAACCACACAATCAATACCATTGGCGCCGGTGCCCACATCATCCTCGGTTCGTCAAGTAGCTTCCCACAACTGCAGGCCGGCACCAACAACGGCGAGCTTGAACTAACAAGCGGCGCCGTTCTGTCACTTCCGAGTTTGATCAACAACGGCAGGATCATCGTGTCGGGCGACAACACGACGAAACTAACCATCAACCCCACACTCACCAACAAGGGCGAGCTTTCGATCAACGATAGTGCCGTTGTGGAAGTGGCCAGCACGTTTGAAAGTCACGCCGGCTCGACGAACAAAATCGAAGGCGAGCTGACCGCACCCATCCTCAGGTTTCTCGGAGGCGACTTCTCCGGCAACGGTACGATCAACGGAAACCTGCTTGAACACGTCGTCGGTAACCTCGCTCCTGGACAATCGCCCGGGATTCTGACGATCAACGCCAACTACGTTCAGTCATCGACGGCCACACTCGACATTGAACTCGGCGGACTCATCCCCGGAACCGAGCATGATCAACTCGTGATCAATGGAGACGCAACCCTCGCGGGCACGCTTCGGCTCGTCCCGCTGAAGGGGTTTCTCCCGCTGGTTGGGCAGGCGTATGAAATTCTGACCGTCACAGGCGGTACGCACACGGGCGAGTTTGAAACGATCGTCGGACCGGGCGAGTACAACGTCGCCTACACCGCCGACGGCGTGACAGTCACCGTCCTCACCATGCCCGCGGACTCGGACGGAGATAATGACCTTGATCTGTTCGACTTTCGCGACCTGACCACATGCATGCCGAACTCCATACCCGCGGCAGGTGTCGACTGCAGCATCTTCGACATGAACGCCGACGGGTCGGTTAACCTGGTCGACTGGTGCGCGTTCCAGACGGTCTTCACCGGCTCTGCTCCCTGACACAACAGCGGATCAAACCTGCGCACATCGCACGGTACCACCATCGGACGAGGTGTCTGTCGGGGTTTTGGGTGGGAATCTTTTCTTGCCTGCCGCCCTATCGGGGATTATAAACCCGGGCGTGAGGAGCCGAATTGCAAAACCCGACCCGGAGTTGGCCGATTTTGAGCTGTCGCAAATCGGATGTGTTCTGATGAAATGTGTGCCATATGTTGTCCTTCTGTGGTTGACCCTTTTGGGGCCTCTGGGCTGTGTTCGGCGAACACTGACCATTCGAACCGAGCCTCAGGGTGCGATTGTGATGTTGAACGACGAGGAAATCGGATCCTCGCCGGTGTCGGTTGATTTCACCTGGTATGGTGATTACGGGGTGACCTGTCGCAAGGGGGGGTTTCAGACGCTCAACTCGCACGTCGAGGTCAAACCGCCGTGGTATCAATGGCCGGTGCTTGATTTTTTCTCCGATGTTCTTTGGCCTGGACAGTTGCACGATCAGCATGAAGCGTCGTTTGTCCTGACCGAGGCCACTGCTCCCGATCCCGAGGAGGTGCTTGAGCGTGCGAACGAATTGCGCAACAAAACGCTTTTTGAAGGCGGATCGTAGGTTCCAGTCAACAATGTCATTGAGGGGGCCATCGATACCGTGAGCGCCAACGCTTGTCGCCCCCTTGCGCATTCGCTAGGCTGATCGATCATGGACGTCATTGCCCACGGGATTGACCTGATCGAGTGCACTCGGATCGGAGCTGTTCTTGAGCGTCACCGCGATCGCTTCTGCAAGCGCGTGCTCACCGAGGCGGAGCGTGCACGGGCGAGCGAGTTCAAAGACCCCCTGCCACACATCGCCGGACGATTTGCCGCCAAGGAAGCTGTCCTGAAACTTCTCGGCACGGGTTGGCGTGGTCAGATTAGCTGGAAGGACATCGAGATCGTCAACGACCCCGCCGGTCAACCTTTTGTCAACCTGTCGGGCGAATGCGCCAACGTCGCGAAACGAAAAGGCATCGCGCAAATCCTCCTGTCCATCACGCACACCAAAGACCACGCCGCCGCCAGCGCCATCGGAATCGCTTCCAGCGAGCCATAACCTCCAAACTGCAATCCCCGGCATGACAACACAAACAACCCCGGCCTCACCTGTGATACAGGAGGGGCCGGGGTTTGGATCCATGCAAATCGTCGGCTATGGAGTATTCGGAAAGACGACCGCCGTCTCAAATACAACATAACCCACCTGTTCGGTCGTATGTCGCCGCTCAGATCCGCCGATCTGGTCCTCGTCTATCGACAGGAACAAACTCGCGGTGGTTCCAAGCGTCGCTCCATGTGTCTGGGCCCAGCCACCATCATTACCATCCATGGCCGCCATCGTTGTTACAGCGACGGTTGGAGCTGACTGAAAATCCGTGTTAAACGTGTATGTATACGATGGCGAATTACCCACTCCGCGGACACTGTCGGCACCCAGCGCCGCCTCGAAATCAACGCCTCCAATTGTTCCAGAACCAGCTTCAAACACAATGAATCCAACCGTTTCCGGAGCACGAACAATAATATTGTCTTCGGCGACTCCCTTTCCGGTATTCAAGACCGTTCCTGACGGCGGAGCAGTGCGTGAGGATCCCCTGCACCAGAAGAAAGACCACAAAGGATCGTTCTCTGTCATCACCTGCCCCACGACGACCGGATTCGAGTAGGCCTGACCGTAGTTCTGAGACTCACCATTCCAATTACTCTTTCGGTCGGTAACAGTAGATACATAGGTATGGGCCTCTATGTTGACGCCGTCAATGGTCCAAACGCCTTCCTCTGCAACAAGATAACTGACGTTGTCAACCGCAACCGCACCATCGGAGGGGTTCTGCAGCCGCACGTCGAAGCTCGTCGCCGTCACACCGCTAACACGCGCCACCACCGGCGAGGTGTTGTTGGCATACTGGATTGAGCATACAACCACCGGGTTGACGTACGTTTGAGAAAGCAGGACCGTCACCAGACTGCCACCGACTGCCACCGATCCCGCCTCCAGCTGCGCAGTCGGCCCACCGCCCGTGCATTGGTCCGTCACCTCATCACACGCCTGACCACCACACGGATCACCACCGGCCTGACAATCGAGCGTCGCGCTGCATGTCTCCGCGCCGTCGCAGAACAACCCGTTGTCGCAATTCGCATTGTTGGCAACGTTGTCACACGAATCCATTGTCTCGTTGCACGAATCATCCGTACAACCAACACCATCATTGCAATTCACCGCACTGCCGGCCT
>JAJDDT010000026.1 GCA_029260165.1 Phycisphaerae bacterium | reverse complement strand
CACCCCTCGTGGGTGGCGCGAAAACCAACCAACATTATCCCCCCCCTACCCCGACAAAACACCAACCCCTCCCGACGAACATCACCCCTCGCATGTGACGGGCAACCTCTACGAACCGTCCGTCCCTGGATTCCCCGGTTTCCACCGCGGATCCAAAATCGCCCGCGCTGCCGGCGAATCCTTCATCGGCAACGTCGTCCGACGAATCCCGTCAAACGACGCCAACGCACCCGCCACCGCAGGCGCCGTCGGCACCAACCCGATTTCACCCACACCTCGCGCACCATAGGTACACTCCGGATCAGGCTCCTCGATGAAAATCACCTCGACCTCCGGCATCTGATGCGCCCGCAGCACCCCAACACTCTTGATATCCCTGCTTTGAATCTCACCACCCTCAACGACGAATTCCTCCGTCAACGCATACCCCAAACCCATGTGAATCGAACCCTGCATCTGCCCCTCCAGCAGCGTCGGATTCATCACTCGTCCAACATCGTGGGCAGCCACCACCTTCTTCAACCGACCGTCGTCATCCAGGATCACAATCTGCGTCGCAAAACCATATGTCAGATGCGTCTTCGGTTCCTCAACGTCCGCCCCCAGCTTGTTTGTATACATGCACGCATAATCCCCGCGATACTCCCGCCCAACCAACTCCGCCAACGTCTTGCCCCCATCCAGATCAGCCTTCAACTTCCGGGCAGCCTCACAAACCGAGGCAGCCGCCAGCACCGTTCCACGACTCGCCGTCGTCTGCCCGCAATCAACCGCAGCCGACGTATCCGTTGTCGCACGAAACGTCTCAGGACCCAACCCCGTTTCCTCGCACGCGGTCTGAATCGAAATCGTAAACAACCCCTGCCCCATCTCCGTAAACCCGGTGCGGATCGACACACACCCATCATCCTCAACCTTCAACACCGCCTTGCCAAGATCGGGCATACCGTTGCCGATCCCAACATTCTTGATCCCGCACGCGATCCCCGCGTATTTCGCGTTTTTGTACGCGTCCTTCACCGACAGCAACGTCTGTTTCAAACCAAAAGGCTTGTCCAGCTTCTGACCCGTGCAGAACCGATCCCCCTGCTCCAGAATATTGCGATACCGAATCTCCCAACCGTCAATCCCGACTTTCTCCGCCAACCGATCCAACAACCCCTCCACCGCAAACGACGACTGATTCGCACCGAACCCACGCATCGCCCCACAAGGTGGATTGTTCGTATAGACCGCCAACGACTCAATATCGATCGCAGGCACACGATACGGACCCGTCGCATGACCCGCCGCCCGCTCCAACACCTTCGCACCCACCGACGCATACGCCCCCTTGTCCCCGATGATTCGCGCCACCAACCCCGTAATCCGACCCTCCTCGTCACACCCAAGCTTGATATCCGTCCTGATCGGATGACGCTTCGGATGCAGACGGAAACTCTCCTCACGCGTCAACGAACATTTCACCGGTCGCCCGGTCAACGCAGCCGCCAACGACGTCTGCCCCTGAATACTCATATCCTCCTTGCCGCCGAACGCCCCACCGTTCGACACCAGATCCACCCGCACCCGATCCCGATCCCAGCCCAACACCGACGAAATCTGGCGCTGATCGTCAAAAACCCCCTGCCCCTGCGAATAAACCTGCAACCGCGCCTCACCGTTCCCGTCGCCACCCTCCGGCACCGCGATGCACGCCTCAGGCTCCAGAAACATATGCTCGATAAACTGCGTCTGAAATGAATCCTCAACCACGAACGCCGAACCCGTCAACGCCCCCGCCGCATCACCACGCTTCACACCCGACTTCGACAGCAGATTCCCGTTTTTGTGCAACTGCGGCGCGTCATCCGCCAATCCGTCCTGCGGTCGCGTGATTGGTACGCGAACCTCGTAGTCAACCTCAATCAACTTCGCCGCCTCTCGCGCGATCGCCTGATCCTCCGCCACAACAATCGCCAGAACATCTCCGACGTAACGCGTCTCCTCACCAACCGCCACCAGTACAGGCCAATCCTGCACGATCAACCCGACATACCGCTCCCCGGGCACATCCGACGCAGTAATCACCCGCGACACCCCAGGCACCTTCTCCGCCGACGACGCATCAATCCCCTTCACCAACGCCCGCGGATGATCGCTGAACCGCATCGCGGCAAACAGCGAGCCAGCCACCTTCATATCATCAACATACCGGAAATCCCCCAGCACAAACTCATGCCCGCGATATTTCGCCAGCCGCGTCCCCACCCGACCGCTCGTATCCGCCTCAGGCAGCTCCGCCCCGCTGCGCACCTTCGCCATCAACTCGATCGCATCAACAATCTTCGTATACCCGGTGCAACGACAAAGATGCGCCCGCAGCGCATGCTCAATTTCCCCGCGCGTCGGATCAGGCTTCTCATCCAGAAACGTCACCGCCCGCATCGCAATCCCCGGAATGCAAAACCCACACTGCACCCCGCCCGCCCGCACAAAACAATCCGAAACCTGCTGACGAACCTCCGCCGACAACCCCTCATTCGTCAAAACCGACTTGCCCGCCACCTGCCCAACCTTCATCACGCATGAAAGTCGCGCTTTACCCTCCACCTGCACCGTACAACACCCGCACTGCGCCTGAGGCTGACACCCGTTCTTGGGCGAAATCAGATCCAGATCGTCCCGCAAAACGTCCATCAACGACCGGTTCGGATCCGTCGCCACCGACACATCCTTCCCATTGACGTTCAGCGACACTTCGCCCACCACCGCACCTGTTCCTGCCGTTTTCTTATTTGCTCTGATCATGATTCCATCCCGCCCCAGTCTACGCCACCCACACATTCCCCACAAGCAAAATCAACACCCCACAATCCGCAACTTCAAGCCTCCCAAGGGGTTGCCACCAACCAACGCACGTCATACATTGACGTCTTCGATGGGCATCACGTCAAGTGTGAATTGAATCATGGCTGAACTCAACCCCGCACCCTTCGCAGACCTCGTCACCCGACTCTACCGCGAACCCGAAATCCAAAACACCCTCTTCCATCTCCCCAGGCGATCGTGGCACACCCCCGCTGACGACGCACCGGATTTCTCCGTTCAATTCCACAGCCAGCGCGCCGGCAACCCCATCGGACCCGCGGCCGGTCCACACACCCAGATGGCCCAGAACATCCTGCTCAGCTACCTCGCAGGCTCGCGCATCATCGAACTCAAAACCGTCCAGATCGACGACCGCCTGGACATCGGCAGACCCTGCATCGACATGACCAACGTAGGCTACAACATCGAATTCTCGCAGGAACTGCTCGTCTACGACTCCCTCCGCGAATACGTCGCAGGCATGATGCTCATCGAAATGCTCCGCCACGACCCGAAATTCGCCGACCTCAACCTCGCCAACCCACACGGCGACGTCCTCTACGACACCAGCGTCGGATACGACCTCGCGGGCATCCGGTCCGACAAGGTCCAACGTTTTCTCGACGGCTTAAACGACGCCACCGTCGAAATCGAAAAACTACGCAACCAGATCCCCACCCGGTTCAAACACGCCCGCGACATCGACTACCCCACCCAAATCTCAACCAGCGTCACCCTCTCCACCTTCCATGGCTGCCCCGCCGACGAAATCGAACGCATCTGCACCTTCCTCATTACCGACCGCAACCTCGACGTCATCGTCAAAATGAACCCCCCCATGCTCGGAAAAGACCGCCTCGAACACATCCTCCACGACCAGATGGGCTACACCGAACTCACCGTCAACCCATCAGCCTACACCACAGGCCTCATGTTCGACGAATCCGTCGCGATGAACACCCGGCTCTCCGCCCTCGCCAAAAAACACAACCGCCGCTTCGGTTACAAATTCAGCAACACCCTCGAGGTCATCAACCACCGCGATTTCTTCACCGATGACAACAAGGTCATGTACCTCTCCGGACAACCCCTCCACGTCATCGCCCTCACCCTCACCGACATCTTCCGTCAAACAGTAGGCCCCAACGTCCCCATCACCTTCAGCGCCGGAATCGACAATCAGAACATCGCCGACACCGTCGCCTGCGGTTTCGTCCCCATCACCGTCAGCTCCGATCTCCTGCGACCCGGCGGTTACGGCAGACTCGCCGTCTACTTCAAACGACTCGCCGACGCCATGAACAACGTCAACGCGACCAACATCAACGACTTCGTCCTCGATCACTTCAATCAACGCGACATCGCCACCCAAAAAGCCACCCAACACTACGGCGATCCCGTCACCTGCGCAGCCATGCTCAACACGACCATCGCCGCCGAAAACGCACGCAACGACGCCCGCTACCACGCCGACAAAAACCGAAAAATCCAAAAACGCATCAACTCACACCTCGACGTGTTCGATTGCATCACCTGCGACAAATGCATCCCCGTCTGCCCCAACGCAGCCAATTTCACCTACCCCACCCCCATCACCGCGTTCGACCACCCCGACTACGTCGTCCAATCCGACGGCAGCGTCGTCGAGTCCGCCACCCGCCAATTCGAAATCACCGAAAAAATGCAAATCGCATGCTACGCCGACTTCTGCAACGAATGCGGAAACTGCGACACCTTCTGTCCGGAATACGGCGGACCCTACATCAAAAAACCCAGCTTCTTCGGCTCCGTCAAATCCTACACCGACGCAGCCCCACGCGATGGATTCGTCGCCACGCAAACGGAAACCGCCGCAGCCATCGTAGGCAGAATCAAATCACACGAATACCACCTCGACATCGACAACCGCACCGCCACCGCCCAATACAACGACGGCGTTGTCACAGCGCAAATCGACGCCACGAACCACACCATCAAATCCGTCACCATCAACAACAGCACTGCCGCCACCCCCAACCACAACATCGACATGAACGCCTACCACACCCTCCGACACCTACTCGCAGGCGTCCTGAACACCAAACACGTCAACCAAATCAACGCCGCCCACATCACATGACCACCCCACCCCGCATCTTCGCCATCCTCCCCGCCGCGGGCATGTCACGACGCATGGGCCAACCCAAACAACTCATCCCCATCAACAACAAACCCATGCTCCTCACCGTCCTCGAACCGCTCACCGCCACCAACATCTCCGCCGTCGCCATCGTCACCCGCACCGATATCGCCAATCAACTGTCACTCACCGAATCGCAAAACACGACCATCGTCATCAACGACGACGATCAATCCGAAATGATCGACTCCATCCGCCTCGCCATCACCGCCATCGCCGACCAACACACACCCGCCCCCACCGACGGATTCCTCATCATCCCCGCCGACCAGCCAGGACTCACCCCCACCGACATCAACCGTTGCATCACCGCGTTCCAGTCCAGCCCCACTCACCTCGTCATCGCCGAACACAACAACCGTCGAGGCCACCCCCTCATCTTCCCCGCTTCTCTCGCACAAGACGTCCATTCCCCACTCTGCAACACCGGACTCCGCGAACTCACCCGCAAACACGCCGACTCTATCCTCACCGTCCCCTGCCCCACCATCGCCGTCACCCGCGACATCGACACGCCCGACGACCTCAACAAATTCAGATAAGCCACTCCAATTTCGATGCAACGTCACCCCTTGTAGATGATGAAACGACCAACCAATCTCCGCAATAAATCAAACGCAAAATCAAACATCAAACCAATGTAGCGTCACCCCTTGTGGGTGACGGGAATGCACAGAAATGTCCGACAGCAAGCAACACATCATTCAATCCGAAACCGCCCCAGCTCCTCCATCCGGGATTCAATCTCACCGCGCACACGCTCCGGCATCCGCCGAATCGTTTCCCACTCGGGCTTCGCATCCTCCAACGCAATCGCCCGCTCCAACGATTGAATCGCCCGACCAATCAAACCCACATCCCCCGTCGCACGACCCAACGCACCCAAACAATCCGCCAACACCACATGCACATCCGGATCATTCGGATACAACGCCACACACCGCTCCGCCCCCGTCACCGCCGCCTTCAACACATCCACATCCCCCTCACGTCCCGCCAGCAACCGCCCGCGCACCTTTTCCCGCCACAACGTCAGATGCACCGGATCGCGCGATATCGCTTCGTCAATCAACGCATCATGACGCACCAGCCACCCCCCCGCATCATCCAAACGCATCGCCAGCCCGCGTGTTACTTTCGCACCCTCATACGCATACGACGAATCCAACCCATCCGCCGCCATCGCCCGCTTAAACAACGTCAACGCCGCATCAGCCGTCCTCGCCTCGCGCGCCGACCGCGCATAACCTGACGCCCGTTGCTGCGGCTCCACCCAAAACACCGCAACAACCAATCCAATCGCAACACAACCCGCCATCCAGACCTCACCGCGCCGCTCAACCGTCCCGCCTTCGGTTCGCGTCCCCGCCACATACAACCCCCACAACACCATCACCGTCGTCAACGTCCCCGGAACAATCGACCCGAAATTCACCATATCCTGCACCACAAACGCAACCACCCCCGCCAAAACTCCCGCCATCAACAATTCCCCCCGCACCCGCCGCGTCGCCACCGTCACTCCCGCGAATCCCAACCCACACGCCATTATCGGAATCGCCGTCGCCACATACAGGTAATTCGCGTCATTACTGTCCAAAAACAAAACCCGCACGCCGAACAACACAACACCCACCAACATCCCCAGCAACCAGTGACGCCGATCCCCATCAAACCGCCACTCATCATTCCTGACATTCCTAACATTCCAGCGCCCAACAACTCGCGATGCCCCGACCAACATCACCACCAACCCAACCCCGCCAACCAAACCCCAGTCCGCAAACGCCTGCACCACAATATTGTGCGGATTCTTCACTTCCTCCGGGCTTTCAATCCCCTTGTACTGCAAATAATGTCGCCCGAAATTCCCGCTGCCAACCCCAGTCAACGGATGATCCCCCACCATCTCCGCACTCGCCGTCCAATACTGCCATCGAAAATCTAACGACCGACTCGGCAACGTCCCCTTCGCTAACCCAAACCCCACAATCCCCCCACAAACCGTCAACGCAGCCACCCACGCCAACACCACCACCCGTGATCGCCCCAATCTCAACCAATTCCCCAAATACCACAGCAGACCAACCAACACCCCCGCCCCAATCGCCCCCCGACTCCGCGTCAACACGCAAGCCCCCAACACAACCAACACCAATCCACCCGACAACACGCGCCCCGCTCCAACTCCCGCCAACACAACCCCCACACCAACCAAACCACACGCAATCAGGTACGCCCCCGCAATATTGCTATGCGCCAGGAATCCCACCGCTTCCCGGCCCGCCATCCTTCGCTCAAACAATTCCACCTGCGGCGCATCCAACGCAACCCCCTGCTGACCCCAAAACGCCTCCCGATTTTCCTGATACATCACCTCCGTCTGCGGAAACGTCACGAAAACCTGATCAAAACACTCAACCGCATGCGCAGCCGCGGACGCCATCACCACACAAATCGCCAACCGCCAATCCCGCCGCGTCCGCACGACCTGCGCTATCAAAACTGCAACAAACCCACACGTCACCCAGTCAGCAGCCCCGTTGATCGCCAACCGCTTGTTCCCCGCGAATACACACGAAACCCCCGCCCCCACCGCAACCACCACCAATCCCCACTCCAACCCCGTCCAACGATATCGCCGACCCCGCCCAATCCCGGACGCAAACCACATCGCCCCCGCCAACCAAATCAATCCATCCAACACCGCCGTCCGCACGGGCGACGCATCGCGCACCCCGTCCAACGCCGATGTCGTCGATAGCGGCGCGGAATCGTACCGCTCAGCAATCAACGGTCTTAGTCCGATAATCGCCAGAACGATCAGCAGCGCGACCGTTCCCAACCACCCCCGCCAATTTTGATTTGATGGTTCCCCTGTCCCGCCAACACCGGCCGTCAGCGGACGTCTCAACGTCGCATCACGACCCACGGCGCGTCCCGGAAAACGTGCCAACATACACTTCCGTCCCGCCCGCCGAGTTGATCGGTGTCCCCGTCAGGTCCAGCGTCCCTGTCACGTTGTTGCCATCAATGGAAAACGTCACCAAAGACCCCGCCTGAACCGAATGGCCAAGCCCCATCGCACCCGGATTGAACGCCCCACTGCCTTCCTGAACAATAAACAGGTTCGATTCATCGCCCGAAGACGACGTTGGCCGAATCGTCGCAGACACACGCCCGTTCCCCGTGTTGGAAATCGTGAAAAAATCCGTTCCGCCGGCCGAAGACACCAGCGAAATGCCGCCCGAAAAACCGAACGTCGCCCCCGTTTCGTTCACGGTGTCCGCCAGCGAAAACCTCGTTACCTCGACATTCCCACCCGCCACCGTATTCAAGGTCAGGACAGCCTCGACGGTGATTCCCCCGATCATCAGGGACGACGCATCAATCGTCACGTCAAAAGTGGTCTGCCCTACCGGTGGTGGGTCACCACCCCCGCCACCGCCGCCGTCAAATCCGGGAGGTACGTTGTCATCAATTTGGGGTGGCGGAATCGTACCACCTGCGTTATCGGGCGACGGAATGCAACCGATCGACAACGTTGCAAGAACACCCACAATGGACCAACGCCCGATAATCATCCGACTCATCAAACTGGCACCTGCGACCTGCGATTTGCTACCTCAAGACGACCTTCCGCACGACCGATACGAACAACCAGGCTGTGGGTCTCCACCCGCAAGGGTGGGCAGTCTGCAAAAAGGGACCCGAGATACGGCGAGCTCGGGTCCCTTGGCTTTTTTACTTTCCGATCATCGGATTTGTTCGTCAGTTCACCGATTTTTCGACGTACCCGCGCTCTTCCAACAGGGACACCAATTGCAGCGTCGCTTCCTGCGGTGACACGTTGGCGGTGTTGATCACGATTTCGGGTTTTTCGGGGGCTTCGTAGGGATCATCGATTCCGGTGAATCCCTTGATCTCGCCTGCCCGCGCTTTTTTGTACAAACCCTTGGGATCGCGTTTTTCGCACACATCCAGCGGCGTATCCACAAACACCTCGATAAACCGATCGCCGACGATCTGACGCGCGTCGTCACGGTCCGCGCGATACGGACTGATGAACGCCGTGCACGTCACGATGCCGGTATCCACGAACAGCTTGCCGACCTCGGCGATTCGCCGGATGTTCTCCTTGCGATCCTCAGCACTGAAACCCACGTTTTTGTTCAACCCATGACGGATATTGTCGCCATCGAGGCAGTAGGCCAGATGCCCGCGTTCAACGAGCGCGTGCTCCAGCGTGAACGCGATCGTGCTCTTGCCCGACCCGCTCAAACCCGTAAACCAGATCAACGCCCCACGCTGCTTCAGCAGCTTCTCGCGTGCGTCCCGATCGACATGCCCCTCGTGCCACGTAATGTTCGTTGCCTTCATCTCTGTCAAAGGTCCATCTCCTGTTGATTGCTCTTCGTGCCTTCCGGTCAGCCAGTATAGGTCCGCCCCCCATCACCCACAACCCGAACCCCAATGCCGGTTCAACTAATCCTGGAACCCACCAAAAACGACCCCGGTATCGCCTGCACACAGTGCGCGACGCCGGGGCGTTGAACGTTGTCTTTTTTCGCAGTTCCCGGGCTACTCGGCGTAAATCACCAACGCGATCACCTCATCGATTTCCGAAGTCCCCGGAGCGGCGGCCAACACCATATGCTCGCCCATTTCCGTCACCAGGGTTGTTTCGATCCAGAAGAAACCGCGCCCTCCTTTCTGCCCCAGCACTTTCACGTTGGCTTCCACGCGCAACCGCGCGGATCCTTCCTTTGACGCCTCGAGCACGTCACCCTGGATCGTGAAGGTTTTCGACGCATCGGCCTCGAAGATACCCGACCCGGAGATTCCGAAACCTGAACCCGCCCGTGCCTGAACACTGAGGAGTGCCATCAGTTTCAACTCCGAAATCCCCTGTTCGTTCAACGCTGCCTTCACGTCCTGCAGCCGCGCCGGAAGCGTGCCGGGATCCCCCTGTCCATGATTCACTTTTCCACGAATGAAGAAAAACTCCATCGACAACGTTTCGCGAGCCTTGTCCATTTGCGCTACCAACCGCTTCGCGCTCTCCAATTCCTCCTCTGAGGCTGACACCACGACCATTTGATTGGCTTCATCAATCGCCAACCGTGCATTCTGCGAATGCAACACCGCTTTGCGCATCATTTCCGCCGCTTCGCGGGCGCTGCGGTGTCTGAGCTTGATGAATGCGGACTCGGAGGAATCACGCGAAACATATTGATCCAGTTCACCAATCAATTCCTGTACCTGTTTCATAGAAACCTCCGTTCCACGAACGATGATGCTGTTGGTGCCCTCATTCGCGACGATATCCGCACGAATTCCAAGATTCTGCAAAACCACCACCACGTCGTTCACATCCGCCGTTTCAAGCCTGAAAACCCGAATGACCGACTTGTCGGAACCGACCACTCGTTCGCGAGTATTCTGTCGTACGCGAGCATTCTGTCCCAAACTCGCCTGACCAAGAACCGCAATCAGTATCAACACGACCCGGAAATTTCCTGTTTTCATCGTCAAACTCCTTTGTTTCTCCGCGACGCAATCCGCCGCGATCATCCTCACCCGTTCATTTCAACTGACGCGTGTCTTTTTCAGCACATCAACACCGCCATGTCCCGGACCCGCCTCGTCATCCTTGTCAGCCACGCCGGTGAACTGCCTGTGCAACCAGATCACGCGCACGCCGGATCGCTTCGACTCTTTTTCGACGAGAAAATATTTCTCCTTCGACTCACCACGCAATCGCACGACAGTCCCCGGTCGCTCCATTGGGGTTGCAATGACGTCAGGGCCGGCATCGACGATTACCTCATCCACGCTCCTGTTCACCTGCCACAGGCCGAACGACATCGCTAACACGGCCGCCATCCCAATCGCCCAACGAAGACGATGCGCAACGCGTCTGAATCCCGCGCGGTTCTCGTCGGGCAAGACCTTCAGACGGCTCAGCTCGCGCAATTCCGCCAAATCCGCCACGAGGACAGCCACTTCCTTGGCGAACGTCCGACACGCTGCGCACGACCGCATGTGTCGATCCACGTTCGGGTCGCCGGCAACGGGCTGCGCGTGCTCAATGCGCTCGATCAACGCCAGTCGAATCTCTTCGCAATCTCTAGTCTTCATCGTGAACCCGGCTCCTTTCCCACCGCCTCCGTCTCCCGCATGGCTGACCGCAATGATTCCAGACCGTGACACACATGCACGCGAACCGTGGTTTCCGACAGTTCCATGATTTCCGCAATCTCCGGGTACGACATCTGTTCCAGATACCTGAGCGTCACAGCCATCCGCTGCCTGTCGGGCAACGCATCGATCGCCCGTCGCATTCCTGCCAACCGCTCGTTTCGTTCGATCGCGTCATCCGCCACACGCTGGTAGACAAACCACGGCTTTGCGGAATCAGACTCCCTCCGACGCGCCGCCTGCCGCCGAACCAACAGTGACCGTCGCACCACGATCCTTCGCACCCATGGCCACCACTTCGATTCATCGCGCAATTCCTCACGTTTCTCGTGGGCTGCGATGATCGCGTCCTGCGTCGCATCCTCGGCGTCCTCCCGGTTCCACACGAACCGATACGCCAACTGCACCAGCCTTTGACGCTGATCCGCCGAAACGCCCCATCGTGTTGGGTCATCGTTCTGTCCTGACACGATCGAGTCGACTCTCCGGCGATTTAACGATTGTTGAGCGTCCGTTGTCACACGCCACACCTGTTCAGATGACCGAGCCAGCCATTCTGTTTAGTCGAATTCAGGGATTTTTCCTGTCGGGGTTTTGAGGGGCCACGAATAGCTCCCCGATGTCACGAATTAACCATTTCGCGATATCGGGGAGCACATTCCCGGTCCTCGGATTGTTTGAATTCGGCACGCTATTCCGGATGCACATAAACGACCAACGCAATCACTTCGTCGACACGCGAACCAACCGGTGATACAGCCAACAGGACATACTCGTCCACGGGCCACGCCACCGCCGTCGTGACACAAAACCTGCCGTGACGCTTTTTGTCCCTAAACTCCCTCACCTCCGCGTTCACCGTCACCCGCACCGATTCCCCCTTCGATGCCTGCAACACTGTTCCCGAGACATCGAGCGAAATCGTCGTATCGTCATCACCGGTCGTGCTGCCGTCTATGGCGAATCTCGCGCCCTCACGCGCCTGCACACTCAGCGAAGCCAACATCTCCAATTCAGAAACACCCCGCTCGTTCAGCGTAGCCATCACCTTCTGCATGCCGGACGGCAGTTTTCCCGGATCACCATCGTGTTGGTTTGTTTTTCCTCGCACAAAGAAAAATCTCATCGACAACGTCTCGCGAGACTGATCCAGTGATCGGACCAACTCTGCGACCTGATTCGCGACGATTTCCGAACCATGGACGACAATACTGTTGGAAGCATCGTCCGCGACGATATCCGCCCCCATTCCCAAGCCTTTCATGACCTTCATGACATCACCCGCACTGGCTGACTGAAGCCGAATGACGCGGACAACCGACTCGTCTGGACTGGATTCCTCCCGGTCGGTGCCCTGACCAAAAATCGGGTGTCCAAGCCCCATCGCTACGATCAACACAACCCAACAATTATTCGTTTTCATGGCCTGTCTCCTTCACTATCTCGCGACACCATGCACCCGGATCATCCCGGGTCGCATTTCTCAACCGGCGTGCGTATTTGTCAGCATCTCAGCCGCTCTCGCCGCCGCTTCCACGACTTCGGTCCTTATACGCGACCACCACACCACGGGCTGCGGATATTGGCGTATTGGGATGCAACGTTCTACAATTCACCCGTTGGGCAAACGTGTGGGCGAACGTGCATTGGCTTACCGCAAAGGAGAAAAACATGTTTCGATGGTTTATCGCAACGGCGCTGGGTGTCCTGGGTATCGGCGATTCTGCCAGGAGCGACGAATCACCCGACAAGGGCAGGACTGTTCACGATTTCACCGTCAGGACGATCGACGGCGAGGACTTCGCGATGAAAGAGTACGCGGGCGGGGTGCTGATGATCGTTAACGTCGCCAGCAAGTGAGGACTCACCAAATCTCAGTACTCCGGTCTGGAGTCGCTATTTCAGAAGTATAAAGACGCCGGGTTTCGCATCGCCGCCTTCCCCGCCAACAACTTCATAGGGCAGGAACCTGGAACGAATGCAGAAATCAAGACATTCTGCGAATCGAAAAACGTCTCGTTCGACCTGTTTGAGAAGGTATCCGTCAAGGGGAAGGACCAGTGCGATCTTTATCGCTATCTGACGTCTGACAAGGCAGGGCACGACCACGGCGGCGCGGTCAAATGGAACTTTCAGAAATACGTTGTGGACAAGAAGGGCAACGTCGTCGCCAAATTCGGGCCACGCACGGATCCGATGGCTGACGAGGTGACCAAATTGATCGAAACCGAACTTGCCAAAAAATAGCGACGCGCGATCAATCTATCGCCACGTCGTCCACGACGCCGACGATCAACGACCTGAGCGGTGCCGACGAATCACCGACAACCTGCCGCGCGGAATTCCCCTCGTCCACGACCAGCACCGTCTGTCCGACCCCTGCGTCGACGGCTGCCGCCGCGACCAGATACGCCCCTGTCTCGTTTCCGCCTTCGTCCAACCGATCCACCATCAACATCCGCCGCCCCACATAAAACGGATGCTTGATCGTCGCCACCACCACACCGGTCACCTTCCCCAATATCACGACCGATCCCCATTCTCATGTCGCCATCCGTCCCGACTGACCTCATCCACAATCCCCATGATGCTGTGATCCACCGGCACGAACCAGGGCTCCAACATCATCGCCGCCTCACGCCCGCCTTCGTACAACACCAACTCTCCGCGACCAGCCATCTTTGTCGAATCCGCACAAACCACAGGCTTCCCCGCGTCCGCCCCCATTCGATCCAACGGCTGAACAAACAGCATCGGCACGCCGGTCAGCCCGTCGTACTTCTCCGTCGCCACCACTGTTCCAATCACGCGTCCCAACAACATCCTGTTTATCTTCCTGATTCAATGTAGCGTCACCCCTTGTGGGTGACGGGAAAACCAACCAATGAACACATCCTAACCGGCATCACGCACCAAAAAACCGCGTTCCACGTCCCAACCGCTCTCGCACCCCTGCATCCTGCAACGCAATCACCACCGAACGCGTCACCACGACACCATCCGCCACCGCCCCGACCCCTGCGTCAATCGCCGCCTCAATATCCGCCACTTTCCCCGTCACATGCAGCAGACCCCGGCCACCAATCCCATCGCCTAGACGGATTTCAACAATCTCAACGTCGGCTGCCTTCACCGACGCATCCGCCGCCCGTACATTCGATGCCATCGTCCGCGTCTCAATCACCCCCAACGCATCCCCATCGCTCGCCCGCCGAACACCGTCCGTCACGGAATCAAAAACCTGATCATGCACCTCCGGCAGCAGCAACTCATCCACCAACGCCCCATCCGAATACCGAATACCCTCGAAATACGCCTCCTCGACCGACGCGACCGTCCCCCCCACCAAAATCAAGAACCGCCCAGTCTCCACCGTCCCAAACCGAAACAGCTCGATCGGCGCACGCTTGACCATCGCGTCTGCCGCACGCGTCCCGACAGCCACACTGTCAAGCTCCAACATCGCGATGGCTGGCTGTCTCGTCATACGATTCTGAAATGATCCACCAACACGCACCGTCGTCGCCGACTAAAACTCCTCGGCCCCGTCAGCCCCTCACCCGTCGGACTCGCGATCGAAAACGAACAATACCCCTCGCCGCCTTCGCCCAAGCCCGAATAGCACGGACCATTCTTCACGAAAATACTGCAATTGATCAGCCTCGCCATCCGACTCAGCTTGGAAATATCATGCGAATGCATGACGGCGGTATGACGTCGTCCGCCCTCCGCCGCCACCGCCAAATCAATCCCCTCGTCGCAATTTCGAACCCGTACCACCGGAAACACCGGCATCAATTGCTCCGTCCAAACCAACGGATGGTTCCGATCCACATCCATCACGACGAGCTTCACGTCGTCCCCGATATTCATCCCGATCTTCTGTAGGATGGTCCCCGCGTTCTTTCCGATCAGCGACCGGTCCACGACGCTCGACTGCGGAGCAGCCCGACGCTCCTTGAAAATCACATTCTCCATCTGCCGCGTCTGCGACTGATTCAAAACCACCGCACCATGTCGTCCCATCGATTGAAAAAACGCGTCCGCCACCGATTCAACAACAAACCCTTCCTTCTCATCCGTACAGATCACGTTGTTATCAAACGACGCCCCATTCACCACATCGCGCGCCGCCCGATCAATATCCACCGTCTCATCCACCACCACCGGCGGATTCCCCGGACCCGCACAAATCGCACGCTTCCCACTCTGCATCGCAGCCTCAACAACCCCCGGACCACCCGTCACCACCAGCAGCCGAACACCCTTGTGCGTCATCAACGTCTGGGCCGACTCAATCGTCGGCTCCTCAACGCAAGTCACCAAATTCGCAGGCCCGCCGACCTCCATGATCGCATCGTTCAACAACGCGATGTTATGCACCGACACCCGTTTCGCGCCGGGATGCACGTTGAACACCACCGTATTCCCCGCCGCCAACATCCCAATCGTGTTGCAGATAATCGTCGACGTCGGATTCGTCGTCGGCGTGATCGACGCAATCACCCCAAACGGTGCCCACTCCTCCAGCATCAGTCCCCGATCGCCCGACTGCGCGGACGGCGTCAAATCCTCAACCCCCGGCGTCTTGTTCGTCACCAGCAGGTTCTTGGTAACCTTGTTCTCCCATCGACCCAACCCCGTCTCCGCATGCGCCTCCTTCGCGAGCGCTTCAGCCTGCTCCAACATCGATCGCCGGATATTGGCAATAATTTTCTCACGCATCGACAGCGGTTGCGCCTGATACTGATAAAACGCATCCCCGGCCGCCGCGACAGCCGAATCCACATCGGCAAACACACCGATCCGACTCGACGACGAACCCGAACCACTGCCACCACCTGACACCGATGGCAACTTCTGCCCCCGATGCGCCTCACCACAGGCAATGGGCGGCGTCGGTATGTTCACCGCTCCACCGCCGTTCATCCGCGACATCAACCGCCGCGCCAACTCATCAACCTGCTGGTCTGTCAACTGTGCCATCGCCTGTCACCTGTCCTCAACCATCAACGCATCCCCGCCCGTTCCGCCTCACCCTTGTGATACTTCTCGTCCCCCTCAATCTCCCAGCTATCCACTATTCCCATGATCACCGCATCGCAGGGTCGCTTGTCGGTTACCTGCGTCTGCCTTGCGGAACTACCCGACGCACACAGCACAAACTCCCCAACCCCCGACCCAACAGCGTCCACCGCCACCAGCGTCGAACCCGCCGCCTTCCCATTCGTATCCACAGGCTGAACCACCATGAAGCGCAGCCCCTCCATGCTCTGCTCCTTCTGCGAAGACACCACCGTTCCCACAACCTTGCCCAGAATCATCAACGCCTCCAGACCAATTTAATCCCAACGTCGCACGACCCGCGACGTCGCGTTCTCTTCTGTAGCGTCACCCCTCGTGGGTGGCGCGATCACCAACCAATGCCGATCAAAGGCAGTACTTGCAGGGCAGGTGCCCGCACCTGCCGACCTGCCGTCACCATCAACGACAGTCCCGGGTACATGGGTGCCCCACATCTTCAGACGTGGGTTCCCGATTTCACCAACCACGACCAACGTCGCTACTTCTTCTTACCACCCGCATCCGCACGACCCAACGGCAACGTCGAATCAACATTCTCATGCGGGCGCGCAATCACATGGACCGTCACAAGCTCGCCAACACGAGACGCCGCAGCCTGACCCGCTTCACAAGCAGCCTTCACAGCAGCCACGTCACCGCGAACCACTGCGGTCACATAACCACCACCAATCCGCTCATAACCAACCAGTTCGACCTTCGCAGCCTTCACCATCGCATCGCTGGCTTCGACCATCGCCGCAAACCCACGCGTCTCAATCATTCCCAACGCATCTGCCATCGTCATCCATCCTCAAGTAAATGTAGCGTCACCCCTTGTGGGTGACGGGAATACCAACCAACGTTACTTCCTCTTCTCCGCCTCACGACCACTCACACCTTCAACCGCAGCCACCGCCGCCTGATACCCAACCTCAATATCCGCCTCCTCACCCCCGAGAAACACACGCCCAAAACTACCGAACGTCCGCGCCTCCAGAATATTGATATCCGCCGCCTTCTCCGCCTCATTGGCAGCCAGCGCCGCATACGCAGCAGGCTCACACTCCAGAACATACAACGTCTGACCGGCCAATATCATGTTCCCGTGACGCATCCGGTTGATCAACTGCGTCTGATAGTCGCTCACATGACGAATCACCTGACTCGATATCACCTTCGGCTTGCGACGCTCATCCTCCTGCAAACCCAACGCTTCCAAAATCGCAGCACCCGCCGCACGAATGTCCGCCTGAGAATCCGAATGAATCTCGAGCATCCCGTACAACCGCTCCACGATCTGCATCCCGGGCGTCACATTGGTCGACTTCAACGCAATGTCCGTCACCCGGTTGATCTCAATACCAGGAGATATCTCCACGAACAAAGCTGCCTGATATGCCGTCGGCAGGTATCCCTGCGCCACCGTCGCCAGAAACGCCGCAAACTGCGGCTGCAAGCTATCCAAAAGCGCATACGCTCGTAGGTCCACGTTATTCATGCATCAATACCTTTCACTCGAACCTTCACCCGAAACCGTCAATCCCCGCGATTCACCAATAATCTTCACACCTGCACTCGCCCCCAAACGCGTCGCCCCGGCTGCAATCATCTTCTGCGCGTCCTCAAACGATCGAATCCCACCCGACGCCTTCACACCCATCCGCGTCCCACGAACCGCATCCGCCATCAACCCCACGTCATGCGCCGTCGCACCACCCCCACCGAAACCCGTCGACGTCTTCACAAAACCCGCACCCGCCTTCTTCGCCGCCAAACACGCCCGAACCTTCTCATCATCCGTCAACAACGCCGTCTCCAGAATCACCTTCGAGACAACCCCACGCTCCATGCACACATCCGTCACCGCCCGAATATCGCGAAACGAAAGCGCCTCATCGCGACCCTTGAGCGCCCCGATGTTGATCACCATATCAATCTCACGCGCCCCATCACGAATCGCCCGACCCGCCTCCAACGCCTTGATCTCCGGCACATGCGTCCCCAACGGAAAACCAACCACCGTACAAACCTTAACCCCCGTCCCCTTCAACCAATCCGAACACGCCCGAACGAACGGCGGATTCACGCACACACTCGCAAACCCAAACTCCGCCGCTTCACTGCACAAATGCTCGATCTGCTCAATCGTCGCGTCAGGCTTGAGCAACGTGTGATCAATATACTTCGCCAGCTCTCCAGGCACCGAACCCGCCCCGGGTTCATGACCAACACGATCCGCACCCATCCCCACCAACTGACGCACAAACTCCGGATTCGTCTCAGCACAAGCCTGAAAACACGAGCACGCGAAACTCGAAAACGCGCCCGACCCGCCGCCACCCGACAACTCCGCCATCCGCTTCGCAATCCGTTGAATATCCGCTTCGCTCAACTGCTCCATTGCAGGCATCGCCTCCACCACACTCGAAACCGCCACATCATCAGCCTTGACCGCCACGCTTCCACCTACCACTCCCCGAACAGCTTCCTCGATCATCCCCGCCCGACGCAAATGACGCTCCTCACGGCATTCCGTTTTCAACCAAACCCCCACAATCTCAATCGCCAACTCCGGACTGATGACCCCCGACCCCAACGACAACACATTCGCGTTGTTGTGCTCGCGGCTGTTCCGCGCAGCTGCCAGATCATGACACAACCCCGCCCGAACCCCCGAAACCTTGTTCGCCGCCATCGACGAACCGATCCCCGCCTTGTCGATCACAATCCCCACATCACACGCCCCGCGCGACACCAACTCCGCCACCGCCCGCGCGTAGACCGGGTAATCCACCGCATCCGTATTGTGCGTCCCGCAATCCTCCACAACGTAACCACGCTGCTTCAGATCACTCCTGAGGGTCTCCTTCAACGGATAACCGCCATGATCCGCCCCAATGGCGATCCGTCGAATAGTTATTGCTTCAGGCATGAATGCTCAGACCCATGAACGCGTCATATCGAAGCGGGCCATTGAAATCACAACCGCCACACCTGTCAAGAATCCAACCCCGTCCGCCAATCCGAATCAAGACCGCAGGCAATCCGGGCCGATATCCCACCCGTCAATCGCCAACCGTCCGCGAGGAACATCGCCATGACCACCGCAACCCCGATCACTATCAAAATCAATCAGCCCGAACCTCCCCCTGCCGACGACCACAGATTCATGTTCAACATCGATCAGTACCTCGTCGATCGACTCATCGCCTATCACCACCGCCACCACTTCACCTGCGCCGTCGAAACAGGCACCTACAAAGGCCACACAACCGTAGGCCTCGCCAAACTCTTCCCGAAGGTCTTCACAATCGAGCTAAACCCCGAATTCCACCGCGACGTCCAGCCACGACTCGCCAGATACCCCAACATCACCTCACTCCTCGGCCACTCCCCAGACCAGCTCCGCAACGTCATCGATCAATTCTCCTACCCGCTCTTCGCCTACCTCGACGCACACTGGCACGAAAACTGGCCCCTCCGCGACGAACTCCAGATCCTCCTTACCATCAGGAAACCCAAGCTCATCATGATTCACGACTTCCAGGTCCCAGGCCGCCCCTTCGGTTTCGACGCCTACAAAAACAACCCGTGCAACCTCGACTACCTTGGCGACATCCTCCCCCACGACGAATGCAAATACGCCTTTAATCACCGGACATCACCACACTCCGCCAACAGAGGCGTCCTCTTCATCGAACACCTCCTCCCGTAATCCTCACTTGACGCTCTCATCTCCCACGCGCAAAACTACACACAGGTGAGACCATGACAGACCCAACCGATCGACACAAAACCAGCCTCCTCCGCGACAACTACGAACTCGCCAAATTCTGCGCTCACCGTCTCCACGCCCACAACGTCGCAGCCATGAGCGCCGCACTCTCCTTCCGCACCATCTTCGCACTCATACCACTCCTCGTCCTCGCGTTCCTCGTCGCAAGATCTGTCGGCGTCGTCGATGACGGAAAACTTGCCCTCCGCAATTTCCTCAACGCCTCCGGCATAAGCCACCTCTCCGCCCCCCAGGATTCCGACGACCCTGCCACGCTCCTTTTCGAAGGCCCCATCGATCCAACCCAACCCGTCAACCAACCCAACCCGTCAACCAACCCAAAACCATCAACGTCGCCGACCAGATCGAATCCCTCGTCGAAGACGTCGAAAAGAAACTCACCTACGAACGCGTCGGACCCATCGGCGCCATCCTCTTTATCTGGACCGCGCTCACCCTCCTCACCACGCTCGAATCCTCGCTCAACCGCATCTTCGAAGCCCCCAAAAGCAGGGCCATCGGCAGACGCATCATGATCTTCTGGTGCGCGGTCACCCTCGGACCCATCCTCATGATCGCCGCCTCCTACGCAGGCAGAACCGCCATCGAATCCTGCCGCGACCTCCCAGGTCTCTCCATCCTCGCCTCACTGCTGGGCTGGCTCGCACCCATCCTCACCGGCATCCTCGTCGCCGCTGCGGGATACCGATTCATCCCCAACACTCAGGTCCGCATCACCGCCGCCATCGCAGGGGCAGCCGTCGCCGTCCCAACCTGGATGCTCGCAAGATGGGCCTTCGTCTTCTACGTCGAAAGCTTCGTCGCAAAAGGAAACCTCTACGGCGTCATGGGACTCGTCCCACTCTTCCTCCTCTGGGTCAACATCTCGTGGACCATCTTCCTCTTCGGTGCCGAGTTCGCCCACACCGCCAGCCGCATCACCCACATCCGCCAATCCAAAAACACCGAAAACATGATCCTTGGCCCCTCCGATTGGCTCGCCGTCGCAGTCGCTGTCGCCCACTCATTCGCCACCGGAAAAGGACCACTCACCCTCGATCAAATCGCAGACGCCACCGACCTCCCCCCCGACCGCCTCGAAAACATCATCCGACAACTCACCACCGCCAACATCCTCAGCACCACCGACACTGCCCAGCCCAAACACACATTAGCCAAGCCCCCTCATTTGATCACCATCCAACAAATCACCGACCTGGCTGACCCCAACGCCGCCCCATCCGATGACCACTCCCCCCTCCACCAAGCCATCACCAATGCCCAATCCAAATCCCGCACCAAATCAGAATCCCAAACCCTCAACGACCTCCTAATTCTGTAGGTCAGGTCAAGCGCAGCGGACCTGACGATTCCTCTGACGATTCCTCCCAATCGCCTCGGCAAAAACAACCTACTCCGGAACATCCGGCAACTCCGGCATCGCCACCCCAGGCCACTCCGCATCGAGCCACCCCTCCCGGACATACCGATGAAAACTCGACCACGCCCAATCCTCAGGCTTCTCCACATAGCCGTGATGCACCGGATTGAGATGAATGTAATCCCGATGCCGCTCAAGGTCGCGTTCGTCACGAATACAATGTTCCCAATAGCGCCCCTGCCAAACACCTCTCCGTCTCTCTTTCTCTGCTCCGCTTGATACCTCCACCGACCGCCCACCGCGATGAAGATACCGCCGCGTAAACCGGGATTTGATCAACCGCCATCGCGTCGGAAAGTCGTCGTCCCCCTCCGGCAATGCCCAAATGCAATGAAGATGATCCGGCAGCAGAACAAACGCGAGATTCTCAAAAGGGCGCTGAGAGCGAACATGCGAAATGGCCTCACGCAAACATGACCGCGCACATTCAGAAGTCAGAATACGCCGCCGCCGATACGTCACCACCGTGAAGAAATAAACCGCCCCTGACTCTCGCCATCGAATGTAACCGGGCATCACACCGCCCCGCGCCGAAAACGTCAGGTCCGCTTTGCTTGACCTGACCTACCGGCCTGCACGCGGAGTCTCCTAATCAACACGATCAGTATCACCGCGACACACAGCACAATCAACCAAGAAACCCAGGACAATAATCCCGATCAAGTAGGTCAGGTCAAGCAAAGCGGACCTGACGATTCACGCCGCCCAGCAGCGCACAGCGACACACCCACCAACGCCCTGCACGACTTCGGGAACTTTCCCAAAACAAGAGCGCAGCAAGCATGCCGCTCTATCTCTCTGAACGTAGCGCCACCACTCGCGAGTGACACGAACGCTAAACAAACGATCCATCCGCCACCCAACAACAGACGCCCAACAAACCAACAACCCGTCAACTTTTGCCCAGCAAAGAATAGTAGGTCAGGTCAAGCGGAGCGGACCTGACGATCCACCGTTCCCCCCCCCGCGCTCAATCAACCGTCCCGCCGCTCCCCAACCACATGAATCGTCAACCGCGGCTCACGACTCAACGCCACCGGATCACCCACCAGCACCACAATATCCTGCCGCGCCATCGGAAAAGACGCCAAAATCGCCGCCCCCGCCTCTCACCACCGAATGTAGTTGGGCATCACACCGCCCCGCACCCCAAAAGTCAGGTCCGCTCCGCTTGACCTGACCTACCGGTCTCTTCTACTTGAAGTCGAGCCTATCATCGATTGACTTGTAAAACCCGATGGCAAGGTCCATCTTCATTTGTATCCTATTGTGTTTCCTGCCCAACCGTTCGAGTTGCCTGGTGCGAGTGAAGAGCCAGCCGCTCATCATGTTGAAATCGTTCTCCATGCTGCTCTGCGAGTACCTGACGACAAATCCTTTGGAAAGCAACACTTCATTCTGACCATATAGATTGCCCACGCCGAGCATTGCTCTTCCTGTTCCCAAATACTTGAAACCCGCGGGATTGATCGCTTGCCACTCTTCTTTGGGAAACTCGTGATTCCTCAACAACACGCTTGAAAACTCCGAGTACATCTGACTGAGAAGGAATGAATCACTGAACCCCTCTTTTTTTTCAGCACTCTTGATGTAAAGCCCCGTCCTGCTGTTTGTAGCTCCGTAGCTCTTGCCATAAAAAGACAGGTCACCGAGCAAATAGATGTGTCTCAAATTCTCAGAGGGTGTGTGAGAAGCAGGGATATCGCCGATAAGGATGGAAATTGGCAAGGAGTGCCTGATCCATGGCGAGGAATGCTTATCCCAGCGACTTGACGGACGCGCAGTGGAATCTGATTCGACGACGAATACCGCCG